>JBOFGK010000044.1:0-83964 GCA_051649085.1 Mycoplasmatales bacterium | reverse complement strand
GACTATATGTTATACTACAACTACGAAAGACCACAAATGCACAAACAAAAAATGACACCCCACGAAGTGGAATGTCATATTATGTGTAGTTAAACTCTTTTATTTCTTATTCCACTTTTTGGGGTTCAGTTCAAAGTTTCTAGCCATTCTTTTTTAATTTATTTATTATTTATTATTTATTATTTATCATTTATAATTTTAATTGGATCACGCTTTAAAATATAACGAGTAAATAGTGTCTGTAAAACACTAATTGCAATTAACGGTACCCACATAATAATAATGATATCTGAACTTTGGAATAATTTTTCAGGTAAAATCATTAATTCATTTGAATACATGTATGCTTGGAATCCTGAATCAATTGCAACAACAGTAAATACTGCTAAGATTGAAACAATTAAGATTTCGATTAGCATAATATAACTAATGTTTCGTTTGCTAAGACCTAAAGCAAAATAAATCCCAATTTCTTCTTTACGAGAAGTTAAGTTTTTATACACAATACCTGAAACAGCTGCTGTCATTAAGATAATTGTCGCAACAATAAACAAGAAAATTAATTGTCGATTCGTTTCTATTTGTTGACTAAAGTCATTTCCAATTACAAAATATTGAATTTTAAAAGTATCTAATTGTTTTTTTACCATTTCAATACTTTCTTTTGAGGTTACAATTGTTGTAGTTTTACTTCCTGAAAAATTACTTTCTTCAATTAAATTTTTCATTTTAGAGTCAGCAAAGTAGATTGTCTCATTTGAGTCGTAACTATATGAATTATCAATCCCACTTATCTTAAATGTATCAGTAAGCGTCGTTGGGTTTTTTGTCCCAATAAGTCCTAATGCACTTGAATACTCTAATTTTATTTCTTTACCGATAAATGATTTTCCATTATCTTTGGCAATATCATAGTTTGGATCTAAATACTTCTTTATAACAACTTCATTAATAATAATTTCATCATCAGATTTAGGCATTTCTCCAGCAGATAAATAAATTTGATTAGTTGGATTAGATGCATCCATAATTGTCATAACCGGAAAATTAGCACCAAATGAATTTGTTTGGCTACTTGTTACGTATGTCAATTCTTTATCATCAAGTTTTAACGGTAAAATATTAACTGTTAATTCTTGTTCTACGCGTTTTATTCCATTAATACCTTGGATAGTTTTTATCTGTGCATCCGATAAATTATTAACATTTGGTGCTGATGTCGAATTATTAATAGTAATTACTTCACCATCTTTAATAACAAATGATTCAAGTGTTTCATTCATTGAATTAATTTGAAATAGCGAAAACGAAAGTGCAATTAACGATGCAATCAACAATGTATAATATAGTAAATAGCTTAAAATAAATCGCGTAATATTCGTAACACTATGTTTAATTAAATTTGTAAATGTCACTAAATTCTTTTTTTCTTGTAACATCATTGTTTGCTCAAGAACTTCAGGTGCTTCATTATCATATTCGCAAATCAATTGATTATCATTTAAAGTATATAATGTTGAAGCATAATCAAAT
Source organism: Mycoplasmatales bacterium (assembly GCA_051649085.1). GTDB lineage: Bacteria > Bacillota_I > Bacilli_A > UBA3375 > UBA3375 > JBOFGK01. Next base: position 82,431 of record JBOFGK010000044.1, on the reverse strand, counting down.
ACTTTAGCGTCATGGGCAACTAAAATAACAGTTTTACCGAGTTTATTTAAGTGTTTAAATACATTCATTATTTCTTCAACTGATAAATCATCTAAATTACTTGTTGGTTCATCAGCAATAATAATCTTTGGATTTGTTGCAATTGCACGTCCAATTTCTACTTTTTGCAATTGTCCTGTACTTAAATTTTTAACTAGTGTATTAGCATGTTTTTCCATTTTAATCAACTTTAAAATTTGATCAATTGTAAATAAATCATCTGATTTTTCTAATAGTTTAAGTACAAATTCAATATTTTCTCTAACTGTTAAGTGCTCTAAAAGTAGCGATTCTTGAAAGATATAGGCTATGTTTTGGTGTCGGAAATCACAGACTTCTTTTGAACTTAATTTCATTGTTTCAACATCTTCATAATTAACATGTCCAACATAATTAGAATCAAGTAGACCGATAATATTTAATAATGTTGTTTTTCCAACCCCAGTACGCCCTTTAATAACGGTAAATGAATTTTCTCTAATAGACAGTGTAATGTTATTTAAAACAACTTTTTCACCATGTTTTTTTTCTTCAATATATATCTTTATCATATCGCTCCTTTATCTTAAGTTTACACTTTAAGTCGTGTAATATTGACATTATACTCTATTAAAAAATTTCATTTTCCACTTATTATATACTTAATTTTTCTCAAAGTTGATTAGTTGTTTTTGATTGCCATATATTTAAAGGCTGAAATCACAAACGTCACACCGCTTGAATAAACAATTGCAAGCAGTAATGGAACTATTCCAACAGCAACTAAACCGAACATTTCATTTAAGAATGGGATATAAATAATCATTAAGTTTAATATTGCTGATAACGCAACACCTTTTACAAGTGTCATATTTTCAAACGGATTTTTCGAATAAATTGTTTTTTGATTTCTTGCATCAAAAATATGAATTAATTGTCCAAATGATAAAATAACAAATGCTAATGTTCTTGCAATTTCAACACCGTAATTAGCATTTAAATATGCAAAAGCAAGATAAACCATTAAACCAAGTCCCAATCCACGAACAAGAATTTCAATAATATAAGGAGTTGGTAAAATTGGCTCATTAGGATCAATCGGTTTACGTGACATTAAATCTTTTTCTGCTGTATCAAGTCCTAATGTAAGTGATGGAATCGAATCACTAATGATATTTACCCATAAAATTAATACTGCTGTTAATGGTAAGACAACTTCTTCAAGTCCGAAAATTAATCCAAATAATAGTGAAAAGAAGATTGAACCGAAGTGTGCGGCATTTGAAGTTAGCATTTGACGCATAAATTTACGCAAGTTATCAAACATTAAACGTCCACCAGAAATCGCTACATTTACTGTTGCAAAATTATCATCAAGTAACAATAAATCTGCACTTTCTTTAGCAACATCTGTTCCTGCTTGATTCATTGCAATTCCAACATTCGCTTGTTTTAAGGCAATTGAATCATTTGTTCCATCACCCATCATCGCAACAATTTCACCTTTTTTCTGAAGTGCTTTAACAATTCGTTGCTTGTCTTCTGGTTGCACTCGAGCATATACACGAATTTTTTCAACCATTTGGTCAAATTCTGCTTCTGATAATTTGTTTAACTCTTCACCAGTCATTGCAATGTAGTCTTCACCTTCTTCAACTATTCCTGCTTGACGTGCGATTGCATCTGCTGTTTTTACATAATCACCTGTAATCAAAATAGTTTTAATGTGCGCTTCATGCATAATACTAATCGCTTCAATTGAAGATTCTTTTGGTGGATCTGAAATTCCAAATAAACAAATTAAATCATCAAAAATATATTCACCTGCTAGTTCATCTAAATCATCAATTTGGACTGGTTTGTATGTTACAAGTAAACTTCTTAACCCTTTTGTTGCATATTCAACAATTTCAGGTACTTTCGTTTCAATTGTTGGACAAATAAAGTCAGGTGCTCCAACTGATACTGCAAATCTTTTACCATCTAAATCAACTAAATATTGCGTTCTTTTAGTTGATGAGTTAAATGGAATCTCATCAATTACTTTTCCAATATTTTCAAATTTTATATTTGCATCAAAGTACTCACGCGCACCAACCATTGTTGGACTTTTGTCGATTAATACTAAGTTTAAAATTGATTTTGCTGTTTCACTTTGATCAACAAATGAGATATCTGTTACTTCCATTGTATTTTTCGTAATTGTTCCTGTTTTATCCGAACAAACATAACTTACTTCACCTAATGTTTCAAGTAAGTCAACTTTTTTTACAAGTGCATTACTTTTAGAAAGTTGAACACTCATGAACGCTAATACAATTGCCATAACCGTTGCAAGTCCTTCTGGAACACAGGCAATTAAAATACTAATTGTCATCGTAAGTCTTTCATTAATTGGCAGACCATTTAATGATGTTAATAAGAAAATTAACGCCCCACTTATTAGTGCGATTACAACAAGCACTTTTGTAATTTGCAATAATTTAATTTCCAACTGTGACTTTGTAGTTTGAACTTCATCCACTTCACGCGCAATTTGACCAATTCTTGTATCAAGTCCAGTTTTAGTTACTTCTCCATAAATTGTTCCAGTTTTAATTGTCGCATTTGAATAAACTTCATCTCCTGCTACTTTTACAATTGCTTTACTCTCTCCTGTTAAGAATGCTTCATCACAAAAAACGTCAAGCGCTTCAACAACTTTTAAATCAGCACGGGCAATTGATCCAACTTTAAGAACACACATATCTCCTGGAACTAAGTCCTTTGATAAAATTTCTTGTTCAATTGAATCACGAATTACGATACTTTTTCCTTCATTTAATTTTTCAAGTGACTCTAATTTTTGAATTGTATCAATTTCTTGTTTGAAACTAATTGCTACATTAACAATAACTAATGCTAAGATTACATAAAACTCTAGAAAACTTTTTTCTTGCATTCCAGTTAAAAATGAAAGTCCTGCAGCAATCATCATAATTAGTAAAATTGGTGAGACAATTACTTCAACTAAAACCTCCCATTTTGTTTTAGCTTTTTTTCGCTTAATTATGTTTTCTCCGTACTGCTCTTTTCGTTTCTTTGCTTCTTCTGTTGTTAAACCTGTGTATGACCTCATTTATTTTCTCCTTCTTCTAAAATATATTCAATCGCTTCATAGTATGAGTTAATTTGTTTACCATAAATCGTTTGATTACATACTTCCGTTACTACACTTATTTTACGAAAATCTTCACGTTCTTTTATATTTGATAAATGAACTTCGACTTTTGGTAACTTAAGCATTTCTAACGCATCTCTTATTGCATACGAATAGTGAGTAAAAGCACCTGGGTTTATAATCAATCCCGAATACTCATCACTCTTTATCAATGCATGAATTTCATCAATTATCACACCTTCATGATTTGATTGTACATGCTCAATGTGAATATTTTTTTTTTTCGCAAAATTGGTTATTTGATCGCACAACATTTGGTAATCTAGGACACCATAATGAGTTTGATTTCGATAACCTAGCATATTCAAATTTGGACCATTTAGAACTTTAATCTTCATTCTGCTCCACTTCTTTTCCACATACTTTTATTATAGCAAATTATTAATTTATTTTAGGAATATTTTCCTTTTTATACCAAAGTTTTACGACATTTTTTTCTAAGTTTAAAATCATAAATCTAAGTTCTGAAAAAGCTAAGCATATGCAATTATTTTCATGGCTATATCTTCCACACATTCATCAATTTTACTAACTTTTTGTAGTTGTATATTTAAAATTCCTCAATAATATCGTAACTTTGTATAGCAAATACTAGAAAAGAACAGCTTACGCTGTTTTTAAACTTTTTTCAAACTGAAAATATCCAAAACACTTCAGATATTTAATCATTATTTATTAATTTAATTCAATAATTCTTGAGGCATAACTCTGCAGTAATTGATCGTGTGAGACCATGACAATCGTAATCCCTTTTTCATTTAAAACTTTAAGTAACTCCATTAAAATTAATGAATTTTTTTTATCTAAACTTCCTGTTGGTTCATCAGCAACGAGCAGTTTGGGATTTTTAATTAAACTTCGCATGATTGCAACTCGTTGTTTTTCACCCCCACTAAGTACACTTACTTTTTTTTTCGCATGTGCTTTCAAGTTAAATCCAATCAGGAGTTCATTCAAACGTTTTTTTGATTCAGGCGTCACTTTGTCTAGTGCAAGTAACACATTTTCAGCAACTGACAAATGATTTAATAAGGCAAAGTCTTGAACAATTATGCCAATTTGCGAACGTAAAACACGTCTTTTTTCTTCACTGTCAATTATTGTATCATTAAAAGTTAAGCTACCTGTAGTTAATTTATCGACTCCTGAAATAATATTGAGTAATGTTGTTTTTCCACATCCACTTGGTCCATAAAGCATTAGAAATTCTTGACTTTTAACTTCTAGATCATAACTATCTAAAATTGCTACTTCACCAAACCTTTTTGTTCCATTTTTAACTTTAATCATCATTCTCCTATTTAAATTTACTTTCAATATTTTTAGTTGTACTAAGGGCTATTCGGCACCACGTATACGTGTACGTTACAATAAACACTAAACTTGTAATCACAACTACTGAGATTATACCAATTGTTAATTCTTGTTCTACAAATTGTTTACGAATATTTACATACATAATTTTTTCATAATTTACTAACAAAACAATAGCTAGTGCAAGCACAAAATTTTTCACTACTACTTTATAAATAAAATCTGTTATTTTTGATGTTTTCTTGCCTAATAACTTAAGCACAAAAATCGTTCGTTTATTTAAACTAAAAATAATATCGAAGATAATTGTGATGGTTATTAAAAAGAGGGTGATAAAGGTGATAGCTTGTTTTTGATTTAGTTCTTCATAATTCGCCGTGTTTACTCCAACAATTGTTCCTTTTGGAAGTTTTTCCCGATAGTCTTTAGTTGTAAATCCGTCAACTTTAAACATAATTTGTAGTGGCGGATTATTTAAATCCATTTGTTTATATATTTTACCATCAATTTCTGTTGGTCGTTCAATAACATTATTTTTCATCGGTAAATCAATTGCTAATGGATAATTATAGTTATAGACTTCAGTTTCATTGCCATCATCTGCAAAGGCAACAAATTTATAATCTTGTCTAATTAAATCATCAATTAGTTGCTTTTCTTGATTTTCAAGAAGTCCAACAAATACGCGACCTTCTATCGGGTCTTCAAGGTACATGAAATTAGCTAAACTTTGAAGTTTTGATTCGATATTAAGCAGACTATACGTAAATATAATTGTAATTGTACAGATGCAAAAGAAAAATGTCAATAGCTTATTTTCGAGTGAATTTCTTTGTTCACTTTTCCTTTTGAGCAGTTTATAACCAATAATCAAGTACCAAAATAGATAAGTAATTATAGTAGTACTAAACATTAAATTAAATAGTTCGACTTTTGAATATAAAGGCATAAAACTTACAAGTAGTCCAACTGCAATTGTCAATACGTTTTGCATTAATAAAGTTCCGATGATTAACGATTTTTTCTTTCCTAATTGATTTAAAACTTGCATATTATACTCATTTTTTAATAGTATAAAATAATTAATTGCCACAACAAATAATACTAAAGCATAATTTGCAAGTTTGAAAAAATTCTCATATCGTTTTAGTGTGAGCACTAAACTTTGATTTACACTTGCACTTTCAACGACACTACTCTTTTCAACAGTAAAATCAATACCCGTTTCCTTTTTTAAGTCAGCTTTTAGATCGTCAATTTTTATTTCTTTTTCAGAGTAATTTACTGTATTACTAAGCATAACATCATATCGATTTTTATTTTCTTGTAAATAAAATTCATTTAAAATATTTTTATCTGAAAACAAAACTGTATCTTCACATGAAATTTGCGCGAATGCTGATAAGAAAATTTCCGAGTTACAAATACCAAATAATTTAACCTTATTTTTATTTATATCTTTTTCCGGAAAGGTATACCAGTAAATTCCTTTAGCATTTTCTTCGTTTCCTACCAGAACATTTCCCTTCAGATCTTTCAAGCCAACTAAACCATTATCAATTAACACTTGTTTAAAATCATTGTTTAGATCAAATTTTGTAGTTTGTTTCTTATATTCCTCTCTTCGATAAACTGATGAAACAATTTGATTTTCTTCTAATATTTCATTCAATTTACTGAATTTTTCTGCATTCATCTGTGAATTTACTTTTTCAGGAATAGTTATTGAATACAGATTTGACACAAAGTTATTATTAATTTTTTCTAATTTTTCAAGCTCAACATTCACACGTTCATTATACATTGAAAATACAGTACTAATAATTACAATGAAAATTATCCCTAATAAGTAATATATTTTATTAAACTTTAAATAACATAAATTCATTACCCCTCCTTATATACAATTATTTCCACCAACAAATTTATGTTGGTGGATTTACAATTTATATTACCTATCCATATACTTTTACATTTAAATATATTTGTAACTGTTCATAAGGATATCAATATTGATATTATAACACACAATTCTAGAAAAAATTTTCTTTTTAAGCATTTTCAAAAAAATCATAGTTATTACTTCTTTTCTAATAATAATTATACAATTTATTTTACATTTGAATAAAAAAAAGACCTTTTCGGTCTCTTTCATGTTCTAAATTTAAAGCTTTGTTTAAACTTAATATTTTTAATCATTAATGATTTAAAATTCTATTTAAAAATTCTTTCGTACGATTATGTTCTGGATTTGTGAAGATTTTTTCTGGATTTCCATCTTCAACAATTAGTCCTTTATCCATGAAAATTACACGATTAGAAACTTCACGTGCAAATCCCATTTCATGGGTTACAACAACCATTGTCATTCCAGATCTTGCTAATTTCTTCATTACATCAAGTACATCTCCAACTACTTCAGGGTCTAAGGCACTTGTCGGTTCATCAAACAGTAATACTTCTGGATCCATACAAAGTGCACGAGCAATTGCCACCCTTTGTTTTTGTCCACCACTAATGTCAGCGACACGTGCTTTAGCAAATTCTTCTAAACCAACACTTTTCAAAATATCAAGTGCTTTTTTTTCAGCTTCTTCTTTACTTTTTCCGTGAACACTAATTGGAGCTAATGTACAATTATCTAAAACATTTAAGTTATTGAAAAGATTAAATGATTGAAAAACCATTCCAACTTTTGCACGAATTTGATCGATATTTACATCACCATTAATAATCGGCTTCTCATCGACATATACTTCTCCAACATCAGGACGTTCTAGTAAGTTCATGCAACGAAGTAAAGTACTTTTTCCACTTCCACTTGCACCAATAATACAAACTACTTCACCATCTGCTACTTCTAGATTGATATCATGTAAAACTTCAAGTTCACCAAATCGCTTTTTAATATTCTCTACTCTTATACCCATTAGATTACCTCCGAAGTTGTTTGTGATGTTGGGAAAGATACATTCTTTTTATTTGTATGATTTCGATTAACAAAATGTGTAATAAGTTTCGTTAAAGTCATTGTTGTTACTAAATAAATCGCTGCAACAATTAAATATGATTCAAATGTGAAATAGTTAGAGGAAGCTGCTGCTTTCCCTTGATAGAATAAATCGTTAACTGCAATTACACTTAATACAGATGAATCTTTAATATTAACAATTAATTCATTCATTAATGCTGGAATTGTATTTTTAAGTGCTTGTGGTAAAACAATTTTAATCATCGATGTTTTATGACTTAGTCCAAGTGAACGGGCAGCTTCCATTTGTCCTTTATCAATACTTAAAATACCACTTCTAATTATCTCAGCAATATACGCTGCAGTATTTAAAGTTAAAATCATAATCCCAGCAGCAATTGCACTAATTTGGAAAACTGTTTCTGGATTTTGAGCTGTACTTTTTAAATACTGATTAAACATTGTAATTGGTCCATAATAAATAACCATCGACTGCACGATCATTGGCGTTCCACGGAAAATGTCAATATAGGCAATAGCAAATAACCGAACTATTTTCTTTAATACTTTCTTAACTGCTGAATCTTTATAATGACTCTCAAGTGTTCGAAGGACAGCAAGTAATGCTCCCGCACATGTCCCTAAAATTGTCCCGAAAAATGCTAATAACAAGGTAGTTGAAAGACCTTTTACATAGAAGCTTCCAAACTTTGAAATAAGTGTAACAAATGCATTATCACTTTGATCTTCACCATTAATACGTTCTTTGGCATCATTCATAAGCATTGATCTTTCGTCATCAGAAATTTTTCCAAGTGCACCATTTATTTGGTTTACAAAATCTTCGTTTCCTTTTTTAATTCCAATTGAGATATTTGTGTCTTCTTCTGATAACACAAAGCCTTGTCCTTCAGCAAAATCTACTAATTTTAATTTGTCATTTGAAACTACTTGTTGACTTGCAACCTCTGCTTCAGCAATATATCCATCAATTGTCCCTGCAAGTGTCGCCTGCATTAAAGCATTATAATCTTCATATGAACTAACTTCTTTTCGCTCAGGAACTTGGGTAACTAAACCTTCTTGAAGTGTTCCAAGTTGGGCAGAAATTCCCGCTCCTTTAAAGTCCTCAAGGTTAGTCGCATTAGCATATTTACTATCTGCTTTAACAATTATTTTTTGAATTGGGCGATTAATGTAATATGGATTTGAAAAATCGACTGTTTTTTGACGTTCTAATGTTGGACTCATCCCCGCAATAATTGCATCAATTGTATTCGATTGTAATGCAGGAATCAATCCATCCCAAGGGATTTTTGCAACTTCTAATTTAACGCCTAAGTCTTCGGCAATTTTTCTGGCAATTTGGACATCAAATCCATCACATAAGTCTTTACTTCCTTTAATTGGGACTGCTGTATTAACGGCAGTTCCAGCAGGTACTGTCCAGTTGTTTGGTGCATAATTACATTCCATCCCAACTGTTAATGTTCCATCTGCTAGTGGACCCGTTGTTTGGACAGATGTTGTAACTGCAGCATTGAATGCTGTAAATGGTAAAGTCATTACCGTTAAGATGATTACACTAAATATTTTCCTCATTATTCCTCCAGAGTATATTTTAATTTTATTTAAATGTTAATATTATATTTTGTGTAAACAAAAAAGAAAGCTAGCGAGTAGCTTTCTTTTATTAATTTTTACGTTTTTTTGAAAACACATAACAATTAATTTAGAATAGCTCCACCGCAGATGCGGGAGTGTATAAGATCTTCTCCTATACCCCAATAAAGTAATTACCAGCTACTTTATTTCGGCTTGAATTCCTTTCTAAAACTTTCAACGTACTGGTTGTACTTCAGTTTTATACTAATAATTGCAAGCGCCTCTATTTACACTAACCAAATTATACACTATTATTTGGCACTTGTCAATCAATTTCTGAAAAATTTACATTTTCACTCATAAAAGCTTTAATCTGGCAGTAAAAATTTAAAGTTTTCTAAATTAGTGGTGGTGGAAATTCTAACTCGTGGAACAAGATATGGGTCAATTCCAACTGTTGCATAACCTGGATCAACTGTAAGGGCTAGAGTATAGCCAGCTTGTTTTAAAATATCGAACGCATTTTGATTATAATCACCAAATGGATAGCAAAGAACTGTAGTTCCTCCAACTTTTTCGGCAGATAATTTTAAATCTTTTACCCCGTCTTCAACTGGAATACACTGAATCGCACCACCATGCTTATCATCACAACCTCCAGCATGCATTGCATCACTATGAGATGCAAGGTCGACAAATTCACTTTGAATACCCGTTGAATCTTTAATTTTGTCAGTAATTACAAAACTTGTTCCAAGAAATTTATATTTTTCTAAAATTGGATACGCATATTTTTTTACTGATGGATTATTGTCATCAATTGTAATTGCAACTGTCTTTTTAGGCAAACGAATTTGTCCTTTAATAAACTTTTCAACATCAGCCATTGATGCCGCATAATAATTATTTTCACTTAGATATTTTACATGCGACTCAAAATCTTTTTCTTCTAACCAATTTCCATCTTGCGCTGTTTCTCCATTAGCTTTTGAATAAAAAAAGTGATACATGAAAACCGGGACATCTTGCGCTAATTTTTCATTAGTATTAGACGTTTTCACAACTGTTGCTTGCTTTTCATCTATAAAATAAACTTGTTCATTGAATTTAAAGTAGAGTTTTCCTTCAATTTTAGCTAAAACTGGAAACTGATAATCACCGGCTAAATTTACTGAAGTACTTCCACCTTCTAATTGGATTTTTATCGGCTTTGTTGCTGTGATACTTTCATCAAATGGTAGCCAGTTATCTGCTCTAATAGTATTTTTGTTGATACTATCCGCTTTAATTACTTCACTTGCTTTAACAAATAAATCTGTTCCAGCAACTTCATAGAATTTAGCATTTTCCAGTTGTGGTTTAGTTATTTTCAAACTACCTTGATCAAACTTGTTTTCAGTTACTTCGTATTTTTCACCGACAAATTTGTATAAACTTGCGCTTTCGTTAAGTGGTTGCATGTACTCAGCATACGGATTATTTTTCACAAATAGCTCTTTTGTATATGCTAAAAGTGGTTTATAGGCTATTAAACCAATATTCAAGACGATAAATAGGACTAACACACCTAAAATACTTTTTCGACCATTACTCATTTTCTTCAATTTGACGAACCTCTCCAGTCTCAGGATCCATAATCAAACCAACTACATTAATTGTTTCTGGTAGTAACGGATGTCTTTTAACTAATTCTACACTTTGTTTAACAGAATCTTCAACACGAGCAAATCCACTTAACCATTTATTAATTTTAATTCCGGCATTTTCCAATGTATCAAACGTCTCTTTTTTTACGCCCGCTGCAAACATATTATCTATTACATGACTTTTGTCAACTGTTGCCATCCCACAATTATCGTGTCCGATAATGATAACAGCTTCAACACCAAATTCATAAATAGCAACTAAAATACTTCTCATTGCACTTCCAAATGGGTGAACAACGACTCCGCCTGCATTTTTCACCATTTTTACATCACCATCTTTTATCCCTAAAGCATTTGGCAATAGGCTAACCAGTCGAGTATCCATACACGAAACAATACAAATTTTTCGCTCTGGAAATTTACTCGCCTTATACTTTTCATATCCTTTGTTCTCCACAAATTCCTGATTATATTTTAATATTTCTTCAACTGAATTCATAATTCTCCTTTTATCTTTTTTCCCTCATAATTCCTCATTTGATACAACTGTGATTGCTTAATTCTAAACAAATGTTTAATTCCATAAACAATGATTGGTGTAAAAGTTCTTAAGCTATCAGCAAAAGGATCAAAATGTGATGTTTGATTTTTCTCAATATAAATTGTTTCAATTAATACGGTCTCTAGCTTGATTTGCATATGTGCAGCTGCTAAAAGCATGTTTATTTCATACTCAAATCGCTCACCATTTATAGTTTGTAAAAAAGGTAAATCATTAATTGAAAAACCACGTAATCCTGTTTGTGTATCTATTAATTTTACCCCAACAGCAGCTTGAAAAACGAAACTACTTACATGATTACCGAACGTACTTCTAAATGGAACATCACTATCAAATTTTCGACATCCTAAGATTATTTTTTGAGGCTTTATTTGTTCTCCAACTTGCATAATATCCTTAATTGAATGTTGTCCATCACAATCAGCAATAACGATTTTTTCTGCAAGTTGTTGTTCATAAATATATTTAAAACCGTACTTTAAAGCATGACCTTTTCCATGATTTTTCTCATATCGTAACACCTGCACATTCGCGTGTTTTAACTTTTCAAAAATTTCATCATAATCACTCCCACTTCCATCATCAACACAAAGAATTTTCGCACTTGTTCTATTTTGAATTTCCTCAACAAGTTCAAGAATTTTTGTTTCAGGTTTGAATGCCGGAATAAAAATTAGCATGTAAACTCCCTTCTAACTTAACTGTGCTTACATACTTTTATTATAACAAAAAAAAACTTAATATGTAAAATACATCGATTAAGTTATTATTTTTTAATTGCTTTTTTTAAGTGGTTAGTTTAGAAGTTTTTTAACTTAAAAGTTGTGCAAATTTTGGCACTAAATCAAGCTTTTCCCAACTAAATGTTTCGTTATCTTGACCAAAATGACCATAAGTTGCTGTCTTTGTATAAATTGGTTTAGTTAAATCAAGTTGCTTGATAATTCCTGCTGGTGATAAATCAAGTTCCTGATTTATACATTCTAGAATTAAATCAGCTGCAACCACTTCTGTTCCATATAACTCTAATCCAACTGAAATCGGCTCAACTATTCCAATCCCATAGGAAATTTGAATTTGACATTTTTGAGCAAGTTTAGCTGCGACAATGTTTTTAGCTATGTATCTCGCCATATATGCAGCAGAGCGATCAACTTTCGATGCATCTTTACCAGAAAATGCTCCTCCACCATGTGCACAGTATCCACCATATGTATCAACGATTATTTTTCGACCTGTAAGACCAGTATCTCCCAAAGGACCACCTATCACAAATTTTCCACAATGGTTAATATAGATTTTTGTTTTTTCACTCAGATATTTTTTCGGAATAATTGGAGCAATTACAAACTTTTGAATATCAAGTCTAAGCTGTTCAAGTTCAACGTTTTCTCGATGTTGGGTCGAAATAATTATTGTATCAATTCCAACTGGACTTCCAGTTTCATCATAGATAAATGTTACTTGTGTTTTACCATCAGGTAATAGATAGTTTAATTCATTTGATTTTCGTACTTCTTCAAGACGTTTAGCAAGTTTATGCGAATAGTACAAAGTGATTGGTAAAAAAGTTTCCGTTTCGGCCGTTGCATAACCAAAAACATGCCCTTGATCACCAGCACCAATTTCACCATCTTCACGGATGACTAAATTGGCAATATCCGGTGATTGAACATTAAGTTCGTTTTGAACACGACAAGTATGTCCATTAATTCCACATTCATCAGCTTCAAACCCGATTTCTAGTAATTTTTGTCGAACAATTTGTTCTGGATTAATCTGTGCCGAAGTATTAATTTCTCCACCGATTACAACCAGATTTTTACAAATGAATATTTCAACTGCAACTTTTGCATGTTCATCTTGCTTCAAAATCGCATCTAAAAATGCATCAGAAATCTGATCAGCAAGCTTATCTGGATGACCAGAAGTTACTGATTCTGATGTAAATAATTTTTGACCCATTTTTTCTCCTTTTCTATTCAATAATTTGACAAAATCCTTTTAATTATATTAGACCTTCAATTTTAAGTAACTCATAGTATAAATTAATTCCTTGTTCAAGTACATCTAATTCAAAACTTAATGTTGAAGTATGTAAACTCGAAGTATGTCCTCTTTCTTCATCTTTAATTCCTAAAAAGACAAATAAACCTGGGGTTGTTAACTGGTAAAAACCAAAATCTTCTGATGCCATTGATGGATTTTCTAACGGCTCATATTTAAACTCTGTCACTCTTAAATGGTCAGCTACTTTTTGGGCAAGTTGTTTGTCATTATTAACAACAGGGTAACTTGTTTCAATCAAATTAAATTCAAGTACTAATTCATATGCTTGACCAATTCCTTGACAAAGCTCTGTAATCCAGATTTTTACTTGTTCAATTAATTCGTTATCAAGGGCTCTTATTGTCCCTACAACAGAAATTTCATCGATAACAACATTACTTGCAAGTCCACCTTCTATTTGACCAACATTAATAATTAATGGTTCAAATGGGCCTGTACGTTTAGCAATAATTGTTTGAACGCCTGAAATAAATGCACTAAGTCCCAGTACTGCGTCATTTCCAAATTGTGGGGTAGCCGCATGTGTTTTATTTCCTTTAATTACAACTTCAAAAGTTGCATTAGTTGCCATTTGACTACCAGCTTTAAAGCTGAAAATTCCTGCTTCAAGTTCAGGCCAAACATGCATTCCATAAATTGCTGATAATTGATATTGTTTGAAAAATTCATCATTAATAACTTCTAATGCTCCTCCATCAACTTCTTCTGCTGGCTGAAAAAGACACAATAGATTTTTCTTTAATATTAGTTTTTCTTGAACAATCTTTTGAATAATTCCTAATAACATTGTCATATGTCCATCATGTCCACAAGCATGCATTACACCAGAATTTTGTGATTTGTATGCAAAATCAGTTTCTTCCATAATTGGTAGGGCATCAATATCAGTTCTAAAAGCAATTGTTTCAGTATGACCTTGGTCAAAATAAGCTATTAGCCCTGTTCCTTTTAAACGATGATAGCTTACACCCCATTCATCAAGTTGATTACAAATGTATTCGGTTGTTTTGTATTCTTTAAAGCTCAACTCAGGATTTTGATGTAAGTCCTTAAAAATTGTTGTTAATTCATTATTTAACATAAGTTAACCATCCTTGATATTTTTCATTTTTTCCAGTTGCAATTTCTAAATATGTTTGTAAAATCTTCTCCGTAATTGGATAATCACCTGTCCCAACAGTAATTCGATCGATTGAATTAACTGCTTTTACATCAGTTGCAGTTCCTGCACAAAATACTTCATCCGCTAGATGTAAAAAGTCACGTGTAATAAATGTTTCTTCGACTTCAAATCCTAAGTCCTGACAAATTTGAATTAATGATAAACGCGTTATCCCGTTTAAAATTGAACAAGCAGGCGATGGTGTTATTATTTTCTTATCTTTGACTAAAAAGATATTACTTCCACTCGACTCACTGACATATCCATTTGCATCTAAAGCAATTGCTTCATTATAACCGGCCATATGTGCTTCATGACGGATTAAATAAGAATTCATGTAATTATTAATCGCTTTTGCTTGCATTGGTGTCATTTGTGAAGAAACACGACGATAACTTGTTACACCTAAATGATGTTCCTTACCAGTGATGTCCCCCAAATTCCAAGTACTAATTACGACATGAAATGGAACTTCTTCAGATATATCAATATCATGCCAACCTGCTCCCATAAAAATACTTGGACGAATATAACATGATTCAAACTCATTTACTTTCACTGTATCTATAATTGCTTGTTTGATCTCTTCTTTAGTAAATGGAATTTCATAGTAATAAACTCGTGCACTATAAAACAATCGATCAACATGCTCATCCAAACGAAAGATTGCTGGTCCATTTGCAGTTTTGAAAGCTTTAATTCCTTCGAAAAAACCACTCCCATAATGTACAACATGACTCATCACTGAAATATTTGCATCTTGTGGATCAACTAATTTTCCATCCATCCATATTTTTTTCCCGTATTTTGAAAAATCCATTTTAAACTCCTTATTTTCCATATCATATTAATAAATTAATTAACGTAAGTTAACCAACTTTTATACTTAGGATTTTCTCCTCTAGCAATTTGTAAGTATCCTTCTAATATCTTGTTAGTAATCGGATATTCTCCATTTCCAATTACTAATTTATCAATTGAACTTACTCCTTTTACATCAGTTGCTGTCCCTGCACAAAAAACTTCATCCGCTTGATACAAAAAGTCACGTGTAATGAACGTTTCAATTAGTTCAATCCCAAGATCTTTACAAACATCAAATAATGTAAGCCTTGTTATCCCATTTAAAACTGAACAAGCAAGACTTGGAGTATAAACTTTCCCATCTTTAACCATGAAAATATTACTTGTACTTGTTTCACTAATATAACCGTTAATGTCTAAAGCGATTCCATCATTATACCCACACATTTGCGCTTCATGACGAATCAAATAAGAATTCATATAGTTACTTGCAGCTTTCGCCTGCATCGGTGCCATTTGGGAAGAAAAACGACGGTAGCTCGAAATTGCTAAATGGTGTTCACTTGCTGTATATACCCCTAAATCCCATGTACTAATTACAACATGTGTTGGTACGTCTTTGTTAATATCAACTGCATTCCAACCCGCACCTAAAAAAACACTTGGTCGAATGTAGCAAGCTTCAAATTCATTTACTTTTACTGTCTCTATAATTGCTTGTTTAATTTCTTCACGTGTAAAGGGAATTTCATAATAATAAACTTTTGCACTGTAAAATAAGCGTTCAACATGTTCATCTAATCTAAAAATCGCCGGTCCATTAGGCGTTTTAAAGGCTTTAATTCCTTCAAATAATCCACTTCCATAATGAATAACGTGACTCATTACCGAGACATTAGCAGTTTCGGGATTTACAAATTCACCATCCATCCACATTTTTTTTCCATATTTTTCAAAATTCATTCTTCCTCCATATTCAATTTTTTCATTATTTTTCAAATGATATTTCAATAATTCTACAATGTTATAAATTATATACTTTTTACACTAGTTTTTCTCTTTGTTTTTAGAGAAAAGGCATGCGTGTATTCGCATGCCTTACTATTGTCATTGATCGTAAGTATACGCTAATTTGAGCACCTTATTAATTGCTTTAACAGGTTGCTAGGAATCATCGAGTTTATTCTCTCATCCGTTCTTAATGAAATATTAATGATATTGTATCAAAATTTTGGTCTAATTGCAAGCTAAATTTGAAAACAAGTGTTTATTTTCAATATAAACTTACATCCAGTGTTTACACGGCAACTAAATGAGCAAAATTTCTTTGACAATCTAAGAAAAATATTTTAATTTGACTATTAGTCAGTTCAAGTGACTTTTAATTAAACATTAAAAAAAGACATGTAAGTCCACATGTCTAATTCATTTTGTCATTACTAATTACTTAGCCAGATTGATAAAATAGCATTTTTAAACGAGACAAAATTAATTTTCCAATTATTTTAAAGCAATTAATTAGAAAATGTCATTCTCAATATACTAAGTTAGCTAATGCTCCGAATAAATTGGCATCCGCTTTGTATTCACCTATAATAATATTGGGACGTATTCCTGCAATTGACTCTGCAAAAACTTTATCAACTTCATACATTAACATTTGATAGAACCTAGGGTTATCACTAATTCCACCACCTAAAATAATTACATCAGGATCAAGTGCATATTGTAGATTAAACATGAACATTGCATTTCGACGACAAAAACGTTTAATTATTTCTATAATTCTCGAATCTGTTGAATTGAACGCATCAATTCCCGAATAAGCCTTAAATTCTTCAATTGCATTAATTTCTTTCATTAGAACTCTTGTTGAACAAGTTGCTGAGACATTTTCTAAGTTATCATTGACAAACATGAAACCAAATTCACCGCCAAAAAGATTTTTTCCACGCTGAATTTTTCTGTCAATAATCACACTTCCACCAATCCCCGTTCCTAACACAATGTATAAGCAATTCTTATATTCTTTTGAACTACCAAAATGAACTTCAGCAAGGGCTGCACAATTTGCATCATTATCAATTGCAATTTCAAAGCCAAAACGCTCTTTAAATAATTGTTTGAAATTCGGTCCATGAATATACCACAAAGTACTATATCCACCAATTATTCCTGTTTGGGGATCAACCGCACCAGGTGCTGAAATTGATATCCCTAAAAGATTTGGTTCAGTTTTGACTACTTTTTCCATTTCGTCTAGCATTGCTTCTAATGACCTCGGTGTTGTAATTTTCCCTTTACTTATAAGCTTATACGTTTGATTAAAAAAACCATATTTTATGAATGTCCCACCAATATCAAACACTAAATACATCAAATCCTCCCTATACATATGCCGATAAAAGTCTTATCAACTTTCTATATAAAGTATAACATTTTTCCATTTTCTTTGTCGCAAACTATTTTCAAAAATAGCTTGTACATTATTCATCAAAGCCATTGTCGGCAATCACTTCTTTAAACCATAACGCATTTGCTTTAATTATTCGTTCTTTTGTTTCGAGCTCTAAACGATAAAATCCATAACGACGAACAAACGAATTTTTCCATGACCAACAATCAATAAAAGTCCACATATGAACACCAAAGCAGTTTGCTCCTTCAATAATTGCTTTGTGTAACATTTTTAGATGTTCTTTTAAAAGTTCTGTTCTAAATTGATCTTGAATTATCCCATTTATTGGTTTTCCTTCACTTGCTTCATCCATTGCAATTCCAATTTCTGCAAGAAACCATTTGATATTTCCATAGTTTTCTTGAATATTTTTCGCAATATCATAAACTGCAATTGGCCAAATTTCATTGTTATCACGATATGCGTTAAATCTCCCAGTTTCGTTGATGTAATAATCAAAGAAATCTTCCGGCTTAGTAAATTCTGTTACATTGGAAAAATCTTTAGCTTGGACTCTTCTTGGAACGTAATAATTCACTCCTAAGAAATCCACTTTACTTGTAATAATTGTTTCAACTTCAGCTCTAGTATAATCTGGTAACATTTCATATTTAGCTAGAATTTGCTTTAACTCGTTTGGAAATTGACCTTTTACAAAGGGATCAAGAAAGCTTCGGTTGAAAAATAAGTCTGCTAAATGAGCAGCTTCAAGATCCAAAGGATCATCACTTTTTGGATATGATGGAGTCAAGTTCAATATCACACCAATTTCTCCAGTAAAATTACCTGCTTTAAAAGCATGTACAACTTTTGCATGCGCGATCATTGTATTAAAGGCGACTTGAATTCCCGTTTTGGCATCATTAACATTCGGGTAATGAAAATTATAGAAATAACCACCTTCAACTGGAACGATCGGTTCATTAAAGGTTGTGAAAAATTTAACATCATCGTTAAATAACTCAAATACTTTGCGAGCATATCCAACAAATAAGTCAACAACATGTTTACTTTCAAATCCCCCATACTGTTCTTGTAGGATTCTTGGCATATCGAAATGATACAAGTTTACAACAGGCTCAACGCCAGCTTCACGCATTTTGTGAAAATAGTCTTTATAGAAAACAACTGCATCTTGGTCTACTTCAAATGTTTCAAAATCTTTAATTAACCTAGACCATTGGATAGAAGTTCTAAGGGAGTTTAGGTTAATCTTTTGCATTAACTCCACATCTTCTTCATATCGAGAATAAGTCTCACAAACTGAGTGAGGTCCAATACCCAAACTAAATTGTTCAGGGTTTTTTTCATACCAGAGTTCCCAAATTGATTGATTCACTTGATTTTTATTCCCTTCAGTTTGAATCCCACTTGTTGCAGCACCCCACCAAAATTTTTCTGGAAATTTATATTTCATCTTTTACCTTTCTTAGTATAATTGAATTTTTATACAACTTTGTTTTAATAATTGTATAGTATCATATAATATCATAATGTGCAATTCGAACCATTTTTTTCCCTATCTATATAAATAAAATGCTATAATTGGTTATAATCAATTATAACATTTCATAACCAATTTTATGGTTGGAGGTATTAATGAAAAAATATTTAATTGTTGCCGATGATTTACGCGAAAAAATTATAAAAGGAACTTATACAAATAAACTACCGACTGAAAATCAACTTGTTGAACAATATAATGTTAGTAAAATTACTATCAAGCATGCATTGAATTTACTTGTTGAAGAAAATATTATTTTTAAGCAACAGGGGAGTGGTATTTATATTAAAGAAGTGAATATTTTAAGTTCTAAGTATGAAAGAAAGATGCACGGGTTCAAAAAGAGCCATATTAATACAAATTATCGAACAGAAGTTTTTAGATTTAGAGTTATTACTTGTCCTCATGATGTTGCAGAGTTATTGCAAATTGAAAAAGAGGCAGAAGTTTATGAAATTATTCGTGTTCGCTATTTGGACAATCAACCAAATCGCTACGAACATTCATATATTCCTGTTCAAATAATTCCTAAACTTACACTGGAAATTTGTGCAGATTCTATCTATGAATATATTACTAACCAGTTAAATTTAAAGATTTCGAGAACTCATGATTATTTCTCAACTTGCTTAGCTGATGATAATGATTATTTAATTCTTGATGTTTCTACAAATGAAGTAATGGTTGTTTTAGAACAACTTGCTTATTTGGATGATGAAACACGCTTTCAATATTCAATTACGAAATATAATTATCGAACATTTAACTTTAAAAATATTACTTATTTTGATTAATTTGTAAATATTAAATACCAATGTGTTAGACCTCAATTTTTAAGTTTTTTTAATTAACTTCTATTGATCAATTAGTCATGATGATTGAAAAGAGAGCATATCCCAAGCCATTAAAACTTTTAGGATATGCTCTTTTTATATTTTTTTAATCTTAAATACTATTTTCATTTTTTAAATCTTAATTTTACTTAAGTTTATTTTTTACTACTATATTTTCTGAATCTAAAACGGATTGCTGATAAATCTTCATCGATTGCAACATTACTTACTGCAGTTATTCCAAGGTTTTCAAATGCTTGAAAAAACGAGTTACGATTAATTTCAACTTGACCTTTATATTTCTTTGAAGTTCCTTTTGGATAAATAACCCAAATTATTTGATCAAACTCGTCAGAAAGTACATCAAATTGATCATTAAGCACAGCAATATCATTAGTTGTTTTTGCAAAAGCAATAACAGGTAATTGCTCTTCAGCGTTTACTTTTGGTGAAATTTCAAATATTGCTTTTAATTGTTCTGTAAGTTCTTCTTCAAGGTTAAAACCGACAATTTTTTCTGTTTTTAATTTTAATTTTGAAAAATCCAATGAAACTCCTAGTTTGCTTCTTCAAATCTTTTAGCAACTGTTTCCCAACAAACTACATCAAAAATTGCTGTAAGATAATCTGGACGACGGTTTTGGAATTTCAAGTAATATGCATGTTCCCAAACATCGATTCCGAAAATTGGTGTTTTTCCTTCCATGATTGGTGAATCTTGATTTGGAGTAGTCATAACTTCTAATTCTCCGTTATTTACAACTAGCCAAGACCAACCTGATCCAAAACGAGAAACTCCACCTTTTTTTAATTCTTCTACTAAGTTTTCAAGGCTTCCAAATTTAGCATCAATTGCTGTCGCTAAAGCACCGCTTGGTAATTTTGATCCACCCGGTGTTAAACTTGTGAAAAATAAGTTATGGTTGTGAACTCCACCTGCATTATTTCTAATTACTGTTTGAATTGAAGCATCAAGACTATCAATTGACGTCAATAATTCTTCTAAACTTTTTCCTTCATGCTCAGTTCCTGTAATAGCATTTTTCACATTCGTCACATAAGTATTGTGGTGCTTCGAATGGTGAATTTCCATTGTTTCTTTATCTAAAACTGGTTCCAATGCATCATATGCATATGGTAATTTAATTAATTCAATCATTTATATTCCTCCATTTTTTTTAACAATTATATTATATAATATATTTCAGAAAATTATACTTTATTACTTAAAAAACTTGAAAGTATGGTAAAATATTATATGAGGAGGCGATTTAATGTTAAATCATCGAAAAAATACCCGTCCTGTAATGGTCAAAGATATTCAGATAGGTGGTGCAGATACTGTAATTTTACAAAGTATGACTACTACTAAAACTGCTGATGTCGAGGCCACAGTTAAACAAATTTTAGAACTAGAAGAGGCTGGTTGTGAAATTATTCGTGTAGCCTGCCCAACACTTGAAGATGCTCAGGCGATTAAAGCAATAAAAGCACAAATTACTATTCCAATTGTTGCAGATATTCACTTTGACTATCGAATTGCACTTGCAGCCATTGAAGCTGGTGTTGATAAGATTCGAATTAATCCAGGAAATATTGGAAACGACGAACGTGTTAAAGCGGTTGTTTTAGCTTGTAAAGAAAAAAAAATTCCGATTAGAATTGGAGTTAATGCCGGAAGTTTAGAAAAACACATTTTAGAAAAATATGGTTATCCAACAGCTGAAGGAATGATCGAATCTGCCAAATATCATGTCGATATTTTAGAAGGTTTAGATTTTCACGACATTATCATTTCTTTAAAAGCTTCAAACCTTGATTTAGGAATTGAGGCCTATACGCTTGGTGCAAAAGCGTTTAATTACCCACTCCATTTAGGAATTACTGAATCTGGAACAAAATTTGGTGGAACAATTAAGTCAGCAATGGGTCTTGGACATTTACTTAAACTGGGAATTGGTTCAACAGTTCGTATTTCTTTATCAGAAAATCCAGTTGAAGAAATTAAAGTCGGACGAGAAATTTTGAAAAACTATGGTTTAATTAACAATATGCCAACATTAATTTCTTGTCCAACTTGTGGACGAATTGAAGTTGATATGATTCCTCTTGCTCACCAGTTAGAAGATTTCCTACAAACAGTTAAAGCTCCAATTAAAGTTGCTATTTTAGGTTGTGCGGTTAATGGACCAGGTGAAGCTAAAGAGGCACATATTGGAATTGCTTGTGGAAAAAGTGAAGGTCTTTTAATCAAAAAAGGTGAATTTGTTGGAAAAATTCCAGAAAATGAAATTGTTGAAACTTTAAAAGTAGAGATTTTAAAATTAGAACAAACATATTTAACTACCGGAACATTACCAGAAAATCATTAATTTCAGGTTTATTGCTTAAATATATATTATTAAGAATAATAACGATTCGATCTAATCGAGTCGTTTTTTTTTGATGAAAGTATGTTGTATAAAATATAGGGCATCATTTATCCCCCATCACTTGACATAGAACCTAAATATTTCGTTTATTTTTACTTGTTCATATATAACAACATTAAAATATTTTTGCAAAGTGCCGAAAAATATCTAAAGTAAAATGTTTATAACAATGGTATTATTGTAGTATAATAAGAAAAAAAATATTTGGAGGAAAAAAAATGAAAAATTTTAATATGCATATATCAATAATCATTTCAGCACTCATATTTGTCTTTATAATATTTGTGGTAGCATTTCTATTGATGCTATTTAGTAGTTCTGATGATGGACTAAGAACAACACTTTATAATGCACTTTATTTTAATGCACAGACAGGTGTAGATGGAGTAACCACAATGGAATTTGGTCTATACAAAAATGCTTTAAATGTTTTTGCAACAATGTTTACAATACTTTTATTATTTATCGAGGTAGTTGCATTTTTCATTTCAAGAAATGTAACAAAAAAATAATGGAATACTCAATTGATACAATAAATTATCGATTAATAAATAAAATGTTTAATGCGGATTATATTTTTATCAGTATTGCTATACTATAATTAACAAAAAAGACACTCCACGAAGTGGAATGACATTTAATGTGTATTTAAACTCTTTTATTTATCTTCTATTTTTATGGGTACAGTTCAAATTGTTACAGTGCTAGTTCTTTTTTATCTGTTTCTTTTAAATGATGGAAGTTCACACTTAAATTGCTATAACTCAATTACTCGCTTACATTTATTTGCAAGCTCTAAGTCATGGGTTACAATAATAACTGTTTTCCCTTTTGTATTTAGTTTTTTAAGTAAAGCAAAAATAATCTTTGCATTGTCAAAATCTAAATTACCTGTTGGCTCATCTGCTAAAATAATTCGACTATCTTTAATTATTAACCTTGCCATTGCAACTCGTTGTTGTTCACCACCACTTAAATTGTATATTTTTTCGTTTTCAATTCCTTCTAGACCAACAATTTTTAAGGCTTTTGAAATAAGTATAATTTTTTCTTTCTTTGTTTTTCGTTTGTATCTAACAGCTAATAACAAATTATTCAAAACCGTTTCAGATTCAATCAATGCATAATTTTGAAATAAATAAGAAATTTTTTCACGTAAAAGTATTTTCTTAGCTTTACTTGATTTGATTTCTGTATTATCAATTATTATTTCCCCAGAATCAACATCTTCAAGTCCACCAATAATATTTAAAAGTGTACTTTTTCCTTTTCCACTTTTTCCAACAATAGCAACTAATTCTCCACGGTTAATTTGTAATGAATAGTTATCGAAGATAGTACGTTTTCCATACATCTTATTAATATTTTTTAAGTTTATCATTCCGCTCCTTTTATTATAGTATTATTTGTTTTTGTTATAGTACTTATTAAAAAAACTTTATACAGTATTTCCAACAATCCAACAAAAAGCACAATTAAAAGCCAGAAATAATTATCTTTTAAAATTATTACAGAAATTAATGTAATTACTAATAACAATCCATATAAAATAAATGTCTCAAAGAAATATCGTCGATAAATGTCTTTAGCTTCAAACCCTAAAATCCGTTTTATATAATTGGTTTTTTGATCACGTTTGAGTTTTAATTTTTGATTAAAGTAAATAATCATTGTAATTATTAAAATGTTTATTAGCGAAAAAGCAAATATTTTTTTTTGATTTGCATCATTTTCAGTAATTGCTGATGAAAAAGCACTTTGCTTTAAGTATACATCTTTTACTTGAGTATCGAGTATGTTCATTTCTTTTAAACCACGTTTTACTTCTTCTTCATTATTTGCTTTTACAAAATAGTCACCTGAATAATTACCTATTATTGATGATAAATAAATTGGATTTAGTGCTTCTGTTACATATACAATTGGATTAACTGCATTTAGAATGCTACCTTCTGTTCGATATGTAAAAAAAGTTTGATCGTTTTGGATATAAATCGGCTTCATTTTTAAAGATTTGTCCATTTCATCTATTTGAGACCGCCTATCAACTATTTGCTCTTCATATTTTTTGAATTTTTCTGGAATTAAAACATATCCATCTGTATCATTTAGTGTAGCTGGATCAAAAGGTGTTCCATCTGCAAGTACCACATTATTTTTTTGTAAATAATTTTTATTGACATCCATTGTACATTCAATTGGGTTTGATTTACAATATTCAGTATTCAAATTGGAACTATCAACTAAAATTCCATCCATTTCTTTATTAAACTTTTCATAAAATTTTGCATACCTTGTAGAGCATTCATCTTTTGACGATATACAATTTTCAGTCCCAAAATTTTCTGAAATTGTGTAATAATTTCCTATTTCAGAAAATTTATTCACATTTTTATTTAATTCACTATTTTGAATTGCAAGATTGAACGTAAAAAAGATTCCCCCAATCCCAATTATTGTAAAGACATATTTAAAAAACATCAAAAAGAAGTTTGCAAGTGAAAAATTCATTTTGTTTTTAAGTATTTCAACTATTTTTGTTTTTTGATAATAATATACTGTGATTATCAATAAAAACAATTCAGAAATCACTAGTGCTGTAATCGAATATGTGACGAAAGTTAAGAAAATATTTTTAAAACTACTAATTGAATCTATCCAAAATAAATAAAGAATTGCAAGAGAAGTAACTATAAGAAATATTAGTATATATGAAATAATGTCTTTAATGAATTCATCAAACAAAACACTACCTGTTTTTAAACCATTTAATTTATATATTCCAATTCTTTTACTATTTTGAATTGTGTAGAAAATATTAATTAATATCAAAATTAAGAAAAAGAAAAGAGTAATTAAAATATAAAATATTTCAGGTGCTGGAACTTGAGAAAACGCAATTAGTTGTTCATTTATTTTCAAGCCATTTGCAATCAATGAATTTTTCACATCTTTTTCATTACCTAGATAATATACATCAGTATTTTCAAGATTAAATGGTTCACTACCTAATTTATTTAATTCACATAAATTAATATTACTTGCATCAATTGTTGGTAAATTTAACTGATTGTTACTTTGCTTATAACATCCATTAATTGGTTGTCCCTTTAAATAGTCATTTGCATAATTTAGATTACTAAAATAGTAATTTGATTCCAGTTTTTCATTATTTAGACTTGCAACCCGAATTAATATATCAACTTTACTAGCTAAAAGTTGATTTACAAACTCTTTATTAGAAACTGTTTGCTCTTTTTTCAATACAACAATCTGCCTATTAGAAAAAACATTTTTCTGAAACTCTGCAGTTTGCATTTGGAAAACCACAGACACTAATACACCAAGAAAAATAGCAATTACTGAAATTTTTATTTTTTTCATATCACTCCCCAAAGTATAATAGAGGCTTTTACTCCTCTTTTTGTTTTCCATTTCACCAAACTATTTTGAGTACACGTTCAGCTTCTATTACCTCAAAAGAAAAACCATTTGTTGCTATTATCATACACTCAAATATAAATAAAATTATTTTCTTCTTTTTCAATTTTATGTAAAATATTTTGAAATTTTATTATGCAAATGAAAACCCATTACAAACATACTATATCATAATATACAGTTTTAATCAAAAATAAATAGGTAATTAACATTTTTTTATGTTCTTTCAGTGTTTTTTCGTATCACTTACGTGTAATAACGTAGTTTTAGATAATTAAAAAACGAAGCAACATATGCTCCGCCTTAATTTTATTATTTAATATTTTAATGATTATCTCATTTAAAGTAAACTATTTTTTACGTGAATATTCACCTGTCATTAATAGAAACACTTTAATTAGAAATACTCCAAGACAAAATCCAATCATATTGAAAAAAATATCTTGAACATCAAAAATTCCGACACGTAATATATATTGAAGAGTTTCAACTGCAAAAATAACAACTAACATATACAGAAAACCAAGCTTATAGCGATGTAACATCACCCCAGATGGTATTAGAATGACTATATTTGCAATGACACCAAAAATTCGCTCATTGGAATTCATATTTGCTTCTAATGGAAACAAATCAAAATTAACAAGCGTTGCCCCTTCGTATGAAATATCTTTTCCGAAAAAAGCCATTAATAAGAATAATATATATAGGATAACAAATTGAAATCGATGTCGATTGAATCCACTACGAAATGATTTTTCTTTAACTATAAAATAAATTATTTGAATAAACAATATTGAAATCAACCACAGAACGAAATCTTTAATTGTTGATTCACCTATATAAACATCTACATAATCTGTAATTTTCCAAAAATAAAGAAATGTATAAACTGTTCCAATAACTAGAAAGAATTTTTTCATTTATTTAGTTGAACCAATTCCACCAATACGTTCAGCTTCTGCTAGATCGTTATCAATGATTAAGTATTTTTTAAAAATTCCCTGAGCAATTCTTTCACCCTCTTCGATTTCAACTTCAACATCACTCTCGTTTTTCACACCAATCATAATATGCCCTTCATTATCTGGATTATTATAGTAATCTGCATCGATAATTCCAACACAATTTACAAGTCTTAATCCTTTTTTGATTCCCATTGATGATCTAATATATAATTCTAAAACTTCATCATCTTGCATATATGCTTTAATTCCTGTTTTTATTAATTTAGTTTCACCAGCAAATAAATTTATTTTACTCGTTGTATAAAAATCATAGCCTGCTGATTTTTTTGTTCCTCTAGTTGGTAAAATGTTATCAGTATAACCCGATATGCGTTCAAAACCACGTTTCATTCTAACTCCAATCAAATTTATCTAATTAGCTTAAAAAAAAGTGCCGAAGCACTTATTTTTTTATGCGAAAGGTGTATCTTGTAACATTACTGATTCAGTTGGACATGAATCTACTGCAAATTCAACATCTTCAACTAAAGATGGATCTAATTCTGTTACACCTGCATTTTCATCTAATAATGAGTATGCAATTCCATCGTCATATTCTCCGAATACTTCTGGCGCTTCTGCACTACAAGCTCCACATGCAATACAAGTTGTTGTCTCAATTTTTGTATATTTAGCCACTATTCCTCCTTATTTTACACATCTATATTTTATCATATATTGAAATAATTTGTGCTGTTTTTTTAATTTCTACTAATATTTATTACTCGTCCATCTTGTTCATAATCGATTGAAATTAGATATGTTGGACTTAAACAATTTTGCTCTAATTTTGTTGGCCATTCAGCACAAATTATGAATTTATTATCAAGATAGTAATCTAAGTCCAATTCTGATTGTTCAAGTCGATATGCGTCTAAATGACACAGTTTATTTTCATATTCTTTAACAATCGTATATGTTGGACTAGTTATTCGTTTTTTAATTCCAAGACCTAAGGCGATTCCTTTTACAAAAGTCGTTTTACCTGCACCAAGTGGTCCTTCTAAAAATAGAATATCACCCGCTTGTAAATCCACGGCAAAGTTTTTAGCAAATGCAATTAACTCAGCTTCTGTTTGGATATTTATAACCATTTTAGTTCCTACTTTGTTTCATCTTTTTCGTCAGTTTCTGTTGACTCATCATCAAGAACTTTTACATCTCTATCTTCTAAACCTGTTACTTTCTCAATTTTTTCACTTGAGTCAGCTGAGTAACGTACTTCATCAATCTGTTCTAAATCTTTGTCCTCTTCTAAAACAGATGCTGTTTCAGTTTGTTCACTTGCATCAACTGAGTAACGTTCTTTTTTGATTTTCTCTAAATCTTTATTAATTAATTCATTAATTTCATCATCAGTTAAGATATGCGTCTCAGGAACATCACGTCTAGCGATTACTTGTTGCTTTTGAATTTGTTTATAATTAACAAGTAATTGTTCACGTTCAATCGCCAATAATTCTTCAGTTGTATATACTTCAGAATGAGCTTTTTCAGGCATTTTCTTATGTTCTAAAATATAATCAATATCTGTACGCGTTAATGTTTCTTCTTCACGTAAAAATTCTGCAAGTAATTCAACATCTTCTCGACGTCTATTTAAAATTTCTTTCGCTTGTTCATAACATGTGTCAAGAATTTCATTAATTTTTTCATCAATTTTTTTCGATGTTTCTTCACTATACATTTGAATATATGGATTATTCTTATTTTCACGACTATCGTATTGGTAAATTCCTAAATCAGTCATCCCGTACTCTGTAACCATTGCACGAGCAATTGCCGTCGCACGCTCAAAATCATTGTGTGCACCACTTGAAATTTCTTTTAAGAAAATTTCTTCTGATGCTCGTCCACCTAATAGACCAGTAATACTTTGCAATAAATGACTCTTAGTTTGGAAGAAACGTTCCTCCGTAGGTGCCATTGATGCATATCCACCAGCAAATCCACGTGGAACAATTGTAACTTTTTGAATTGTACTTGCATCTTCTAAATCTAAACCTATAATTACATGTCCAACTTCATGATATGAAACTATACGTTTTTCTTGAACAATATATTTACGAGTTTTTTTCGCAGGTCCTAAAATAACACGATCTAATGCTTCTTCTAAATCTTCTTCATCAATTGATTTTTTCTTCGAACGAACTGCAACAATAGCTGATTCATTAATAATATTGGCAAGTTCAGCTCCCGACATTCCTGATGTATTTTTCGCAAGTTCTGCAAAATCAACACCTTCAAGTATTTTCACATTTTTCGCATGTAATCTAAGAATTTCTTCACGAGTTTTCAAATCAGGCATTCCAACTTGTACTTGACGGTCAAATCTACCTGGACGTAATAATGCATTATCTAAGACATCAGCACGGTTTGTTGCTGCAATTACAACAATTCCCGAATTAACTTCAAATCCATCCATCTCTACTAGTAATTGGTTAAGTGTTTGCTCACGTTCATCGTTTCCACCACCAACACCGTTTCCACGTTTACGACCAACTGCATCAATTTCATCGATAAAGACAATACATGGACTTGCTTTTTTCGCTTGTTTAAACATTTCTCGAACACGACTAGCTCCAACCCCAACAAACATTTCTACAAAGTCAGATCCACTAATTGAATAAAATGGAACATTTGCTTCACCAGCAACTGCTTGAGCAAGAAGTGTTTTACCTGTACCTGGTGGTCCAACTAATAACACACCTTTTGGAATTTTAGCTCCCATTTCCTTAAAGATTGCTGGATTTTTCAAAAATTCAACAACTTCAATTAATTCTTGCTTTTCCTCAACATATCCGGCAATATTATCGAAACTTTTTCCAACTACCGAATTAAGACGTGCTTTATTTTCTCCAAACGACATTGCTTTTGAATTACTATTACCCATTGTTTTAAAGAAATATAAAATAATGAATCCCATTAATAACAAAGGAATAAATGTTGATAAAATTCCAAAAAACGAAATTTCTGATGCAGGAGCAATTGTCATTTTCACATCATTTTTTTCTGCTACAGTTGCAATATCATTTAAGCTTTTTTCGGTTGGTAAAATATATACTTTAAATGTTGTATTCCCGTTTTCATCAGCTGTTTTAAATTCACCTGTTACTTGAAACGCCCCATTAGAAGGCTCAACTTTTATTGCATTATATTTATCTTCATTTAAATTTTTCACAAATTGATTATATGACATTTCTTCTTGCGCTGAAAATGCATTATAACTTACAAACGACATTATAATCGATAAGAAAATTACAACATAAAAGATTCTAAGTGTACTTCGATTTAGTTTCATCTATTCTTCTCCTTTAATAATCTCGTCTTTAGGTATACCAATTGCAACAAGATTACGATATTGTTCTTTAAAGTCTAAACCATAACCAATTAAAAAGGCATCTGGAACAATAAACCCATAATAATCAGGAACGAACTCAACTGTTCTTCCACTCGGTTTATCAGTCATTGTAATGACTTTTACTGATTTAGCTCCTCTAAATAATAGTAATTCTTTAACTTTCTTTAAAGTACGTCCACTATCAATGATATCTTCAACAATGTATACGTGTCGATCTTTAACTGATACCGACATATCTTTTACAATATTAACTTCTCCACTAGCTTTTGTTTGACCAAAAAACGAGCTTACTGACATGTAATCAACTTCTATTTTTGCGTCAATTTCTTTTGTCAAGTCTGACATGAATGGTAAACAACCCTTTAATAATCCAAGAAAAATCGGTACTTCATTTAACTGTTCAACATCTTTTTGAACGATCGCTGCTAGTTCTTTGCATTTCGCCTCTAATTCTTCTTTTGTTATTATTACTTCTCGTAAGTCATTAATCATACTCATTTATATCCTTTCATACAACTTCGGAATAAAAATAATTTCATCATCTTCATTCACACAAATTGGCCAAACTGGTCTTAAATTTTTATCAATTTTTTGGTCAATAAATAATCTTGTTACTTTTTTCGAATAATCTTTATATATAACTCGATCACCTTTTTTTAACTGTCTAACAGTTAAATCCAATACTTTACTTTTACTTTTAGCAATTTCATACATCTCAGTTATTTCTGAATTTTCAAAAGGCTTTTTATAATCCCAAAAATAGAGTTTTTTATAGCCTTTTACAAGTTGTAAATTTTGAGTTACTTGAAAGAGCTTTGTAGATGGTACAGTCAGAGCAGTTTCAATTTGAACTATGAGTTTTTTCGATAAATTTTTTTCGCCAATATTACTTTTCACAAACTTTGTTAAAAGTAATCTTCTCAAGTCATTTGTTAGTAGTTTTATTTCAGCTATCGCAAGTGTATCCAAAATTGCTATTTGTCGATATTTCCGTTCAGATACTTTCTGATTTGCTAGTTCAACAAGCGCTCTTTCTTTTTGCTCTGGTTGACTAAGTTCAGCTCTAATCCGATTACGAAAATACTTTGAATCATTGTTTGAAGAATCAGTTAAATATTTTAAGCCAGTTTTATCAGCAAGTGTCGTTATCTCTGCTTTAGAAATATTTAGCAATGGTCTAATAATTGTTAAACCGTTATATTGAGATTTTTCTTCCATTAATTTAGGGGTTAACTTTTGCGAAAACATTTTTAAATTTTCCAATTGATCATCCAAATGATGGCCGAGTAACACTGCTATCAAATTATTTTTATTACAAACTTCTTTAAAACAGTTAAGTCGAAACGCTCTTGCTTCACTGTGAAAATTACCCTTTATTTCATTTGTAAACTCAAAATAATGAAATTTTCTTTTGTTTGTCTGAGCATATTTTCGAACTAAATCTGTTTCAAGTTTGTTTTCTTGACCACGAGTTAAATGATTAATGTGAATCACTTCATAGTCGTAATTGGCTTTTTCTAATAGATCCATTAATACTACTGAATCAACTCCACCACTAACAGCAACTAAGTATTTTTCTGCGTAATTTAAATTTGTTAACCACAGTTTACTCATTTGGGAAAACAAATAGTATTTCATCACGTTCTGAAAGTTGAAATTTTTCGTGAATATACTTTTGCTCTTCTTCACCACCTTGTTCAAGTGCATTCTGGATTTTTTTTAATTCTCGATTTTTTTTCTCTTTTTCAGCCAGCTCCTCTTTTAGAACTTGCGCCTCTTTAAAGGTCATATAAAAAGGAATAAATGTATATTGTAGTATATATACACTTAGTAATCCAACAATAATGACAGTAAGAGGGTTTTTAAATATTTTTTTATAGTTCATATATAAATTATAACAAATTATTAGATTTTTTAGGTAAAATAAGTGTAAATTCATTAGAAATTCCCATTGTAAATCTAATTAAATTAGCTTTTATGGCAAAATAAAATTATGAACACATTTTAGCTGGATATTTAAAATAATATTCTTCCAAACTTAGATGCTCGTTATACATTTGAGTCGCTTGTTCTACACCAACATAACGTAAATGCCATGCTTCGTGTTTATATAAGGTAACGTCCTCTTTATCACTTGCATATCTAATGATGAAACCAAACTTATAACTGTTGTCTTCTAACCATTTGGCAGCTGGAGTGCCGGTCATATCTTCAAGTTCTACACTGTCAAGTTCTTTAGTCATAACATCAAGTGTTATTCCTGTTTGATGTTCAGAAAAACCTGGACGAGCTGAAAAACGATCAGCATTTACCTGTCCTTCACTTGCTACATAAGAATTATATAAACTAGTTTGCATTTCATATGGTCTAAAACCTGAATAAACAACCAATGGATAACCCGCTTGTTCTGCTCCTGCAAATAACTCAGTTAGCGCTGGAACAATTACTTCAGAAACAGTATGCACAGAATTTGAGGAAAAACTCGAAACTGGTAAATCTGGATAAACAATTGATGCTGGACGATAATTGCTCGGTAAAGAATATTGTTTGTTTACTAACACACTCGTTGACGAAGGACATGTTGATTCTTTAACCTCTGTATATGCAGCAGGTGCTGTATATTTTTGCTTATTCGTTTCCTCTGTTTGGTTATTTGCTTGTTTATATTCTAGTTCAGTTTGATGCTCTGTTTCAAGTTCTTTGCCTTGTTTAAGATCACTTGTTTTTTTATTATTTAGATTAACAATAATAATAGTTGTAATTATTATTACGATTACTAATCCAATTATTGAAAAGAACTTATTGTTTTGAAACCATTTTGACATTTTACATCTCCATATATATATAGTAAAAGACTTACACATATTGTGTAAGTCTTGAAAACAACTTTGGTTTAGATTATTTAGTAATTACACTTACAGAACCTGCACCTACAGTGTGTCCACCTTCTCTAATTGAGAATTTAGTTCCAACCTCAACGGCAACTGGTTTGTTTAATTTAACAATCATTTTCCCGTTATCACCTGGCATTAACATTTCAGTTCCTTCAGCTAATTCGATTGAACCTGTAACATCAGTAGTTGTAAAGTAGAATTGAGGACGGTAGTTTGAGAAAATTGGTGTGTGACGTCCCCCTTCTTCTTTACTTAAAATATAAACTTCTGCTTCGATTTCTGTGTGAGGGAAAACAGTTCCTGGTTTAGTTAATAACTGTCCTCTTTCAATTTCATCACGAGCAACTCCACGAAGTAAACATCCAACGTTATCTCCCGCTTCAGCGTAATCTAGTAATTTACGGAACATTTCAATTCCTGTACATACTACTTTTTTACTTTCTTCAACAAGACCTACGATTTCAACTTCTTGGTTAACTTCTAAACGTCCTCTTTCAACACGTCCAGTAGCAACTGTTCCACGTCCAGTGATTGATACAACACCCTCAACTGGCATCATGAATGGCTTATCAATATCACGAGGTGGAGTTTCGATGTAAGAATCTACAGCGTCCATTAATTCATGAATTTTCGCTTCGTATACTGGATCTCCTTCAAGAGCTTTAAGTGCAGAACCTGCGATAACTGGAATGTTATCTCCGTCAAATCCGTACTCGCTTAATAACTCACGAACGTCCATTTCTACTAATTCGATTAACTCTTCATCTTCAATCATATCAACTTTGTTTAAGAATACAACAATACGAGGTACTCCTACTTGACGTGATAATAAAATGTGCTCACGAGTTTGAGGCATAGGACCATCAGTAGCATCAATTACTAAGATTCCCCCATCCATTTGTGCAGCTCCAGTAATCATGTTTTTAACGTAATCGGCGTGACCTGGACAGTCTACGTGTGCGTAGTGTCTAGTAGCTGTTTCGTACTCAACGTGTGCAGTTGAGATAGTAATCCCACGAGCTTTTTCTTCAGGTGCTCCATCAATTTGGTCGTAAGCTTGTGCTTGCGCCATTCCATTTTTAGATAAAACTGTAGTAATTGCTGCAGTTAATGTAGTTTTACCGTGGTCAACGTGACCAATTGTTCCAATATTAACGTGTTCTTTCGAACGGTCAAATTTCTCTTTACCCATTGTTTCCTCCTGTTTTTTACTTTCCTATAATATTTTACTAAAAAAATTGATTTTTTACAAGCTTTTCGCTATTTTTTTTTAATAATTTCTTCTGCAATATTATTTGGACAATCTTCATAGTGATCCATTTGCATTGTGTATGTTGCACGACCTTGCGTATAAGTACGTAGATCAGTCGAGTAACCAAACATTTCTGAAAGTGGTACCATTGCTTTAATGATTAATGCGTTTCCTCTGTTTTCTTGTCCTTCAATACGTCCACGTCTTGAAGAAATATCTCCCATTACATCTCCCATGTATTCTTCTGGAGTTGTAACTTCAACTGCCATAATTGGCTCAAGTAAAACTGGTTTACAGTGTTTATATGCTTCTTTCATTGCCATAGATGCTGCAATTGAGAAGGCTTGTTCATTTGAATCGACATCGTGGTAAGAACCATCATATAGTCTTGCTTTAATGTCAATTAAAGGATATCCTGCTAATGCTCCGGTTTTCATTGCATCAACAAGTCCACGTTGTACGGCACCAATATATTCTCTTGGTACAACCCCACCGACAACTCCATCAATAAATTCAAATGGCGTTCCTGGTTCAACTGGTGTAAATTCAATCCACACGTGTCCATATTGTCCACGTCCTCCTGATTGTTTAACGTATTTACCTTCAGCGTTCGCTGCAACTTTAAATGTTTCACGGTATGATACTTGTGGCGCACCAACGTTTGCTTCTACTTTAAATTCACGCTTCATACGGTCAACGATTACATCAAGGTGAAGCTCACCCATTCCTGAAATAATTGTTTGTCCTGTTTCGTGATCAGTATACGTTCTAAATGTTGGATCCTCATCCGATAATTTAGAAAGTGCAAGTCCCATTTTATCTTGGTCAGCTTTTGTTTTTGGTTCAATTGCAACCGAGATAACTGGTTCTGGGAAGTTCATTGATTCTAACACGATTGGATGTTTTTCATCACATAATGAATCTCCAGTAGTTGTATCTTTAAGACCAACTGCTGCGGCAATATCTCCTGAATAAACAATGTCGATTTCTTCACGAGTGTTTGCATGCATTTGTAATAAACGACCAATACGCTCTTTTTTACCTTTTGTTGCATTAGTTACATAACTACCTGCATTTAATGTTCCTGAGTATACACGGAAGAAACTTAATTTTCCAACGTATGGGTCAGTCATAATTTTAAAGGCAAGTGCTGCAAATGGCTCATTATCATCTGAAGGACGAGTTGACTCTTCTCCATTTGGTAATACACCTGTAATTGCTGGTACATCTAATGGTGAAGGTAAGTAATCAATAACTGCATCAAGCATTAATTGAACACCTTTATTTTTAAAGGCAGAACCACATAATACAGGGAAGAATTCCCCAGTGATTACAGCTTTACGGATTCCCGCTTTTAACATTTCAACTGAAACGTCACCTTCTTCTAAATAAGTTTCCATTAATTCATCATCATATGCACTAACTGCATCGATTAATGATTCACGGTATGCTTGCGCATCATCAAGGAATTCTTCTGGAATATCCTTAACTTCAATATTTTCACCTAAATCATCATTGTAGAAGTGAGCTTTCATTTCAACTAAATCAATAATTGCATTAAAGTCACTTTCTGCACCGATTGGTAACTGAATAGCGTGCGCATCAGCGGCTAATCGATCTTCTAATGTTTTAAGTGAGTATTTGAAATCAGCACCCATTTTATCCATTTTGTTTACAAACACAACACGAGGAACCCCGTAAGTTGTAGCTTGACGCCAAACTGTTTCAGTTTGTGGTTCAACACCACTTTGTGCATCAAGAACAGCAACTGCTCCATCAAGTACACGAAGTGAACGTTCAACTTCAACTGTAAAGTCAACGTGACCTGGAGTATCAATGATATTTACACGGTGACCATTCCATTGTGCAGTTGTTGCCGCTGAAGTAATCGTAATTCCACGCTCTTGTTCTTGCTCCATCCAGTCCATTTGACTCGCACCGTCGTGAGTCTCACCAATTTTGTGAACACGACCAGTGTAATATAAAATACGTTCCGTAGTAGTAGTCTTACCTGCATCAATGTGTGCCATAATTCCAATATTACGAGTATTTGCTAAACTAAACTCTCTTGCCATTTTACTCCCTTCTAATTTCTTTAATGATTATCTACGGTAGTGAGCAAATGCTTTATTTGCTTCAGCCATACGGTGAACATCATCTTTTTTCTTAACAGCAGCACCTGTTCCATTTGCTGCATCCATTAATTCTTTTGCTAATCTTTGTTCCATAGTTTTATCGTTACGAAGACGAGAATAGTTAACTAACCATCTTAATCCTAAAGTTTCTTTTCTAGTTTCAGAAACTTCCATTGGGATTTGATAGTTTGTTCCCCCAATTCTTTGTCCTTTAACTTCTAAAAGTGGCATAATGTTGTTTAATCCTTCGTTAAATACTTCTAAAGGATCTTTATCAGTTTCCTTTTTAATTATTTCAAACGCTCCATAAACAATTTTTTCTGATTTTTGTTTTTTCCCATCAACCATTAATTTGTTGATTAATTTAGAAACTACTTCAGAATTATAAATTGGATCAGCAAGTACTTTTCTTTTTTCAATTTTTGCTTTACGTGGCATATTTAACCTCCTATCTTATATATAATTATTTTGGACGCTTAGTTCCGTAACGAGAACGACTTTGTTTACGGTTGTTAACTCCCGCAGTATCAAGTGTTCCACGAATGATTTTGTAACGTACCCCTGGTAAGTCTTTCGTACGTCCCCCTTTGATAAGAACAACACTGTGTTCTTGAAGGTTATGTCCGATTCCTGGGATATATGCAGTTACTTCAATTCCATTTGAAAGTCTTACTCTGGCATACTTACGTAGGGCCGAGTTTGGTTTCTTAGGTGTCATTGTTCCAACACGTGTACAAACTCCTCTTTTTTGTGGAGATTTTGTATCAGTGTATTCACGACTTAATGAATTGTATCCGATATTAAGTGCAGGCGACTTAGATTTTCTTACTTTACTAGTACGACCTTTTCTTACTAATTGATTAATTGTTGGCATTTTGTTTACCTCCTTTTCTATACAATAGTCCGGGTGTTTTAATCACCACCTAAAGTATTATAGCGTATTTCTTTTTTAAAGTCAAGTTTTTTTCAATTTCTTACAAGGTTTTGGGTGTATAAATTTTATTTTGCACATTTCCCCAATAAAATTAAGTACTTATCCCTATTGATCACTCACTATTTTTCTAGTTATTCATTACTAATTAAAAAAGAAAAAAGCAATTGATTTTTACATCAACCACTTATCTTTTTATTAACTTAACTTATTCTATTGTTAAACAAAGTCGACGTTCAACAATGTAAACTCTTGAATTTTTTTATATTTTCCCCCCAACCCCTTTAAATTTATTTACAAAGTTAGATATTTTTTTAAAAACACTTTGCTTTTTTGTCAAATAGTTTGGATTTAAAGGACTCATTTTGGGTAAAATTTCATTTATTTCCGTACCATTTTCACTTGCAAATTCTCTTTTAAGCGAAAATTGAATATATCTTTTCGCAGCTTCTTCATTTAAATTTTCTTCTGTTATTATTTTATATGCCTCTATCTGTTGTTCCTTTTGGGCAAATTTAAAAAACATTTCTATAATACTCGCTTTATCAGGAATATCTTTCAAATCAGTTTTACCGATAAAATCAATTATCAGACCTTCTTTTGCACGATTCCCTAAACTTGATCTAATTATTCTACGCATTTCATCAACTAAAAGTTCTTTATTATTAAATTTTTTTGCTTTTTCAAGAATTAATTCTAATATATAATCTAAATTAATTTCTTGTGATTTTAATAATTCAACTTCAAAGACAACTTCATCCCAATCAACCATACTCTCTTGATTTTTATTTTCTTCTTTTTCTCTTCTAATCCATTCTCGAATATCATTATACGTTGAACGATAATCTTGGATTTTTCTTTCTGATAGAACAGGAATATTATGCATAATTTCAAAGTCTTCATTCGAAACATTGTGAATTTCTTTGAACTTTTTTATCGAAATTTCATCCTCCAAATCAATTGTTTGAAAAATCTTTAAAGCTACAAATTCATCATAATTTTGTAAAACATTTTGGATTTTAAGGTATTCACCAAATACTTTTACAAATTCTTTTTTTTCTGTTTCAGTTGTGATTTCATCGATATCTGAAAAATGAGTATTTAATTTATTGACTATTTCAATCAATCCATTTCTCGCTTCTCCAGTTTCTTGATCATTAAATCCCTCTAAATATTCTTTGTAACTTTTTTCTAGTATAACGTTTTTAGTATTTTTATCACCAAACAATGTTATTGCATCAATTGTTGCTTGTTCTAGATTTCTAAAACAAACAATATTTCCAAAACTTTTTCGCGAATTATAAATTCTATTCGTTCTAGAAAAAGCTTGTATTAATCCATGATATCTAAGATTTTTATCAACAAATAGTGTATTTAATGTCGGTGCATCAAAGCCTGTTAAAAACATACCAACAACAATCAATAAATCAACTTCTTGATTTTTCACTCTCATTGAAAGATCACGATAATAATTTTGAAACTCTTTGCTTTCCACTCCGAAATTTGTAGAAAACATTTCGTTATATTCATTAATTGCCTTAGATAAAAACTCTTTCGCACTCGAATCCAAAGCTGAAAGCTCAAATGATTCATCTGTTATTTCACCAATCGCAGTTTGTTCTTCATTTGCTGAAAAAGAAAAGATTGTAGCAATTTTTATTTTATGTTCTTGATCATTTTGTAGATTGTTTAACGTTTCATAATATAGTTTGGCTGCATCAACACTACTAACTGCAAACATTGCATTAAATCCATTTACACCAAGATGTAAGCGATGAGTTTTATTTTTAAAATTTTTCAAAATATATGTCGAAATTTCTCTAATTCGTTCTGGATGTAGTAATGCTTTTTTTGTTTCAAGGGCGTTTAATTTCTTTTCATCTTGTTCCATTTCAAGTGCTTTAAATTTTGGTCGAACATCATTATAATCAACCTTAAATTTCAAAACTTTATCATCTCTTATAGCATCAGTAATTACATATGAATGTAATTCACGTCCAAACACAGATGCAGTTGTTTCAGATCCAACTGCATTTTCCACAAATATTGGAGTACCTGTAAATCCGAATTGATAATATTTTTTAAATTTTTTCTTTATATTTTTTTGTGTTTCACCAAATTGAGAACGGTGAGCTTCATCAAAAATAAAAACAACTTGTTTATCATAAACCGGTAATTTATCTTCTGATTTAATTAAAATATTTAATTTTTGAATAGTGGTTACAATAATTTTATTGTCATCATTTTCAAGGTTTTTTTTCAATCCTGCAGTATTTTGCGAACCATTTACACTGTCTTTAGAAAAGCTTTGATACTCTTTCATCGTTTGATAATCCAAGTCTTTTCTATCAACAACAAACAATACTTTATCTATAAATTCAAGTTCTGTTGCAAGTTGAGCTGTTTTAAAACTTGTCAATGTTTTTCCTGAACCTGTTGTATGCCAAATATAACCACCGCTTTCAATTGTATTCCATTTGTTTGCTTCAAATGAACTCTTAATCTTCCAAAGTATTCTTTCAGTTGCTGCTATTTGATACGGTCTCATAATCATTAATTGATTCTTTGAATTAAAAACACAATATTCTATCAATAATTTTAAAATTGTATTCTTTTGAAAAAAAGTTTTCGTAAAATCATCAATATCTCTAATGAGCACATTTTTAGAAGTTGCCCAATTCATTGTGTAAT
The DNA here is from genome assembly GCA_051649085.1 of Mycoplasmatales bacterium. Lineage (GTDB taxonomy): Bacteria > Bacillota_I > Bacilli_A > UBA3375 > UBA3375 > JBOFGK01. Next base: position 42,120 of record JBOFGK010000044.1, on the reverse strand, counting down.
CAAAACTATTTTGATCTCTTGTTGTAGTATTCGCGAAATAGCGACTATCCGTACCGTTTGAAATTACAAAAATTTGTAAATACTTATAAAGTGAACTATCCGAATTAAAACTTTCTTTACTATAACGGTGTATCTGATTAAACGCTTCACGTATTGAAACACCACGTTTCTTTAATTCAACATGAATAAGTGGAAGTCCATTAACTAAAATCGTTACATCATATCTATTTGCATGTTTTCCTGTTTGTTCAAATTGTGAAATCACTTGCAATTTATTTTTAGAAATATCACTTTTATTCAACAGATAAACATTTTCAATTCGACCATCATCGAAAGTAAAATCATAAATATAGTCGTTATGTATTTTTTTAGTTTTATCAACATGATTATCGCTTGATTTATCTAAATATTCCTCACAAAATCTATACCATTCCATGTCATTAAACATTATATTATTTAGCCTTTGAAGCTCACTTCTTACATTATCAAGCATTGCGACATTAGTTGTTACATCTTTTAAATATTCGTATCCCTGACCAACTAAATCACGTATAAATTTATTTTCAAGCTCTGGTTCGGCTTGATATACAGCTTCCGTTTCTTTTAAATGCATGTTTTTTTTATAATCCTCAAGAACAATAAAATTTTTAGATTCTGCAATTGGTTTATAACTAGACATTTTCTTCTTCCTTCCAAAAATTATAAGTTTTTATTAAATGCTCAAATAGCAGTTTTACTGTTTCCTTTTCCTGTGGAGTTGGCTCTGCTATAACATCACCTGATAAAGTAGAGTGACTTGTAAACTGAATAATTCGGTTATAATACAGTTTTTTATCATCTGGTAATAACTCGATCCATTTTGGAGTCCCTAAAAAACTTGCTGTTTTTTCGTATAAATTTCTTAGCAAAGTGAAATGATATTTTTCTATTTTATTGTTTGAAATCGAATCATCTAATATGCTTTTTAATAACAAGTGATAAGAAAAACTCCTATTTGAATCACCTTTTGAATCTTTAAGTTCATGTGTTCCATCTTCTAACTGTTCAAGCATATAGCATTGTGGATTATTTAATTCATTGTAAATAACATTATAAAAAGATGGATTATGTGTAGTAATTATAAAGCGTAATTCTGAAGTTGAACTTTTTATTAGCTCAGATAAATCTACTGCCAACTGAATTAAATGGTTATCATCTAATGATGTTACTGGATCATCAATAAACACGTATTCTAATTGATTGAATTTAGATGTTTCTCTATTTTCTACATCCGGCTCATTAAGCACATATATTATTTGCTCAAATAAACTATAAAATATACTCCAAATAAAATTACTTTCCTCGCCTTTTGATATTTTTATATTATGTTTATCCTCTTTATTCCCGCGTTCAAAAGAAAATGAGACATCAGTAAATTCAGAATTAAACCTTGGTGTTAACGACTTAGATGTATTATTTTGAAATCTTTCAATAACACTTTGATCTAGTCCTTGTTCTTTGAAAACCCATCCTGTAAATGAGTTAGGATGAATTTTTAGTTTTACATCACTGTCATTTAATAAATCATTATCCCAAAAAAATAAATCTTCAGTGTAAGCATTATAATAAAGAATTTTTTTATTTTCCAGCTCACTTGTTTCATTTTCGTGTTTAGGATTAACTAAGTTTTTGAACTCTTTTGATAATCTTGTTTTACCCGTACCATTAAATGCATAAATAAGATTCACCTTTTTTTTATTTTTCTCTAACTCTTGTGCAATTTCACTTAAAGTTTTCCCCATCTTATTCCTCTCTCTCTAATTTTTTAAAAGTTAGTAACTTATTCCTATAATACTCATATTGTTTTTGTCTCATTCCAATCTCAGCAGGTAAACCCTCTGAAATATCATTTACTATTTTATCAAAGTTATCCAAAATTCCAACAATTTTTCTTTGTCTTTTTAGTGACGGCACAGGAATTTCTATTTTTTTTAGTTCCTTCATTGGAACACTTTTGACAGTCCCTCCAGATGCTTTTGAAAGAAATAAATTTTTAATGCTTTTTGTCATCATAATATACATTAAATATTTCGGAATAATTATTGACATATTTGGTTTTAACGAATAAATTCCTTCTTTAATATTCCAATTAGATGGTATATTTTCAATTATCGCAACCTCACCAATTGTTCCTGTTCCCGAAAACAAAATATCACCTTCTTCTAAATTAGACCTATTGTTGCATAAAAATAATGCTGAATCATTCATTTTATCTGTCTTATCACTAAAATTGATTTTATTATTTTTCAACTCTCTTATTGTTACATAGTAATTTTTGGCATCAGAAGTATTTAATTTAAAAAATTTTCTTGGATTTAACCCTGTATTTAAAGAATGAATTAATTGTTCAACTCGCTTTTTTTCAAATTCTTCATCACTAAAAATGAACAATTTTTCTCTATAGTATTCATATTGTTTTTTTCTAGCTGTAAGCTCTGCTGTAAGCTCTGCTGTAAGCTCTGCTGTAAGCTCTGTGAAATTGTCCAATATTCGAACAATTTCCACTTGTACTTCAAGAGGAGGAAGGGGGATTTGAATTTCTGAGTATTTACTAATCCAAAGTCTTTTATGCTCATTTGAAGTATACTTTAAATTGCCCATTATATGAAAAACATATCTTGAAACAACCAGCTCTTTTCGTACTTTTAGAAATTTCATCGCTGACGATTTAACTTTAAAGGGGAAATCAACCCATTTAAAGGCCGCTGTGAAATCATCAAAAATAATTAGCGGTTCACTTTTTGAAGCATTGTAGATATTTTCTGTTTCATTTGTATATCCTAGGATAAATGTTTGACCAGCTGTAAGAACTGGAACAGCAAACTTTTCGTGGTAGTTTGTATCTTTTACAATGTACTTTGTTGGTTGTTCATAATCCACCACGCTACCAATTTTCACATACTCAACACCATCAGGACACAATTCACTTATTAATTCCTCTAACTTACTCATTAGAATCACCTTCAATTTCTAAAACTATTTTATCTATTTCATCACGAAGTGTATTTATTTTTGAAACTGTTTGTTTAATTTCCTTATTTAGTACTTTAATGTCAATTACTTCTCTTGTATCTTTTGCTTCTAGGTATGTATTAACTGAAAGTGAATAATTTTCTTCAGCAATTTTGTCATTGTCAACTGATATTGATACATAATCAACATTTTCTTTTTTGTCAAAAATATCTAGTATTTTCTCAATATGTTCTTCTGTTAAACTATTATTGTTTGTTTCTTTTTTGAAAAACTCTTCTCCACTTGCGTCAATAAACTGAGTTTCTGTTGAACTTTTGTGCTTTGATAACACTAAGATATTTACAGCAATTGATGTACCAAAAAATAAATTTGGAGCTAATGAAATTACTGTTTCTACATAGTTATTTTTTACCAAATATTCCCTTATTTTTTGTTCTGCACCACCTCTGTAAAATATTCCTGGAAAACAAACGATCGCCGCTCGTCCTTTACTAGATAGATAATTTAGTGAGTGTAATACAAAAGCAAAGTCTGCTTTTGACTTAGGAGCTAGTACTCCTGCTGGTGCAAATCGTTCATCATTTATCAATGTAGGATCATCACTTCCAATCCATTTAATTGAATATGGTGGATTTGAAACAATTGCATCAAATGGCTTTTCATCTCCGAATGTTGGTTCTAATAATGTGTTACCCAAAGATATATTGAATTTATCATAATTAACATTATGCAAGAACATATTCATTCTCGCTAAATTATATGTCGTATGATTAATTTCTTGTCCATAAAACCCGTCTTCAATTATATGTGCATCAAATAATTTTTTTGCTTGTAAAAGGAGTGAACCAGATCCAGCCGCTGGATCATAAATTTTATTGATTGTTTCTTGATTATGAGTCGCTAATTTTGCAATCAATTTCGAGACACTTTGTGGAGTGAAAAACTCTCCTCCAGACTTTCCTGCATTTGCTGCATAATTCGAAATTAGATACTCATATGCATCACCAAAAAGGTCAATTTGACTTTCTTCAAATTCTCCAAAGTCTAATCCTTCTACCCCTTTTATTACAGAGGATAAACGACTGTTTTTATCTTTCACATTATTCCCCAAACGATTACTAGTAGTGTCAAAATCAGTAAACAACCCTTTAATATCCTGTTCTGAAGGATATCCATTTGCAGAACTTTCAATTGCTGAAAATATTGCAGCTAAATCAGTATTTAAATTTTCATTTGTATTAGCTGCTTTAGCTACATTAATAAATAATTGACTTGGATAAATAAAATATCCTTTTGTCTTAATTGCATCAACCTTCACTTCCTCTGGAATAGCATTGTCATCAAATTGAGCATAACTTATAGTTTCGTCCCCACCTTCAATATAGTTTGAAAAATTTTCACTAATGAATCGATAAAAAAGTGTTCCTAGAACGTATTGTTTAAAATCCCATCCATCGACTGATCCCCTTACATCGTTTGCTATCTTCCAAATTTGTGACTGTAGTTCCGCTCTTTGTATTTCACTTGACATTTTTACTCCTCTTTGTAAAAGTCTAAAATTGACTCAAATTTTGCTTTTTATTATTTTTCGATATGCTACTTTACACTAAATATTATAACATTTTTATATTATCGATAGAAATTACTTTTCATTTCAAAGAAGAACTTTGATTTATATTTACAACAAGGAATAAAGTTTTTATCTTTCCAATACAAACTGTTCAGTCGAAAAAAAATCACAACTTTTACAATTAATCTAACTTTAAAAGTCTATACACTTCATTTTGTTACTTTTGGGCTTTTTTATATATGTTATAGACTGTTTTTTGGAGGTACAAAAATTGAAGCATTAAACTATCATGCTTACTTCAAAATAATAAAAAACAATTGACTTTTACATCAATTACTTTTTTTTAATATTAATCAAGTTCTAAGTTATTTTTTCACTTTTAAAAACCTTGTAAAAATCAAAGCTAATGAAACAACAATTGCATGTAAAATGTAAATATTTGGTAAAAAGTTTGTTTGAACATATGTATATGTTGTTAGCATCCCCAAAACAAATCCTCCAAAATAAATTGCAAATTGATAAAAACTAAAAACCGTTGTTTTTACATGAATATTTGAATTTCTGTCTAAAAGATTTATTGCAATCGGTACAAATAACCCAATAAATAATCCAAGTAATATATTTCCAGTAGAGATAATTACTTTTGAATCATAATTTGTATATTTTGTAATGAAAATCAAAATTAAAGCGCAAATTGCAATAGACATCAATTTTCTTTCACCAATTTTATTTACAATTTTATCATACAAGCTTATTATATAAGCTTCAAATAATATTGAACAAAAACCAATAATTCCAACAGTAAGTCCACTCAATTTTACAATCTCTGCATTATATGTAATTGTATAAGGATCATCCGCCCTTATAACTCCATAAGTCAAAAAAGCAATTATTAGAATAGTCCAAACTTCAGTTTTTTTTCTTAACTCGCGTAATCCCGTAAAATAATCTTTTCGTTCAGGTACATAGTTATATTTTACACGATTAACAAAAAAACAAAGGAGCCCAATTAATACAACATTCATAATTAATACAACTTTAAAGTCAACAGTACTCATCATAAACGCTGCTAAAAAATAACTTGTCGCAGCTCCAATTGATCCATATTTACGAATATTTGCATATGAATAATTTGTCTCCTCAATTGAATGTATTATTAAACTATCAATAATTGATGGAATTGACAAAAAGGCTGCTGTTAAAATTACATAGCTAGTTATAACGATTGATTCCTTATTTCCAAAATAAATTCCAAAATAAAATACACCAGTAATAACTAGCAAAATTTGAATCATTCGTTGATTCGTAATGATTTTTTGATCATTTAAATAACCTGAAAGCAACATCAGTAATAAAGCAATTAACACTGAAAATGAAAAACCATAACCGACTTGTTCAGGCGAAATTCCTTTCCCAATTAAAAATGGTGCATTAAAAAAAGAAATTGTTACAAATACATAATAGTATATTATAAATGCTACTTTTTGATTAAACATTTTTTCCTCATTATTCTCTAAAAAATTTACTATATATCACTCAATACTTAATACTTAATTCAATTAATTAGTTTTTATTATTTTTTCTTCAATTGCAGCTAGTACACCTGCAAGATCATCAACACAAACATCTGCTGCATTTTTCGCAGCATCTGATCCATAGTTAAATGAAATTGCTAAATCCGCAACTTCAAACATGCTTACATCATTATCATTGTCACCAATCGTTACAATTATGTCATTTTCTCTCGTTGTCAATACTTGATTAATTCCCTGTCCTTTAGAAGCTGTTGCTGAAGTAATGTCTAAAAACAAATGATTTTGTAAAACTTCTAACTCTGGAAATTCAGTTTCTACTCTCAAACGATATGCGGCCATTTTTTCAAAGCCATTCTCAACTTCTGAAAACAAACCTGTAATCATGTACATACTTTCACCTTGAACCTCTTCAAAGCTTTTAACTGGAACAAAATCACTTCCAAGGATACTTTTAACTGTTTGATTACTCGAAACTGAAAAACTATTAATATCCGTTTCAATTAAAATTGGTACTTCATCATTAGCAAGTTCATATAATCTTTTAACTTGTTCTTTACTAAGTCCATTTACAATTTCCTTGGCCTTTGTAAATATAATTGCACCGTCAGCTGCAATCTCAACTTTACTTTCTGAATTCAAACAAGCTAAATGTGCACCATTTAAACCTACAATATTCATAACTGGCACACTTAATTGATCAGTATACGGTGTGATATGTCTAATTGCACGACCACTTGCAATATTAAACTCTGCTTCGTTTCGTTTGAAGAATGACTCTAATTGCTCAATATATTCTGAACTTAAGACACCATCAAATAAAAGGGTTCCATCTAAATCAAAAAATAATTTAAGCATCTTGATCCTTTCTCATAAAGATTGTAAATAATAAGCCTAAGCCAATTACGACTGTATGTAATAAATAAATATTTGGTAAGAAGTTTGTTTGTACGTAAATGAATGTGGTAATTGTCCCCAACACAAATCCACCAAAATAAATTACAAATTGCAGCATACTGAAAATTGTTGTTTTCACATGTTCATTTGTATTTCGATTCAATAAATTAATCGATAAGGGAACAAATACTCCAATAAATAGTCCAAATAAAATATTACCAATTGAAATAATAATTTTTGATTCATACATTGTATATTTTGTTAGAAAAATTACTACTAAAATCGAAATTACCGTTATTAGCATTTTTCTTTCACCAAAACGAATGATCAATTTATCATAAATATTCATTATGTAAGCTTCGAAAAAAATTGACATAAAACCAACAATTCCAATCCAAGTACCAGTTAATTTAACAATTTCTACATTATAAGTAATTGTATATGGATCATCTGCTCTAATAACACCATACGTTAAGAAGGCTATTACAAGAATTAACCAAATTTGCCGATTTTGTTTGATTGCTTTCAAACCTTTAATATAATCATTTTTTTCAGCAATATATACATAGTTTATCTGACTAACAATAATAAGTAAAATCACGATTAGACTAACATTTATTGTTAGAACTACACTGAAATCAACACTTGTCATTAAGAAAGCTGCTAAAAAATAACTAACTGCTGCACCCATTGAACCGTAACTTCGAATTTTCGCATATGAATTGTCGGCAAGTGAATGTATGACTAAACTATCAATTATTGATGGTAATGTAAGAAATGAAGCTGTCAAAAGGACATACGAAATTGTCACATACGTCGCGTTTTCGAAAAAATAAATTCCCAAATAGAAGATTCCTGTAATTATTAAAAGTAATTGAATCATTCGTTGATTTGTAATGATTTTTTGATCATTTAAATAACCACTAACTAACATTAAAGTAATCGCAATTAAAACAGCTACTGAAAAACCATATCCAACTTGTTCAGTACTAATTCCTTTTTGAAAAAGAAATGGTGCATTGAAAAACGAAATTGTCACAAAGACAAAGTAATATATAAATAGTGCTGCTTTTTGCTTAAACATCTTACTCCTAAACTCATTCTTTTATTTTTTTACCTAAATATTATAGCACAATTATTGTTTTTTTACATTAGTTTGATATTCATAGTTTTTTTCATTAATTTACGTTTAACAACACTTTTAAAATTGAAATTAAAAAAAGAGAGAATCGCAGTGAAAGCAATTCTCTCTTGGTTATGATATTACTTTTTTGAAATTCTCATTTCTAAGCTTACACAATTTTCAATTTAGTCAGATAGGGGTGGTAGAGGAATTAATTCTACTCTATATGTTGCCTCGAAACGGAATAACGAACCAGCATGAATCCATTCTGGATCACCATTTGCTGTAAAATCTTGTTGCACAATGTAATAATCACGGATTGTAATTGTTTTTCCAGAACGATCAATTACTTTACGCTGATTAGTCAAAATAATTTCTCCTTTTGTATATTTTGTTCCCGCTTTAGGATCCCAACGACTTCCAACTGTTGGATCTATTTCTTGATACTCAGGAACTTCTTCTGCATGTAAATTAATCGCTTGATTATTTACGGTTCCAACTTCACCAAAGCCTGTAAAAACACTCGCTAAGGCAAAACCAAAACCTAATAACTTTATTTTTTTCAACATAATATTTCCTCCACTATTTTAGATATTTTTTAATACATTGGGATTGGTATACGAAAAGCAATTTTATATGTTCCATCGAACTGGAATAATGCTCCTGCGTCAATCCATGTTTCATCACCATTTGCTGTAAAATCTTGTTGAACAGTGTAAAAATCACGCAGTGTAATTGTTTTTCCAGAATGATCAATTACTTCACGCTCATTAGCAAAAATAATTTCGCCTTTTGTATATTTTGTTCCAGCTTGTGCATCCCAAACTCTTCCAACTGCTGCATCCATTTCTTGGTACTCAGGAATTTCTTCTGCATGTAAATCAACCGTTTGGCTATTTACGATTCCTGTATCACTAAAACTAGCAAAAACACACATTAAGGCAAAACAAAAACCTAATAAATTTAATTTTTTCAACATAATATTTCCTCCATTTTTTAATTTAGTAAATTGGTCCTGGAATAAGATAAGCCACTTGATATGTCGCATCAAATTGGAATAATGATCCCGCTGTAATCCATGTTGCATCACCATTTGCTACAAAATCTTGTTTAACAATGTAATAATCACGTATTCTAACTTCTCTTCCATAATTATTAATTGCATCACGCTCATTAGTATAAACAGCTTCTCCTTTTGTATACTTCGTCCCAACTTTTGCATTCCAAATTCTTCCATCAGTTGGCCCGATATCAGGATATACAGGACCTACTACTTCTGCATGAAAATCGATCGTTTGACCTTTTAAGATTCCCATATCACCAAAACTTGCAAAAACACACATTAAGGCGAAACAAAAACCTAATAACTTTAATTTTTTCAACATAATATTTCCTCCACTATTTTTATATCTTTATAAAGATATACTGTTATTTTAACATTTATATGAATATGTGTCAATAGTTTTATTCGATTGTTAAGGTTTTTATTTCAAAAAAAAGAGCATCTAAATTTAACTTTAGATGACTCAATTTTTTCGGTGCTTTTATTTAATTTCCTTTATGAATTTTTGCTCTAAATTGTAATAGTAAGATTAGAGCAACGATTAAAATACATGCAACTAATCCAAATCCAATTGTTCCTGTTACACCGATTTCTGGTTTATCAGGTTTGTTTGGTTCAACTGGTTTGTATGGTGGAATCACTTCATCATCTCCAACAACTTTAGCATTAACAACTCTGATTGTACGTGCCTCTGTCATAAAGATGACTGGGTAATTTCCTAGTTCCGGTTTAATTGCTGTAAAGTCAGTTGTAAATTTAACTTTAGAACCATCAGCTTTTAACCATGCTTTTGCTTCTGCTTTTTGAACAACTAAATTTTCAATTAAACTTTGAACTTCTGATTTATGAACAACAAAATTATGTGCATACATAAACTCACTTTCATCCGGTTTAATTTCTGTGTCACCATCTACTACCGATGCTGTAACTGTTGTAGCTACCGGCTTAGCCGCTTTAGTTGCAAATTTGATTGGATATGGTCCTGGTTTTGCTTTAAGTCCTTGTCGTGAAACAACCATTTCTAAAAGTTCTCCAGTTTCTTTATTCCAAGCAATTGCGTGAGCTCGATCAACAATTGTTTGATCAGTTTGATCTTTAACTTCTGAACTTTGAATAATAAAGTCTTGACCATAAATTGCCTCTTGATCAGTTTGGATTACTTCATCATTAACTACTGAAGCAATTACTGTTTTACTCACACCAGTTTCGGCAATTAGGATTACTGGATATGGTCCAATAACTGGTTTAATTGTTGTTGGATCTGTTGTCACTTTAAGTTCATGTCCGTCAGCTGTTGACCATGCAAATGCTTCTGTTTTAGTTAAAACATCGCTTTGCGTTAGACCAGCTTGAACTTGATCAATCGATATTGTAAAGTTAATTCCATGAATTGCTGTGTCACCTTCAATATCAACATTTTTATTTTTAACTGTAGCCATTACAACTTTTTCTAAGCCATTTGCGGTTTTAAAGCTTACTGGATATGTTCCTAATTTTGCTTCTACTTTTGAAATATCATGTGTAAGTGCTAAGTCTTTTCCAGTTTCTAATTCCCAAGCGTAAGCATCTGCAAGTTTTTCAACATTTTGATCAAGTTTAGGTACATCTTTAATATCTACTTCAAAATCAATTGCATGAATTGCTTCTTTTGGATTTATTTCTGTTTGTTCATCAATTACACTTGCTGTTACATCTCGACTTGCACCTTTAGCTGTTTTAAAGTTTACTGGATATGGTCCTGCCTTACTTTCAACTTTTGAATAATCTGGAGTAACTTCAAGTGTTAAACCTGTTTTCTTATCCCAAGCAACTGCATTCGCTAATTTAATTACTTTTGGATCAGTTAAAGTTTCCACATCTTTTAGATCAACTTTAAACGAATGTGCATACAATAATTCATTTGTAGTTTCAATTGTATTTTTATCTTTTACAAACACAATCACATGTTTGTCTGGTGCTTTAACAGCTTCATCTGTCTCACCCGTAATTGTAATAAAGTATGCTCCAACCTCATTTTTAATTTGTTCTACGTAGTTACTTTCTAATTTACCTGATACTGGTTTATTGTCAACAACTATTTTCGCATCAATTGCTTTGAAGAAGCTTGCTTGATCTGCGGGTACTTCATTCTTTTCTTTATCAAAAACAATTATGTCTTTTGAACTAATTTTTGGTGGAGTTGTACTAATTACATTGGCATTTACGTTTGTTGTAATTGGTATTGCTTTGTTATCATCTGCTCCAAAGACTACTGGATGAGCTCCAAGTGTTGAATTAAAGTCTCCTTCTGTATCAATATCTGATTGTTCGACAAAGACAGGGATTTCATCACCAGTTTGTAAATTCCATGCACGAGCATCTGCAACTTTTATTCCAGCTTCAGCAGCTCCTGGTAATAATCGACGATCAACCACAAAGTCATGAGCATCAATCGCATACGTTGTTTCTGGCGTTATGACTGTATCATCACCTTTTACAAGTACAACCACTTCTGTATCATTTGTCGGTTGTCCACCAGATGTCGTTGCACTTACTTTTACTTTATATGTTCCGATTAGCGGTTGAACAACTTGATCAAAATTAGAAATTATATCCGCATTTGAATCTAATGTTTTTCCATCTAACATAACATGTGCGCTTATATCAGTCAGGAAAGATTTTTTCGCATTTTCTAGCTCATTTTTGTGATACACTGCATTTGTTGCAGTAATTAACTCACCTTTTCGGCTATCAGTAATTGTTGCTTTGACAATTTTTTCTTTTGTTACTGTTCCTGTTGATGCTGTAATACGAACATCAACTGTATCTTTTGCGAATAATGTTGGTGGATTTGCACTTAATTGATTTTTAATAATAATTGGCGTTAGTTCACGGTTTTCTGCTGTTATACTTAAATCCCATGCTTTTGCTTTAGATTTTACAAGTCCATTATCATCAATTGGTAATTCTTTTGCATCTTGTGTGAAGTCAACCCCATAAATCATTAAACGGTTTCCTTCTGGAATGAAGACATCACCATCTTTGACTGCAACAACCACTTTTTTAGTCGCGGTTTTACCGGCATATGTTTTTCCTGTTAATGTAACTGTATATGCACCAATTTCATCATTTACTTTTTGTTTAAAGTCTGATTTGATTGTTCCAGCTGGCGTTAATTTTGCATTAATCTCAGTCATGAAGACGGCTTCACTAGTTGGAACTTTTCCTTTGTCATAAATTATTAAGTCCTTAGAAGTCAGCACTGCATCTCTTGTATCAATCATTGTTGCAAGTGCTTTTGTAGAAATTGCAACTTCTTTTTCACCCGCTACTTCAATGTTTGCATTAAATGTTGTTGGTACTGTATCTTTTGCTTCAAGTGTATTATTTGGATCAAATAAATCATTTCCTGTTTCTACAACCTCTGGTTTAATTTTATTAATCGTTCCAGTTTCAAATGCAGTTGTGAAGTCCCAAGCTTGAGCATTTGCTTTGTCAATAACTACATCCTGCGTTCCTAGTAATTCTCTTACATCATACTCAAAGTCTTCTGCACGAACCATTGCTCTTGGTACTGATGGCGGTAATCCTGGACCCTCTGGATCAGTTGGTCCACCAGGGAATCCTGGATCGATTGGATCAATCGCTGTATTTATATCTGTAACTGCGACAATTACCGGTAATGGCTTAGCAATTAGTCCTTGATACGTTCCTGTTACTTGAACAACATATGCATCAACTTGACTAAAGTCAATGTTTGTAAATGTCGGTGCACTTATTTCACCATCTGTAACATCAACTTTATCAACATTTAATTTAGCATTAATTGCTTTAATAAAGTCAGCTTCTGTTACTTTAGAACCAACATCATAACGCATAAATTGTGCTCCAGTTAATCTAATTGCTCGTTTATCGACTACTGTTCCGACTCTTTTTGAAGTCGCACGAATTGGTTTATCATTAGATTCAACTTCTGCATAAAAGTCCGTATTAACTTTATCACCATCAATTAGTGTATTATTTGGATTAAACAATTCATTATCTTTTGTTGTAACTTTTACTTGTAAGCTGTTTGTGATTGGACCAACCGTTAATGTATTCGATAAATCCCATGCACTTGCATTTGCTTTTTTTACGGCTTGACTTTCTGTAAATCCGGCTACTAGTTCTGCTTTTGTAACACTGAAATCAGATGCATCAATCAACACTTTATGTTCATTATCAACAATCGTATTCGGACCTTTAATTACAATTAAAATGTTTATTCCTTCAGATTGTAAATTATTGTATTTAGCTTCAATTTGAATTACAGCTGCACCCGGTTTATCAGTTTTCACAAAACCTAAATCTTCTGTATTAATGTATGAATCATCGATTACTTGATCACCAAATTTTGCTTCGGCATTAAGTGTGTTAAGCATTTCTGCTGGATCAATTTTATCATTTACTTTGTACTCAATATATCTATCAGATGTTAAGGTAAGTTTTCGATCTTCGGTAAATGTAGCTTTAACTTCTTTTTGTGCAACACGACGATCTTTTGTATAAGCTGCAACATTCACCGCATACTTTGTATTTGGTTTTACTGTTTGTTGAGCATTTTCATCATCAAGTTGATTGTCAAGCACTGTTGGTGTAAGTAGACCAAATGATGATGGACTTAAATCCCAAGCTTCTGCGTCAGTTGCATCAAGCCCACGATCAGACATTGGTAAATTCTTTATCTTATCTGTAAAGTCATGTGCACGAATCATCAGTTTTTGATTTTCGAAAATTGATGTTAGTTCATCATAAACTGCAACTATCACATCTTGTTCTACTGGCTCTTTGGCTCCTTGCGTTCCCGTTAATTTGACTTTATACACACCGACTGCGTCAACAATATTTGAAAGTTTATCAACGGTAATTGTTCCACCAGGGAAAATATTAGCCTCAGCATCAGTTAAGAAGGCTGCATCATCGGCTGGTAATTGACCTGTATGATAAATAACTAAGTCTTTGGCAGTTAAACTTAATGGACGACTATCATCAATTGTAACGGCAATATTTGTAGAAACTTCTTTATTTGATAATAAGCGTTTCGCACTAAGTGTTACATCAATTGATTCGTTTAATGCAAATATTGCATTTGGATCAAGTAATTTATTATTGCCAACATTTACGCTTAGACTATTTCCAGTTGTTAAATCCCAAGCACGAGCTGTTGCTTTACCTTTGATGATTGTTGGACCATTTTCCATATAAGGTACATTGACCATTTCTTCATGATAATCTTGACCATAAATCATCAGTTTATTAGTTTCATCAACATTTGTGTCATTATCACGAACTGCAACAATTACTTTCTTCGTAATTTTCGGTTTATTGGCCACCTCACCTGATACTTTTACAACATGCACTCCAACTTGAGTTTTTGGATCAACTCCATCTACTTCGGTAAACACTTGATCAAAGTCCGTTGTAATTTTCCCGTCTGGTGAAAGTTCTGCATGTACATCATCTAAGAATTGTTTACTATCTGGTACTTCATTTACATTATATATTTCTAACTGATCAACATTAAGGATAACATCACGATCATCAATTACTGTTGCATTAGCTGTTTTTGAAATAGATTCATTACTTGCTAATGTTGCGGTTCCTGTGAATGGTACTTTTTCAGCACTTGCAAATTCGGTTTGCTTTCCAGTAATTAATTTTGTTTCTGGATCAATTTCAACTGGAATTGCAATTGGATTTTCTCGATCTGTTAAATCCCAAGCTGTAGCTGTTGCATCAATTGCAATTTGCTCACTTGCAGTTGTTCCATCTTCAGCTACTACATATGGTAATTTAGTTTGTAAAACATCATAATCTTTAATGTCAATCATCGAATTGTCACCATCTGGAATTGTTGTTGTACTATCGTAGAATACGACTAATGCATAAGTAGCGGCTGTTTCAGTTTCTTTACTTTCAACATCACTGTAGCTTCCGGTAATCGGCACAACTGTTGGTTTAACAACGGTTTGATCAATACTGTCGAAACTTGAAGTAATATTTGAATAGTCACTTGCAAGAACACTTTGCCCTTTTTTAGTCAGTGCTAAGTTAATATTTGCATAGAATTGTTCTGCTGTAACTTTGTCTGCACCAACTGCTTGAACTGGATATTTAATGAAATGATCTGCATTAATTACTAGTTTTTCAGTTGCACTTACTGTTCCCACACGAGTTACTGTTGCTGTTTTCGAATCTTTCGAAACACTAAAGTCATTGTTTACTTCATCACCTTCAGCTGCAGTATGCTCTGAAATGCTATTGTCCGTTAATACAATGTCAGATGTCGGCAACGGTTTTATGACTCCAATTGTTGATGTATCCGCGATATTCCAAGCACGAACTTGAGCATAATCCTCAATAAGTTCTGTTTTTGTTACTGTTGGAACATAATCAATTGAAATGTTATAGTCATTGGCATCAATTGCAAGCGTTTGATCTTGATCAATTCCTGGCGTGTTGTTTGTAATTAAAACAACAACTTTATGAGTATTTGAAGGAATTTCACCGACTTTACCAGTTACTTCAACAACTGTTGCTGATGATTGTGACTGATCGATTAAATCAAATTGAGTTTGAGAAATCTCAATATTATTATTCGTAATTGGATTTTCAATTAAAGTATTTCCAACTTTAAGCTCCATTTTTGCATCGCTCATTATTTGTGACGTTGTAAGTGGATTTTTACTTAAATCAGCCACTTTATATGTAACTACTCGTTGTCCTGATAACACTGGAACATTATCGTTAACCGAAACTGTAATATTCTTTTCAACTGTATTTATACCTTTTGATGCTGTTGCTTTTACAACCTTTTTAATGTTCTCGCCACTAAATGTTCCTGTTGTTACAGGCGTTAAATCCGGATAACCTATATTTGTAATTGCTGTTGCTGTTTCTAAATCCCATGCTCTAACATTTGCTTTACTAGTAACTGTTGTTGCAGCATTTGTTTCCACGTATGGTAGATTAGAACGATCTTCTGAATAATCTTTTGCATAAATCATTAAATTAGCTTCTGGATCAACAATTGTATCTGAATCAGTTACTGCAAGTACGACATTTGTCGATGCAGTTTTCCCATCTTTTTGACCCGTTACATTAATTAAATATGCACCAACACCTGTAATTGTGTCTAACTTATAGGTTGAACTAAATTGACCATTTGCAGTTGGTTTTCCATCATAACTCAAAATTGGATTGGCAAGTTTTAAGAAGTCTTCATCTGTTTGTGGTAATTTGTCTTTTTCAACTACAACTAATTTCTCTGCTCTAATTTCAAGTATTTTTCCGGCAACAACCGTCGCATCTACTGTTGTTTTAGCAGTATCATTATCTAGTGTTGCTGTTATCTCTTGTGGATAAGCATCAGGTTCAGGTTTTGGAGTAGTTAAAAGAGGATTATTTGTCTCAGTTAAAATTGGGTTAAGTGTTGCTGTAATTGGTCCAAGTGTTGTTGTAATCGTTAAATCCCATGCTTTGGCTTTCGCGTAAAGACCATCAGTTTGAATAATTTTTTGAGCGGTTGTTGGTAATGAATCTTGTGAAATTTCAAACGCACTGGCATCAACCATTACTTTATGATTTTGAGACACATTAGTTTTTGCACCTTTTACAACAACAATCGCTCTTGTATTTGCGCTTAGTCCAAGATGATTTACTGTTAATTCAACAACTGTTGCCGATGGTTTTGTGAAGTCAATATTTGCTGTCGAAGTTTCAAAATTAGTAATTTCAACTTGAGCATCTTCGACTACTGAGTCATTAAGTTTAACTTCCGCTGCAAGTTCTTCAATAATTTTTTGCTCCGTTGGTGCAGCTCCGACTTCAAACTCGGCATAACCATCTGATGTTAGTGCAAGTGTACGACTATCCGTAACTGTTGCCAAAACATCTTTAACAATTGTACGATGACCTGCTGCTAATGCACCAATTGTTATTGAAGTTGGATTTGGCGTTGGTACTTGAACTATTTCATCGTCTATAAAGTTATCATCCATAATAACTCTAATTGGTCCAAACGACTCAAGCGATAGATCCCAAGCACGAGCTTCACTAAGTTTTTCTCCTCGATCAAGTTCTGGCATACTTGCTGTATCAATTGTAAAGTCGTGAGCACTTAACATTAATTTCTGATTTTTATCAACAATTACGTCCTCGTCTGTTACAGCGACTATTACTTTTTTCGTTACATCAGCTTTACCAGCTAATTTTGCTGTAACAGTTACTTCATAAGCACCTACTTCATTAATTACTTTTTTAAGTACATCACTTTCAACTGTCGCTTCTGCAGGTGTTGCAACTGCATTAACATTTGTTAAGAATTCTTGATCAGTTGTTGGAATTGTCCCTTTTGCATAAGTAATTAACTCATCTGCTGTAAGTTCTAAAATACGATCATCGTTTATTGTTACATTAATTGTTTTTTCTACTTTTGTTGTAGGGGCAAGAACTCGTGCTGCACTTAATTTTACTGTTTCCGGTGTTGTAATATCAAATCCATTTGCTCCAGTAATTACATTCGTACTATCGGGAATTTTCACCTCTAATGTACTTGCATTATTTAGATCCCATGCTTGAGCTGATGAGCTCGTTTTAATTTTTGACTTCGCTGCAGTAAGATTACCTTCAACTGTTAAGTATGGTAATTTTGTGTAATTTTCTTCGTAGTCAACTGCATGAATCATCAATTTGTTTTTTTCATCAACAATTGTATTGTTATCAACAACTGCAACGACAACATTTTTTGATGTTGGTAGTTGATTCGGTACTGTACCTGTAACTGTTACACGTTTAACTCCAATTGTCTCACGTGAAATAGCATCAGGATATACTGTTGTTAAATTTGTTACTAGCGTATTTTCTGGACCAGCTGGTGAAAGAACAGCATTTACATCTTCAAGGAAGGCTGCATCAGCATTTGGTACTTTTTCAGATTTATCTACATTATAAATAATTAAACTATCAATTTCTAAATTAGCTACATTATCACTAACTGTTGCATTTCTAGTTGCATTGACTGATATTCCATTTGCTGTTGCTGTCCCCTTAAACGGAACTTTCTCTTGATCGATGAAATCAGTTTGCTGTCCAGTTATAAGTTTTGTATCATTAGCAATTTCCACTGCAATTTCTTTTGGTTCTGGAATATTTGAATCTGGTTTTACTTGTGATAAATCCCAAGCTTTCGCTGAGGCATCACTTGCTATTTGTTCAGCTGCACTAACTAGTATTGGATCAGTTTTATCAACATATGGTAAAGCTGTTTTATTAACTAAATAGTCTTGCATATCTAGCATTAATTTATTTTCATCTGGGCCAACCGGTGGAAAGACTGTATTATCTCCATACATTAAAACTAGTACATTTGTTGTTGCAGTTTCTGTTGATCCATCTTCATTTTCAATTGTTCCAGTCACATCAATTACGTGAGGACCAACCTGTGTTTGATCAATTGTTGCAAAACTGTTTGAACTAATATTAGTGTAATTTTCTGCTAATACATCTTCACCTTTTTTGACTAACGTAACACCAGCTTTCGCATAGAATTCTTGTTCAGTATATGGTGTATCACCTTGTGCAATTACATGTTGTTTTATAATTGGAGTTGCACTAATTACTAGCTTTTCAGTTTCTGTAACTGTACCAAGTGTTGTCGTTGAAGCTGCTTTTTGATCTTTTGTAACCGTAAATTCATTTTGAACAGGCTCACTTGCTTCCGTTGCAGTTCCATCAATAATTGCGTTGTTCGCAAGCGAAATATTTGTTGTTGGTAATTCTGTAATTGGTCCATTCGTTGATGTTATTGATAAATCCCATGCATGAACATTTGCATAATTACTGCCAATAATTTCTTCAGCTGTTGCTGGAATATTATCGATTGAAATGTTATAATCATTTGCATCAATAAATAATTTATTTTCTAAGTCTATTCCTGGATTTTCACCCGTAAATAAGACAATTGCTTTAATTGGTGTTGCATTAACATCATTATAACTTCCTTCAATTTGAATGACATTTGCTGACGGATTAGTAATGACAATTTGCTGATAACTTGCTTCATCAATTGTGATTTCTGTATTTTCTGTAAGTTCAGTCCCATTTACATCTAATAGTTTAGCTTTCAAATCTGCAAGAATTTTTGTTTTTGATGGTTTCTCTGTTAACTCAGAAATTTTATAACTAACTACTGGATCTGAGTTTAAAACAGGGATATTATCAATCACACTAACTGTAATATTTTTAGTTGCCGTTTGCTCTCCACTCGTAGCATTAACCGTAATTGTTTTTGGTTGAACATTATTGTCGGTAGTAAGGGCACTTAAATTTGGATAAACCGGCGTTATTTCAGACGCAACATCACCAGTTTCCGGGACATTTGCAATATCCCAAGCATGGACACCAGCTTTAGAAGTTACAAGCCCTGCTGCATTTGCTTCAAGATATGGTAAATTAGAACGTTGTTCTGGATAATCGTTTGCTACAAGTAAAATCGAATTATTTTCAACTACGCTATTACTATCTTTAACTGCAACAATTACACGTTTTTGGGTACTAAATGAATCTAATGTTCCTGATAAAGTAACAACATATGCTCCAACTTTCTTCGTAACTTTATTAGTGAAATTTGAAGTTATATTAGCATTAGCAACCGGTTTACCATTAAGTGTTGCTAATGGATCAATCAATGCTTGGAATGCTTCGTCCGTCGTTGGAAAATTGCTATCAGCAACATCTAAAACTAACGTTGTTGGTGCACTAATTGCAAAAACACTTTCGATTACTGTTCCATCAACTGTCATTTTTGCATTTGATTGCCCAATTGTTGCGATTAGATTTTGTTTAACATCCGTTCCATTTGCTGGTGGAGTGGCTGCAAGTAATTGATTATTTTCCGCAGTTTTATTTTCAAGTGTTGGGAATAAGGTTGTTGATGGAGGAATTACACCTGGTTCAAGTTCTTGGAATCCTGTTAAATCCCATGCAATTGCTTTTGAGCGGATCACTACATCATCTGCTGTTGTCGGTAAAACTGTTTTTTCAATTTCGAAGTTTTGTGCATCAATCATCACACGGTGATCCGTTGAAATCTCTCCACCATCTTTCGAACGAGTTATTAAAATAAGTGCTTTTTGTTTTTGTTGTGTAAAGTTTGCTGGTGTTTTTGTTGATGTTGCAACAACTTCAACAACTGTTGCTGATGGATTGTTAAAGTTAATATCACTGAAATTAGTAATAGAATATTTAACATCAGCGGCTGAAACAGCTATGTCATCAATTTTTAAACTTGTGTTTAAATCAGTTATTACATCCGTTTCACTTGGTTGATTTCCAATTTGATATTGCTTAAAGTCATCGACATTATAAACTAATGTACGATCGTCTGTAAGGGTTGCTGTCACTTCTTTTGAAATCGTACGTTTTCCACCTTCTGTTCCATCTACACTTGCACTAATTTCTTGTTTAGGATAAATTCCGGCCGCACCAGTTGCTGATGTCCAGGTCATGAAATTATTATCGTTTATTGTAGGTGTAATTAGTTTTCCAGCTGTTGGAGAATTAACATCTAAATCCCATGCTTTAGCATTTGCGTGTTTGTCATTAATTTGGAAAGCTCCATTTGCTGGTAAATCGGTCATTTGAAGTGTGTAATCATTCGCTTGAATCATTAATTTATTTTCAGTACTTGTTCCAGTATTCGTATCATAAACACCAACCGCAACTTTTTTCTCAACCGGATCATGTCCAGCCGCTTCACCTTTAACTGTCAGAATATATGCTCCAACCTTATTTTCAAGTGCATTGAAATTTGGAACTGAAATTGTTCCGGCTGGTGAAAGCGTTGGTGTTAATGTTGCATTTACATTTTCTTTAAATTCATCAACAGATGTAGGAAGTTGATTTAGTGGATAGAAAATAATTTGGTCAACGGTTAAATTTAACGGACGATTATCTTCTAATGAAACTGTTATGTCCTTTTCGACTTTTTTATTATCTTTTTCCGCATTAAGTGTTAAGTCAACTGTTTCTGAAGGATCTGTAAATTCCGCTGTTTGATCTAAAAGTTTTGTATCAGTTGGCACATTTACATTTAAACTATTAGCATTAGTTAAATCCCAAGCTTTGGCATTTGATCCACTAACAATCGAAGCTGCACCTGTTGCACTCGGATATGGAAGTGATGCCATTTTTTCTGTATAACTTTGGGCATCAATCATCAATTTAGCTGTTTCATCAATCACACTATTTTGATTTGCGATCACAACAACTGTTTGTTTACTAATTTCTTGTTTCTTATTAGTAACCTCAGCCTTTGTATTAACAAGATACACTCCAACTTTTGATTTATCAGTAACTACTGTATCATAATCCGTTGAAGTTGTTGCATTGGCTGGAGCAAAACTTTTAATTGCTGCTTTCTTAAATGCTTCATTACCATTTGGTGGTGCTTGGTTTTTATCTAAACGATAGATTAAAATTTGTTCAACATCTAAAGCTAAATCACGATCATCTAAAACTTTTGCATTTGCAGTTTTACTTACTTCAATGTTATCGCTCGTTTTAGCACTTGCTTTGAACGGAACATCTTCACCAACTTCAAAACTTGAATCAGATTTCAATAATTTAGTCGATGGATCAATTGTTACATCAAGTACACTAATTTCTTCAAGTGATAAACTCCAAGCTTTCGCTTGCGAATTTGTAACTACTTTTTCCGAACCAGTCCCATTTGCATCATCCTTATATGGCAAGTCTGTAATATTTGCCTCAAAGTCATTAACATCAATCATTACTTTTGGATCTGTTTCATCTGGAATACTTGTTGTCTCATCTTTGAAAATAACTAGAACTTTGGTTGTTGCAATTTCACTATCCGCTGCCCCCGTTAACGTCACAAGATGTGGTCCAACCTTCGATTGATCAATAATTGGTCTATCATTTTCGTCAACTGCATCAAGTGTTGTTGAAACGTTATTAATTGAACCATATTCACCATCAAGCATATTTTCTTCAACATCTTGGTCGTTTAGCTTTGTTAATTTTACCTGAACATCTGTAAGTAACTTTTGCTCATTAACTTTTGCTTCACCATCTTTAACTACAGGATAAATTATAAACTTATTCGCAGAAATTTTCAATTTTTTAGAAGCAGTTACATCAGCCATCGAAGTTGTCGCTGCTGATTTTTCTGCAAGAGTTGCCACGAATTCATTGGAAATATTTTTATCCCCTTCTTGGGCAGTGTGCTGTGTTAAACTATTTTCACTAAGACTAATTTGCGCACTTGGAATTTCTGTTAATGTTCCATTTGTTGCTCCTGCAATTGCTTCATCTGAAATATCCCATGCATGGACATTTGCATATGTGTTACTTTTTATTTGTACATCTGTTATCGTTGGAACATCATCAATTGATACATTGAAATTGCTAGCATCAATATAAATTTTGTCATCATTATTAACATTCCCATTAGCACTTTTTACGATTACAAGTACTTTAACTGGACTTGTTGGTTGTCCATCTGGAGCAAGTCCTGACAATTCCTGAACACTTACCGATGGAGCGATTGCTGAAATATTTGAGTAAGTATCACCAATTGATATTGACGATTTAGATGTTACATCTTCATCATTTTGAGTTAATTTTGCATTTGCATCTTCAATTATCTTATCTTTACTCGGTACAACCCCATTTAAATCTTTTTCATTGTAGACAACAATTTTATCTGCTGTTAAAACTGGTGTTGTATTAGTAACAGTTACTGTAAATGGTTTTTGACCAATTACCTCAGCGGTCCCTGAACCAAAACTTGCTTTTGCCGTCATATTAATCGTTTTTTGGTCTGGTGCAGTATCTGATGTGATATTTGCAATATCCAAAATTTGTACAGGTCTTTCCGTCCCATAAACTAATTCCCATGCTTTAACTTCTGCTTTTTCGATTACTTTTTCAGAAGGTTTTTCAGTATATGGCAAGTTACGCTTTTCTTCTGCATAACCTTTCGCTCGAATCATTATTTTATTTTGATCATCAATCGAAGTATGAGAATCAACAATAGCAACCATTATTTTATTTTCGACAAATCTTCCATTAAATTCCGAATTTGGATCAGTAAATGTACCACGCACTTGGATTTCATATGCTCCAACTGGTGAATTACTCGTAATTTTCGAAGAATAATTTGAAGTTATTTTATGTTGATTGGCTGCAACCGCTTCATCATTATGCTTGAAAATAACATCAGCGAACTTATTACCATAAAAACTGATTTCGTCAGGAATTGCAATTTTATCTTTATCTATTATGACTAATTTTTGAGCTGAAAGTGTAAATTCTGGTGCTAAGACTAATCCTTTTGGTTTTACTTCTGGATTTTTATCATCTCCAACACGGAAACGGTTTGGAACTTGATCACCTTCTACTGCAAGACCAACAATTAACGCATTACAATTAGTTGTATCCGAAATTTCAGGACAAGAATTTTGATTTAATAAATTTGGATTTAAATTTGGAACAAGTTCATTTTCACCCGCACCAGGATATGGCTTAGCAGTATCAAGATTCCACGCCTTAACTTCTGATCGTTTAGCTATTTCACTTGCTGTTATCAGTTTAGCTTTAACTTCATCTTCTTGAACCATGAAATTTTTAGCTACTAAAATATTGTCATAATTACTTTGATCTCCCTCAATATCTGGCCAAACAACATTTGGATACGCACTAGGCTGATCCACCACCACAATATAAATTATTGCTTCTGTTCTTTCCATTGCCACATTTGGAATTGCAGCACTTGCGTAAAGTTTTGTTCGATAAACTCCTGGTTTAGTGAAATCAATATAATTAGCATCTTCAGGTTTTGCCATAAAATCTGGAACAATATACGTACCAACATCTGAATAATCCTCACCACCAAAAGTCAACTTTGGATCGTAGTATTGTTTCACAAATTCTGTTGCTGAACCAGTAGGATGATTTTCGATTGTATTTGCAATGAAAGTATGGACTTTATCTGTCTCTAAAATTAATGGAATCCCTTTGATTACGACAGCATTTGTTGTTATTTTTGCAACCGAACCATTTGCTGTTGCTGAAAAATTTTGTGGGATTTTTTCTTCACTAGCAACAGTATCAAAACTAAACAATTTGTTTGTTTGAACAGTATCATTTTCTAAACTAACACTCACGGCTGCAGTATTTGGTCCTTCAGTAGTTCCAACTGTTAGACTCCAAGCTTGAGCTTTAGACTTTTCAATAATTTTTGTAGCTGAAGTTGGAATTTCATTTTCATTGAATTGACTATCAATTGCACTAATCATTACTTTTGTTTTATCATCAATGATTGCATCGGCTCCCTTGACTACAATTAATGCGTAACGTGGATCAGCTACATTAGAATCATCTTTTTTCCCGGTTATTTTAACGGTTGCAACATTTGTTTTTGTAAAATCCAAATCACCTTTTGTTACTAAATCTATTGTTCCATCGGTTATGTCTGTTGTTCCAATTTTTAATTTCACGTGCAAATCTTTAAGAATTTGGACTTTATCAGGTGCTGTGAAATTTGCTTCAGTGATATCATAAACATGGACTTCATCACTATATAGCTGAACTTTACGACTTTCTTTTACATTTGCTTCAACTGCTTTTTCTACACTAACATCTTTGTTAGTCGCTTTTAAATTTACTGCAACTTTAGTTGGATCTTTAATCGTTGGTGGATTAATTGATAAATCATTACTTTCCTTTAAGTTAACGGCAATTGGCTTATTGAAATCTTCAACTGTTAGTGCCCATGCACGTGCTTTGGAACTTGTTATTTGTCGAGCGTCAACATACGGTAAATCAGTAATTGCTACATCAAAATCTACTGCATAAATCATCATTTTTTTATTTGGATCAACAACTGTATTTTCATCTGTAATTGCAACAATTACATCAGTTGATATTGGTTGTGATTGATACGTTGCTGAAATTGTAACTTTATATGCGCCAACTGTATCCTTTTTCACTTGTTGATTGAAATTAGATGTCAGACTACCTGGATCTGGGGTAACTGCTGCACCATCAATTTTTAATTGTGGATTAGCATGTGTATTATCTAAAAATTCTGTTTCGGTTGGAATTTTATCAATACCTGTACTACCAATTTTATAAATGTTTGGCGTAGTTGCTGTTAGTTCTAAATTTAAATCAACAACTTTTCCTTTTGGTTTTACTTCTGCTAAATTTTCTGCTTGATCACCGATTGCTACTTGATATATTTGTTCAACTGAAGTATTGGCAGCTGGAATATTTTGACCATCTAATAAATCATTGGTACTTGCATCACTATTTTGTAAAATTGGGGTAAATGGCTTAAGTAGACCTGGAATATTATTCGTATCTAAGACCCACCCACGTGCATTCGCATAGTTCGGTAAGGCAATGTCAATTGCATTTTCAAACGGTAATGTACTTCGAACTACATCAAAGTTTTTAGCAGCTACAAGCGCTAAACCATCTGATGATTCTGAAACAATATCATTCTGAGCTTTTACATAGACGATTGCATTTCGACTTACTAGTTCATTTCCATTTTGACTTGCCGTAACTTTTACTACAAAAACACTTGTTTCGGTTGCTGCTTTTATCTCATCATATTGCGGAGTACTAAATGAAAAATCATTGTTATCAAGTACTAGCTCTCCACGCTTTAAAACAGGTTTTAAATCTGCAATCATTTGCGCTTGAGTTGGAACTTCTGAAACATTATAACTTTTATTAGACAGTGTCATCGCTAATGCTCGGTTTTCAACAATTGTCCCAGTTCTTGTTTGTTGAATATTTTGTTCAAGTGCATTAACTGATAATTTAACTGACTTTTCCCCGGGAAGCGCTACTGGATTATCATCGTCTAAGTCATTATCCTCAATTTCAATTAAATTGTTGTTCAAACCTGGATTTGTATAATCAATATTCCAAGCTTTAGCTTCAGTCCATTCTTTACCGCGATCTGCTCTTGGTAATTCCGATACATTTTTTTCACCGAAATTTTTCGAATACAACATTATCTTATTATTTGGATCAGGTGTTCCATCAGGTAAATTATTATTTGGAAAAGTAACGTTTGAATCATAAATTACAAGTATTACATGTTCAGAAATTTGATCTGTATTATCTGCATCTGCTTGGATCAGGACTTCATTGACCCCAACTTTTTGATAAGTTGGCTCATCTGGTGTATAAACTGTTGTAAAGACTGGATTTTGCGCTGGATTTCCATCAACTGTTAAACTTGGATTAATACCCGTTGCCGATAAAAATTCTGTTTGGGAAAGTAATTCATCAACCTTCATGAAAATTTTCTTTTTAAAATTAAAATTAATTACCGCATCTATAACTGTTCCTGTAACTATTTTTTTATTTTTTACACCGGCTGCATCCAATGAATATTCAATATTTACAGGACCTGTATTAGCCGTACCATCAACAATTGCATTTGGAGACATTGTCGGTAATTTAGATTCTATCACACCTACATCTGTTTGAGTTAAATCCCATGCTTTTGCTTGAGAAAGCCCATAAACTTTGTCTTGTGTATCAGCTTTTCCAATCTCAGCTTTAGAAATTTTAAAATTAATTCCCCTAATCATCGCTGTCGGTTTTTGGTTAGGTACTTCATCAAGTCCCGGATCAACTGGATATAAAGTTGTTGAACTATCACGAATAACAATTAAAGCTTTGGCTGGTGTTGCAGCTACTCCACCATAATTTGAATGAATTGT
Organism: Mycoplasmatales bacterium; assembly: GCA_051649085.1. Lineage (GTDB taxonomy): Bacteria > Bacillota_I > Bacilli_A > UBA3375 > UBA3375 > JBOFGK01. Next base: position 15,137 of record JBOFGK010000044.1, on the reverse strand, counting down.
TATAACAGCTGCTGATGGATTTGCTGTATCGATTGATGCTTCACCTTCTAAATAGAAGTCACTTACATTTGTTCCATCAATCGTAACATTATTTTGTGATAGTTTAGCATTTAAATCACCAATTATTTTAGCTTCTGTTAGTTCTTCACCAACAGTATAGACGTAGTATTCATTTGTTTTAACAACAAATGGGCTTTGATTAACAATTGATGCTTTAACTGTTTTTTGGATAGTGTTTTGACCTTCTGTTGCCTTAATTTCAACATCGACAGTTTTAGGAACTACTTGACTATATTCTGCAGTTAAATCACTAAGTATATTGTCGTTAATTTCTGGAGTGATTGCTAAATTTTCTTGATTGGCAAAATTCACATCAAGTGACCATGCTTTGGCCTTTGCAGCTTCCAAACCATCATCGGCAAGTGGTAATTCATCAGGATAATTTTTCGAAAAATTTTCTCCATAAATCATTAATTTTTTCTCTTCATCAACACTTGTATTGCTATCAGTTAATGCAACAACAACTTTTGTACTTGTCGTTTCATCTGTTGATGCTGTTCCATCAATTGTAACGATATATGCTCCAACTGGTGTTGATGCCGTAATTTTGTTCTGATAATCACTCGAAGTAAATGTAGCAGCAGTATCAACTTGATCATTTAATTTAATAATCGGATTGGCATGAGCTGAATCTAAAAAAGTAGTTGATGGTAAAATATTACTTTTTTCTATTTGAATGATCGGCTTTGCAGTCATTGAAATTTTACTATCTTCAACTGTTCCTGTCGCTGTTACTGAACTTTCAGAATCGGCACTTACTTTAAAAATATTGTCGCTTGTTGCATACGGTTTTTCCATTAAATGATTTCCAGTTGTATTTGTAAGAATTGGTGTAATCGACATAATACCGCTAATATCAAGTTTCCATCCACGGGCATTTGCATGATTAACGTCTCCAATCGATTGTGCAGAAAGCGGTAAATTGGTTTTTGGAACTGAGAAATCTTTAGCTGCTAATAAATATGTATGATTGCCATCAACAGCTATTTCATCACCCGGACCTTTTACAACTACGATTGCCTTTGCAGATGTAACAGGAGTATCTTGATTGTTCGGATCAACACCTGTTACCTCAACAATAAAAGCCCCCGTTTTGCTTCCATTCGCAACAATTTGATTATAACCATCTAAAAAACTTAGATTACCATTTGTAATTGCATCAGTAATTTCTGACTCTGTTTCCCCCGTTTTAATAAATAATTTAGCTGCTAATGCTGTTAATAATTCTTTATCTGTTGGAAGTGTTTGATTATTTGTTAAATCAATTTCAGTATATCCATTTGTTTGAACTCGTCCTGTTGACTGCTCTGCTTGAGTACTTCTAACAAGTAATACATCTTGAGAAGCAAATCCACCTGTATCATCAGTCAAAAGAACTCGCATTTTAAGTGAACTACCTTCAGTTGTTCCCAATTCTTGTGGAACTTTTACATCTTTTTTAGGTAACTCATTTTCTGAATCGATTGGGTTATTAGCAAAATTCTCTGCAATATAATCAACATTTTTAGCATCATTTGCATTTGAAATTACTAAACTCGACATCATTTTACTATCTTTATCTTTAAATTTTCCTGGCACTTGGAAATTTGCTTGATCACTTCCAATATAAATTGTTTCTGGCACATTAATTAAAGTCGGTGGTTCAGAATAGTAATTTGGATTAACTGCATATGACATTGTACGGCTAGCCCCTGGTTTAATTGAACGTGAATCCCAACGCATTTCTAATCCAAAATGTTTTGTTGCAGCTAAATCAGCTGCTGGTGTAGGATAATCTGGTGAAAACTTTGGCGAAATTTCTTGTCCATAACTATATGAATTCAATTCCATTCCAGGCCATTCATTATTTCCACCCATTGCATCAGTACACTGCCAAGGCATATTTAAAGTATGATCGGGACTCCCACCAATCTCTGCACAATCAGTATAATATTTTCCAACAACATTATAATTATCAGCCGTTCGACGATTGTCAGGCTTAATGAATGGATTACTTGTTTGAAGTTCAACATATCCGTTTGATCCTTCACCAACAAGTCCCGGAAGTCCACTGAAAATAATTGCGGATTGTGTTTGCTTACCGTCAATTTCCTTTTTTATATAAACTCCACGATTCCCCCCTAGTGAATAAACTGGAAGAGGTGTCGTTGATAAATCATTTTGATCTTTATGTAAATCAAGTTGGAACTTAAGTGCTGAACCAATTAATTTATTTTCTGCTACTGTATTTTCCACAGTATAGTTAAAATAAACTGTTCCCGCACGATCAGCATATATATCAATTGTATAATTAACATTAATCCCACTACTTGCAACAATTGTATATTTTCGACTGATTTTTTGAGTTCCATAAAGTGATTCTCCAAGTGTTTGTGTATCACACTTTACCGTATCACTATCAGTTACACGTAATCCATCAAAATAAATATTACTTATTGGGTACAGATTTGGATCACTAACAGTTATAACATTATTATTTGTTTTATAATCTGGGTTTGTTTTTTGTAAACTTGAAAATCCATAGGTAACTTCTAACCCACTAAGTGTTGATACTTTTGCACCAACAGTATAGGTTGCATCTAGATTACTACACTGTTGTTCTCCACTTGAATCAATTGATAACGCATCACTTGGACTATCATACGATCCAACATTTCCTTTGACTGTAGCAGCATTAAGCTTTTGATTAGCCAAAATAACCCCTTCAGTAAGGTGTCCTAGTGATGTCACTCCTAAAAGTGTGATCATCATAAATAAACTTTTTATTAAAAACTTTTGCATTTTCAATCTCCTTTGAAAATCACAAATGTTCATATCCCATATACATTTAATTCTTTTTTACTAAACTTAAATTATTTTTTTCATTTTTGATTTTTCTATTTTTCTTTTCTTGCACTTACATAGCCTTAAATACTATTCAAAGTTTTTCAAATTAAAACTTATATCTGTTTTAGCAACTTTATATAACAAAGTTATTTTACCCATCACTTCAAAAACTTTTTTATATACTTAATATATATCACATTTACATTACTTTGTCAATAAAAAACCTTTTACAGTTATTTATTTTGAAAATTTTTTTTATTTTTAAATATTTAATGTCTTTGAATATTATTTTATAATTAAAAAAAGAGACTGTCATTAGCCCTTTTGGCTTTTAAGACACTCTCGTTCTATTTATTTACTTTATATAAAATACTTGCTTCTTCAATTGATTTTCAATCAATTAACTTTCTTTTAGTTACCATTCTTAATTTTTAAATTTTCTTTTTAATAATAAGCATTGCTTGAGTATTACTACTACTTTGGCTACAACTATTGAAAATGGTCTTGCATGTATTAATTTAATATCAATTCCATCACTCATTTTATCTACTTCAATTAATCATGTTACATTTTGTTGTAATGTGCATATAAATTTTGTTCTTCAACTTTATTTAACTACAGTTGTTAGAATAAGTTTGTGACTATGATATATTAGCTTTTGATAAGCTAATACGATCTTCATCAACTAAAATAGATCCAAATTTATATCTAAAAAACAAATCTATATTGCAAAATTTCTTAAGATATTATATAATCTTAAATTTTTGATTATCTGGACTTTAAAAATTTTTTCATCCAAATAAAGTATATCACTATTTTTTTCATTTTGTAAATAGAAAAGCTATTTTTTTTGATTTTCATGTATTTTATGGAAAATAACACTATTCTTACATTTCAACTACATTTTAAACACACATATACGAAAAAAAGAACTTCAAATGTCTACTGACATTCGAAATTCTTTATTAATTATGGTATTACTATTTAAAATCTAGTTACAATCGTACGCTGTAAATAAACTTAAAGCGTCAAACCAATTTTCATCTCCCCAGTAGAAGAAATCTTGAACAACTTTTTTAGTTACTCCGTTATGTGTAACTAATTCACCTTTTTTATATTCTGATAAAATCGTAAGTGATTTTGTATTTCCACAAACTGGTGGTTCTGGTTTTGGTGGTACAACTTCTTCAGCAGCAGTAGTTACTGTAAATTGAGTTGTTTTGTTATTTTTTGTATCTACAACTTTAAATGTATATTTTGTACTTGGTTTTAAATTTGTTACATTGAATTCAGTTTCATTTGTAGAACCAATTTTTACATTATTTTTGAAGATATTAAATGTTGAAGTATAATCAACACAATCACTTGACATATTCCACATTAATTTAACTGATTTTGCAGTTGTCCCCATTGAGTGAAGATTTGATGGTGACTCACATACTTTATCAACTGGTGGTTCTACCGGTGGTTCAACTGGTGGATCAACAGGATCAGTTGGAAGACCTGTTCCATCTGTTACTGTTAAATCAAGAACATTGTAAAAAGTACTTGCAGTATCTGCAACATCCCAAGCCCAAACGATTGCATAATCACCTTTTGCTACATTTGGAATTGTTAATTTATGATTAAGATTTGTAGATAGTTTTTGACCATCGTATTCAACAACACTTATTGGGTTACTGTTAAAGTCTTTCCAATCAATACTTGTTAAGTCTGCTCCTGGCTTACTCATGTAGTATTTTACATCTTTTGTTGAGTGACAAGCAGAACATGTCATTTTAACATCATATGTTCCCCCAGCTTTTACTTCATTTCTTTTTCTAGCTTTTCCATCAGTCATTGTTGGTTTATCTAACTCACTAAAATCTGGTCTTACTGCTGAATGAATTTGCCCATCAGCTTTACCATCTTCAAATGATCTATCAGGTAATTCACCAACCGAATTTGGTTCGTACATTGCTGATCCACCACAATTCATTTTGTCGTTATAATTTTGTAACTGCGAACAAAAACCTTGACGACTGTTTAAGCTTGCTTCTCCTGCAACATATCCATGTGCGAAAAGTTGTAGAGAAGGGATTAGCATTACTGCCAATAAAAATAATAAACTTTTTTTCTTCATTTTTCTCCTTTTTGTGTTTTAACACGTAAATAGTATATCATATTATTTGATATTGTCAAGCTTTTTTATCAAGAGCGTTTGTTTTGCAAGTAAAATTGCTATAATTTTCATTTAAAATGAAATTTTTCGAAGTATTTTTATTTTTATGAAACTTGATAACAACAGCAATTTCCACAAAAAAAATGTCATAACAACTAATTATTTATTTAAGTAACAAGATTTGAGAAAATCACAAACTAAAACTAGTGTTATTTAAGCATATATAGTAATATTTTTATCAAATTATTGTTCGTAAATATGTATTGTTTACGCATTATAATATAGTTATCTAGTAAAATCCACAAAAATTGGATATTTAAAAAACATTTAACACTAAACCGTGACCTCTAATTAAAAAATTATTGGATAATAGTTTTTGGGTTAAATGCTTTTATTTATCGATTTATTAGCTTTTAGTATATATTATTTCTGTTTGTAAATTGTTTAATATTTTATTCAACGGTAACTGCTTTAGCTAAATTACGTGGTTTATCAACATCCAAGTTGAGTTTTTTCGCAACAAAGTACGCTAAATATTGATGAGGAATAATTGTTACTAATGGACTAAGCGCACTCTCACCATTCACATCAATTATAAAGTCATCATCAACCACTGCACAATCAATTGTAGAAAAAGTAATTACTTCTCCTCCACGTGCTTTAATTTCTTGGTTATTCGATCGAGTATTCGCACTTATATTAGCATTACTTATAAGTGAAAGTACTTTTGTTCCTTTTTCAATCAACGAAATTGTTCCATGCTTTAATTCTCCTGCCGCAAAAGCACTTACATTGATATAAGAAATTTCTTTTAATTTTAAACTTGCCTCTTGACAAAGTGCATAATCAATTAATCGACCTACATAGAAAATATGCTGTTCATTCATTATTCGTATAGCAATCTGTTCTAATTCGTCTTTACGTTCTATTATTTGTTCTTGTGCTACTTTAATTTTTAATAATTCAGAGAAAATTTTTTGATTACCAACTGCTAAATTAATTAAAATATTCACTAAAGCAATTTGTGCTGTATATGCTTTAGTTGAAGCTACAGCAACTTCCATTCCTGCATATAGTAACAGACTATAATCAGCATTACGATCCATCTGTGAACCACGTACATTTGTAATTGCTATAATTGGATACTCATCCTTTACTTGATTAAAAACTAACATTGAATCCGCTGTTTCACCCGATTGCGATAAGAACAAAAAGACACTTTGCTCATTAATTAAATTTTGTTCATAACCAAATTCACTTCCAAGGACACATTCAACTGGAATTTTCAATAACTTTTCAATTACTTTTTTACAAACTAATCCACTATTATATGATGTTCCACTTGCAACAATATATATTTTAGCTGCTGATTTTAGTGTCTTTAAAAGTTTTGGATCTAAATTTAAATTTTCATAAATATCAACCATATTTTGCAGAACTTTCGGCTGTTCTTCTATTTCTTTCAACATAAATGTGTCATAATCTTGCATATTCATTTCAATATCGTCCAAAATATATTCTTCAAATTTCGGATCAAGACTTGCACCTTTTTGATCAAAATAAGCCAAACTTGTCTTACTAACTCTCGCATATGTATGGTCAGCTAATTGCATAAACTCACTTACTTGATCAATTACTGCTGATGGATCAGACGAAACTGTATATAGTCCTTGACCACGTCCAATTAAAATCGGTGATTTATTTTTTACGACATACAAATAATCAGGTTGTTCATTATCCAAAATAACTAATGCATATGAGCCATGAACAACTTCAATTAATTTTTCAATTGCTTGTTCTAATGTTAAAGCTTGATCTAAGAATACTTCTAACACATAGGCAAGCACTTCAGTGTCTGTTTCCGATTTAAGTTTAGCTTTTAAATCATATTGCTTAATAAGTTGTTCGAAATTTTCAATTACTCCATTATGAACAAGTGTTATGCGCTTTGAAAATGATTGATGAGGATGGGCATTTGTTTCATTAACACCACCATGAGTTGCCCATCTAGTATGACCAATACTAATAACTGCATCTGATTTTGTCTTTTCTGTTAAATCACGAACACGATTAATACTTTTTCCAAGGACAATTTTCCCATCCTGATTAAGATAACCGATTCCACATGAATCATATCCACGATATTCTAAGCGATTAAGTCCTTCTAAAACAATTTGATTAGCTTTTCCAGTTCCAATACATCCAACAATTCCACACATTTTTTCTCCATTCTTTTACGTTTATTTTCAGTTAATCTACACATTTGTTTTCAAACCATAGTTTATTTATAACTTTATTATAACAAAAAAATCAAACAATTGAAATTTTTTCTCAAAAAAAGAAAAAAATTTCATTAGTTGTTTTGAAAAATAAAAATAATTTGTAGTTTCATAAATCTATTTTTAAAACACACTCAAATTATAATCTAATTATTGTATAAAAATTTCAAAAATATGCTAAAATATAATACATAAGGAGTAACATGTTTAAACTAAAATTACTTTTCTTAAAGAGTATTTCGCTTGTTTTAAAAGCACTTGGCCGTGGTACAAGTTTAATCGGAAAATTAGATATCGATTTTGGCTGGAATTTGTATCAACAGCTTAATCTAAGTAACAAAAAAATCATTTATGTTATTGGAACAAACGGGAAAACAACTACAGCAAACTTAATCGCAAAGTTTGCCAAAACAAAATATAAAATTTTAGCAAATTCAGCAGGTGCCAATATGGAAAGTGGAATTGCAACTGCACTTTTAGACAATGCTCTTTTCTCCAAAGAACTTGCAGCTGATCTATTAATTTTTGAAGTTGATGAAAAAAATGTTGCAAATGTTATAAGACATTTACCACCGAACGATGTAATAGTAACTAACTTTTTCCGTGATCAATTAGACCGTTATGGAGAAATCGATACAATTATCAATCAAATTATTGATAGTTTAGACGCAACTGAAGCGACAATTCATTTAAATGGTAATGATCCTTTAATGCTTAGTCGTTTTGAACGTGTTCATAATCAGATTACGATGTACGGGCTTGGTCCACATACTAAGACCACTGTTGATCAAACGAAAATTGTTGAAATAAAATATTGTCCAAAGTGCTTGAAGATTTTAAATTACGACTATTATCATTATGCACATATTGGTCATTTTAATTGTGAATGTGGATTTGCTGAACCTCAGCTTTCAACTGAAGTATTAGTTGATTTTTCAGCAGACAATGTGCAAATTGGTAAACACAGTTTTCAATTTGAAACCGACGATTATCCACTTTATTTTTATATTAATATTGCAGCAGCCATAAGCATTTTAACGACCTTAAATGTTAATTGGTTTGAACATCCAAATTATTTCAAAGAGTTTAAATTTCCCCGTGGTCGTAATCAGCACTTTTCCACAAAATCTAAAGACATATACTTTAACTTAGCTAAAAACGTTGTCGGAATGGAAGAAAGTATTGAGTATTTGAATAGACATTTTGAAGAGCCATTTGATTTGATTATCGCATTCAATGATAACTATGCTGATGGACGAGATGTTTCTTGGATTTGGGATACAAGTTTTCAAGTAATTTGTCCCAAACTTAAAAGTGTCCACATTGTTGGAACAAGAAGATATGATATGGCCTTAAGATTTGCCTATGAATCTTATGAAAATATCTATGTACATGATGAAATTAGTACAGGAATTACAACTGCTTTAGAAGACACTGGACGATCAGTAGCCGTCATTTCCAACTATACTCCATTAGTTGAAGTTGATACTGTCTTACAAACTTGGAGGAAAAATGACATTTAAAATTGCTTGGATGTATTACGATTTATTAGATTTATATGGAGATCGTGGAAATATCATTGTTCTAAAGAAAATTTTAGAAATTAATAATATTAATGTTCAAATTGATCAGATATCTTTAAATGATCAAACAGCGATTGCAGATCACGATTTAATATTCCTTGGTGGAGGAACTGATTATGCCCAAAATTTATTGGCAAATGACTTAATGGCTCGAAAGCCTCAAATTTTACAAGCAATTGATAATGGCGCTTTTTTCTTAATGGTTTGTGGTGGATATCAAATGTTTGGTGAATACTACTTAGATACACAAGGAAACAAAGTACCTGGACTTAATATTTTTAATCATTATACTGTTGGTGGGGAAAATCGTTGTATTGGAAATGTCGTTGCAAATACTAAACTTGGAGAAAAAGATTATCAAATAATTGGCTTTGAAAATCATGGTGGTCAAACAAAAAATGTCGAAAGTCCATTTGCAAAAATGATTTACGGAAATGGAAATGCATTTGCCAGCGAATTCGAAGGAACAATGACAGATTTCTTTATTGGGACATATTTCCATGGTTCTTTGCTTCCGAAAAATCCGGAAATTGCCAAATATATGATTGAAACAGTTTTAGAACGTAAGTATCAATTTAAAGTTGATTTAAAACTACCGTTTCAAGAGTATACAGAAAAAGCACGCCAAGCTGTACTTGATCAATTGAAAATTTAGTAAAAGACGAGCATTTAAGCTCGTCTTTTTTCTATTACAGTTTTAGTTATTTTGTTTGATTCAAAATTTTCTGCATCTTTTGATTTTTGTAACTTATCATAATTATTGAAAAATTAACAATTGCGAACAACAACGTTACAACTACCGCAATTAGCGGTGCGTTTCCGCTATTTATTGAGGTTGAGAAAAACTTAGTTGTCAAACTTGAAATGAGTGGCGACAAAATAAAATAGGTAAGTAATGAAGCAATTAAAATCAACATAAATTCACTTACATAGAGACTTTTTTGTTGTTTTTGACTAAATCCAACCAATTTGACAATTGCAAATTCTAGCTTGCGGGCCTGAGCTGAAAATAAGGAAACCGCTATAAAACTAATTACTGCTAAACTACAAAGTACAACCGCAGTTATTTTACTTAATGATGATGCAAGTCCTTGCATTTTCAAAATTTCTTCAATTTTAGCTGAATCACTCTGTGCCATTACTCCAACGTTTGTTAATTCGTTTTGAATGGCAACTGTATCTGCTGGTGTCTTTGCCCGAATAATAAAATTATTACCAGGGCTTTCTGGTAACCCTGCAGTTTTTGCAACTTTTGCATAGACATCATCACTATAAATTAACTGTTCTTTTTTTGATTCAGCTGTTTTGCCTTTAAATTCGTTTTCGAAAACTCCAGCGACTGTTAGCGTAAGTTTTAATTCTTTTGTCTCTCCTTGATTAGTTGCATTTTCTGGATCAATAAGCAATAAAGCTTTTTCTTGCATACTTAATCCTACACCATTAATAATCCCAGTGTATTCTAACTTTTTCCCAATGACGTCTTCTGGTTTTAAACCCATTTTTTCAACAATGTCTTTTTCTAAAGAAATTTGATTAGGACCTGTAATTTTACTACCTGCAATATACTTTGAATAACCTGGTGTAACTGTTCCTCGTTCTGGATCAGTATTGATATCTGTTATTCCAACACCTTGAATATCTGCACTTTTTCCGTTAACAGCAACTTTAATTTCATTCATTAATGATGATGTCGGGTAAACATCCTCAACTCGTGGATCACTTTTATATTTTTGATAAATTTCATCTGCGCTCTGATTATTACCGTTACCTGTTGACTCTCCATCCGCTCCCGATTGACTTACACTGCTAACCGTTTGAATCAAAATCTCTGTAAGTTTTGGTCCATATGAATCGAATAGTTCTTTAAAGGCATTTTCCGAGGTATTACCAATCATTCCTACACTGATAACAACCGTCATTACAACTGCAAGCAGCATCGTTAAAACAAGTGCTAATTGCTTTGTAAGATTCGCTTTGAACAAACTAAAACTAAGCTTTAAGCTTCGACTAAAATTAGCCGCAACTGGCTTACCTAGAATCAGTTGTTCATTAAACTTATCAAGCTTTTTTTGTTGGAAATTTATAGAAATAGTTCCTTTATCAAGTTCAATCACTGTATCGTTTTTATTCACTAGTTTTAAATCATGAGTTACAATTATTACCGTCCTTGTTTTAGCAATTTCACGTAAAATATTTATCACGTTTTTAGCAGCTTTTTCATCTAATGCACTCGTTGGTTCATCAGCTATAAAAATTATTGCACCTTTGGCTAGTTCACGGGCGATTGAAACGCGTTGTTTTTGACCACCAGACAATTCACTTACAAGTTTATTGGCTAAACTTTTTATTTTTAATTCGCTCAATATTTTCAAAATTTGTTCATCACTTCCAGCTTCACTTACTGTTTTAACAAGTTGTAAATTTTCAAAAACAGTTAACTTCTCAAGTAGTTGTGGTTCTTGCCAGACAAAACCAAGTACTCGATTATACAACCAACTTTTCTGATCAGCAGTTATTTCACGTATATTTTGACCACCAATTTCAATTAAACCTGTATAGTCATCATCAAGACCTGCTATTATTCTAAGTAGTGATGTTTTCCCACTACCACTTGCACCAACGACAAAATTCATTCCTTTAGTAAATGTCATTGAAAGTTTATTTAATACTATTTCACCACTGTACTCTTTTGTAACATCTTTTACTGTTATCTGCATTTTTCCTCCTAAGATATTTATTTAATTAATTATGCTTTACAATTAATTTTAATAAACTAGGGTGGAATAATATTCGGATCGATAAATTCAGTTAAAATAAATTTTTTCTCAAGCTCTATCGGGATTATCGAGATAAAATTAACTCCTTGAAAATCAATTATTTCTGCTAACTGACAGTAAAATATATTAATTTTATCGACTATTGCAAGCGAAAAATTAAGAATTTTTGATTGCAATATTTTATCGATCGATGATGCTTTAACTTTAATTTGCTTATCTTTTTTTAACTCGTTTTGAGCTCGATTATTTGATTTAACTACAATTACGCCTGATGAACTACTCAGATTGATTTTCAGCGGTTGTTTTTCTGTTTGTTTGATTTTAACAGTGTAAGTAACTTGCTCATTTGCTGCTTTGAAACTAGTTTGGATACAAGTTTCACTTGAACATCTATAACCAGGTGCTAATAATATGAATAAAAGTAGACAAGAAGTAAACTTGAAAACAAGCTTTTTAAATTTAAACTTAACTTTCTTATTAAATCCTTTCTTTTCAATACATGTTCGGTCAATAACCATACTTATCACCTTTACTTAAATAAATCTTACATAAACATTTTATCGTTTATATGTTAATTTCAAGTTAATTAGCCTTTTACTCACAAAATAATACTCAATTATTCAAATAATGATATTCAATTACTCACTTAGTATTACTCAATTTAGCTTTTTGGTTTGATCAATTACTTTTAAGTTTTTTTCCTTTTGAGTGCATGAAAATGCTATAATTTAAACAAGAAAGGGCAACATGAGTTTTTTTATTAGTATTATTTTTTATATCGTAATTTTAAGTGTATTTCTAATCAGTGGATTAGTTTGTTTCTTTTCCGTTCGAAAGTATCAAATTAAAAACCAAAATCAAAGATCAATTGATTTTGGTGAATACGTTGTTTTAAATAACTGTTCACATTATCTCCATCATCGGGGTACAAATCCCAACAATCCACTGATGTTAGTCGTTCATGGTGGACCTGGTGCTCCACTTATTCCATATAGTCATGTTTATCAATTTCCACTTGAAACTGAAGTAACAATTGTCAATTGGGATCAACGATCAGCTGGTAAAACATTTTGGAAAAACTATTGGAACAAAGATGTCAAACTAGCAACAAATGAGCTTTTACAAACCGATTTAAAATCAATCATTGAGTATTTAAAGCAAACATATAACCAGGAAAAAATCATTCTGTTTGGTCACTCTTGGGGTTCTGCGATGAGTGCACAATATGCTCTTGAAAATCCCGAGGATATCCAACTATTTATAAGTTGCGGTCAATTAGTGAATATGGTTGAGAGTGAAGTTGCAATAACAAGGCATGTGCGTACTAAAATCGTTGCTGCTAACAACCAAATTGACTTGCAAAGATTAATGCGGATTCAACCATATTTAGGTTCAAACTTTTCTAATAAAACAAAGAAAAACATTTTGAAGCTACAAGCACTTGAAGCTAAGTATCATAATGGTAAAAATAGTTTTTATAAACAAATTTATTATGTTCTTGAATCACCTTTTTATACACTATTAGATACCAGTTACTATTTGTTTGCGCTTGGTAAAAAAGTTGATCCATTACTTAACGATTTAATCAAACACGATTTATGGTCACTGGAAAAAACGTACAGCATGCCTGTTCATATGATCATTGCAAGTGATGATTGGATTACTCCAACAGAGATTTCTCAGCAATATTTCAATTCAATAAATGCACCGGAAAAACAATTATACATCATGGAAGCTTGTGCTCATATGATGATGATTGAACAACCACTTCAGTTTTCTAAACAGGTTTTACAAATAGTTCGTGACTTTAAACAGAAACAAAATGATTCAAATTAATAATTGCAATTGAAAGGAATTTATGAATACATTGCTATATTTTTTTTTACTACTTAGTTGCCTACTTGGATTGCTGCTAATCAGTTTAATTATCTATCAACAAATTAGGAAAAAACACATAGCTTCCAAGCTTAAACAACCAATTAATTTTGGGGAGTATGTCAATATTAATGACCAACAGCAATATCTACATCATCGTGGAACTGAACTTAGTAATCCCGTCATGTTAATTTTACATGGTGGGCCAGGTGCTCCCCTTTTGCCATTCTCTCATTATTATCAGCCTGAACTAGAACAATCATTAACAATTGTGAATTGGGATCAAAGAGGATGTGGAAAAAGTGAATTTAAAACTAAAAACGTTCAATTTAATACAACAATTACTTTAGAGCAAATCGTCGATGATACTAAAGTGATTGTTGATTACTTAAAAGCAAAATACAATCAAGATAAAATTATTATTCTTGGTCATTCGTGGGGAAGTGTTGTTGGCAGTACATTTGCAAGTCTTTATCCAAATGATGTTCAAATATATATCGGTGTTGGACAAGTAGTTAGTATGTTCGAAAATGAAAAAATTGGCTATGAAAAAGCAATTGAAGTTGCCAAAAAACATGCAAACAAACAGCTTGTTTCTAAGTTACATGCACTTGCTCCATATCCTGCCACTACTTTTACACCCGAAATGAAAAAGAAAATTTTCAGTCTTAGACAAATTCAATCGAAGCTAAAAATTGGGAACAATAATAATCGATTATTTGCAAAATTGATTTTTGAATCACCATTTTATTCATTGCATGATAGTTTAACATATCTGAAAATGAATCAAAATCATCTAAATCAATTATATAATGATTTAATGACTTTTGCCATACCAAACACATTTGAAGTCCCAATTTGTTTAATTGTCGGTCGTAATGATTTCGTTACCCCACATCCTTTAGCTAAAACTTTTTTCGAGCAAATTAAAAGTTCGAACAAATTATTTTATACAATTGAAGCAAGTGGACATTTTCCAATGCTTGATCAACCAAAATACTTTACAGAGCTTGTGCTTAAAACTGTAAGAGATTTACATGGAGGACTAGACTAATGATTAAATATCTTTTTGATTTCATTGAAATTCGTACAAAACTAATTAGTCTAATGATTTATTTTGTCAGTTTAAGCTATCTACTAATAAATCAGATTGAATTAAACTACTTATCGATGGGGCTATTTTTAGTAGCAATGATTGCATTTGATAGCTGTGTTACTGCAATAAATTCATATTATAGCTTAAAATATGAACCGACACCAACTGCTGCTGATTTAAATAAACTAAAGATGATGGATCAGTTGAAAATTAGTCATCGTTTTAACTTAAGTATTATCATTTTTTTACTTACTGTTAGTTTAAGCATTGGTGTCTATTTAATCATCGTTTCTGGTATTAATATTCTCATCTATGGTACAATTTGTTTAATCATTGGTGTGATTTATAGTTATGGTCCACTGCCAATCTGTCGTACTCCTCTTGGTGAAGCTGCATCGGGTTTAACAATGGGCTTTTTCATTCCTTTAATTATTTTTCAGCTTAATAATATTTCAATTTATTCGTTTGATTTTCCAAACA
>JBOFGK010000043.1:0-21407 GCA_051649085.1 Mycoplasmatales bacterium | reverse complement strand
CCTAATCCTGTGGGAGCAGAGTCAATTTATGAGTTTGTACCGATGTTCTATCAAGTGTCAGGGACATTTAAACAGATTGTTTCAGTTAACGATAACTCTTTAATAAGGATTAATCCGATGCGAGCTGGAGAAGAAACAGTTATTCGTATTTTAACAGAAGGGATTAGACATGTTCTTGAAAAAAATAATAACAGAAAACCCTAAACTAATTAAATACGTTCAAGCAAAACACCAAGCTGGTGAGTTGTTACCGGATTCATATGTAATTGATGTTGATACTTTACTCGTCAATGCTCAAAAAATGTTGAAAACTGCTCAAGCACAACAGATTAAACTATTCTTTATGCTTAAACAAATTGGTCGTAATCCGCTAATTGCTCAAAAGCTAATGGAACTTGGATTTGAAGGAGCGGTTGTTGTTGATTATCAAGAAGCAATAGTCATGATTGAAAACCAAATTCCCATTGGAAATGTTGGTCATCTTGTTCAAGTTCCCAAGTCATTACTTAAACGAATTTTACTTGCAAAACCGAAGTATTTTACGGTATATTCCTTAGAGATTCTTGACGAGATTAATCAATTGTGTTTAGAGTTAAATCTTAAACAAAAAATTCTTTTGAAGGTAATTGATTTAGAAAATGATCTAATTTATGATGGTCAAATTGCAGGTTTTGAATTGAAAAAACTCCCAAAAATTACGGAAAAACTAAAAAAATTTCAAGCAGTTGACATTTGTGGGCTAACAGCTTTTCCTTGCTTACTAGTTATTGATGAACAGATTAGTCCGACTAAAAATTATCAAACAATAATTAGAGCACAAAAGTTGCTTAATGAATCTGGTTTTAAAATTACTGAACTAAATTTACCAAGTGCAACTTCACAAAGTTCACTTGAATTACTGGCAAGTCTTGGGGCAACGCAAGCGGAACCAGGTCATGGTCTCACTGGAACTTTACCAATTAATCGTCAAACAAATGAACAGCTTGCATATTTGTATCTAAGTGAAATTTCGCATAATGTTGGATCAAAATCATATTGTTATGGTGGAGGTTTCTACCGACGTGGAAACTTGAAGCATGCGTTAATTGGACAAGAAATTGTCGAGGTTAATTCTCCGGATTCAAAAAGTATTGATTATTATTTTGAAGTTAAGGGAAATTATAATTATGGAGAAAGTGTAATTATGGTATTTCGGACACAAATGTTTGTAACTCGTTCACAAGTAATATTAGTTGAAGGACTTAATAAAAATAACCCGCAAATAATAGGAGTATATAATGGCTTGGGAAAACAAGATTAATAAAATAATTCTTCTAGTAATCGATGGATTTGGTGTTGGTGAAATGGATGATGTAGCAACTACACGTCCACTTGATATTGGTGCAAATACTGCCAAACATGTGTTAGAAAATAATCCTCACTTGAAATTTAATAACTTACGTAAATTAGGGCTTCATCAGTTACTAGACTTAGAAAATATGACAGAACCATATATTATTGGCAAGGCAAAGCTAGCCCATTATGGAGCAGATTCATATTTTGGACATCAAGAAATTAATGGTTCAAAACCATTAAAAGTTGAAGAACGTAGTTTTAGTTCCTATATTTCAGAAATTATTGAGCTACTTGAAGATGAAAATATTAATTATCAACTAGTTGGGAAAAATCTAAAACTGTTGTTAATCGAAAATACTTTTACAATTGGTGATAATATTGAAACAGATCCTGGTCAAGCATTTAATATCACAGCTGATTTAAATAAAATGGAGTTTACTCAAGTGGTTGAGATTGCTGAAAAAATTCGCTCAATTATTAAAGTTCCAAGGTTAATTGTTTTTGGTTCAAAAGAAACATCAATTGAGCAGATACTTGCAGCAATCGAAGAACATGAACAGGCGTATATTGGGGTAAATGCACCAAAGTCAGGTGTTTATACTGATAGTTATCAATGTGTCCATTTAGGGTTTGGGATTGATTATACAAAACAAACAGCTTTTCGATTAGACGAAGCACAAGTGCCTGTGACTTTAATTGGAAAAGCTGCTGATGTAATTGTTGCCCCAAACGCTAAATTTTTACCAGCGGTTGCCACGGATGAAGTGATGGAATTTGTTCTTAAAGCAAATAAAACACAAACAAATGGTTTGATTTTTGCAAATGTTCAAGAAACAGATTTAGCAGGGCATGCACAAGACGTTCACAAGTTTGCTAATAAATTGCAAATAGTTGATGATTTTTTAGGAAATTTAATTGAACAATTAGATGACAATACACTCTTAATTGTTATGGCAGATCACGGTGATGACCCAACAATTGGACATCCACAACATACGAGAGAATATGTGCCAATTCTTTGTTACCTTGAGCAAAACAACAAGCAAATTAATTTAGGTATACTTCCAACAATGGCTGATATTGGTCAAACAATAATTAAGCTATTAATGATGGAAGATTTAGAAAATGGTACAACTATTCATGCATTAATCAACAATTAATTACTTAAACAAAAGCATCCATCTCTAATGTGGGTGCATTGTTTTAATTGTGTCTATTTCCTGGGGGAATATAGCCAAAGCACTTAAGTACAAATAAAAGAAAAATTCGAGCAAAATAAAGGTGAATTTTCTCGATTTTTCAAATGAAAAAATTTGCGTTTTAAATGGAGGGAAAATTCTTTATAAAGGCAAGCCGGTGTACTAGATAACAAGCTTTAGTCGTTTGGACATTTGACAGGAAAAAAAACTGAACATTAAAGAATAAAATACTTTACAAGTAGGAGAAAATAATGTATAATACCTTTATAATGTAAAAATAAATATAAAATTTATTCTAGGGTACAAATAGCGTTATTGAAAAATAAGGCGTTTTTGCTATGAAACTGTTATAGCAAATAATAAAGTACAAAATAAAACATAAAACTTAGGGCCAATGAGTTAAAACAGATGATTGTAAAGAAAAAAAAGGGAAGCAATCATGAATATTATTGAAGAAATTATAAGTATAACAACTCGAAAAACTGATGATGTTGATCATGATCAATTTTCGCTCGAAGCTCGATGTGAACCAGCACTTTATTATATACTTCAAGTTAAAAAACTTGAACCGGATTTAATCCAATATATTTTGGATGAAGATATATATATTTCACATCAAGAATATAGCAAATTAGAAGCTGCAAACTTTAAGTTGAAAAATTATCAATTACTTAAAAATGCAAAAGATTATTTTAAAGAACGAATATTTGTTTATCAAAACTTCTATAAAATAGAAAGAAGTTTATATGTGCCTTCGTTCGATTTGATTCCATCTTTTCAACTCCATTTTTTGTACGATAATATAATAATAACAGATTTATTGTATGGATTGATTGTCAAAGAAGCTGTGGTGTTGATGTTAAGTAATGGTTTGATCCATCGTCAGGCAAATCCTTATTTGCTTAAATATTTTGACGTTAAACTAGAGCGCGAGTATTTTAAATTAGCAAAATTAGAAACAGACCTCGTAAGTTGGCAAGCAAAGTTAGTTAAATCAAAAGGACACGTGGACAATGAAAAGTCGTGTACAATTTTGAAAAAGCAAATTCACGGATTGAAAGTTAAAAGTCAAAGAAAACAAAAATTTATTAACAAAATTATTGAATATCAAGTATTATTTCAGAAACTTTCAAAAGCTGATGCAATTAAATTCACCGATAAAGAATGTGCAGAAGTATTGGGAATTTCCGTTCAAGATTGTCTCAATTTAAAACGAAGAACTGCACATTATTTCTTGAATAGCATAAAGACACAAACATTTGGTAATTACGATGCAGTCTTTGCACATGAATTTACAGATAATGAGCTATTGGAGTATTTCTATATACATAGATTAATCTTGAAAAATTCCGACTATTTAGTAGAAAGTAATAAAAAGTTTATAAGTAAAGGGAAAAATTCTAAGCTTGCGTTTTTCCAAACAGCAGATGAAGGACTGTTGGAGCTTGGACAATTAATGTTCAGAAAAACCCATAGACAAATTAATCAGCAATGGATTAGGTTGACGAGAAAAAAATTATTAGAAAATTTTCTAGAAAAACAAAACTATGAGCCAATTGAAACAAGTCGATTTGTGGAAAAGTTTAATTGTTTTTTGGAAATGAGTTCAAGGGAAAAAATTAATCGAACAATCAATGAGCAACAAATAATTGTAATGATTGGAAGCTGTGGTCACTTTGCATCAATGACTTATGTTCGTCGTCTAAAAAAAATCAACGAAAAAAAATTTATAACGTTCATTAAACCAATTCTCGAACAACAAGAAAAATTTTTTTCCACAAAAATTATTTTTCGTAAATATCGAAAAGAGTTATTGAAATTTGATTTAAGAAATGAAACAGAGCTTCATTTTTATTTGAAAAAAGTTTTGAAGAACGAAAAAACAACAATGGTGTTTTGTCGTTCACCACATATTTATAATGGACAAGAACTTGAAGAGCTTTTAGAAGAACATTTGAAAACTTCGACGGAGGAGATAAAAAATAAATTTCTTGAAACGTTTGAAGCTAAAACAGGTGTACTTGCCGAAACGATTCGTGGAGGATTTGGTGAAATATTGAATCGTTATTATGTGAATGGAATTCGAAATAAATAATGACAAAAAGAATAATTTACTAGAATTAGTAAAAATAGTTAAGAAGTTGGGTAATGCCCAACTTTTTTAAAATAAAGACAATCAAAATTGATTATTATTAATCTAATAAATAACAAATATTTCTACAATAATTGCCTATTAATCAAGCTACTTGTATACAACTGAAGATGAAACGATTATGTTTATTGACCTTAAAATAGCTTAAAATGTGTTATAATAAGTAAAAAATAAAGAGAAATGAGATATTATGAAAAAATTACTAAAATACACTATTTTAACACTGACAATCATTCTTCTTGCAGGTTGTACAGTAACTGTAGAAACAAAAGATGCGAATGCAACAAGTCCAGTTTTACAAAAAGATGCGATTAAAGTTGGAATGGAACTTGAATTTGCACCGTATGAAACAATCGATAAAAGTGGTAACCCAACTGGATTTAGCGTTGCCTACATTGAGGAATTAGGTAAAAGTTTAGGGAAAAGAATTGAAATTGTACCGACAAAGTATGATGCGTTAATTCCAGCACTTGAGAGTGGAAAAATTGATATGATAATTTCATCAATGACAATTACAGAAGAACGCGAGAAATCTGTTTTATTTTCTGAACCATATACAACTGCACCACCTTTACATATATTAAACAGTCCTACAAGTAACGTTAAAACGTTAGAAGAAATAAATCAACCTAACGTTACAGTTGCGATTAAAACCGGAACAATTGGAGCATTTTGGATCCAAGAAAATGCCCCTCTTGCTAAAATTAAAAACTTTGAATCAATGGATGCTGCTGTGTTAGATGTTGCTCAATCTAAGAGTACAATCACTATTTATGACCCAATAACAATTTATTCGTTCCAAGAACAATATCCTGAAACTACGGTTTCACAAGCACCAGTAACAGATGTCAATGGTTGGGGAATTGCTTTACCTAAAGGTGATTTGGATTTAAAAGAAAAAGTTGATATGTTTATTGAAAAAGCAAAGACAGATGGAACAGTTGACCATTTAAAAAAGACCTACTTAGAAGAAGAAATTAAAAAATTTGATAAATATAAAATACCATTTATATTATAGAAAGCAGGAAAAATGCCAAAGCAACAACTTCAAAAAATTTCAGCAATTATTATAACAATCTTAATTATTGCACTTTTTACATGCGCGACTTTAGCTCGAGCAGGTTATGAAAATCCGTTGTTTGGTGATGTACTTGCGATTAAATTTGCAGTTGGTGATCTATCGATGCGTATCGTTCTTCAAGGAGAAAAATCCTTTGCATTTACGGAATTATTAGCAGGTGCTAGAGCGTTAATTGTCTCAGGATACATTACAACGTTAAGTATTGTATTTTGGACAGCAATAGTAAGTGTTATTTTTGGTTGGATTTTATTTATTGCGATGAGAATGTCAGGATGGTTACTGTGGATTAAATATATAGCTAAGCTTATTCATGATTTTGTCTTAGCAATTCCCTTGATTGTTTTAATTGTAATTATTTATTACTTTATCGCGCCAACTTTCAACTTACATGATCCATTTTTTGTTGGAATTTACATTCTATCAATTTATAGTAGTGTATATATTTATCAAGTATATGAAGCGGCAATTCAAGCAATTCCAGTTTCACAAATTGAAGGTGCAAAAATGTTAGGGATGACTAATTTTCAAACATATCGTTACATAATTATTCCTCAAATGCTTCGATTTTCATTACCACCACTTGTTGGTCAATTATCAGGTATAATTAAAAATTCAGCCCTATTGTCATATGTGGCAATTTCTGAATTTACAAATGTAATGAATCAGCTAAAAGCAAGTACCTTTATTGTCTTTGAATCATATGTCGTCTTAGCACTCGGTTATTTAATTCTAACAATTCCGTTAGTTTATCTAGTGAAAAAATACGAGCAAAAATTACGAGGTGAAAGAGCATGAAGTTAGAAATTCAAAACTTAAGTAAATCATTTGCTGGAAAAGAAGTATTAAAAGGACTTAATTTAACAATTCCTGCTGCCAAAAACATTGCAATTATTGGACCTTCTGGTGGAGGAAAAACAACATTTTTACGAATTTTAGCTGGACTTGAAGTTGCCGAAGAGGGACAAATAATATTAGATGATGTTTCACAAAACCCCCAAACAGCTCAAGCAAAACGTGAACTAATGACCAAAAAAGGTTTTGTTTTTCAAGCACATAGTTTATTTACACATATGACTATTTTAGAAAACATTACATTTCCTTTAGTAAAACTTCATCAAATACCACAAATAGAAGCAGAAGAGACAGCTAATGAACTCCTTTCTAGGTTTGGATTACTTGAACATGCTCATAAATTACCAGCAACTTTAAGCGGTGGACAACAACAACGAGCGGCAATCGTCCGAGCACTTGCATTAAATACAAACTTATTACTATTTGATGAGCCAACATCAGCCCTTGATCCAATTTTAACAGAAGAAGTTTTAACAACAATTATCGAACTTGGAATGATGGGTAAAGAATTCATTATCGTAACGCATGCAATTGGATTTGCTCGTGATTTTGCAGATTATGTTTTATTTATTGACAATGGAACAATTATTGAACATGGACATGATATTATTAGAAATCCAAAAACATCAGAACTTCAATACTTTTTAAGTAAAGTTACGAAATTTTAAGCAAACATCGTTAGTTTAATTATCATATCAGTAATTTAGACTGATGATTAAAACTTATAAATTTAGCAAAAAAGTAAGATGCCGATTAGGCATCTTTTTAAATGATTTTTGCTCATTAGTCTTCTGTTTGTGATTCTACATAAAGTTTTTGCGCAGAAAAACTAATAATTTGATTTTGCTTATTAATCCAGAAAATAGCATCTTTGGAAAAATTAAAATTTGTAAATAAACGAGGTTCAAATCTTATAAAAGCCAAAGCAGGACTATCGCTGATTTGTTGTTCCCAGTCTTTAAAATAGAGCATTCCATCGTCAAAGACTATCTTTAAAACAAAAAGTGAAACATATTCAACTTTTCTAATTTTAGACATTTATACTCCTTTTGAGAATACTAAGGTCAAAATATTTATTTTCATCTACTGATCAAAAAGTTGATTTCCTATCTAAAAGTTAAAGTATTTCTGAAATTTTGCTTTAAGCATCATATTTAAAATTTCTTATACATCTATTATAACATAAAAAAAAATTAGTAGAAAAATACTAATTATTTATAGTGTTTAATGTAATTTTCTACTTTTTCATAGATTGAATCATCAAGAAAATCAATGTTAAACAGCTTAGTAAATTCTTGAAAGAATTGGTATTTTTGAATTAATTCTTCCGCAGGTACGTCAAAGACAAGTGGATTAATCCAAATATTAATCAACATAATTAAAACTTCTGCCAACTGTTTTGGATAAGCACATGTAATTGTTCCTTCAGCAATTCCTTGTTGGATAATCGGTTCAATTAATGAAGGAGCGAATTCGGTAATACTTACTTTTAGATGATTTGTAAAGATACGTGGGTTTTGCAATAAATTTGGAGAAAGTAAGATGTTTTTTTGTTGCATCGAATCATTTAAAGACAACAATATTAATTTATTAAGTTTTTCTAAAGCAGTATATTCGTTAGCTTCAATTAATGCTTGCTGTGCTTGAATTGTTTCATTTGTTTTTCTCATAAATATTGCATTTAAAATTGCTTCTTTTGAATCGAAATGATGATAAATTGCCCCTTTTGTTAAATTGCCTAAACTATGAATAATGTCTTGGATGCTTGTTTGTTCATATCCCTTTTCGTAGAACAATGTTGTACTAACATCAAGAATTCTTTCGATTGTTTCTTCTGAGTTTTTAACTTTACTAATTGTTCCTCCATAAATGATTTTGTGTATAACAATTATAACTTAAAAAAATGAAAAAGTCAACTTGCTAATTTATTGTTTTTGCACAAAAGTACGAAGAAAACTTGTATTTAAAAGCGTGATTGTGAAGAAAAATAAATAAGATTAAGCGCTTTAAATTGGAGGGGTATTTTTGCGAAAAACCTTGATTTATCAAAGCTATTTTGTTATAATCAAGTTACCATTTAATAAGTAACTAGTATCAATGTGAAAAAATAGTTGAATTTATCCATTTAAAATAAAAGTATATATAAAAACTATGTGAAGAAATTTAAAATGTGTACAAAATTGAAAATTAATTTTGTAATTGAATGGTATATTAGTAGAGGGAAAAATTATTAGTACTTTGAAAATGAGTGAAAGGATTGAAAATGATAAAATGTGAAAATTTATTTAAGTCATTCAATGAAATTAATGCACTTAAACAGATTGATTTAGAACTAAATGAAGGTAAAATTTATGGATTGATTGGAAAAAATGGAGCAGGTAAATCGACATTACTTAAGACGATAATTGGCTTAGAAGCACCAACATCTGGAAAAATCACAATGAATGGAAATACAAAAATTGATATAGATCGTTTTGGCTATCTACCAGAACAACGTGGATTATCACTAAATAAATCAATTATTGATGAGATGATTTTTCTCGGAAGGCTAAAAGGAGTTAGTAAGAAATTAATAGTTGAACGTGTTGAATATTGGCTGGAATACTTACAAGTTGTTGGTACTTTAAAAACTAAAATTGGGGCACTTTCCAAAGGAAATCAGCAAAAAGTTCAATTAATTGCAACCCTATTAAGTGAACCCGACATCTTAATTTTGGATGAACCATTTTCGGGAATTGATCCAGTTACAGCAGAGCAATTTATAAGAATAATTTTGGATTATAAAGCTAAAGGCTGTCTAGTTATTTTTTCGACTCATAGGATGGAAGATATCGAAAGCCTATGTGATGAAGTTATAATGCTAAAGCAAGGTGAATTAAAATTTGTTGGTAAT
Source organism: Mycoplasmatales bacterium (assembly GCA_051649085.1). Classification (GTDB taxonomy): domain Bacteria; phylum Bacillota_I; class Bacilli_A; order UBA3375; family UBA3375; genus JBOFGK01. Next base: position 11,895 of record JBOFGK010000043.1, on the reverse strand, counting down.
AAACAAACGGTAGAAGCGGAGTATGGAGTTACAATTTTTGAAACAGATAAAGCAATGGATAATGAAAAATTTACTAATCTAACATTAATTGAACAAAAAAATATGCTAAATTTTTATCAAATAAATTGTACAAATAATTTGTGCATCAAAACACTTAAAACTAAAATTGATATCCAAGACCATAATCACTTAGTTTTTCGAACATATTCCTTTGGAGAATTGTTTAAATTAATCGAGGGGGTAGAATGAGAAAAATTTCATTAATTACACAAGAAATGCTTGTGCGTACGTTAAAGAAAAAAATGATAATTTTTATGTTTATTTTGCCAATTTTTATTGGACCGATTTTTCAATTATTTACTGAAACAGATTTTTTCGTGAAAAATGATCTGAAAATAGGGGTTTTAGCACCAATAAAGACTACATCAATTAATGCTCAAGGCTATAAAGTCGAAGAAGTTACAAAAATAGACTATACTAATAAAGACTACATAATGTATTTTAGTGAGGAAAACAAGCAATTAAAAATTTCTTATGATATTGAAAATAAACAAGAAGTTTTAAATGTATATGAAGGATTAATTGTTCAAGATTTTATTCAAAAATATCCAACTGAGCAACTTGCACGACCAATTTTCGATGAAAATAAATCAAGTGATTCACGAGATGAGCTTAAAACAGTAATAGGGCTTGTAACGGTGATAGTTGTTTATACATTAGCACTAACGCATTTTTCATTAACTGCCAATGAAATTGTTCGAGATCGTAACACGAAACTTCTAGAAATAATTTTCACAAGTGTTTCCAAAAAAGAATATTTTATTGGTAAAATAATAGGTGCAAATCTCTTATTATTGATAAATGTTATCCTTTGGGCCGTTACAGGTTATCTGTCAGTAACAAGTTTTACCGAAATTGACTTAAGTTCAGTTTTTACGTCGACAACGGTATTAATTTTTATTTGTATTTTAGTTGGTTCTTCCTTCTGTATCTCGCTTTCCGTAATTATTGGTGCATTAGCACGTAATTTAGAAGATGTAGGAAAGTATCAAGGACCGTTTATGTTGTTAATTATTTCAGGTTATTTACTGACACAACTTTTGGGCTTAAATCAAATTGAGTTATTGAAAAGTCTTGCGTTTGTTCCGTTTTGGACACCGCTTATGGCCCCCTACTTAATCGTTCAAGATTTAGTATCACCAGTACTAGTCACAAGCTATACAGTTGCAATTGTTGCTTATAGTATAATTGCTTTATTAATTGCGTATCGAGTTTTCTTGAAGCGAATTGAACAAAAATTTGGCTAAGTAGCAAACTAACTATTACTGAAATTATGATTAGTTTATAATCATAATTTCTTATTGTTAGTGTGGATTTAAAAATAAAAAACTTTTAAACAAAAAACATTAAACAAAAACTTTTAAACAAAAACATTCAACAAAAACATTAAACAAAAAACATTAAACAAAAACTTTAAACAAAAATACTTAAAAAGGAGTTTTCTAAAAATAAGCGTGAAAAATTAAAAAAACAAAAAGGACTTGATTTTTTTTAAACACTATGCTAAAATGATAATACGATTTAAAAATTATTATTGAAAATTATTAAATCGATTAAAAGTAATGATTTTATGCAAGACTTTATTTAATCAAGTCACTGCGTTTTTTTTTCATAAAACATTAACATACCATTAGTATGTAAGCGTTAAAACATTACTAAAACATTCAACAAAAAGTATTTATTGGTTTTTAATTGAAACCAAAGTAAGAAGAAAATTAGCTGTTAAAGCATTTTTTCGAAAAATAGTTATGAAGCAAGTTTTGAGCTAAACGGTGGGGATACAGATACAATCGAACCAGCATTAATTCCATTTGGTGAAGTAATTGAGCAACCAGCTAATCCAAGTCGAGAAGGTTATGATTTTGTTAGTTGGAATACTTCTGTTGATGGGTCGGGAAAGACCTGGAATTTTGCAACCGATGTAATGCCAATTGGTAATATTAAGCTTTATGCAATTTGGGATACCCAATCAAAAAATGTCCATTTCAATCCAAATGGAGCTGAAGGAACTATAACGGGTCAAATTGTGAAGTTTAAACAATTAATTACTAAACCTGTTGAACAATTGACAAGAGAGGGGTATGAGTTAATAGGTTGGAATACTAAAGCAGATGGTACTGGGAAAAATTGGGATTTTGCAATTAATCCAATGCCACTAACTGATTTAACATTATATGCAACATGGAAAGAACTAGTGTATCCTGTTAGTTTTGAGGCAAATGGGGGTATTGGTGAAACACCGACTTTACAAATGATTAAATATGGGGAACTAATTAATGAACCTACAAAAACACTAACTAAAGAAGGACACTCTTTAATTGGTTGGAGTACGACAACTGATGCAAGCTCTGGTCTTTGGAACTTTGAGCAGGGTAAAATGCCAAATCAAGCGCTTAAACTATATGCAATTTGGACAACGAATGCCTATACAGTTCAGCACCTTGTTGACTCAGAAATTCATGATCAACAAAAAGTTGAATACAACAAAAAAGTCAATCGACCAATCGACCAATCGATCCAATTAAGCTTGGTTATACTTTTACAGGCTGGCAAGTACAACAAGCAAAAAGTGGTTATTGGAATCACGATGAGAACCTAATGCCAGCTAGTAATTTAACACTTGTTGCAACGTTTAAAGCCAATACGTATAAATTACATTTCAATAACGATGGAGTAATTAATAGTGTAGATGTGAATTTTGATTCACTTGTAGTAGAACCTGAACTACCAATAAAAGCTGGATATAGATTTATTGGTTGGTCTGAAGAAGAAAAAAATGGGAAACAGTGGGATTTTACTACGGATAAGATGCCGGCTTCTGATAAGACTTTATATGCACAGTACATAAAAACTCCAGAAGTTTTACCAATAAATCCCGATAATACACCTGAAAATCCACCAATAAATCCTGATAATACGACAACTGACAAGCCAACGCCTGGTCAAACTAGTGAACGTATTTTAAAGACGGGTCAGATTTTACCTACAGCTTTATTATTTTTGACGATAGCAATTTTAATTTTACTAACTTTAGTTTGTAAAAAACAGTTAACTAAAAAATAAACTTGCATTAAATAAGCAAATGATTGATGTTTTCCATAAAAATTTTTTAATTTTAATTAACTTCCATGGTATAATATGTATGTAAAAGTAACTAAAAATTAATACAAAAAAATCAATAAAATGATAGCCTAGAGGAGAAAAATGGAAAATTTAATTGAAAAAATTGCTGAAACAAAAACATATTTAGAAGCAGCATTAACTAAAAAAATTGACTATGCAATTGTTGCAGGAAGTGGACTTGGTTTTTTAGTTGATCATTTAGAAAATACGATTGAATATGATTATAAAGATATTCCCCACTTTGTGAGTTCAACAGTTATCGGGCATGAAGGAAAACTTGTATTTGGTTATATTGGTGAAAAATATGTAGTTGTAATGAAAGGACGAGTTCATTTCTATGAAGGTCATCCAATGCAAACTATCACATATCCAATTCGTTTGTTTGCAAAACTTGGAATTGAAAATATTATTTTAACAAATGCTTGTGGTGGAATGCATGAAGCATTTAATGGTGGGGCATTAATGGTAATTTCTGACCATATTAATTTAATGGGAACATCTCCTTTAATCGGAGCTAATCATGATGATTTTGGAACAAGATTTCCTGATATGAGCGAAGCATATGCTAAAGAATATCGAGAAAAATTATTTGCAATTGCCGAGGCAAAACAGATTAAATTACACGAAGGAGTTTATGCAGCATGGGCAGGACCTGCCTATGAAACACCTGCAGAAATTCGTTATATAAAAACGATTGGTGCAGATGCAGTAGGAATGTCAACTGTACCAGAAGTTTTAGTAGCAAGACACTCAGGGATGAAAGTACTTGCAATTTCTTGTATTACAAACATGGCAGCTGGTCTTTCGAAAAATCATTTGAATCATAGTGAAGTTACAGAAGTTGCTAATAAATTAAGTGCAAACATGTTAGAACTTGTCACAAGCTTCATTAAGGAAAACTAAGCAAAATAAAGATTAACAAAGCGTAAATTATGTATCAAACAGCACAAAATAAATCTCAAGATGCCAATGTGGTTTCTGGGATTTATTTTTTTGTAATAACATAAATATTAGTAAGCTTTAAAGTAGGTTAGGTTATATATTTACCGAAAACTATATTGTTTTGTCTAATACTGTATTAATTTATACTTGGTTATTAGTATCTCAATATGTTTATTTATAAATATACATCCAAATATGATAATTTGTATATATATATAAGTATAATAATGTGTAAATTTGTAATTAAATTAACTATGTTACTTAAATATGTTATACTAAATAACGTATTTGATTTAAACTGATAAAAAAAATATCAATAAAAAATCAGGGAGGAGAAATGAAAATTCATTATTATAAACAATTAGATAAAATTGATGATCAAACAATTAAAAAAATGGAAGCCTATGTGTCAAAAGAAAGATTAGAAAAAGCAAAAACATATCGATTTAAATCAGATAGAATAATTTCATTAATTTCTTATGTATTATTGAGAAATCTACTTAAAGAAAATTATAATATTGATCTAAATAAATTAAAATTAATTTATAACCAAAATAATAAACCTTACATAAAAGAATGTCCGAATATACATTTCAATATTAGTCATTGTAGTTCAGGCGTTTGTTGTGCCATTAGTGATCAAGAAATTGGAATTGATATTGAAAATAGAGCCGAAATTGATTGGAAAATAGTTGATTTTATATATACCCAAAATGAAAAAGGCTTTTTACAAAATTCTAAAGAACAAAACACTGATTTTATAAAAATTTGGACACTTAAAGAAAGTTATATCAAAAAAGAAGGTTTAAGTATTGCAAATAAAGATGAGATATTAGAGATATTACCGTTAGAAAAAAGAATTCTTATAAAAGATTTGGTTTTTGAAATAAACGAAGATGAAAAATTTATAATGACAAGTTGTAGGAAAAATACTGATCTAGAATATGAAATAAAAGAAATGAATTATAAAGAAATCGTAATGAAATTATAATTGAATTATAAAAAAAAGATAATGAAATTATAAAAAATAAAAAGGGTTGTGAAAAATATTGATTTTTAATTAAAAAACTTTCTTAAAGTTTTTTTTGAATAAAATTAATTAATAAAAAAAATTAAAAAAACTTTATTTATTAACCGTAAAATGATATAATATATTGGAATAGAGGGAAAAATAAGGTAAATTAAAGTTTTTTATACAGCGTTTTTTATGAATATGATTGTAGTACCTACAATATATAAAATAAAAAAGTTACAAATAGAACAGCATGAAAGCATATACTAATTAGTAGATATATATACTGTTTATATTTGTTTGTTTTTTTTAGAGAAAATTTTGAAGGAATTAGTTAATTAGGAATGAAAAATTGTTTGTTCAGTCAAGGTGTTTGATTTCATTAAAACCAATATACAGCATGAATGAATAATTAAAAAAGTGTGAATTATCAAAAATGTTTTGAAATATATATAGTGTACAATTGGTTATAAAGACATAACTTATTGATTTTCGTTATAAAGTTAGCTTTCGAAGTAATGGGTATGTAAGCGATGGATTGTTATTAGATAATGAACTTAAATATTGATTTATAAATTTGAAAATTAATATAAAGTTACAATTAGGGGGCAAAAAAATGAAATATGAATTAACAAAAGTACAAAGGACAATATATAATAGTGTGAAATACCATGGACAAGAAATTGCGGAAATTAGGATTCTAGTTAAATTTTCTGAAAATGTAGAGTATGAAAAACTAAAAGATGCGCTGAATAAAGTTATTTCACAAAATGAAATATTGAGATCTAAAATCATTGAAAAAGATGGAGAAATTTATAATCTAATACAGGATGAATATATTTGCAATGTCGACTATAAAAATGTGAAAACACAAGCTGAATTTGATAGTCTTGTAGAACAGTTAAATCACAAAAAAATAGGCTATGAAATGGAAAATTTGTATCATCTTCTGTTAATTCATTTTAATGAGGAAAGTTATATGTATTTTTTATGTAGTCATATTATATTTGATGGACTTTCTGTTATATTATTTAGTGAAGATTTAGCTTGTGAATACTTAGAATTAGACAAAAAAGAAAGAAGTCAATATAGTGAATTCATTGAAACTGAAAAAAATTACTTAAACTCTAATAGACGAATTAAAGATGAAAAATATTGGATTGCTGATATCGAAGAAAATGGAAATATTAAATTATTAGATAATCGTGAAAATATTAATCGTACGAGTAAAAGATTAAGTTATAATGTTGATAAAAAGTTAGTTGAAGATTTAAATAATTTCACAAAAGAAAATAATATATCATTATTTAATTTCATTATGGCGACAATGGCTATTTATTTCAAAGAGCACTTTAGAAGTGAAAATTTCTATATAGGTGCTCCTTTTCTAAATCGATTAGGTAGAAATGAAAGAAATATGTTAGGGATGTTTGTAAATACACTACCAATTTCGATTGATATGAGAGGGGATATAACTAGACAAGAATTATTAGATCGAATTAAGCATAAATCTTTTTCAGGGTTAAAACACCAAAGATATTGTATTGAAGATATTTATACTCTTTTATCAGAACAATTTGATATCAAAGATAGATTGTTTGATATAACTTTGAATTATCAAAATTTCAATGCAGATATAGCTCACTACGAAGAAGCGTATTATTTAAAGACTAAAAAACAACTATCTACGTTAGATTTAAATGTTGCAGATCGTTTAAATCAAGGAATAGTAACGATTGAATTTGATTATTTAGAAGCGGTATTTTCAGAACCTGAAATTCATAAAATGTACGAATACATGACTGAAATAATGAGAAACATTTTAAAATCAGCGGAAAGTACAAAAATAAGTTCAATATCGATGATAAGTAAAGCAGAAGAAAGATATATTCTTGAGGAACTATCAAAAGGTCCAATCGTAAATTATGATTGTAAAACGATGGTTCAGTTGTTTGAAGAACAAGTTATGCAAACTCCAGATAATATTGCATTAGTATTTGGTGATAAAACAATCACATATAGAGAACTAAATACTAAAATAAATAAATTAGCAAGAAAAATTAGAGCTTTAGGTGTCAAAAGAGATGAAGCTGTAGCGCTATACATTAGTCGAAGTATTGAAATGATAATCGGAATGTTTGCAACCTTGAAGTCAGGGGGATGTTATTTACCTATTACTAAAGATCAACCTTTAGATAGGGTAAAATACATTTTACAAGATTCAGAAGCAAAAGTTATTTTACTCGATCAAGATTTGGCGATTGATAATGATAATGTAATAGCTCTGAATGTAAATGATGAGAAAAACTATGATGCAAATGGTGAAAATCTGGAAAGAGTTAATAGTCCGGGGGATATTGCTTATATTATATATACTTCTGGTACAACTGGAAATCCAAAAGGAGTTGAAGTTCAGCATAAAGGTGTAATGAATTTACGTGAAATGAACTTAATGCACTTTGATATAACACCAGAAGACAAAATTCTTCAGTTTTCTAATTACGCTTTTGATGCCTCAATTTGGGAACTTGTATTATCAATATTTGTTGGGGGAGAACTTCATTTAATTACTGAAGAACAGACAAAAGATATTAAATTTTTAGAAGAATATTTAAAAGAAAATATTACAATTTCTATGATGCCGCCGATATTATCAACTCAATTAAATTTTGAAAATATGAAAATTTTATGTACATCAGGAGCTGAGTTTAAAGTTGAAATGTTACAAAGATGTAAAAATATAGACATCATTTTAAATACATATGGTCCGACAGAAACAACAGTCAATACTGTTGGATATGTAGTTGATAAAGCATTCAATCGAACAAATGTGCCAATTGGTAAACCGTTCATCAATACGGGTGGATATATTTTGAACGGCGATAAAGTCTGTGGTGTTGGAATTATTGGCGAGTTTTGTGCAAGTGGTGTTGGAATTGCAAGAGGATATAGAAATCGACCAGAATTAACAGCAGAAAAATTCGTAGATAATCCATTTGGTGAAGGTAAATTATATCGAACTGGAGATTTAGCAAGATGGTTAGCAGATGGAAATATTGAATACTTAGGAAGAAGTGATCAACAAGTCCAAATAAGAAGTTTTAGAGTAGAACTAGAAGAAGTTGAAAATTCAATTAGAAAGCTTGACAAAATAATTGATGCTGCGGTAATTGCCCGAAAACTTAATGGTGAAGATACTTTATATGCTTATTATGTTTCAGATGAAAATGTAGCAAATTCGGAGATTACAAATAAACTTGAGAGTATTTTACCGCACTATATGATCCCTCAATTTTTGATGCAATTAGATGCAATTCCGATGACTAGAAACTTAAAATTAGATAAAGATAAGCTACCAGAAATTGTTGCCAAAAGTGAAGTTGAATATATTGAAGCTTCTACAAAAAATGAAAAAATATTAGTAGAAATAATTAAAAATATATTGAATGTAACTCAAGTTGGTGTAAATGATAATATCTTCCAATTAGGTGGAGATTCGATTAAAGCAATTAGAATTACTTCAGAATTAAGAAATAATGGATATAATTTATCAGTAAAAGATATTATGCAAAAAAAAGTAGTGAAAGAAATTGCACTATGTATTTCGACTACACTTAGCATAGAAACATATGAGCAAACTGAAATTGTAGGAGAATTTAAACTAAGTCCAATTCAAAAATATTTTTTCAGTGAAAAAATAGTCAATAAAAATTTCTATAATCAATCACTATTTTTACAAATTGATGATGAAAATTTCTCTTTAGAATATTTCAAAAATAGTATAAATGACATTATTAAGCATCATGATATTTTCAGAGCAACGTATAAAAATTTAAAGCAAGATATAAGTAAATTTGAAAAGAATTTACACTTCAGTTGTGAGACGTTTGATTTTTCTTCACTAGCTAAAAATGTCGACTTGAATGAGCAGCTAAACGAGCATAATTTACAATTAAATAGTAATTTTGATCTTGAAAATGGTCCGTTGATGAAAATTAATATTTACAAAATAAATGATGTTTTCCATATTTTAATTGTTGTTCACCATCTAGTTATCGATGGGGTTTCATGGAGAATCTTTATAGAAGATTTAAACAATTTATACACAGCTAAAGTGCAAGCAAAAGCCTATAAATTACCATTAAAAACGATATCATACGGTAAATGGGTCGAATATATCGAAGAATATAGCAATGAAAAACATGTGAAAAATGAATATAAGTACTGGAATGAGCTTGTCAAACAAAGTGAAGAAATTGTATTATTTGATAATAATACTAAGGAAAAAAGTTTTGCAAGAGAAAAAGTTCAATTAGATAATGAGATTACTAAAGAATTAACAACAAAATCAAACATTAAATATGGTACAGATATTAATGATTTATTGCTATCTTCTTTAGCTTGTGCAATTTATAAGTGGAAAGGTCTAGAAAATGTGCCAATTTTATTAGAAGGGCACGGACGAGAACAAATTCATAAAGATTATATTGCAGATCGAACGATTGGTTGGTTTACAAGTATTTTCCCAGTTATTTTGAGTTACCAAGCGACGATTCAAGATACGATAATCAGTAATAAAGAAATTATTAGAAGAATTCCTAATAAAGGTATTGGTTATAATATCTTGAAATATCTTGATAATAAAGAACTAAATGAGAATATTGATATTGTCTTCAACTTTTTAGGAGATTTTACTAATGAAAATTCTAAAAACAATATTTTCAAAAGATCAATTTATAGTGATGAAATAATGACTGATGAAGTCAATAAGCATAATAATTTAATTATTAATTCAATCATCGAAGATCATAAACTTGTATTTTTAATTGATTATAATACAAAATTAATTTCTAAATCGGAAATTAAGCAATTAATGAAAAACCTAAAAACAGCAATAGTGAATATTGTTAAAGAATGCTTAAAAGACCAGGAAATCATCAAAACACCTAGTGATTATGATGCTTTATTCCTTAGTAATCAAGAATTCAAACTGATTCAAGCGAAAAGCAAACCAGATAACATCGAAAAAATTATGAAACTTACTTCACTTCAAATGGGAATGCTCCACCATAATCTGATGGGAAGTAAATCTCAAGACTTTATCCAAACGGTTTTCGAAATGGAAGGAAAAGTTGATGTTGAAAAAATTAAAGATGCATTGCAGTTACTGGCACAAAAACATGAAGTATTTAGAAGTAATATTATTCATGAACAACTAACTGAACCAATCCAAATTGTGTATAAGGATTATGAAATTGATCTAAAATATATCGATGAAACTGCTGAAAATAATTTAAATGAAATCAAAGATGCAGACCTTAATCGAGGATTCAATTTAGAAAATGATAGTTTATTAAGATTAACCGTTGTAAGAAATGGTCAGAAAAAAGCCAAAATTATTTGGTCAACTCACCATATTATAATTGATGGTTGGAGTTTATCAATCGTATTTAACGATTTCTTGAATTTCTACAATATGCGTTTAGATGGACTTTCAAAAACGGAAATTTCAAGTGAATTAGCTACTCAAGTAAATACATATAACTTTTCAAACTATAAAGAGTGGATGGCTAAACAAGATATTACAACTGGTCTAGATAAGTTCAGTGAATACTTAACTGAATATGATAATATTGTAAATATCGATAATTTCAGTCACCAAAATCGCAACATTGCTAAAGATGATTTAGAAATATTAAATCGAAAATCGTTAATTATTTCGAATGAAATAAAAACGAAAATTGAAAATTTAACAAAGACACTTAATATTACACTAAGTACATATTTAGAAACGGCATGGGGAGTTCTCCTGCAAAGATTCACACATTTAGACGATGTTGCTTTTGGAAAAGTAGTTTCAGGTAGAAATATCGAGGAAACAGGAATAGAAGAAACTGTTGGTTTATTCATAAATACAATTCCACTTAGAGTTACAGCAAAACAAGATACCACAATCAAAGATTTATTATTAGAAAATTATAAAAAATCGTTAGAATTATCTGAATATGAATGGATTTCACTAATAAATATTATTGAAGAGATACCTGCAATAAAAACGTTAAATACTTTATTTGTTTTTGAAAATTACTATTTCGATAAGAGTAATGTCGATAAAGAAGAAAATGTAAAAATTAATTATTCACATACTGATGAAAATACTGGATATCCAATTACAATCACAGTCTTTAATGAAGAACAATTAGAACTTAAAATCGCTACGACACAAAATTATGATGAACAAACTACACAATTATTATTGAACTTTTATGAGCATGTATTAATTGAAATGTTAAATGAAGAAAATTTTGTTAGTGACATAAATACTGCAGACTTATATGTCCAAGTAGAAAACTTCAACAACACAGAAAAAGACTATAACAATGTCAAAACATTAGTGGAAATCTTTGAAGAACAAGTCGAAAAAACACCTAATAACATTGCAGTCGAATTTGAAGATGAACAACTGACTTATAAAGAACTTAATGCTCGTGCTAATAAATTAGCTAGAAAATTAAGAGAGGTTGGCGCAAACGTTGATGAACCAATCGCCCTAATTGTCAATCGAAGTTTAGAAATGATTGTCTCAATCTATGCGGTCATTAAAGCCGGAAGTTGTTACTTACCAATTGATCCGAATGCACCAATTGAAAGAATTAACTACATTTTAGAAGATTCTGAAGCGAAAATTGTGTTAGTGGAAACTGAAAACGGACAGTTAAATTCTACGGTTACGCAAATCGATGTTACAGCAGAAGCTA
>JBOFGK010000042.1:0-19203 GCA_051649085.1 Mycoplasmatales bacterium | reverse complement strand
AGCATAGTAATAGCTTCTTGGCTGAATAAAATCTTTGACATATAGTCTCCTTAGTATTATTATAACAAAAGCCAAATATCAAACTAATGATATTCGGCTCTTTTATTTAAAATTCTACTTTATAGGGTTCGGTTCATATAGAGTGTTAGTTTTTTTATGATAAATTACGATCAATAGTGAGAAAATGCTAACTATCAGTTTCATTACCGGTCTTTCTTTAGTGTTTTATAAAACTATAATTATACATTTGAATAGTTAGAAGAAAAATAATTTCCATTTTTTCTTTAAAGTAAACAACTTCAAAAATTAACAATTTTTCTATTGAAAAGAAATAAAATTTTCCATTTCAATTTAACTAATTCATGTTTAATTTTCCATACTTTGAAATATCAAAGCTTATTTTGAAAAAATATAAATAAACTCTAATTCGTAAATAGTACGATAAATAAAGCTTTGTAATAGTTTTTACTGGAAAAAAAAGCAGCGATGGAAAAATCTCTTTGGAAAAAATAAAATAAATAATTTTTTTTCAAAAAAAAGTTGACAAACGGAAAATAATAGTGTAAAATGTAAGTGTAACCTCAGAAAAAATTTTCCATTTTTTATTAATGAGGTACATAAATTTTTTTCAAAGGAGAAATGATGTATGACGAAAAGACATTGCTAGAAGATCTAGCGAAATTAAGAGAAGCTCAAAAAGTTTATGCTACATTTACACAAGAACAAGTAGACGCAATCTTTAAAGCAGCAGCAACGGCTGCAAACGAAAAAAGAATCGAACTTGCAAAAATGGCAGTAGAAGAAACAAGAATGGGATTTGTTGAAGACAAAGTCATCAAAAATCACTTTGCATCAGAATTTATTTACAATAAATTTAAGGATTTGAAAACATGTGGTGTTGTAGAAGAAGATTTAGCAGCAGGGATTGTTAAAATTGCTGAACCAATCGGAGTTGTAGGAGCAGTAGTGCCAACAACAAACCCAACATCAACTGCAATTTTCAAAGTTTTAATTTCTTTAAAAACAAGAAATGCAATTTTCTTAGCACCACACCCAAGAGCTAGAAAATCAACAATTGCTGCAGCTAAAATTGTAATGGATGCGGCAATTGCAGCAGGAGCACCAGCTGGATTACTTGCATACGTTGGTGATGTTAAAGAAGGAGTTAATCCAGTTGCTTTAACAGGAATGATTATGGAAAATGTTGATATCATTTTAGCAACAGGTGGACCAGGAATGGTAAAAGCAGCCTACAGTTCAGGAACACCAGCTTTAGGAGTAGGTGCTGGAAACACAGCCGCTTTAATTACAGATTCAGCGGATGTTAAGTTGGCTGTAAGTTCAATTATTGTTTCAAAATCATTTGATTATGGAGTAATTTGTGCATCAGAACAAGCAGTAATTGTAAACTCAAAAATTTATGATGATGTACGCCGTGAATTTGAACTTCGTGGAGCATACATTTTAAAACCGGCTGAACTTAAAAAAGTGCAAAATATTATTTTAAAAGATGGAGCACTGAACGGAGCAATTGTTGGTCAATCACCACAAGTAATTGCTGAAATTGCTGGAATTAAAATCCCAGAACATACAAGAATTATTATTGGAGAAGTAAGCGATAGTAGTTTAGCAGAACCATTTGCACATGAAAAATTATCAATTTTATTAGCAATGTTTAAATATGATAAATTTGAAGACGGAGTTGCAATTTGTGAAGAATTAATTGAGCATTCTGGTCTTGGGCATACATCAGCAATTTATGCCGATGAATTAATGAACAAAGAAGAGGTTGCATACTTTGCTTCAAAAATGAAAACAGCAAGAATTTTAGTCAATACACCAAGTTCACAAGGTGCGATTGGAGACATTTATAACTTTGCATTAGAGCCATCATTAACTCTTGGTTGTGGTTCATGGGGTGGAAACTCAGTAAGTGAAAACGTTGGACCAAAACACTTATTAAATTACAAAACAGTAGCTACAAGGAGAGAAAACATGGGATGGGTTAGACTTCCTGAGAAAACATACTTTAAATTTGGATGTTTACCAGAGGCACTTAGCGATTTAGCTGTTGACGGATATAAAAAAGTATTTATTGTAACTGATAAATTTTTACACCAATTAGGATATACTTCAAGTGTTACAGATGTATTAGATAAACATGGAATTGGATATCAAATTTTCAGTGACGTTGATCCAGATCCAACAATTGACAATGTAGAAGCAGGAGCAAAAGTTTGTTCAAGTTACCAACCAGATTGTATTCTTGCCCTAGGTGGTGGAAGTGCAATGGATGCCGCAAAAATTATGTGGGTATTATACGAGCACCCGGAAGCAGAATTTGAAATGCTTGCCTTACGTTTCATGGATATCCGTAAGCGAATTCAAAAATTTAATAAAATGGGTGATAAAGCGTACTTTGTAGCTGTTGCAACAACGCAAGGAACAGGATCTGAAGTTACTCCATTTAGTGTTATTACGGACCGTAATGGAACAAAATATCCATTAGCTGATTATGCAATTACTCCACATATGGCTGTAAGTGATGCTCAACTTGCACTTTCAATGCCAGCAGGATTATGTGCTGCAAGTGGGTACGATGTGTTTACTCACGGTTTAGAAAGTTTTGTAAGTGTTTGTGCAAACGAAATGTCAGAACCATACTCTTTAAAAGCAATGAAACTTGTTTTCGATAACTTAGAAGAATCTGTTCGTCTTGGTGATAAAGCTAAGGTTGCTAAAGAAAAAATGGCGATGGCTTCAACAATGGCCGGGATTGCCTTTGCAAATGCCTTCTTAGGAATTTGTCACTCGTTAGCCCACAAAATCGGTGCACGTTTCCACATTCCACATGGAATTGCTAACGCATTACTATTAAACGAAGTAATTTGTTATAACGCAACAGACAAACCATACAGACAAGGTGTATTCTCTCAATATGAATGTCCTAAAGCAATTGAAAGATATGCATATGTTGCAAGATATCTTGGTTTAGATGGAAAAGACGATGTTGATGCTATTAAAAATATGCTGAAAGAATTAGATAAATTAAAAGCAAGTATCAATATTCCATTATCAATTAAAGACTTTGGAATTGACGAAAAAGAATTTTTAGCAGCAGTTGATGAATTAGCAGAACTTGCATACGATGATCAATGTACTGGAGCTAATCCACGTCAACCAAAAATCTCTGATTTGAAAGAAATTTACTTAAGAAGTTATTATGGTAGTGAGTATAAATTAGAAAAAACTTATGAATTAGGAAAATAAAAAGAAAAGGCGAATTCGCCTTTTCTTTTTTTTAGATGAATATTTAAAGTTAGTTGTTTAATCTAATGTATTCAAATGAAACTTTTTGATAGGGATGGTCACCAAGTGTCATTCCATCTGTTATTTGATATGCAATGTTTTGCTGGAAATATGGTATAAGAATAGCATCATCAACAACAATTTTTTTCTCTAACTCATACATTTTCGCAAATCGTTTATTTGCATCAATAATTACTTTAGCTTCGTTCATTTTTCTATCATACTCTTGATTTGAGTACCTTGGCGCATTCAAACCATCAACATTAGCAGAAGTAAACACTTGTAAGAATGTATCTGGATCACCGTAGTCAGCACACCAACGTCCACCTGCAATGTCGAAACTTCCATTTCTTCGTGCAGTTCGATATTGCTCAGTAGGCAAAATAATTGGTTCAACTATTATTCCTAAGTTTTCTTGATACATTTGTTGAATAATTTCCGCATTTCGTTTCGTTTGTGTCGTATCTTCCGTTAAGTAACTAATCTTAATATCACTTGCTTGTTTAAGTCCCAATTCATTAATAGCTTGTGCTAAATATTCTTTTGCTTTTTCAGTATCAAATGTTATAAATCCACCTTTATATTTTTCGCGATAATCAAATCCATATGAAGATGTAGTTAAACCTTTAGTGATTAAATCCCCAGTTGCGATTGAACCATCATCGTAAACTGTATCAACTGCAGTTTTTGCATCAAAACTAAATTGAAGCGCTTTACGTAAATTCACATTTGATGTTTGAGCAGCTGTTGTATTTATACTTGAATAATTCATACAAGCACGTGGCGAGTCAATTGCCGTGTTATTAGCTTTAGCTGTCTGATAATCTTTTCCCGTTGGAAAACGAGAATAATTCACTTCATTTGTTTGAAAAGCATTAAATTCAGTTGTTAAATCTTTCATTGTTCGATATGTTAATTTTTTTACCTGAACATTATCGTAGTCATAGTATTTCTCATTAGCCAGTAAATTTATCTCTGATGCTTTTTCAAAGTCAGTTACATAGTATGGACCTGAAAATAGCATGTTTTCTGCATCTTTTGCATATGCTTCACCCTTACTTTCAATATATTCAGTATTAACAGGAGCAAAAGGGAAAAATGATAATAAATCTTTAAAATACGGAACAGCATACTCTAAATCTACTTGAATTGTTAATTCATCAAGTACCTTTGCCCCAAATTCATCAACAGGTAATTCCCCAGCTATAATTTTACTAGCATTTTTAAAACCGTCAAAAATAAATGCATACGCAGTTTGATTAGCTGGATCGACAATATATTTCCATGCGTCGACATAATCTTGAGCTTTAACTTTTCTAATTTCTTGACCTTTATTATCAACCCATGCAACATTTGGCTTTAACTTAATTAAATATGACATACCATTATTTTGCGCTTCAACTGATTCAGCCGAACCATTGACAGCTTCTTGTTTATCATTAACTTTCAAAAGCATTGCTTGCGTGTCAGTGATTAGCTGTGCTGTTTCTGAATATGTTGCTTTTCGTGAATCTAACGTTTCAACTTCATTTGTTGGAAACACAAAACTAGCAGAAGAAGAAGTAGTACAGCCTGCAAGTACAACTAATATTAATAAATAAATCAATAAATTTTTTTTCATTTTAATTCCTCCTTTTGTTTTTAAGTATTATTCTAACAATTAAAACGACTATTGTCAAGTGTTTAATGTAAATTTTCATTGTTAAAGCAAAAAGATTGATGTTTTTTGGATAAAATAAAAAAAAGTCACTAGCATTAGCTAGTGACAAGTAGAAGTATTGTGGTTATTCACCATCAACAGCTTCAGTTGTTTCCTCTGCAAATGAATAATCCATTACAGCCATTCTTTGGTAATTATTCCATCTTCTTTGAGCATCTTTTTTATTTGCGTCAAGAAGTTCTTGATATTTATTTGGATTAATTGTTTTAAGCATTGAATAACGTTTCTCGTTTAATAAGAAGTCTTCATACTTAGACCAATCAACATTTTTAAAGTCAATTTGAAGTGGATTTTTCCCTTCAAGTTCAAGCATAGGATTGAATCTAAAAATTGGCCAGTATCCACATTCTGTTGCTGATTTCATTGAATTCATCGTATTTGTTAACCCACCTTTAATACCATGTTCAATACATGGAGAGTAACAAATAATAATTGATGGTCCATCGTAAGCTTCAGCTTCTTTAATTGCTTTTAAAAGTTGTGCTTGGTTAGCATTCATTGATACTTGAGCAACATATACATGACCATAACTCATTGCAATTGCTGCCATATCTTTTTTCTTAGCATTTTTCCCTGCAGCAGTAAACTTAGCTATTGATCCAATTTGTGATGATTTAGAAGATTGACCACCTGTGTTTGAGTAAACCTCAGTATCTAAAATTAAGATATTAACATTTTCTCTATTAGCCATTACGTGGTCTAATCCACCATAACCAATATCGTATGCCCATCCATCTCCACCGAACATCCAAATTGATTTTTTAACTAAATGAGATTTTAGTTTTAAAATTTCTTTGGCAAATTGTGCATCAATTGTTTCTAATTTTTCCACAATTTTCGCTGAAACAGCTTTCGATTCTTCAAAATCAGTACGAACATTTGCCCATTCTTGGAATAAATCTTTTGTCTCTTGATCAACTTGCTCTAAATTTTCTTCCATTAATAGTAAAATACGATCTTTTAAAGCATCTGTTGCAGCTTTAATCCCAAATCCAAATTCGGCATTATCTTCAAATAATGAGTTTGCCCAAGCTGGACCTTGACCTTCAGCATTAACAGCATATGGAGTTACTGGAGCTGAACCACCATAAATAGAAGTACAACCAGTTGCATTTGCAATAATCATGTGATCACCATATAATTGTGTAACAAGTTTGATGTATGGAGTTTCTCCACAACCAGCACAAGCTCCTGAGAACTCGAATAATGGTTTTTTGAACTGTGACATTTTTACATTTTTCGGATCAACTAAATTAGATTTATCTTCAATTTCATGGAATAAGTATTCAGTTATAACATCTTCTTTTTTCTCAAGTTCAATATGAACTGGTGACATTTCAAGTGCTTTAACACCTTTTTTACCTGGACAAACAGTTACACAAACTTCACATCCAGTACAGTCTTTTGTTGAAACTTGAATACGGTATTTGTACCCAGCTAATTCTTTACCAATTGCATCTAAAGTTGGGAATTCAATTGGTGCTTCATTTAATTCATCATCAGAAATTAAAACTGGACGAATTACAGCATGTGGACAAACGTAAGCACATTGGTTACATTGAATACAATTTTCATCTAACCATAAAGGTACAAAATCTGCAATATTACGTTTTTCATATTGAGTTGTTGCCGTTTCATATGTTGCATCAGCATAATCAACAAATGCAGAAACTGGTAAATCATCACCTTTAATGTTATTAATTGGTTCAACAATATTTTTCACGTAATCAGTTTTTGCTTGTTCGAATTTGCTATCAACTGTTTCAACGTCATCATCAGTTAAATTAATCCACTCAGGGTTTACAGGTACTTCAACAAGTCCTTGAACTCCTAAATCAATTGCTTTATGATTCATTTCAACAATATCGCTACCTTTTTTCCCATATGCTTTTTCAGCCATTCCTTTCATAAACGTTTGTGCTTGTTCATATGAAACAATTTGTTCGTTTAATTTAAAGAATGCCGATTGCATAATTGTGTTTGTACGGTTTCCAAGACCAATTGTCTTAGCTAATGTAACCGCATCAATAATGTAGAATTTAGCATTTTTTTCTGCAAGCGTTCTTTTAACAGAATTTGGTACTAATGTATCAATATCAGCTAATTTAGTTACAGTATTTAAAAGGAATGTTCCACCTTTTCTTAATCCTGATAACATGTCATATTTACGTAAATATGTATCTCTTGAACATGAAACAAAACTTGGAGTAGAAACTAGATATGTACTACGAATTGGATTAGGTCCGAAACGTAAGTGTGAT
Source organism: Mycoplasmatales bacterium (assembly GCA_051649085.1). Classification (GTDB taxonomy): domain Bacteria; phylum Bacillota_I; class Bacilli_A; order UBA3375; family UBA3375; genus JBOFGK01. The sequence continues at coordinate 11,913 of JBOFGK010000042.1, read as the reverse complement.
CTTGTTACTCCACCTGCTTTTTTCGAATCATATGCGAAGTATCCTTGAGCATACATATCTGTTTCATCTCCGATAATTTTAATCGATGATTTATTAGCTGAAACAGTTCCATCTGAACCTAAACCAAAGAAGACACATTCAGTTACATCTGCATCTAAAACTTCTTCATCAGTTACAGTTGGTAATGAAAGATTAGTTACATCATCAACAATTCCGATTGTAAATGGTGATTTTTGCTCATTTGTTAAGTTTTTGAAAACTGCAAGAATTTGTCCTGGAGTTGTATCTTTTGATGATAGTCCATAACGTCCACCAATAATTGTTGGTGCGTTTTCTTGACCATTAAACATTGTTACAACATCTAAGAATAACGGTTCACCAGTTGAACCTGGTTCTTTTGTACGATCAAGTACAGCAATTCTTTGAACTGATTTTGGTAATGCATCAAAGAAATATTTCTTCGAAAACGGACGGTATAAATGAACTTTTAATAATCCAGTTTTTTGTCCTTTAGCATTTAAATAATCAACAGTTTCTTGAATAGTTTCATTAACAGAACCCATAGAAATAATAATGTCAGTTGCATCTTCAGCTCCATAGTAAACAAATGGTGCATACTTACGACCAGTAACTTCTGTAATTTGATCTAAGTATCCTGCAACAATATCAGGAATTGCATCATAGTATTTATTTTGAACTTCACGAGTTTGGAAATAAATATCATCATTTTGTGCCGTTCCTTTTAAACGTGGAGCATTTGGATCTAATCCACGGCTTCTAAAAGCGTCAACTTTTTCATATTTAAGCATTGATTTTAAATTTGCATAATCCATAACTTCAACTTTTTGAATCTCGTGTGATGTTCTAAATCCGTCATAGAAGTGCATAAATGGTACACTTGCATCAAGTGCTGCTAAATGCGCAACCCCTGCAACATCCATTACTTCTTGTACACTACCTGTTGCAAGCATTGCCCAACCTGTTTGACGTGCTGCATAAATATCTTGGTGATCTCCAAAAATTGATAATGCTTGTGCTGCAAGCGAACGGGCAGGAACATGCATAACTCCTGGTAATAATTCTCCTGCAATTTTATACATGTTTGGAATTTTTAGTAAAAGTCCTTGGGATGCAGTAAAAGTAGTAGTAAGTGCACCAGCTTGTAGTGAACCATGTACAGTTCCTGCCGCACCTGCCTCTGATTGCATTTCAATAACTTTTGCTCTTGTTCCAAATAAATTTGTTTTTCCTTGACTTGACCATTTCTCCATATGTTCCCCAAGTGGAGTAGATGGTGTGATCGGATAAATACCTGCTACTTCTGTAAATGCATACGAGATGTATGCAGCAGCTTCATTCCCATCCATTGTTTGAAATTTCTTACTCATGAAATTCTCCTTCCAATTTTTACATATTTATTGTACCACAATAATCGACTAAAAACAAGTTTTCCACGTTTTATTGTGATTCTTTTTTAGAGAAAATATAAAAAACAAGAAATAAATTTCAGGAGATGACTTGATGAAAACGATTTTTCTTGTCTGAAACTGACAAATATGTTAAAATAGTTACATAAGCGAATGGAGTGCGATGAATAATAATGAAATAAAAGAAATGTTGGATGGAAATAACACACGTTTATATGACTATTTTGGTGCTCATCTAATTGCTAATGAAATCCGCTTTCGAGTGTATGCACCAAACGCCAAAAACGTGTTTGTTCTTGGTAGTTTTAACGAGTGGAATAAATATCAATATTTGCTTACGAAAAATGAATATGGAATTTGGGAAATAACTATTCCGATTACTGATGAATTCACATATCTATATTTAATCGAAGATCAACAAGGAAACAAAGTAGAAAAAGTTGATCCATTTTGCATGGCAACTCAACTAGAGCCGAACTATGTTTCTAAATTTCATAATTTGCTGCCACAAGCAAATTCATTTGTCGTAGAAAACAAAGATAAACTAAATATTTATGAGGTCTTTTTAGGAAGCTTTAAACAAACTGATGATAAACAGTTTTTAAACTACAATGAGCTCTGTGAAGTGGTAGACTATGCATGTATTATGAATTATAATATGTTAGAATTTTTACCACTAACAGAACATCCGTTCACAGGCAGTTGGGGTTATCAAGCCAATAGTTTTTTTGCGCCAACAGCTCGTTATGGTGAGCCAATGCAGTTACATAAACTAATTAATTATGCGCACACGAAAAAAATTGGATGTATTTTCGATTTTGTTTTGGGACACTTTTGTTCAGATCAATTTGGACTAGAAAATTTTGATGGTCAACCGTTATTTGAAACAGGTACATTGACTGAATGGGGTACTCACAACTTTGACTTTTCCAATGGATTTGTTCGCAGCTTTTTAAAGTCAGCAATTTTATTTTGGCTTCGAGAATATCATTTTGATGGGATAAGAATTGATGCTGTTAGTCATCTAATTTATCATAACGGTAAAGCCGAAAACGGAGAGAATATTGCTGCGATAAGTTTTTTACGAGAAATTAATGATTTAATCAAGCAAGAATTTAACAATACGAAATTGATGTTTGCTGAAGATTCATCAACATATCCAAAAATAACCAAACTAACTGCTGATGGTGGCTTAGGTTTTGATTACAAATGGAATTTAGGATGGATGAACGATTTACTCCAATATTACCAAACAGACCCTTTATATCGAAAAGATATTTTTTCTAAATTAACTTTTTCCTTCCATTATATGTACAGTGAAAAATATTTATTGCCATTTTCACATGATGAAGTTGTTCACTTAAAAAAATCAATGCTTGAAAAAATGCATGGGATTTCACAAGTTAAATTTGCTAATTTACGTTCATTATATGCGCATATGTATGCACATCCTGGTGCTAAATTAAACTTCATGGGCAATGATATTGCCGTTTTTGAAGAATTTGATGAATTAAAACAAATTAATTGGTCAGTCTTGGAAAGAAAAAGTAATTATAACTTTCAACATTTTATTCGAACACTTGGGGCATTATATATCAAGCAAAAACCACTCCATGAACTTTGTACAAGCTACGAAGGTTTTGAGTATGTATTTGAAAATATTGCTGACAACGTTCTAATGTATCGACGTTATGATTCAAAAAATAATATGATTCAAGTTGTTTTAAATACGTCAGGAGTTGATTATTATCGCTACTTAATACCCGTTAGATATCAAACTAAAGTCAATGTTCTATTAAATTCCGAAAGTTTTGAATTTGGGGGGAACAATGAAATTGATGTTGTTTATCAACCAGATAATAACAAAGTTATCTTTAGTAATTTACCAGCATTTTCAACTATTTATTTTGCACAAAAGAATGACTATCGCGCAATTTTACTAATGCTAATTAAAAAGAAAGTTACACATAAGCAATTCGAATTAACACTAACTAAAAATGTTTCGACTAAAACGATCAAACAACTTATCGAAGAAGCAGAAATTGAAGAATACTATCATTTATTGAAAAAAGTATTAATTAAAACAAGTGATGTCCCATTAATTTATGAGGCTTTCAACAATTTCATTGATGAAAATACCATTATTATCAAGCGTCAAAAAGTTTTATTTAGTGATGATTTAAACTTTTAGAATGTTACGCAAGTTGTTATTATTAACAAAATATAAAGTAATTTAATGTAGGAGAAAATTGAAAGAAATCATTGTGATGCTTTTAGCTGGTGGTAGAGGTGAACGCTTGCAACCGTTAACCGATGAACTACCAAAGCCTTTACTTGAAATAAACAATCAAGCGATTATCGAATTTTCAATTAAAAATTGTTTAAACGCAAATATTACTGAAATTGGCTTACTAATTCAGTACCAAACCCAAAAATTTATTGATTATTTTCAAACAAGAGCAACAAAGACAGAAAAACCGATTATTACATTGTTGCAACCAAAGACAGAGTATGCTGGAACAGCGGACGCCATTTTTCAAAACATCGATTATTTTCAAGCGAAAGTTGCAGATTATGTTTTAATTTTGTCAGCTGATCATGTTTATGAGATGGATTACCAAGCTATTTTGGAAGAACATCAAAAAAAACAAGCAGACGTCACGGTTTGTGCAACTCCTGTTCCAAAACATGAACTTAGTCGATTTGGGATTATAACAGAAGATAAAAATCAAAAAATTATTAACTTTCAAGAAAAACCAAAGGTAGCTAATAGCTCGCTTGCATCAATGGGAATTTATTTATTTAATAAACAATTTTTAATTGATACACTTATTGCCGACAATAAAAATCAGAGCAGTACACATGACTTTGGGCATGATATTTTCCCAACAATTCTAAATCAAACTAATCAAATATACACATATCATTTCAACGATTATTGGCAAGATATTGGAACAATAAAGAGTTATCTACAAACTAATTATGATTTTAATAACGAGCCTAACAACGTAATTTTTGATGATGTTAGTGTTGGCGAAAATACGCAAATTTACAACTCGGTAATTTTACCTTCAGCACAAATCGGAGCTAATTGTCAGCTGAAATTTGTCATTGTTGAGCGTGGTGCTATTGTAAAATCTAATACAAAAATTGAGGGGAAAATTAATGATATTATTGTTATCTCAAAAAAATAAAAAACTAGTTTTCGTGAAAAAAAAGAAAAAACATGTTAAAATATAAACAAATGTGTATTATTTAAAGGAGAGAAATGAAAATCGCTTTCGCAACAGCAGAAGCTTTGCCATATGAAAAAAGAGGAGGACTAGCTGATGTTATTGAGGGATTAGCAGTTACATTAGCAAAATTAAAATTTGAAGTAACTGTCTTTATGCCAAAATATCGTTCAATAATTGAACAAAACCTCGAACTTGAAACACTTGGAACATCGACATTATTAGGAAATTATGTTGGCTATGAAACAATTATTTATAATGATGTAAGATTTATTTTTATTGACAATCAAGATCTTTTTAATCGCGATGAAGTTTATGGTTATGATGACGACGGGTATCGTTTTGGTTTTTTCTCAAAAGCGCTTACCCAATCATTTGCTTTATTTGATGATTTTCCAGATGTAGTTCATTTAAACGACTGGCATACAGGACTAACATCAGCATGTATTAAAGCAGAAGCAAAAGAAGATGAACGCTATGAAGGGATTAGAACAGTCTTTACAATTCATAATTTGATGTATCAAGGTGTCTACGAACTTGCTTTACAAAAATATCTTGAACTACCTGAGAGTAACGACTATGAATTATATGGAAATTTCAACTTTATGAAAACAGCAATTGTTTATTCTGATTTAATAACAACAGTTTCGCAAACATATTGTGAGGAAACATTAACTGAACAATTTGGTTTTGGTTTAGAAACACTTTTAAAAACGCGCTATGACAATAATGAGTATTTAGGAATTCTTAATGGCGTAAATTATCAATTATTCTCTCCAGAAGCAGACGAGAGTATTAAACAGCAGTACGATGTCAATACATATATTCAAGGAAAATTAGAAAACAAACAAACAGTTCTGAAAGACTTTGAACTAAGTAGTAATTTACAATATCCGCTTATTACAATTATAACCAGATTAACAACACAAAAAGGTTTAGAGATGATTGTTGAAGAATTCCATCAAATAATTCGCAATAATATCAATTTTGTCGTAATGGGAATTGGTGAAGATGAATCTGCTGATTTCTTTCGAGAAATGGCCCAGTTTTACCCTAATTTTGCTTTTATCGAAGAACAAAACGAGAAACTTGCTCATCAATTATATGCAGCCAGTGATTTCTTTTTGATGCCTTCCGTTTTCGAACCATGTGGTTTAACACAAATTATTTCAATGAAATATGGAGCAATTCCAATTGTTCATGCGGTCGGTGGTTTGAAAGATACAGTCCGTAATTATGATTTTACAACACAACTAGGAACAGGGTTTACATTTGAAGAATATACAGCCGATAATTTCCTTAAAACTTTAGCAAAAGCAACAGATTTATATTGGAAAAAAGCAGAATTCAATAAACTTGTTAAACAGGCAATGCTTGAAGATTTTTCTTGGGAAAAAAGTATCCAAGAATACATTCGAATTTATGAAGAAAAAGAACTTTAATTTAAATGCATCCCGTTATTAGTCAATAATGGGATGTTTTTTTAACTGGCAAAATTAGTAGATAAAAAAACTTCACTTAAAAAGTATTTTTCCAAGAAAAAAATTTTTTTTTGCTATACTATAATTAGCGAATGTTAAACAAAAGGAGAGCTAATGGAAAATTTTATTTTTAATCGATATACAAAGATGATTTTTGGTAAAGACAACTGGGAACTTTTAGGACCAGAAATTAAAAAACAGACATCGAAAAAGATACTTATGACATATGGTGGTGGAAGTATTAAGCAAAACGGATTGTATGAGATTGTTTGCGAACAATTAAGAAAACACAATATTGAATGGATTGAACTAGCTGGTATAAAACCTAATCCAGAAGTAGATACATGCCGTGCAGGAGTAAAATTAATTAAAGAACATCAAATTGATTTTATTTTAGCTGTTGGTGGTGGAAGTGTGCTTGATAATACGAAACATATGGCCATTGGTGCAGCAACGGATCATGATGTATGGGATGTAATTAAAAATCAACAACTATTAACTGAAATTTCCAACTTACCAAAGATTGGAGCAATTATTACACTTGCAGCAACTGGTAGCGAGATGAATATTGGAGGAGTTTTAACTAATCCAGACACAAACGAAAAGTTAGCAATGGGACATGACGAGTGTCAGCCAATTTTCACGTTTGAAGATCCAACGCAATTAAAGACATTGCCACTTTATCAACGACAAGCAGGACTAGCCGACACTTTATCGCATTTACTTGAGCAATATTTTGATGGTTTTGAAGATACTGGTCTAACTGATCGCATGGTCGAAGCGGCAATGATCAACTTGATTAACTACACTGATGCATATTTAAATACTGATGATTATGCTGCACATGCAAATTTCTTTTGGACTTCAACGATCGGTTTAAATGGAATTTTACGTGTTGGACGTAAAAGTGGTGATTGGACAAGTCATTCATTAGAACATGAAGTGTCAGCTTACACAGATTTAACTCACGGGATTGGTTTAAGTATAATTCATCCACAAGTTATAAATTATTATTTTGAACAACAAAAAGATCAACCAGAAACTTTAACTAAATTTTATAATCTTGGGAAGTATGTTTTCCGTCAAGAAGGTGATATTTTAACAGTTGCAGAGCATGCAAATCGTGAAATATCGAAGTTATTTTACAAAATTTCTGGAAAAAAGACATTTTCTGACGTAAACGTGCATGTTTTTGATATAATAAATAGTGTTGACAAATTAGTTGACGAACAAAACCTTGTCGGAACTTATTATCCGTTAGCAAAAAAAGATTTAATTGAAATATATAGGAGATGTCAAAAATGATCATTGTTGGAATATCCGCACGTCATGTGCATGTATCAGAAGCAGATTTTAAAGTTTTATTTGGAGAAGACAAATCGTTAACAAAGTTAAAGGATTTACTGCAGCCGGGTGAATATGCCGCTTGCGAAAAAGTTGACATTAAAGTCGGAGAAAAACAAATCAAAGGTGTCCGCATTATTGGACCGTTTAGAAAACAATCGCAAGTTGAAGTTTCTAAATCTGATTTACGTACACTAGGATGTGATGCTCCAATTAGAACTTCAGGAAATTTAGTTGGTTCTGCACCGATAGAATTAGTTGGACCAAATGGGACGGTAGCATTAGAAGAAGGATTAATTATAGCTGATCGTCACATTCACATGCATTCGACAGATGCAGAACATTTTGGAGTTGAACATGGCCAAAAAGTTATTGTAAGTGTTGATGGGGAAAAGCAAACGTATTTTGGTGATGTAACAATACGTGTTAGTGACAACTATGTACTTGAAATGCATATTGATACTGATGATGCAAATGCTGCATTCTTAACAAAGCCGAAACATTATGGACAAATCGTTAGTTTAGGTGTTTCAAACATTAATTAATTATAAGAAAAATATACATTTATTTGTATATTTTTTTTAATTTAAATACAAAATCCGCCTGAAAAAGAAGAAATTTTAGTGTTTTTTATAGTGACAGGGTATCATTTTCGCCGTTTTTTGTCCAATCAATGGAAATTAATCCTATTTTATGATATAATAGTTTAGGTAAAACAAAAAAGAAAAAACAGAGGTAATATGTCCAAAAAATTAATAGTAATAAGTTGTATTAGTCTTTTTGTGGTTGTAATCCTTGGTCTTACAGTTAACTTCTATGCAAAAATGAAAACTGTTGAAGAGAACTTAATGAACTTAGGATACACTCAAGAAGAGGCGAGTAAAATTGCGATTGCTCAAAATATGGATAGTATTTATGAGCTAGAAAGCAAAAAATTAAATGAACAATACAATGATTTATCAAAAAAATTATCGACAAAACCAATTTCAGCACCAATGTTTGGTTTAACTGAAAATCAAAAACTTCTGGATAAAATCAAAATACTTAAAAAAGAAGTTGATACACGAACGATTCAAGTTAAAAAACTTTTAAAAGTTTTATCTGATCAAAATATCGCATACAAAGTTGATACTAACTTAATTCTTGACAAACAAATTGAGGCTGTAAATAAAAAAATTAATGAAACAGATAGTAAAAAAGCCCAAATTAAAGAATTAATTGATTTTCTAAATTCGAATAATATTGATTTTGAAGAAGACAAAACTAAGTCTTTGGATGAACAAATTAAAACTTTAACCGCTTCAAAAGAAGAATTTGAAGCAGAACAAAAACGCAAAGAAGAAGAAGCTAGTCGAGCTGCAGCTGCAAGTGCTGGAACACCAGCTAATATTGCTGGAGGATACAACATTGATAGTGCTAGTCAAGCGTTTTTAGCATCTATAAATTCGTATCGAGCTAGTTTAGGTCTTCAACCATATGCTTACAATAATAGTATGCAGTGGTGTGCAACACAAGAAGCAACTGCTTATTCACAAAACATGAACCCACATAATTGGTCTTGTCCAATGGATAATGCGAATGCATCTTTATCAAGTACTAATAGTAACTATGTACAAGTAGCGATGAATTTCTTTTATTCATCACCATCACATAATGCGCCATTAATTAGCAATTATAATTCAATTGCTGTTGGAGCAGTTGAAAGAGATGGAATGGTCTACATGATTGTTTCTTTTTATTATTAGAAATTAAATACAGGTCAAATGACCTGTGTTTTTTAAATGAAAAATTACTCAGGAGAACTATGAAAAAGCTTGTAATTACAGGGGCAAATTCCGGTTTAGGATATGAAACTGCTAAACATTTTGCCAACGATTATCATATAATTATGTGTAATCGTAATTTAAAGACATCAAATGAAGCAATTAAAAAAATTAAAGAAGAAGTTCCAAATGCAAAAATCGATTTAATTGAGATGGATTTAGCTGATCGAGACTCAATCATCAAAGCTGCTAATGAAATAAAAATACTTGTTAATGAGATTGATTTCTTAATTAATAATGCAGGGATTATGATGCCTGAATATACAATTACAAAATATGGCAATGAATTGCAATTTGAAACAAACCACTTAGGACATTTTTTGTTTACAGCCCAAATTTTTCCGCTAATTAAGGAAAGCGAACATTCAAGGATAATAACTGTATCTTCACTTGCCCATGCAATGAAACAGGCTGATATCCATTTTGACAACTTGTCATTCGAAGGGAATTACCATAAAATGACGGCATATTGTCAAGCTAAGTTGGCAAATGCATTATTTGGAGTTGAACTTGGTCGTAGATTAGCAAACAAGAATTCTCAAATAAAATCCATTATTGTTCATCCTGGTGTTTCATTGACTAATTTATTCAAGGATTTACCAATGTATACTGTCTCAGTAATCAAAGTTTTAGCACCTCTTGCTAATTTATTTGGAATTACTAAACAAGAAGATGGAGCAAAACATCTGATTTATGCTGTTGAATGCCAGTCTTTACAGTCAATGGACTATGTTGGACCTAATTCAAAGCGTGGTTGGAACGGAATGCCTGGTGTTGTAACATTATCAAACCAAGCGCTTGACCCACAGTTAGCTAATAAATTATGGGAATATACAGAAAATGAATTGAATATCAAATTTATAATGAAGTAGTACAGTACAATTATTAATATTAGCAAAAATACCGAGCTTAAACTTAATTTCAGAAGCTATGTTATTGTTTTAAGCTATTATCCAATAAACTTCCTATAATATATATTATGTAAAGTGATAATAAAATAAGATTTAACAATCGTTATTCGTTAATTATTAGCTATAAATAATTTTCAATATATACCTTTATAAAAAATTCATTAATTACATGAAAAACATATTAAAAAAAAATAACTCAAAATATATCTGAGTTATCGTTTTATTTTATTATTAATTTTCTTCTTCCATGATTTCACCAATTTCTGAAATTAATGATGCAATTTCTTCATTTGGTTCTTTATCAAGCGTAATTTCATTAGTAGAAACATCTTCAGTTGAAGTTACATCTACTGAAGTATTTTCAGCTACTTGAGCTACTTCATCTGTAACAACTGTTTCTTCAGTTTCTACTTGTGATTTGTCAATCATTGATAAACTTACTAATTTCTTATCGTGATCAATTCCATCAATAAAGGTAGTAATTTCTTGATTAATTTGAACTTCTTTAAATTGTGCAGCAAATTCTGAATTAAATTCGTTTCTATGTAATAAACCACGAACACCCGGAATAATTTGTACAAATAATCCATAATCTTTTTTATTCACAATTGGCGCAGTTACTTGATCATTAATTGTGTATTTTTCAATAAACGTATCCCAAGGACTAGCCATTAAGCGTGAAAACGATCCAACAATTCCGACACCGAATTTCCCTTGCTTTTTTTCAAGTACTAAAACGTCATGTTCTTGTGTTAAATCTATATCTAAATCATTAACATCTTTAACAAATGAATGAGATGTTTCCTTAAATGGAATAAATCCTCTTAAACCTTTATAATTAAATTCTAAACCAGCTTTATTTGCAGTAAAGTTTTTAACTGTAATAACTGAATTAACTTCAATTGTTGCAGCAGTTTCTTTTTCTTGTTCTACAAGTAATTCACGTCTTGTTAACTCAAAACGACAATTATTTGTTGGTAAAATTTTCTTAATTAAAAATTCGTATTCGTGTCCAATATATGGTTCTGGATTTGCAATATAAGTTGTGTCTAAGTTTCTAATGAAAATTGATGCATTTACTCCATTATCTAATTTAACTTTAAAATTATTTCTTTCAAAACCAACAATTTTCCCTTTAACAATTTGTTTTTCTTCAAATTTACTTTCGTAGTTTTTGATTTCATTATATAAATCAGCTTTTGTCAGTGATAAATAATTTACTTCATCGTAAACGCGGTATAATACTGCTTTTACTACTGAACCAACTTCAAGTTTTGTCTCAACTTGATCATTTTCAATTATTCCTTCTTTATAAGCTCCTTCAACTTGAACAATATAACCATCTTTAACGATTTCAATTACACGACAATCGAATAGTTCTCCAACTTTTAAGTCTTTAATTTCAAATCCAAATAAATTTTCTTCTGCTTGAACTTGTTTGTTATTTTGAGGAACAAATTTCTTTCTAACTTTTATTTTACGTTCACGTTCTGTACTACTTACTTTACTATATGCAGGTGTTTGTAATTTTTCTGCATACATTTCTTCAACAGATTTAACTACTTTAGGTTGTTGTTCAACCACAATTGGTTTTTTCTTTTTTTTCTTTTTAGGTTGAGCTATATTTGATGTTGCTCCAACGTTTACTTTTTCTTCAGTTGTAACTTTAGTACTTGTAGCTTTAGTACTCGTTT
>JBOFGK010000041.1:0-2928 GCA_051649085.1 Mycoplasmatales bacterium | reverse complement strand
AAACCATCTAGAGACACAAACAGCGACCAAAACAACCATAGACTAAGTGCCATTGGTAAAAGATTCATTAAGCCACGGGTCAAGGTTTTCTTCATCAGAATCTCATTTCATCCAAGTCATACACGATTAATGTGCCAGCACGCCAGTAAACCTCGGCGCTAGAGCAGGATAAATGCTACCACAATCCTGTAGTAACACCACGAAGGAGTTTATTGACATTTATGCTTACAATTCTCCCCTCCCCCCCAAAAAAGCCCCATCAATGACAGCGCGAGTGCCATTAATTAACCTCAATCTTCCCGCTGAAAGCCTTTTGGCGGCGTTGGATTGCACCATATTTAGCCACCCTCATGCATTAAAAAGATCCTCACCCCCCCGGCTTTGACAAAGTGATCACTTTCTGGAAAAGTATGTAAAACAAATGTTTCATGGCATCATCTGGAAAACATAAGAAAAACACTATGCCTAAGCTTACTTTAAAATTTATCGTTGTTTTTTTGTTTTATTTCATTGCGACCAACCAAGTGTTTGGAGTAAATAACTCGACAATCATACTTCAATCCCAATCCTATGGCGTGGCTCAAGGACTTTCACAAAGCACTGTTACATCAATTGTCGAAGATCGTGATGGCTATATTTGGATAGGAACATTCAATGGTTTAAACAGATTCGACGGAAAAAGCTTCAAGCACTTTTACTCAAATGGTAACAATTCAAGTCTACCCAGCTCTTTTATTAGAAGCTTACTTATTGATGAACATGGAATATTACTTGTAGGAACTGATAAAGGTTTAGTGATGTATGATAAGTTTACTGAATCATTTACCCCCTATAGCCAATTAGTTAAAGACGCACCCATCTGGAGTTTGAACTCTAGTGAGAGTGGCATTTTAGTTGGCACTAATGACACTATTTTTGAAATAAATAGTAATACTCAAAACTATAAATTCAAGAGCAACACACTAAGTGATATAAAGAAAATCATAAAAGTTAACAATGGATACTATGTAAAAGACTATTCTGGAAAATTGTTCGAAATAAAAGACAAAAAATTAAACGTTGTCGCGAAACAAGTAATAGATTTCGAAGGTGACGATTTAAAATCCATTTATATCTCACTAAATGATGGCGTATACAAGTACGATGGAAATATAGAAAAGACAAACAATAGCAACATCGAAAAATTAAATAACTTCTCAAATTCAATATATGGAATTAGTAAAGAGCACATAATAAACATATCGAATGGTGAAGTTATAGGAAAATTGACTAGTGAAAACATATCAACATTCATTGTGACAAATGACATGTATATTGTTGGAACAATCGACAAAGGAATTGTAATTATAAGCAAAGCAAAAAACCTTATAAAAAACACTAAAATATCATCAGAAAACACATGGCAACTTGTTAAATTAAGTGATGGCTTTTTAGTCTCATCGGATTCTAATTTAGTAAAACAGTTTGATAGTCATTTTGAAATTAAAAAAGTCTTTGATACAAAACATTACGGATACAAATACTCAATAATTAACAATAACATACTTTACACTGGCACCAAATCAGGTCTTTACTATCAAAAAAATGGTTCTATCATTAAAATACAAGATACACCTATATCTTCATTAGCAGGTGACGAAAATACTGAATACGTACTTGCAGGAACAACTAATGGAAAAATTTTAATAATTAAAGAACAAAATGTAATCAACACGATTGAAACCAAAACAAATGAACCGATTTTTGACATCGAATTGGGTTCGGAAAACACTATTTATATAGCAGGGCAAAGTGGGTTAAAAAAATACAAAGACAATAAACTTTCTGACTTGAATGATGAAATAACCTATTCCATTGAAAAAGGCGATGATGGTTTTTATTTTGGAACATCCACGTCACTAATGTTCATAAACAAGAAAACTGATGCAATTAGCAAAATCTTTTCTAACAACAAAGAAATTTACTCTATTGTCAACAGCAATAATTACATAACAACATCCTCACTAAGTGAAGTCAATATTTACAAAAAGGACGGAAAGCATGTTTACACATTAAAAACTGCGAACGGAAGTCAACATGAATACAATTCTCCTAGCGGAATAAATGTCAATGAGAACATTTTACTACCCGGACTAAATGGAATTAGCCTGATATCACTAAAAGATGTAGTTGATGATATTGAATCCATAAAAACAAACAAAGTCATCATATCAAATGTCTCCGTCTTTAATATAAGCCAAGATAAAGGAAGTCATTATTTTTCAAAATCTACTCCTTTTGAGAACCATATAAAACTAAAGTATTCAGACTACCCGTTTTCATTTACCTTTATATCTCCCATGTCTGATGAAGCATCAATAAAGTATTTTTATAGAATGGTAGGACTTTCTGATAACTGGATTTCTTCAAATGGTATAAATTCTGCAACTTATACCAACTTATCTCCTGGTGAATATACATTTCAAGTATATTCAACCAATTTACTTTCTCAAGACAGTTCTGGAATCGAAGAGGTAAATGTAACCATCACCCCACCCTGGTGGCTATCAACCAAAGCGAAAATATTATATGCAATTATAATATTTACTTTTTTATTAACTTTTTTCAGATCAATATTGCGCAGAAGAAAAACACAAAAACAAATCGCACTTAGTGAAGAACGCTTAAAACTGTCTCTATGGGGTAGTGGTGATGAAATGTGGGACTGGGATATAGAAACGGGCAATATCTTTCGCTCTAATATATGGGGAGCACTTGAATTTCCCAAGGATGGCCAGCGCGCAGGTAAGTCAGGAGAAGAAAGCAATATTCATCCGATGGATCAAGAACGCGTGAGAGAGGCTCTCAATAAGCATTTTTATAGGGAAACCGATCACTTTGAAGCGGCCTACCGCGTTAAAGGAAAAGATGATAATTGGGTATGGATCC
>JBOFGK010000040.1:0-29067 GCA_051649085.1 Mycoplasmatales bacterium | reverse complement strand
ATAATTTCATGTCGAAACTTATGATTCGCATGAATAAATTCACAACTAACTTCATGTTTTAAGTACTGATGAAGTTTTTCACCTAAACTTATTTTTCCAACAAAAATCAATAATTGACGTGGCTGATTTTCGATTATTTTCACAAACTTTGGATTTAAACGAGTTTTTGAAAAATTAAAAATTTGTAAAAATAAAAAATGGGGTACGGGTAAATCATGTGAATGCCAACGACGATTAATGATAAATGTTTCATCAACAAGTTCTTTGATCATTGCTGATGGGGTTGAAGTTAAATAAATAATCGAAGCTTTTGTCCGCATAGCATGTGTAACTCCATATTCAAATTTTTGATTATACTCATAGGGAAATGCATCAACCTCATCAATAATTATCAATGAAAAAGCATTATAGAAATTTAAAATTTGATTTGTCGTCATCACATAAATTTGAGCACTCTTACCTTTTGGTTCACGACTATTGAGAATTGCAACTTCAATTGTCGGAAAATACTCTCGAAGTCTTTGAGCAATCTCATATAAAATGTCAATTCTAGGAATTGCAAATGCGACAAACTCACCTCTACAAAGAACTTCTTCAATTGCTTTAAACGTTATTTCTGTTTTTCCGGCACCACAAACTGCCCAAATCAACAAACGTTTTTTCCGAAATAAATTGTTAGTTAACCACTCACTTGCTCTTGTTTGTAACGGTGTCAATTGAACGAGTCCCACTTCTAATTTTTTTACTTGTGGGTACTTTAAATATGTTAATTGGAAGAAAATTGATTCCGTTGTTATCGATCCCATTTCTTGACAATTCACACATTTTTCTTTAATATTTTTCGCACCACATCTAAGACACTCAGCTCCTTTAATCATTTGATAAGCAGTTCCAGTTTGATTCATTTGAACTTGTTTAGTTCTTGTTAATCGATAATATATTTTTTCCATATAACTATTATTACCCAAAATTTGAAAAAAACTCCAAATCATGAAATTTTTCACAAAATATATGCTAAAGGACTATTTTAGTTATTTAAGCTCTAAAACCTATTTTTATAGTGTGAAACTAAGAATTTTATGCTATAATAAAGTATAAACTTTTTATTTTAAAGGAGCAAAATGGATGAAAATAAACGAGTCGAGCTTATTAAAGAAGGATTAAAAAAAGATATTTATGAAAAAGTAAAAACATTAAAATTAAATGATACTTCTGATGAATCGACTGCCAAACTTGCTAATATTTTAGATGGTTACATTGGAAAAATTGATGCAATTGATGCACAAAGCGTTGATGCTTTTGAAGATGAATTGCGCTTAATTATCACTGAGGATGTTGAAGTTGAAATAGTTGATAATGAAGATCAGCTTTTGAAAAAATACAATGATCATATCCACAGTTCAGATGAAAACATTGTAACTAGTTCCTTAAATATTGATAATTTTGAATTTAACGAAGAGGAATTTGCGGAGGAAATTATCGAGGAAATTAGTGAGGATAATTCAAACGAAATGGAAACCGAAGAATTTGATGATGTGGACTTCAATACTAATGATACACATTATGAATCAAGTTCTTCATTTACAGAGAAACTTAAATATGAGGACGATGAGACTTTTTATGATGAGGATGAATTCTTTACTGATGAATATACTGATGACTATACAGACTCTGAATTGGATTCAATAATTTCAAGCGCTGAAGTCCAAGAGTCTACTGTAGATGAGAAAAAAACGAAAAAATCAGCTAAAAAGAAAATGCACTTTATTGACTATGTAATTATTGTTGTATTAATTTTAGCAATTATCTTATTTCTTTATTTAGCATATCCTCTTTTATTTCCACCAAAGTAATAAATATATAAATTAATAGATTATTTTAATCTAATGTACTAAGGAGACACAAGTGAGCAGAATAACTAATAAAGATATAATAATTGATCCAAATCAAATGCTTAGAACAAGAATTCCAGACATGGATCTAACAGAAGCACAGGACAATTTACCAATGCTTACGAAAATGCGTGAATATGTAATTGATAGTCTTGATCCAGATTTAGCAGAACTTCATGATTTGGAACCTGCTGTTGGAATTGCAGCCCCACAAATCGGTCTTTTAAAACGTATGTGTGTAGTTTACATCGTCGATGATGAAGGAGATATTATGTGTGATTATCAAATGATTAATCCTAAAATAATTGCTCATACTACTCAACTTATTTGTTTAGAAAGTGGTGAAGGTTGTCTTTCGATTAAAGATAAATATGAAGGCTATGTTTATCGGGCAAACAAGATAACTGTTCGCTTCTTAGATGAAACTTTAACAGAACAAACAATTACAGTTGATGGATTTATTAGTGTTGCTATTCAACATGAAATCGACCATTTAAATGGCATCTTATATTATGACCACATTAATCAAGTAGATCCATTTGAGAAAAAAGATAATGTTGTTTGGATTTAAAAAAAACTAGCTTTTAGCTAGTTTTTTGTTTTATATTTTTTTGTCTTTGTAATTTTCGCTTTCTTGTGAAAAGTGAATTGATTTTTATTGAAATTAGTAATACATGGGCAAATGAATATACTGATAACAAGATTACAATATACGCGATTGCATTACCATAGATTAACGAATAACTACTATAATTTTGAATATATTTAATGACTAAACTGCTTCCAATTAATAGATAGACAGTAGATAACAATGTTCCGACAATCACATCAAAAAAGCGAATTTTTTTATTTGGAGCTCCTAAGAAAAACATTAAGAAAACTGCAAAAATAAGAAGTGGTAGAATCGTATTACTGTATTTTACAACTGAAAAAAGTGTAGTTAGTTTTTCATTTCCAAGTAATGTTAAAATGAAGTCGAGTACTAAACCGACAAAATTATAAATAATTGTAAATGATGTTATCAATAATAAATATAAGAATGCAACTAGATATTGCATCAAAAAATTTCTTTTTTCACTAACATTGTAGTAAACATTCGCAACATCAATTACTTTTTTTATAGCTTTTGTCGATACAAAAACCATCACTAACGAGACCGTTGAAAACAGATTAAATGCAATTTTCTGTGAAAAAATTTCAGACATAAATGATGATAGCAAATCATTATCAAAGTCATTCATTATTATTTCAGTACTTTTAAGTTGTTCAAACGGAATTAATGATAAAATCCTTGCTGATAATAGCATAACTGGTAACACCATAAACAATGAATAAAAAGCAATAATCGCTGCATCTTCAAATTGTTTGTTTTGTAAAAATTCTCGAACTAAAGTCGTTAAAAAACCTCTAAATGTCGTAATATCATCGTAATAGTATTTTTCACTAATTTTTAATTTTAAAGCTTCCAATTTCTTAAATTTACTCAAATGCGGCGCTTCCAACCAATACCTAATGCATCAGGTCCAACGTGGATTCCAATCACCGGTCCCAATCTTTCTTGATTTATAAAACAAGCACGATTTCCAACATTTTTCGTTATTTCTGACTCCAACACCTCATACATTTTTTCATCACCTGTTCCAGTAACAAATATATCGTAGATACTTTCATTTGTCTTCATTTCTTCAACTAAAATTTGAATTAATTTTAAATATCCAGCTTTTAAACTTCGTGCTGTTCCATATTTATCTAATTCACCTTTTTCAAACGATAAAATCGGCTTAATATTAAACATATTTCCAATTGCTGCTTTTGAAGCACTAATTCTTCCACCATATAATAAATGATCTAAGTTGTCAACGATTAAATAAATTTTACTTGCTTTAGAAAAGTCTGCGATGAATTGTTCTACTTGGCTTCTTGTAAGTACTTCTTTTTGAATTTTTTCATAAAACTCAATCGCAAATAAAGTTAAAAGTTGTGCAACTTGTAATGAATCAAAAACTTCAATTTCAACTTCTGGATGATCTTCTTTAATCATTTCTGCAGCTTGGATTGAACCTTGAACAGTACCCGATAATTTACCTGATAAGTGAAAAGCATAGATTTTTGTACATCCATCATTAATCGCTTTTTCATATTGTTCTAGAAAAGAACCTGCTGATGGTTGCGATGTTTTGGGTAAATTTTTCCTTTGTTTAATGTCTGTGAAAATTTGTCCAAGTGTTTCTTTATCACCGTGCTTTTCTACAAAACTTTTTTCATCAAAATTCACTGTCAAAGACGCTATATAAAAATTATATTTTTTTACTGTTTCTAAATCCATATATGCTGTTGAATCAAGTAATATACCAACTTTATTCATCTAAATCAACTCCTATTAAATAATTTTTTACATTGAAAAGCAGTTTTTCAAGTGTTTTTTTTTCATCACTTGTAAAATTTTCTAGTATTTGTGTCACAAATTCTTTATGCCATTCTTCATGGACTTTCATTGGATGCTCACATTTTTCTGTTAAATTCAAATAAAATTTTCGACGATCTTGCTTCTTTTGTTTTCTACTTATGTAGCCTTTTTTTACTAGACGTGAAATCATAATTGAGACTGTCCCCTCTGTCAAATCTAACTCTTTGGCTAAATTACGTAATGTTGGCTCAAGCTCATTTTCGATCAAAAAAGCAATTTGCACAATTGCATGTAATTCATTGACTGTTAAGTTTTGAATACCAGCCTCTTTTAGTTCACGATCTTCTTTGTTCAAAATCAGATGAAAAGTTCGCACTAAAAAATCATTTATATTTTTATTTTCCATTAATTTACCTACTATTCATAAAGCATTTCAATATCAGCACCAAGTTTTTGCAATTTATCAATGATACAATCATAACCACGAATAACATGTTCGATATTATGGACATGTGTCTCTCCATCTGCAATCAAACCAGCAAAAACCATTCCCATTCCTGCACGCAAATCAGTGGCTTTAACTTTTGTTCCACTAAGTTTTGTCGCACCACTGATTGCAATTCTACAAGTTTCTTCACTACGTCTAACCTCAATATCTGCACCCATAGAAATAAGTTCATGACAATTTCGATAACGATCCGGATAAATCGTTTCAATAATTTCACTTACACCAGAGGTTTGCGTTAACATTGTTGTAATAATTTGTTGCATATCTGTTGGAAATGATGGAAATACACCTGTTTTAATTCTTGTCGACTTTAGAGTTTCTTCACGACCTACAATGTGTATTTTATCAACTTCAACATTCAAATGAATCCCAATTTGTTCCATCTTTGAAATTAATGCTTCTAAGTGCTCTGGAATCACATTTTCAACTGTATAATTTTCTCCAATAAGTCCACCGATCATTAAATAAGTTGCCGCTTCAATTCGATCCGGTACAACCTGATGAAATCCTCCACCTAGTTGTTCAACACCTTTAATTCGAATTTCACTTGTACCAGCTCCTTTAATGTTTCCACCCATTGAATTAAGCATTGTACATAAGTCAACAATCTCAGGTTCTTGTGCTGCATTATCGATTACTGTTTGTCCCTCTGTAAAAATAGAAGCTAAAATTAAATTAATTGTTGCTCCAACCGATGGGAAATCCAAGAAAATCGTTGTTGGTTTCAACCCATTTGGAGTTGTTACATCAACAATTGTTTTACCATCATGTTCACTTAACTCAACAACACAACCCATATCCTCAAATCCTTTGATATGAAAATCAATTGGACGAGGACCAAGATCACATCCACCAGGTAAAAGTAATTTACATTTTCCATATTTAGCAATCATCGATCCAAGTAAATAATATGATGCACGGAATTTTGTTACTTCTTCAATTAGTAGTTCTCTATATTCCGTCTTTTTATTATCAACTGATAACATTTTACGATTTCCTTGATTCGAAATAATAACATTTGAACCCAAATACTTTAAAATGTCAACCGACATATATACATCACTTATATCTGGAACATCTTCAAGTGTTATTTCATTGTTTGTAAGTAGTGTTCCAAAAATTAAAGGTAATACTGAATTTTTCGCACCACTTACACTTACTTTACCGGATAATTTTTTATTTCCGTTTATTTTAAAATACGGCTTCATCTATGCTCCCATTAATTTATTTGTAACGGGATTTCTGATTCATTAAGTACCTCAAACCCATCTTCTGTTACTAGTATATCATTTTCTATTCGACAACCACCTAAACCTGCTTTATAAATTCCTGGTTCAATCGTTAATACCATACCTGGTTCTAAAACTGTTTGTGACAATTGTGAAACAACCGGAAGTTCATGAACGTCTAAACCAATTCCATGTCCTGTTCCATGCATAAATAATTCTCCATAACCATGTTCTGTAATATAATCTCGACCAATTTTATCAATTTCATCACATCTCACACCAGGCTTAACCGCTTTACTTTGTAATTCACATGCCGTTTTTACAATTTGATGGATTTTCACCAATTCTTCATCTCTTGGTGTTCCAACAAAAAATGTTCGTGTCATATCTGAACAATATCCATCAACGTAGCATCCAAAATCTAATGTCACAATATCACCATTAACTAATTTACGTTTAGATGGACGAGCATGTGGTTTTGCAGAATTTTCTCCAAAGGCTACAATTGAATCAAATGAAGCTTTGCTTGCACCTAATTCAATTTGCTTTGCTTCTAAAAGCGCCTTGATTTCAAGTTCAGTAATTCCTTCTTGAAGTTTTGACTGAATATAAATAAAAGTCTCATCAGTTACTTTAATTGCAGCTTTTATCTTAGCAATTTCATCTGTATTTTTGACCATTCTAGTATTTAAAAAGCTTCCATTTGTTGCAACTAATTCAAACTTTTCACTTAGTGATAATGCTTCAGCATATGAAAGATACTCAGCCTCTACTGCAAGTTTTTTTACTTGTTTAGAATCTAATAATTTATACAATGCGTCTGTGTATGTTTCTGTTGTTTCCTTAATTATTACATTGATATCTGGATATAATTCTTGTTTTACCTGTGTTTGGTAACGACCATCTGTGATTAAGAATTTTTCATCTTTGAAGACTACAACGTGTGATGTAGAACCAGAAAAATTTGTAATATATCTTTTATTGAAATTATCAGTAATGTAAAAAGCATCTACATTAAGCTCATTGATTATTTGCATTTTTCTCCTTTTCTATACTAGTTTTATTTAATTTCTATCTCTTTAAACGAGTTTCATCTAATTTTGCTTCATAGTAATCTGGATCAGTTTCAATTATTTGATGATAGATTATATCAAGCAAAAATAGGATTGAAAACCTTGATGTTGTACTGAAAACTCGATTAATTGATTCTGTTGCTTCAACGTTTAAAACTAAATCAACATAATCAGGAATCTTTAATTGTTTATTTGTTATTAAAATTGTTTTAGATCCATATTCTTTAGCAACTTCTAAATTGTCTAATACATGTTTAGTTGTTGCTGAGTAGCTAATTGCGATTGAAACTGTGTTTTCATTACTATTACATGCACAAAAATGTTGAGTGTGAATATCAGGAAATGCTGTTGCCACTTTTCCAATTCTAACTAATTTTAGTTGGAAATCTTGGGCAACAACATTTGTTTCACCAAGTGCAAACAAATTAATGTTTGCCGCTTGATTGATATATTCGACCGCTTTATTAATGTGATTTGGTGTTAATAATCTTTTCGTTTTTTCAAATGATGAAATTATATCACTATAATGTTTCTCAAGTGAAGATGATGAAAAATTACTGTTATCATCAAGTAGATAATCTTTTTTTTGATAAGACAATTGAAGTTTAAGTTCTGGAAATCCCGAAAAATCTAAATTTTTCGCAAATCGTACAACTGTTGCATTCGATACAAAGCACACAGCACTTACTTCACTGATTTTTAAATCAATAAAATCACTATCATAATCTAAGATAAATTTGGCAATTTTTCGATCAGAACGATTCCCCTTTTTTTTTAAAAGTTCTATTTTCTCGAAAATATTATACCCGTCATTCATTAGGCCTCCTTAGTAAAAACTATTATTCTATAATTGATACAGCATCCGTATTTTCTGGTGCGTGTTCAATCTGTTCAGCAACTGCTTCTTGGAAAATTACTGGATTAACGTCAAGTATTAGTTCAGATTCATTTTCTGTATCAAATATGATACCTTTATAATCCGCTACTTTTCCTGTTCCCGCTGGGATTAACTTTCCAAGAATTACATTTTCTTTAATTCCTTTTAGATAATCTTTTTTCCCACGAATTGTTGCATTTGCAAGTACTTTCGCCGTTTCTTGGAACGATGCTGCTGATAAGAATGATTCTGTTTTTAATGAAGCTTCTTTGATTCCCATTACGACTGGTTTAGCAACTGCAACATTCTTATTTGTTGCAAAGGCTTCTGCATTACTTAATGTAAGTTGTTTAATTCTAACTAATTCACCTGGAATCATGTTTGTTCCCCCAGAATCAACAACTTTATAATATTTAAGCATTTGTGAAATAATGATTTCAATATGTTTATCATTGATTCCTACACCTTGCAGACGGTATACTTTTTGAATTTCTTTCAATATATAACGTCTTACTTCATCAATTCCACAGTATTCAATTAATTCTTTAACATGGATACTTCCCTCTGTTAAACGCTCACCACGTTTGACAGTATCTCCTTCTTTAAATAATAATGGAATTCCTTTAGGAATTGAATATGAGATTAATTTCTTTTTACCTTTTTTAATTGTTACATCAATTACAGCTGTTTTCTCTGTATAATGAATTTTTCCATTTTCACCTGCTAAGATTGCTTTCCCTTTTGGTGGACGTGCTTCAAATAACTCAACTACCCTTGGAAGACCTTGAGTAATATCGTTTCCGGCAACCCCACCCGAGTGGAACGTTCTCATCGTCAGCTGAGTTCCTGGCTCTCCAATTGATTGTGCTGAAACAATTCCGACAGCTTCACCAATATTAACCATTGCATTCAGTGCTAGATCACGACCATAACATTTCTTACAGATTCCTGTTTCACTTCGACAACTAAATGTTGTTCTAAGTTTAACTTCTTTAATTCCAAGATCAACAATTTTTTCTGCAATGTTTTCGTAAATTAGCTCACCTTGAGCAATAACAACTTCACCATCATCTCCAAAGATTGTTTCTTGGATTGTACGACCAATTAAACGTTCTTTTAAACCTTCAATTACTTCTGTACCTTCCATAATGTCGCTTACAACGTCATAACTTGTTGTACCACAATCATCTTCTGTTACAACAACATCTTGGGCTACATCTACTAAACGACGAGTTAAGTATCCTGAATCGGCAGTCTTAAGCGCTGTATCGGCAAGACCTTTACGAGCACCATGGGAAGAAATAAAGTACTCAAGTACACTTAATCCTTCTTTAAACGACGACTTAACTGGAAGTTCAATAATTTTTCCAGATGGGGCCGCCATCAGACCACGCATCGCACCTAACTGTGTAAAGTTTGACTTTGTTCCACGTGCACCTGAATCAGCCATCATAAAGATGTTATTCGTTTCATCAAGCTCACTCATTAAACGATCAGTAATGACATCACGAGCACTTGGCCAAATATCTTGTGTGATTTTTTGGTAACGCTCATCTTCTGTAATTAACCCTTGAGAGAATAATTCATTCCAACGGTCAACTTTTGTTTGCGCTTCTTCAAGTACTGCTTTCTTTTCTACTACTGGTACATCAGCAAAGGAAATTGAAATTCCTGATAAACATGAATGTTTATATCCTAAGTCTTTCATTAAATCAAGCATTTTGGAAGTTTGTTGAATATTGTATTTTTCAAATACGTTATAAATTAATTCTGATAAGAATCCTTTTTTAAACGGTTTTACAACTTCAACATTTTCTAAAACTTCTGCTAAATTTTCACCTTTTGTAATTAAGAAACGATCAGCAAGTCCATTGAAATTTGCTTGATTTGGTTCATTAATAAACGGATAATCACTTGGTGTAATATTATTGAAAAGATATTTTCCAATTGTTGTAAGTAATAATTTTTCTTCAATGTTTTCGGTATCAATTACAGCATTATCAATTGTTTTAGCATCGATGAAAATACGATCATGTAATCTAATTACACGGTTTTCATACGCCATTAATGCTTCTTTTACATCTTTATACACACGTACAATATCTGTTTGTTCTTCAATTGTAATGTAGTAATTTCCTAAGATCATATCTTGAGAAGGTGCAACGATTGGTTGTCCATCTTTCGGATTCAAAATGTTGTTTGAAGCAAGCATTAATTTAGTTGCCTCCAACTGTGCCTTATCACTTAGTGGTAAATGGACTGCCATCTGGTCACCATCAAAATCGGCGTTATAGGCCGTACAAACTAACGGTGATAATCTAATTGCTTTTCCTTCGACAAGTTTTGGTCTAAATGCTTGAATTCCAAGACGGTGTAACGTTGGGGCACGGTTAAGTAATACTTTATACTTACCAATTACTTCTTCTAATGTTTCCCAAACATCTTCATCACCATTTTCAATTTTGATTTTCGCAAATTTAATGTTAAATGCACGACCTTTTTTAAGTAATTCGGCAATGATAAATGGTTTGAATAATTCAAGCGCCATTTTCTTCGGAATACCACACTCATCTAATTTTAAGTTTGGTCCGACAACGATTACCGAACGTCCAGAAAAGTCAACACGCTTTCCAAGTAAGTTTTGACGGAAACGTCCTTGCTTACCTTTCAACATTTCAACTAGTGATTTTTGAATTTTACGGTTACGGTTTCCACTGTTTAAGCTTTCGTTATTTTTTGAATTATCGAATAATTCTTCAACAGCACGTTGTAAACTTACTCGCCCATCATTTAATAACAATTCCGCCGCCATAACTTTTTTCATTTCTTTTAGACGGTTGTTACGCATAATTACTTTTCGATATAACTCATTTAATCCTGATACTACAAAACGACCTGAACCAATTTGTACTAACGGACGTAAATCAGGTGGAATAACTGGAATAACTGTCATAATTAACCAACCTGGTTTGTTACCTGATTTTTTAAAGTTAATTAACATTTCAAGTTTTTCATTTCCTTTACGAATAAGTTCATAATATTTTGCTGTATTTGTTGAATTATTTGACGTTTCTGATAATTCTTTTTTTGCATCTTGTAAATCACGCTTAATAATTTCAATTTCTTCATCAATATTAATTTGTTTTAAATATTCGTGTAATCCAACTGTCCCACGTAGATAGTAAATTCCTGATATTTCTTTTAAACGTTCTTCATCTTCAGTAATTGTTCCCGCTGGGATTTTATTGTTATCACTACTTACAACAATGAATGCTGTGTATTGAATTAATGCATCTAAGTCTCTCATCTTACAACCAAGAATTGAAACGATATGCTTTTTATACATTGGTGAAACGACTGGATCATCTAATTTGATGTGTCCTTTTCGTTGACGACGTGATTTTGCAGAAATAATATCTACCCCACAACGCTCACATTGTTTTCCTTTGTATGTCGATTTTTTGTAACGACCACAGTGACATTCATAATCTTTAGTCGGCCCAAAAATTCGTTCACAAAACAATCCACCTAATTCTGGTTTAAGAGTTCGATAGTTAATCGTTTCATGATTAACTACCTCTCCAGATGACCATTCATCTATTATTTTACTTGGAGATGCTAATTTAATTTCCAAGTATTCTACGTCTTGAATATGTTTTACTCCTGCCATATGAAATTCTCCTCCCGCTTAATATTCTAATAAATCTGTCATTCGGATTTCTTTACCGTCTGTTCCATACATTCCTAAATCAATTCCAAGACCTTGGATTTCATTCAATAGTACATTGTATGATTCCGTTACAACTGATTCTTCATATTTTTCACCATGTAAAATAGCTTCATATTTTTTACTTCTACCGAAAATATCATCTGATTTTACAGTTATTATTTCTTGTAGTGTATGAGCTGCACCATATGCTTCTAGTGCCCAGAATTCCATTTCTCCGAAACGTTGTCCACCGAATTGCGCTTTTCCTCCAAGAGGTTGTTGTGTTACTAGTGAGTATGGTCCAATTGCACGAGCATGCATTTTATCTTCAACCATGTGCGAAAGTTTCATAATGTACATTACACCAATTGTTACACGTCTATCGAATGCTTCTCCAGTACGTCCATCAATTAAACGGAATTTTCCATCATTTTCAATTCCAGCTTCACTCATTAAATCTTGAATATCATCGTTTGATGCACCTTCAAATACTTCAGTTGCAAATTTAAGGCCTAACATTTTTCCAATGATTCCTAGATGCATCTCAAGTACCTGTCCAACGTTCATCCTTGATGGTACTCCAAGTGGATTAAGCATAATATCAACTGGTGTTCCATCTTCTAAGTATGGCATGTCTTCTTGAGGTAAAATTTTTGAGATTACCCCTTTATTTCCGTGACGACCGGCCATCTTATCACCTTCTTGGATTTTACGTTTTTGCGCTACATAAACTTTTACTACTTGACGAACTTCACTTGCCATTTCAAGCTCATCGGCATTGTAGATTAGAACTTTTTGAACAATTCCTCCACCACCGTTTTCTACACGAAGTGACTCATCTTTAACGTCTTTAGTTTTTTCTCCAAAAATATCAAATAGTAATTTTTCTTCTTCAGATAAATCACCTTTTCCTTTTGGTGTAACCTTACCAACAAGAATATCTCCTGGTTCAACACGTGTTCCTTCAACAACAATTCCGTTGCTATCTAAGTGTTTTTTCGCTTCTTCTGAAATATTTGGAATATCGCGCGTTACTTGTGAAACTCCAAGTTTTGTTTGTAACACTTCACAAACGTACTCTTCAATGTGAATTGATGTATAAACATCTTCTTTAACTAAACGGTCTGAGATAATAATCGCATCCTCATAGTTATATCCATCCCACGTTAAGAAAGCAACTACCGCGTTCTTTCCAAGGGCAAGCTCTCCATTATCCATCGCATTTCCATCAGCAATTAAATCACCTTTTTTCAGTTTGTCACCGACACGTACAATTGGCTTTTGCGTAATTGTAGTCGAGTGATTTGAACGTAAGTATTTAATTAATGTATATGAATCGACACCATCTTTATGTTGAACTTCTACTAATCCTGAATTTACATTAATAACTGTTCCACCATTTTTAGCTTTAATTACACTTGATGCATCTTTACCAATATAGTATTCCATTCCAGTTCCAACAATTGGTGATTCACTAATCATTAATGGTACTGCCTGACGTTGCATGTTCGCACCCATCAGTGCACGGTTGGCATCATCATGCTCTAAGAACGGAATTAATCCAGTACCTGCAGATAAAATCTGCTTTGGTGAAATCTCAATATAGTCAATTCGACTTACATGACGAATATCATTTTCTCCATTGTAACGTGAAGGAATGTTCGTTGTTAAAATTTCATTTGTTGCTTCATTGATTTCAATTGTTGATTGTCCAACATAATATCTTGCTTCATCAATTGCTGTTAAGTAATCAATTTGATCAGTTATATAAGCATTAACAAATTTTCCATCTTTATCGTATTTACGTTCAACTTTAATATATGGCGTTTCAATAAATCCACGAGAGTTTATTTTTGCATAGACAGTTAATGAACTGATTAATCCGATGTTTCCACCCTCAGGCGATTCAATTGGACAAATTCTTCCATAGTGAGTCGTATGTACATCACGTACTTCCATTGTTGCACGGTCACGGCTTATCCCACCAGGTCCAAGTGCTGACAAACGACGTTTATGTGTTAACTCAGCTAGTGGATTAGTTTGGTCCATAAACTGCGAAAGTTGACTTGATGCAAAGAATCTTTGCAATCCGTTATTAAAACGGTTTGTCGTAAAAATACGTCCAATAATGTTAACATTTGTAGAATCTTCTTCAATATTTTGGAATCCATAACGTTTAATGTTTCGTTCAATGTCGTATAATCCACGAGAAACTTCTTGTTCTACTAATTCACCAACTAAACGAACACGACGGTTTCCTAAATTATCACGATCATCACTTTTTCCAATTCCATTAACAATTCCCATGAAGTAGTTAAAGAACACTAAAATATCAGCCATCGTTAACGTCATTACACCATTATCTTGGCTTGTTATCCCAAGAATAGGTACAATTTCACGTGATGTATTTGAATAAGCATATACACGTTGTAACTTAACTTTTTCATTAATTCCTAATTCTGGATTATATAATTCTTCTTCGTAAATTCCAAAACCTGACTCTAAGATTTCTGTTAATAAATCAATATTAGAATTACCAATTTTTGTTCCTTCAATTAATTTTTTCGAACTATCCGATGTATGAACAACATCTTCTGCTAATCTAACTCCAAAGAAACGTGAATTAACACTCATTTGTGAATTTAAAACTAAATTTGATTTTAGATTGAATTTGAAACGACCTACATCTCCAAAGTTGTACATTCTTGGTAAAAAGAAACGATTTTGTAAATCTTCTACTACTTTACGTTTACTTTCGATGTTGTGTTGGTATTTTTTTATTAACGTATTCTCACGAGGAATACTATTCTTTTTACAAACATTTAAGAATTCAGCGATTATTCCATCTGCCTCTTGATTATCAACAAAATTAATTACTAAATCTCTGATTTCTTCATTTGTAAGTTTCATGATCCCGTGTTCAATTTTATTAATATCTTCTTCATCGACACTTCTTGATTTCAAACGGTGAACAACTGTATCAATATCCTTTTTGAAGTCTTCGCTATCTAATTCTGCTACGTTTTGTGATAGAATTTGTGCAACAAAAAACTCATTAACTGCTTTATAGTAATCAATTTGTTGATCGATATATAAAATATTTCTTGTCAGTCTTGTATCACCAAACAGGTTAATAATATTTTCGTTTGAAAATCCAAACAATCTAAATAATGAAAGTAAATTAACTTTTCTAGATGAATCAAATTGAACTTTAATTGAATTTTTTCGAATTTCTTTTTTAAGTTCAGAAATCAACTTTTTAGCTGACTTAATTTCTTTATTTAATGTTGCTGAAATTAATTTTTCATCATCATCATATACATCATAACCGATTTGTTCAATTTCACTTGGAGCCATTAATTCTTTAATTTGTGTTACTAAATCTTTTTGTTCAGAAAAAATATCACGACTAAAGCGCTCTTCAATCGAAATTCTTGTCCCACGAGCTGGCATAATTTGACCCATTAATTTTTCATCATGCTGACCTTTATCACGGTCTTTTGTTACATATAAATCCGGACTACGAACTAACTGCGTTACAATAACACGTTCAACTCCGTTAATCATAAATGTTCCTGAATCAGTCATAAATGGCAAATCACACAAGAAAATCTCTTGCTCTTGTATTTTTATATTGTTCTTTAAATCAAAAAGTTCTAAATCAAGTTTAATTGGTTTAGTATAATTTAATCCACGGTTTTTGTATTCTAAAATATTATTGTAGTCATGTTCTGGCTTGTCAATTTTAAACCCTTTGTATCTAATTTCAAACGTATTTTCGTCATCTCCAACCGGAAAATAATCTTGAAAAACTTTTTCCAGTTTATTTTCAACCAGTTCACGATATGATTCAAACTGAATATCACTTAAGTTTGGTACATCTAATTTGATTTTTCGGTTTGAGAAATTTATTCTTTTATTTTTTCCTAATTGTAATTCACTTCGCACATTTCCTCCACATAATATTCATTACAAAAGTGATGGTAAATACCATCACTTGTTTTATTCAGGATATACTGATACTTGTTTTTTGTTTCTTCCTTTACGTTCGTAACGGACAATCCCGCTAACTAACGCAAATAACGTATCATCTGAACCACGACCAACATTTGTACCTGGGTGAACTTTCGTTCCACGTTGACGGTAAATGATTGACCCTTCGTGTGTTGCTTGTCCATCAGCTAATTTAGCACCTAGTCTTTTTGAATGTGAGTCACGACCATTCTTTGTCGACCCAGCACCTTTCTTCGAAGCGAAGAACTGTAAATTCATTTTAAACATTGTGCACCTCCTCAATTCGTATGTATTGTTTATATTCTGTTTCTATTGACACGAGTCCATTATATAATGTCTCCATTAGCATATTATCGATTTCATTTGTCAACGGAACTCGGAGTTTCATTTGATTTTCACTCACTTTGAATGTCCCGCCATTTTTATTTAAAAAGATTTGATTACCAATTGTAATTACGAGTGCGCTAACTGCTGCGCATACAATATCACTACCATGTTCAGCATAGTCAGCATGACCACTAACTACAATTTCAAGTACTCTTTTTTCATCTTTTTTAATTTGACATTTAATCATAATTTACCTTAGATTGACTTAATAACGACTTTAGTGTAGTTTTGACGGTGTCCTTTTTTAGTACGAGAATCTTTCTTTTCTTTATATTTGAAAATAACGATTTTTTTTCTCTTACCATGTTTTACGATTTCACCTGTAACTTTTGCACCTTCAACGAATGGAGTTCCTACTTTATCTCCAACCATTAAAACTTCATCAAATGTTACAACATCTCCAACTTCACCTTCAATTTTTTCAATGTAGATTTCTGAATCCACATCAACACGGTATTGTTTACCACCTGTTTTGATAATTGCGCTCATTTTTCTCCTCGCAAACGCCATTCTGGTGTCAAAAATTGACTCATACCATTACTGTGCGTTTTTTCTTTTATATTATAAGTTATCTTTTGCAACTTTAACTAAAGCACCGAATGCTTTTGTGTCGTTTACAGCAAGATCCGCTAACATTTTACGGTCAACTGCAACTCCAGCTTTTGTTAAACCATTCATTAATCTTGAATATGTTAAACCTTCAATTCTTGCAGCAGCATTGATACGTGTAATCCAAAGCTTTCTGAAGTCTCTTTTCTTTTGTTTACGGTCACGGTAAGAGTAACGCATCGAACGCATAACTTGCTCGTTGGCAGTACGGTATAAAGTTCTCTTTGATCCGAAATATCCTTTTGCTAATTTCAATACTTTTTTTCTTCTTTGTCTTGTTGCTTTTCCATTTGTCGCTCTAGGCATCTTGCCTCCTTTCTACATCATGTCAATCATACGTTTTGTTTCAGCAGCTGATACTAGCCCGCCTTTTCTTGCATGTCTCTTTTGTTTTGTTGTTTTATTTGAAAACATGTGAGACGTGAACGCGCTTCCACGCTTTAATTTTCCTGATCCAGTTTTTTTAAATCTTTTTTGAACTGAAGATCTTGATTTCATTTTCGGCATTGTTTTACCTCCTATTTTGCATTTAAAAAAAGTGTGAGGAACACCCACACAGTCAAAGTAAAATAAATTTACGATGTGACTGTATACCTAAAGCTACACGCTATCAGGTGAGAACATTCGTTCTACTTTCCACAAACTTCATTACAATTGTAACATTTTTCTTAATCATTGTCAAACTTTTTTCAATTTTTTTCATTTTCTTGGAAACTTTCAATGTTTTTTAGGTGTTTTTCGATTTTTGAAAAATTTGTTCAATTTATTATTTCAAACATTGTAAATAACTGATTATAAGCTATTTATATTTACTTTTCCATTCAATATTAAATTTATACATCACTTTGCAATACTAGATGAGATTATCGATTCGACTAAAAAAATAAGTTCCTACATTAATTATAGGACACTCATTTGTATTTAAAAGATATTTTAGGAAAAGGATTTTTCTTTTTATTCAGAAGAAATAGATTCAATTACAAAATTGTATAATTCATTTAAGTTACTTTGTTTCAATTCTAAACTCGAATAGCTTTCAAGTGAGTAATTTTTAACAAATCGATAAATATGTTTTTTCTCTTTTTCTTTTGTAATATCACTTTTCGAAATTTCAGAGAGTGCATTTTCGATTCCAACATTAGAAAAAAGAAACTTTGCATAAACTGGATAATTTTCATCTAACACTTCTGTAAAACTTTCCTCAAAAATATCAACTATTTGATTTGAAAAGGACTCAGAAGTTTGCAAGGTTTTCAAAAAATCTTTATCCTCTCCTTTTTCATTTGCATCGAGAAAAGCAATAAAGACAATTGGTATTCTTTCTTTAATATATTCTTCGAGTTCCTTTCTTTTTTGGCAAATTGAAGAACTAATAGCTTTTTGAAAATTATTAGTATTCAAGAATGCAATATCCATCATTTCATTTGGCGTTAAAATTATTGGTGTAAAATGAATTTTGTGAGCTTCTGGAAGAGTCCATTGTAGTTGTTCAAGCGATTTTTGTAAAAATATCGCTTCTCCATGACCATGGGCAGCAATTAAAAAGAGGTAATTTCTAATCATTCGGTTCCCAAAAAATATGAGAGAGCCCTGGTACTCTTGCATATAGACCCATACTATATTTTTTTGCATTGTTATCTTTGGTGTCTACACCCGACAAGTCAATCATTTGCCTTTGCCCATTTAAAGGATTTATTGTCACAATACATTTTTCTTTATTTTTCAAAAAATGCGAATTCAATAAATTTTGATTGTGTGTTGTCACAAAAAATTGTATATTATTCTTTTCAGAATATTGTTTGACTAGTTCCAGCAATTTTATTGATAAATTTGCATGCATATGTAGATCTATCTCATCCCACGCATAAATTGTATTTTTGTTTTGGGCGAAACTTTTTAAAAGATTGTAATACTCTAAAAACAGCTTTGTTCCAGATGATTCTTGAGCAAATGGAATTTCAATTTCTTTGTCGCCAATCTGCTTTTTAAAGAATAATTCATATTTAACATCCTCATTTAAAATAGTTTTGTGAAAACCAATATCAATGATTTGATTGTCAATTTCTGATACAAAATTGAAAAAATCAACTTTGTTTTTCTCAATCATTTTTTGAAGTTTTTTTTCATGTACCAACCCTATTATGTAAGTATGCTCAATTGCTGCAAATGGTTCTGAAAACGAAGAAAAAATAATTTTACTTGCCTTGGGGAATTTATTATTAATGTGAAAAACTGTTGCTAACTGATTAATCAATTGTAACTCTTGATTTTTTTTCAAGTCTTCTGCTGAAATTTTTTTTTCAGAAAAAAGGAAATCAAAAATAGAAATTGTCGAATACATCGGCTCTTCAAAGTAAAAATCGAAACTATTAATAAAACGACTTAAACTCTTAGAATTCAATCTATTGTTTGATTTTTTAAAAATAATCATTTTTCGTTTATTAGTTGCATACCACAATTCTTCTTGAATAATTTCATCATTTTTATCTATTACGATTTTGTACGAACCATTTTTTTCAAGATATACAAATTGTAATTCTATAATAATTGGTTGATCACAGTCAATTGTTGCAAAATGTGAAAATGGTTTATCAAACTTACTCAAGATAAAGCCATCACCTAACAGTTGATCGAATTCGTCAATTCTTTTTAATTTATTTCGCCAAGACTCCAACGTTTTTTCAGCTGATCGTTTTTGAAAAAGAGAGCCCAAAAAGTCAAAAAGTTCAATAAGTGTTGTTTTACCTGCACCATTTTCTCCGTATATTATGTTAAAATTATTTTTAATCTCCCATTCAAAGTTTTTAAAAACAGAAAAATTTTCGATTTTAATTTTAGTAAGGTACATAAAACCTCCTTTTGAATAATTATAACATAAAAAAGAAAAAATTACTTAATTTTTGATTAAATGATTTTATTCTTTGATTTTAAATGACATCTGACATACTCAAAAGTAAAATGAGAATGATTAGCATTCTCATTACTCACTCGTTTAAAATCCATTAAAGTTCAAGTTTTAGTTTAATATATTTCGATGCTTTCGTAAATAAAGTAAGACTACAATTACTAATCCAATAACATCAATAATAATTAATACTGAAAATAGATTAAGCGAAAATTTTTCAAATAGATAACCAAAGATGATTTGATTAATAAACATTGACATATAAAAAAAGCTAACTTGTTTGGAAATTACAATATCTGCATGTTCTTGATAAACGGAGCTTGTGAAATTGATAATTGTCGGATAAATTGGACCAAAACAAAAACCAATCACGAAAAAGACTATACTCATCAAATAAAAATCTTTTGTCAAGACAAATCCACTTATTAATAGCAAACATATCATATACGTTTTAATAATATTAGTCGCTTTAAAAAACTTAAACAGATAACTCGTTAAAATACAAGAAATTGTAAAACCAATCCAATAAGCAAAGACGACAAACGAGGCTTCAGCTGTTGTTAAATTGGCAGCAGTAACCGCATATGCCGCTAAAAAGACACCAATTACAATTTCGATCCCAC
The DNA here is from genome assembly GCA_051649085.1 of Mycoplasmatales bacterium. GTDB lineage: Bacteria > Bacillota_I > Bacilli_A > UBA3375 > UBA3375 > JBOFGK01. The sequence continues at coordinate 8,834 of JBOFGK010000040.1, read as the reverse complement.
TAAAATAAAAAATTAATGGTCCTAAATAATCTTTTGCAGACATTTTAAAGGTTGAGTGTTGTTTTTGTTCAACCGTATTTCTTGTTGCAAATAAACTTTTAAAGCGATACGTTATTATAAAAACAAGGACAAGTAAAAATCCAATAAAAAAATAGACTTCTCGAGTTGTATAGCCAAAAGCATAAAAAACACTTGCGATAAATGGGGTAGTTGAGATTCCTACTCCCCAAAAACCATGTAATAAATTAAGTTGACCTTTGCTTAAATTTTTACTTGCAATTATATTAACATTAGTATCAACAGCTCCTGCAGCAGTTCCAAAACAAATTAAAGAAAAAATAAACATTGGCATTGTTCTATAAAGCGCAAAACTAAAGACAGCAATTACACATAAAATTACTGAAACTAAAATAATTTTATCAGCTGCAATAATTCGGTTGATTTGTGCTGCATAATTTGCAGATAACATTGAAAAGAAAATCGGAATTAAACTTAATCCTGCAATTAAATTTATATCGACTTTCAAATAGTTGGCAGTATCCGGCCAAGTGCTTGTTACAAGTGAATCTGGTAATCCAAGGGATACAAAAATCACTAGTAAAATTATAAATAATCGGCGACTGGTAGTTGCCATTATATCACGTTCCTTTCGTCAAACAAATATATATAAAATATATGACTAGTATATCACAACCTTAAAAACAAGTCAAATGGAAGTAGCCTTGTTCAGCCACCTCCATTTTCTTAAATATAATTTTTGAGTTTTCGTTTATCCAAAAAATTGCTTATTAATTTGATCGCGTAACTTAGCAGCTTTTGCACCGTAAATTATTTGGACCCCTGATCCCACTTCAATAATTCCGCGTGCACCGGTTGTCATTAATGCGTCTTTATCAATTTTCGTAATATCCACTAAGTTAACTCTAAGTCTTGTAATACATGCATCTACTTCTACAATATTGTCAATCCCCCCCAGATTTTCAACAATAACCTGCGCTTCTTTACTCAAACTATCTTTTGAATCAAATGCCATTTCTTCTTCTGCCTCATTTGGATTTCTCCCTGGAGTCATAATATTAAACTTTGTGATAAAAAATTTAAATGAATAGTAATAAATTACAAACCAAATTGGTCCAACAATTAACACATATAGCCAATTAGTCTGAGCTTGTCCTTGCAGAATTCCAAACAGTGTAAAGTCAATAACTCCACCACTAAATGTGTTTCCAATATTTATATTTAGGATATCGGCAACCATAAATGACAAACCATCTAAAAACGCATGCCATACATATAAAAATGGCGCCACGAATAAAAACATAAATTCAAGCGGTTCAGTAATTCCCGTTGTAAAAGACGTCAACGCAACTGATAAGAAAAGTCCAGCATACATTTTACGTTTTTTCGTACTAAGCGTTGAAGGAAGGGCGTGATACATTGCAAGAGCTGCCCCTGGTAATCCAAACATCATTGTTGCAAAACGTCCTGCAAAGTATTTAGTTCCTTCAGTAAATAACCCTACATGGTTAGGATCTGCTAACTGTGCAAAGAAAATATACTGAGCACCTTCGACTGTTTGACCTGCTACTTCTGCTGTCCCTCCAAGTGAAGTCCACCAAAAAAGTGGATAAATCATATGGTGTAGACCAAACGCTCCTGATAACCTTAGTAAAAATCCATATAGGAACGTTCCAATATATCCCATCTGTCCAATTGCATTTGAAGCACTTACTAATCCCGCTTGAAAGAATGGCCAGATAAAGAAAAATACAACTCCAATTAATGGCGCAAGAATTGTCATCATGATTGGTACTAATCGTTCCCCACTAAAAAAACCTAAAAAGTCTGGTACTTTTGCATCGTAAAATTTTGTTGTTGCATAACTTGCAAGAAACGCAATTGCAATTGCTCCAACAGCCCCCGTATCAATCACTTGATCTTTTTCTCCAAAAATGCTAATTAAAGTTTTAATTGTTTCATTCATTACAATTATTCCAATAAAAGCACTTAACCCCGCAACTGCTTTATTTTTTTTACATAAACCAATTGCAAGTCCAATTGCAATTAAAATAAATAAATTTGAAAATATCGAATTTCCAATGTTCGACATTATTTGGCCAGGCACCTGAATTATTGGATTGTCTAACCAAGTAAATGACTTTAAGTTATTTTCGTTCGTTAAACTTCCACCAACCCCCAACATTAATCCAGCAGCTGGTAATAATGCAATTGGTAACATAAACGCTTGACCAATTTGCGATAGCTTTGACATTATTTTTCCATTCATATTTTTTCCTCCTAACCTCATTTTATCATAGCTTATTGCTTTTTCAAGCATTAATTCCTAATTTAAGTTTTTTTTCGAGAATATTCACAAAATTTGTTAAAATGTATATAGATTCATTTAAGGAGAACTGTGAAAAATAACATTATTACAACAATTGAACTAAATTATTCGAGCTTTTCAAAAAACGATAAAATTATTGCTAAAGCAATTATCAATGATCCAAAATTAATTACGGATAACGATATCGAAAGTCTTGCAAAAATTTTATTTATCTCTCGTGCATCAATTACCCGTTTTTGTCTAAAAATTGATATTCCTGGCTTTAAAGAATTAAAGTATGCAATTGCTCAAGAACAATTAGACTCATATCCACTAAGATCTTTTTCCACAATTATCGATTTTTTTGAAGAAAATTATCATACGATAATCAGTCGGATGAAAAAAACAATTAATGAAATCGATATTAAATATGTTGCCAATCAAATAAGTCAGTGTCAAACTTGTTATGTATTAGGCATTGGAAACAGTGGGTTTCTAGCACAAGAAATAAGTCTTCGTATTAAACGATTAGGAATCAATTCAGTTGCGATTAGTGATGCTGATTTCATTAAAATGCAAACGAAGATTACTTCAACTAATGACTTTGTTATTTTTATTTCCTTAACTGGTAAAACGCAAATAATTTGTGAAGCATTAGCCACAATCAATGAACAACAAATAGAACATGTTTTACTGACTGAATTTGCTAGTTCAAAAGCTGCCAAACTTGCTAATAAAGTTATTTTGACTCCCAAAAAATCAAATTTGGGTTTAGCTGACTCAATCTCCAACAATTTTGGATTATCTATTATTACTGATATAATTTTTCACTACATCTTCTTAATTCATCCTGAAAAGTACCAACAAAATTATGCAAGCACAATTATTAATAGTTAACTTTTAAATCATTGCTCTTTAAAGTTAATTTTATGTTTGCTATCCACATTTTAATATACATTGAAAATAACACTCAACCTTACAAATAGTAATGTTTGAGTGTTACTTTTATTCTTTGAATAGTTATTTTATTTTTATCTAACACTTTTACTTAAATTTAACTTGTAAAAGATAATAAGATTTGGGCAATTATTGCACTTCCTAAAAAAGTTCCTATAAATACAAAAATTCCAACTAAAAATATTTTACCTGACATTTTACCAAGCATTGAGAGCTGATTGGCAACACCAATTCCTGCAAAAGTTAGGACAGGTGTTGTCAAACTTAAAAAATTAATTGACTGAATACTTTTAACTACAAATTCACTCCATGGCCAAAAACCTAGGCAAATAATAAGCGAAGAGACCGAGACCCATGCAAGCACCGGAAAATTAACTTTTATATTTCTTGACAAAAAGATTCCAATCAGCGAAATTACTAATAAACATAACAATCCATAAAATACATCAATTGTGATTGTAACTTCTTCTACTTTTAAAGAGACAATAAATTGAGATAATAAAATCATCGCAAGTCCATAACAGATAATTATTGCACTTTTTACATAATCATTTTTCAAAACATTAGTCATTTTTAACTCCTAACTCATACGGTTGCCTTGTCAGTTTTTCATAAAACAATTTTTGTAAAGGAATTGCTACAAATAACATTGTATATGTTCCTAGGGTACTTGTTAAAAGCTGACTTGTTGCAGCATAAGAAAGAATTGTTGCTTCTTGATCAGGGACTGCTGCTACAAGTGCTGCTGAACTCGCACTCATCATACTTCCTGATCCAACCCCACTTGCCATCGCTAATGCTCTGACATCAAAGCCAAGATTTAAAAATAGTGGAGCGACAATTCCGAAGAAAATTGCACCAAATAGCGTTCCAAATAAATAAAGTCCAAGCACTCCTTTTCCTTCATCACTATCAAGCGTATACTTTTCTGAAATATAGGCCAATTCTCCTTCTCGACCAATTCCTAGTGTCGCTCCAATTGCACTTCGTTTTAAACCAATTAAAATTGCAATTGGCATTCCTAATATAACTGTTACAGAATTACCTAATTCTTGAAAAAGAAAAACCCAACCGACTCTCATTATTTCTTCAAGTTTTGGTGCAATATCAGCTCCATATTTAGCCATCAATGGTAAGATTATCAAAATTAAATACTTTGATGCAAAATTAATATTTTGCTCATCATAAATTTTTCTAATAATTCCTTTTCGAAAAAACGAGCTACCAATTATCATTGTAATTGCGACTGCCAAAAGTAATGGTAGTATGAAGATTGTAATTTTATCAGTAATTTTAATCAGTTGCTTACCAATTAATTCCGCAATTATTACAATAACAGGTACATACAGCAAAAAATATTTAAAATTTTTATTCATTGATTTCCCCCTTTTTATATTCTTCATACTCTTCTTTTGTTCGTTTGTAAAGTTTTGTTTTATCTACTTCTTTATCAATTTTAAGTAGTCCTTCTAGTAACTGTCTAAAACCTTCTGTATATAAATACTCAGTTCGTGATTCCTTAAAATCAACACCGTGAATTGCACCTGAAAAACCTGCATAACCCACTTGAATTGTTGGAACTAAATAAGAAAAATCACCAATATCACCACCGGCAAAAATAAATTGATTATCAGCAACTTCAACATTTTCAAAACAATCTTTAACTAAGTACGTTAAATATTTATCTTGTTTAAATTCCATATATCCTTCTGTCTTTTTGAGTTCATGTTTTATCTTTTTTGTAACTTTCAAGTCTGCGAGTTTCTCATTTATTTGTTTGTAGATATCCTTTAAAATTTTCGTGTCTGCTACACGTAAATATGTGCTAACAACTGCGTTTGGAACAACAACATTATAAGTTAACGGACATTCAATAATTGGATTTAATCTTAACTGATTCATTCCAAATTTTTGTTCAAGTTCACGTAAAAATTGGTAGAACTCGACCGCACTATCTAATGCATTAACTCCATCATGTGGATTAACTCCTGCATGTGCAGGTACTCCTGTAAATTCTACATCGATAAAATCAAATGCTACAAGTCCAACTCCTAAAGAAAAATCGTATTCACAATCAATCATTGAATGAAAGCTATAAAACAAATCAATCTCTTCAACAAATCCTGTACGAATCATGTCAATTTTTCCACAAAGAGCAGTTACTTTTCCAGCTTCAAAAAGTTCTTTTCGATATTCTAAATCTAAAAATTCTTCAGCAGGCGTAAAAACAAATGTAATTTTATTTTCTAATGGTTCTTGAGAATCAACTAAATATTTAAACATATAAAGCGCCATAACTACTTGTGAGTAGTGACCGCAGTTATGAGCAGCTCCAGTTGCTTTATTTGCACAAAAATGGGTAGGTGAATACACGGCATCAAGTTCAGCAACAACACCAATGGTTAGTGGCCCGTTCCCAATTGAAAACTTAAAACCAGTTGTATTTGAATCAAATATTTCTGTTTCAGGACTAATCTCTTTAATAAATTTTATAATTTTTTCTTTAGTCATAATTTCTTTGAATCCTAATTCTGGATTTTCAAAAAGCTCTTGTGCAAATTTTTGAAAATACAGTGTATTCTCTGCAATAAATTTATTTTTCATAACGTTAAATTCCTTTCTGTTTCTTCAATTATAACATCTTTTCGTAAACAAGTAAAGTTTTTCTAATAGTTATATAAATATCAATAATTTTAAGAGTATCTTCTAAACATTGTTATCTTCAAAATAATGCTAAAAGATAGTTTCTCATTAATAGGTGATTTTTCACTACAGCATATTAGTTATTTTCATGTTCAATTAGTGTATTGGCAAATATTACATCACTTTAAAATGAAATAACTCCATTTTTTATTTAATTACTTATTTGTTAGAACTTTCTATTTTAACTACTCAATCTTATACAACATAAAAATACTCAGTCCTCTGATTAAAGAAGACTGAGTATGATTTATTTGATATTTTAATAATAATGAATTCTTTTGCTAGAAGGACTTCACTTGGCAGTACGTTATTTGCCGTATACTTATAGTTAACTACTTGACCATTTGGATACACTACTTGCGTTTTGTTTCCTAACTTATCGTATGCGTACGTTGTAATTAAATCATGTCCATCATCAACTTTCGTTAATTGGTTAATCTCATTGTACGAATACACCCACATCGTCTTTTTCTTGGTCGTTAAATCGATAGTGTTTCCACTCATTATTCTACCATAAATATCATAGATGTGTTAGAACAAGTGTTTTTCTTTATTCGGGGGGGGATTGGAAAAAATTAAAGCTTTAATCTTCTATAAAGTAGGTAACACTCAAACTTTAGTGTTAGTAAAGGTGAGTGTTACAATTACTTAAAATTACATTACGAGGTTTATAAAATAAAAATATTATAATCTCAAGTTGATAAGCTTCAAATACATACGTCACAATCAGTCAATGTCATCATAAACTACAATTTCTGGTTCAGAACTTGAAATAATATCAATTACTTCCTCATGTGCTACTTCTATAATGACATAATGTTTTACTGGATCGAAACTTAATGCATTACCATAATTTGCTTTTTTGATGTATTCGAGCCATTCTGAATTTTTCACTTCAAATAATCTATGTCCTTTTTTGACATGCTCAACATCAGCAACCCATTCTGAATACCAACAATCCCTTAGTTGAAACGCTTTAATTTCTGCTGGAAATATTATATCAACAATTTTTTTATTTGGTGCATAAAAACTAAGCACGAGTTCTGAATAATCATTCTTATAATTAAACTTAAGACTATATTCTCTTCGCTCTAAGTTCTGTGTTATCTGCATTCCATTCAAAAGATTATATGTTTCCATTTCACTCCTAATTATATCTGATTTTAATTATTTTTCTTGCTGTTTTTGGTATTTCAAGCGTTGATGGTCCTGTATAACTTCCATCCCTTACATTTACCCATCTTCCATCACTCATTTGTCCTCTAAAGCCAGTATAATTACTATTTTTTAAAGGTTCGACATTTTTAAGTCCAAGTGATTCAAAATCCTTAATTGCATTTTTAAATCCGCCTGTTTTTTCGTAATTTAAAACATTACCTGATCCTGGTTTTTTACTTGTATTTACAGCACCTTTCAAAATATTATCTACTCGTGAAGCTATTGAATTTGCACTACCATTTTGAATTGCATCATCTGCAGGACTCTTCACAAAATCATCAGCTAAATCTCCAACTTTTCCACCTGCTGAAATTATTGCTGCTTCAGATGCAGTAATTACGGTTGCACCTGCTGTTAAATATGCAATAACTGCAATTGCTGCAGCAATGATTACTACTCCACCTAACAGCATATATGTAACATTTTGGACAGAATCTTGATCATCTTTAATTAATTTATCTGTATTAACGTTATATTTACCTTCAGCATTTTTCGCAACATACTTGTCATATCCTTGCTTTTCACAGAACTTCAAGATTCTTAAAATTTCTGTATAAGACAACTTTCTTTTCAATAGTTCTTTATGGATTGCACTCAGCTGAGGATTACCTGCAATAAGTGAATTAATTTCTTTTTTTAGTTGCTGATTTCTTACATAAACTTGTAACTCGGCTTCAGCTTGAGGGTTATAGGCGGCTGTATTATAATTAACTCCAGTATTTCCAGACCTAAAGCTATTCCATGAATTAGTTACAGCACTCTTGATTCCATTCCAGGCCCAACTTACTCCACTCTTAATACCATTCCAGACATTCGATGCAGCTTGCTTGACGCCATTCCAGACATTTGTCGCGACTTTCTTGACACCATTCCAGGCCCAATTTACAGTTTTCTTAACAGTATTCCAAGTTTTCTTAGCGGCTTTCTTAAGTCCATTCCAAGCATTACTCCACCAAGCATGCCCACTCGGATCACTACCATTAATTGGATCATTCTCGGCATAGATGTATCTGTTTTGTGAATTGATTCGGTCCTGAACTCCAGGATAAGTATCACGCTTTGTGAACGCACCAATTGAAGTATCATACTCTCTAAATCTTAAATACTGCTGATTACCTGCTGTATGCATTTCACTTCGATAACCAAACTCATTTTCTAAGTTGATACTTGGTTTCCCATGATTGTCATACGTAACTTGTTTTGTGTAACCTGTTGGATTAGTTTTTGCTAACTGGCCAATTACATTGTTGTTTCCATCAACGTCATAATAGTTTTGACTATTACTTTTTAGTTGTTCAAACTGATCATACACATAGGCATTTGTTTGCGTTGTTCCTTTATAAGTTGCTAATAACTTCGTATGCTCTTGAGTATAATCTAAAACATACTTCGTATCATTTGAACTCATACGATTACCAAACATATCATATGTATAACTTACGTTTGTTCCTTTATTTGAACTAATGTTTGTTAGTTCATCCGCACCATTATACTTAAATGTTTCAATTAATCCATTACTATACGTCTTCTTGATGGCATTTCCATACTTATCGTATTCAAGTTTGGTCTTTAAATACGTCCCGTTAACTTCTTCAACTCTACTTGACTTTTCATTGGTTGTGTACAGAAT
>JBOFGK010000039.1:0-4462 GCA_051649085.1 Mycoplasmatales bacterium | reverse complement strand
AAATAACCGAAAACAGCTTTATCGAAAATCCGTTTGGTGCAGGAAAATTATATCGAACAGGTGACCTTGGAAGATGGCAAGCAGATGGAAACATTGAGTATCTTGGAAGAATTGATGATCAAGTTAAAATCAATGGATTGCGAATCGAACTTGGGGAAATTGAAAGTTGTATAAGAAAAATCGATAAAATCATTGATGTAGCAGTAATTGTGAAAGAGACTAATAATGATAAACAAATAAACGCTTATTATGTTTCAAAACAAACAGTATCGATCGAGCAAATAAAAAATGAACTTTCAAAAGCACTACCTGAATATATGGTGCCAAACTTTATCATGGAGCTTGAAGAAATACCATTAAATCGTAATGGAAAACTTGATAAAAATGCTCTGCCAAATATTGATTTTAAAAGTGTTGCCGAATATGTAGCACCAGCAACTGAAATCGAAATAACAATTGCAAAAGCGTTTGAAGAGATCCTAAATATTGAAAAAATTGGAATCGAAGATAATTTCTTTGAATTAGGAGGGGACTCGATTAAAGCGATAAGAATTGTTTCTAAACTACGAGAAAATAACTTAAATGTATCGGTTAAGAATATAATGGTATTGAAGACGATTAGAAAAATTGCAAGTGATACAAAATTAAATAGTAGTACAAGAGTATATAATCAAGATGAGCTTGTAGGTAATGTTAATTTAACACCGATCCAAACTAGATTTTTCGAACAAAAACTTAAAAATCCTAACCATTATAATCAAAGTATTGGACTATCAATCAAAAAATCGGATTTTGATTTAACGAAAATGCAACAAGCGTTAGATTTAATTATTAAAAATCACGATATTTTACGATCGATGTTTGAAAATAATCTTCAAACGATTCAAGCATTTAATGAAGCTAAACATTATGATATGAACATCTTTGAAAATGTTGAATATACAAGTCATGATGATTTGAAAACTAAAATAGAGCTTGAAAACACAAATACACATGCAACAATGGATATTGAAAACGGAAAATTAATCAAGGTAAATATCTTTTTCGTAGATGAAGAAGTTCATATGTTTATTATGATTCATCACTTAGTGATTGATGGTGTATCATGGAGAATACTTGCTGACGATTTAGAAAATTATTATTCGAAATTAATCCAAACAGCGACTGTTGATGTAAAAATGAAAACTGCTTCTTATTTAGATTGGTATAACGATTTAGAAGAATATAGTACGAGTAAAAAATTAATCGAAGAACTACCATATTGGGAAAATAGTATTAAAAAAATAACTGATAGTAAAATTTTAAAAATCGAAAAAATTGCTACGTCAGAAAAATATAATGATATCCAATTTGAAATAAACGAAGAACTAACTAAAAAATTAGTTTTTGATAGTAATAAAATGTATTCGACGCAAATTAATGATTTATTGCTAGCAGGACTAACAATTGCAGTTAAAGAGTGGTCTGGTAATGATACTATTGCAATCGATCTTGAAGGACACGGAAGAGAAGACATTGGTACGAATATCAATGTTGGCAGAACTATTGGTTGGTTTACATCAGTATATCCGATTGCGCTAAATTATCGAGGAAATATTGAAGATACAGTAATTGATGTGAAAGAAAATATTCGTAGAGTCCCTAATAAAGGAATCGGCTTTAATGTTCTAAAATACATGTCTAAAAAATTACCAGAATTCAATAATCCAGAGATAAGTTTCAACTATTTAGGAGATATTTCAAGTGAGCTTGCTACAAAAGGACTATTCCAACAATCTGAATTCCCAACTGGTGTAAGTATCAGTTACAAAAACAGTCATGGATATCCAATTAATATTAATTCAATAATCGACAAAAATAAGTTTAATGCCAAAATAACTTATGATGCGAGTCTTATTAAAATTGATGAAATAGAAAAATTTGCTAAGTTATACGAAGAGGCTTTAATCAAAGTAATTGAAACTTGTGTAACTACGGATGAAGTAATTAGTACGCCATCAGATTTAAATGCTAATTTCCTAAGTTTTGAAGACTACAAACAAATCGTTAATAGTGAAAATCTAAAAAATATTGAAGCGATAACAAAATTATCAACTTTACAAGAAGGAATGGTCTTCCACAATATCGCAGGTGAAACATCAGAATATTCATTACAAAATACATTAAATATAGCTGGAAATTTAAAGGTAGACATTTTAAGACAAAGTTTAGCGTTAGTTATAAGTAAACATCAAGTGCTAAGAAGTAACATTAAATTTAAAAAGTACAATGAACCATTCCAAATCATTTATAAAGAAACTGATATTGAGTTTGCTTATTATGATGAAAACTCGACGATTGATATTCAAACATTACAAACGCAAGATAATGAACGAGGATTTGATTTAGAAAATGATTCGTTAATAAGAGCAACGGTCTTAAAAGAATCTGATCTGCAAGCTAAATTAATATTAACATGTCATCATATAATTGTAGATGGTTGGAGTACATCAGTCCTATTTAATGATTTGATGAATTTCTACGATCGCTTAACTAAGAATGAATCAACTATCCAAATAGAAGCTGAAATAAGTAAAAATTATGATTACTCTTATAAATATACTGATTATAAATTATGGATGTTAGACAAAGGGATAAAAGAGGGATTAGAGTACTACAAAGACTATCTTAACGAATGTGAAAGTACTGCTGCTTTAGATCCAATATCTAATAAATCAGAAAATATCCGTGGAAAAGTTTCACTAGAAATAAATGAACAAACTACTGCTAAACTAGAAAAATTAGCTAAAAAATTAGATGTTACTATTAGTACAATCCTTGAAACTGCCTGGGGATTATTATTACAAAAATATAATAACAGTCAAGATATATTATTTGGAAAGGTAGTTTCAGGTCGTGATATTGATATTGATGGAATAATCGAAATTGTTGGACTATTCATCAATACGATTCCAGTAAGAATGCAAATAAACGAAAAATTAACGATAAGAGACTTATTGGTAGAAAATCAGATTAATGCCGTGAATGCAACAGAATATCAACATATATCTTTATCAGATATTAACGAAGTTACAAATAATAAGGCTTCTAATTTTGAAACATTATTCATTTATGAAAATTTCTATTCTCAAGAAATGAAATTTAATAGTGATGAAATTAAAGTATCGGTTGAAGATGTTAAAGAAAATACAGGATATCCGATTACGTTAGTAATAAGAGGTGAAGATAAAATTTCGATTGATATAGAACATAATAATTTCTATACACAAAAAGAAATGAGTAATGTGTTGTCATCACTAAATATTATTATTGAAGAAATGATTGAAAATGTTGATAATACTGTAGAGGCTTTACCAGTTATTAGTCATGAAGAAAAAACTTTAATAACTGAAAACTTCAACAACACAGAAAAAGACTTTAACAATGTCAAAACATTAGTAGAAATCTTCGAAGAACAAGTCGAAAAAACACCTAATAACATTGCAGCAGAATTTGAAGATGAACAATTGACTTATAAAGAACTTAATGCTCGTGCTAATAAATTAGCAAGAAAACTAAGAGAGGCTGGTGCAAACGTTGATGAACCAATCGCTCTAATTGTCAACCGAAGTTTAGAAATGATTGTCTCAATCTATGCTGTCATGAAAGCCGGAAGTTGTTATTTACCAATTGATCCGAATGCACCAATTGAAAGAATTAACTACATCTTAGAAGATTCAGAAGCGAAAATTGTGTTAGTGGAAACTGAAAACATGCAGTTAAATGCTGAAATTATGCAAATCGATGTTACAGCAGAAGCTAACTATATTGGAACTGCGAAAAATGTTAAACGAGTAAATGTAGTGACTGATTTAGCGTATATAATTTATACGTCGGGAACAACTGGGAATCCAAAAGGTGTGGAAATCGAACACAGATCAGTAATTAACCGAATAAGAGCGGTACTTGATGTTTTCCCATTAAATAGTAATTCGGTCGTTATTCAAAAAGCCAATTATTCATTTGATTATTCGGTATCGGAAGTATTAACGCCAATGTTTATTGGAGCAAAAATCGCACTGCCAGGATTAGATGGAGAAAAAGATATTAAAGAAATTTGTAAAACTATATACAAACATAAAGTAACGCAAATTCACTTCATCCCAACCTTATTAAACGTCTTTTTGAGTCATATCGAAGAGTCAAAAGAAGACCGTGAAATGCTAACATCATTAGAACGAGTGCTTGTTGGTGGAGAATCTGTAAGTATCGAATCGGTAAACAAATTTAATGAGTTATTCCCGTCATTAGAACTTGGAAATCAATATGGACCAACGGAAGCTAGTATTGATGTTACTTGTTTTGATTGTAAACAACCAGAGCTTGTGAAAATTCCAATCGGAAAACCAATATCAAACATTAAAATGTATATTGTTGATGGTGTAAACTTATGTGCAATCGGAATGATTGGAGAAATTTGTAT
>JBOFGK010000038.1:0-7641 GCA_051649085.1 Mycoplasmatales bacterium | reverse complement strand
TGGCATTGTCCCAGTGTTTTTTCTTTGTTCCAGGCCATGCAGGCCTGCACGCTTGTAACTAAGGGTTTGGGTTCTAGCTCTGGAAATTGTGGCGCTTGTGGGTTTGTAATGAGCGAACAATTTCTGATGAGGTTTGCTGTTTTCCCTCTCACAGATTTGCCTTTTTCGACATAGGCAAATAGCTCTATGAGAATAGAAAGTGGTGCTGTTTTTACTGAAAGACGGCGAGCATTTTGATATTGCTGCCTAGATGATGCTTCGCTTGCATGTCGAGCTGACGTGGAAGTCGTGTCTCTTTTTTCCTCACCTTTTCTTGCTTCTTCTCCTTTTTGGCGTTGTAACTCCATGCTGGTCTCATCGTTCAGCGTGGTTTCTTTTTGGGTGCGCTTTTCCTGTGAGGATTTTTGGCCCACAGTGGCGCTTTCTTGAGCAAGTGTAATGTTTGAGTATGCAATTAATGCAAAGGCCAGCAAACTCAATGACTTTTTAATCATGTTGAAAAGCCTCCTTAAGCAAGGTGATTTGTGAGATGCTTTTGATGCTTGGCTCTACCAGCCATGCGTATCTGTACCTTTGAACGCTTTTACAGAGCGCAACTATGTACTGATCTGCATCCTGAGGTACTGAATGGATTTCCTCGTCTTCTTCTGCGGCCATAAAATCAGAAAAATCATCAAAGGCTGCTTTGCTTAGGTACTCAGCCAGATGAGTAGCATCGTCAGAATTTTTGCACAGCAAAACCTCCGGCCAGAGCAGGTCACCATCTGGCCCCCGATTGCCGGGCTGATCGGGCGGATCTAACCTGACGACCCAAACTTCTTTTAGCTCATTTGCTACAGCTAGATTGAGCAGTTCAATGCCATTTAACTTCATAAAAATAACTCCGTGCTTAGTGAACGGAGCCATTATCCCGCTGATAACTGCCGAGATAGGCACGCCAAACTGCCCGATTTGGACAAATGTCTTGTCTGTAGAGTCAGAAGGAAATTTCCAGATTTTGACCTAGGTTGGTGTTGCTGGTTGAACGTATATAAATGAATTTAAAAGATATTTATGTTTCGTTACATGTCACGAATGTAAAATGTGACATGTAACGCCACTGCAAGGGCATATGTGGGAACGTTGCACGTTTAAGCCTTGGGTATATTGGTTGGCTGCACGATTAACGCTTAAACCTATGGGGTGGTTGCACGATAGGGACCGACCAAAGCCCAATTTGGGGCGTTTACTGAACAAAATGAAGGCCAAATCACTTGTGTGCTGACTGTTTTGGTGGACTGGAACGTATGTGGGGCGGCTACACGGTTAACTAGAAGGAGGTATGGGAACGTTGCACGCTTAGACTGTGAGATAGCTGATTTAATGTTTTTCTTTGAGACTGTCTATACTAGTTCCGTTAGAGATTTACGTAAGGAGGAAAACATAAGTCTTGATTAAAATTACCAGGCCTAAGAAATTTCCTCCTCCTCAATCATACCTAATCTGAGTCTTTTAGAGTGTTCAGCAACTCCTTAAAATCAAAGTTAGGAGTAACTCGATTGCTATTTTCCTTCGATTTCCATCCCAGCTCTTTCAAGTGAACAGTAGTACTACCTTCAACTGAATCTTCTGATAAATAATATACTCCTGAAATATCAATCCAGTTATTTTTTGGAGTTGACCCTAAAACTTGTTTTTCACCCAGCACTGTCCATAATATTTTTAGGTTATTTTTATTTAAAAAGTTTTCAAGTAAGGATCGATTCACCATAAGTTCTGAGCGCTCTTCACCAAATACATGAGGGTCGAAACATGCTAGTTGGCCGTTATTGTTAAACCAACAACTAGGTATCTCTGATGAGCTTAAACTCATTCCCTCAAACATTTCGGAACGAGGCGCTAAGAAAGAAGTGCCATTCTTATCATCCCACCTATGCTCCTCTGCAGTAGGTAAAACATCAGCTATAATCTCGTTATCAGAATAGTCAGACCTATTTTTCTTGATAGATTGCCAATGTAATTCTTCATTGTCGGCAACTTTGTCTCTATAAGCTGGAGACCAGTAGTGTTCCTTACTAAATACTGAATAATTTTCGCTACTTTCTGGCAACCATCTTCCCATGAAATCTTGTGTTTTCAACCAAGATTTTAGGGTCTCATATTCGGCCTCTTTTACTAAATAACTGCGAATTTGATACCATATTTGTTTTCTTTCACCGTTCTCACGTTCAATACCTAACTGATTGGGTTCTGACCAAGAGAAACTTGCTTCTAATGATAAAAAATCACCGTTTACAATCATTTCTTTTGGGTCTGGCAAGCTATCAGTTGAAGTTGTCCAAGAGCCTCCATCATCAGACCAGCTATTAAAGTCAATCTTGTTAATTGTAATTGGGAGTTGTTCCCTATTGTCGTTATGAGGTGGGAACGTTGGGTCAATATTCCGTAAGCCGTTTTGCCAGGGACCTTGATAATAACCAGCTTCATTATCATTCCAATCAGTGATTTTGAAGTTATCAGCAACCCGAGCCACTACTTCATATAGTGATAGCCATTGATATTTTTTACCTATACGTTCGACTCTATTTTCAAATCTATCGCCATCGTTGGCATATCGATCAAAATGACCATGGATATCAACATTATAACCAAATTTCTCAAAAATAAGCTTACATGCATAATTACTTAGAAGGTTTGGATCTATTCCTTTCCATAAGTTTAATGCGGATTGGAATGTGTAACGACCAAAATCACCATAACAACATACCCCTCTACCATACTCAGTTACCATCGAGCTTAATATCTTATTTTGTGAACCATGTATCTGCTTAAAATCTTCACTATCCCAATTAAATTTATAAGAATCAGTTTCATCATTGCTAGGAAAGGAGCTAGGCATGTTACTATTATATGGTGGACGTATAATTTCTGGATCAACTAAATTAACTACCCCCCTATAGAGTGCATATTCCACTATATTTCTAGCATAATCTCTAATCAAGACATTAGGGTAAACTTCTTCCATTTGAAATATTTCATCAACAATATAATTAGCTAGGTTTGGGAGGTCAGATAGATTTTCTGAATTTAAAGTCGCACCATAGACTGCTGCGAATATTCTTTCGTGTATATAAGGATCATCTATTTTGTGAAATATTCTTATGAGATTAAGCCCTAGATTAAGCCTGTTTATCAATATGTTTGAGAGTGCATATGTAGCTTTGTCTCTTAAATCGATAGTGGTTGAAGATAAGAGCCAAGAAATCGAGATAGAAGTTAGCAAAGCTGAATCATCTGAAAGACTTCGGTGCATATCAGACTTAAGAACCCATTCCAACAACCTAGAAACATAAGTATCATGCTCATTAGAATACTTTAATCGTGTTGTCCACTCTGCATCTCTGATAGCTAGAGGCATTGTACTCAACATGCTGTGAAGTTTATTGGCGTTATATGGATGATTTACATCACCTGCAACGACATACATGAAATCTAGGAAATTTTGAAATGATTCTTCGTATTTCAATACAACTTCATTAACATACTTAGTGGTTTTTTCTCCAATTGTATCCAATTTTCTCCATATTAAACTATTAATAAAGGCATTAACGATTTCATCACTTTCAATGTAATTTTCATCTACAAGCTCAAAAAGATCTTTTTCATATAATTCTGGCAAAATGATAGATAAGGCCTCTATAGTGCCTTGATATATGTAGTGTTTTTGGATTAAATAAAAAAGCTCTCCCTCCGGTTTAAAAATATTATTTATATTGTGTTTAGCTATAACATTTTTGGCTAGGAAATCAGCTAGGAAGTGATCATCGAGTCTTTCGTAGGCAAAATATACTCCTTCAACATCCTGCCCATCATCAAGCCAATAAAGGTTTTTAGAGAGAAGACCTTCATGAACTAAGTCTTCAATAAAACCTTTTTTATTTGAGTATTTTTCTACAATTTTATTTGCAATATCACAGGCATCATCATACAAAATATAACTCATTTCATTAGACTGTTTATGCTTTATTAAAGCATGGACTATCTTTCTACAAACTCTTCCAGAACTATCGTAATCGTAGAATTTAGGATGTCCTAATTTTTCATCGATATTATCTATGAAATAATTCATGACACTCGATATACCGCCGTAACCCTCAGGTATTTCATGCAATCCTCTACAGAACAACCCTTCGCAGAACAATTTTAAGAATAGAGGATTAGAAAACTCAACACTTGTGTAAGGTATTTTGGGTAGATTTATTTTATAGTAATTGAAAAATATTTTTATAGCATCTTGCTCTCTACCTGAAAATCCTATGTGCTTTGCTGTTATGATTTCGGTTTTTTCAGAAATATTTTTTGGGACTAACTTAGGTAAATAAGTATCTCGAATTGTAAGGACTAAACATATCCAGGGGTACTGTTTGAAAATATTTACAAATGAGATAAAGTGGTCAGGCCAAAAATACTTCCCTTTTCCTTCATTAATTGCATCGATTGAAAATAAAATCCTTTGCCTTCTCTCTTGACCAATTTCATTTAATGCACTCAAAAATTGATGTTCTGTTCCTTCTATCCTTAGAATTTCTGATAAAATTTGAGTCCAAGGCGATTTATCATTGGTAAAATGTTGCCCAAGCAATAAAATAGCTGGAATGTCATTTTTTTGCTGAGCCAGAATTGCATCTGCTAATAGGTGAGATTTACCAGTTCCTGCCTTTCCTTTTAAAAGTAAGTAAGGGTTATTTGCTAATAAGACGTTGACATCCGGATTTTCTAAATACGAAAGGAAAGATGTGGAGGCGTTAATTGCATTTTTCGTTTCTTCATTAGAGTATCCGTTTTCTGTGAGTATGTTCTCCAATATTTTAATTGATTTGAGAATAATCTCGGCTTCACTACGTAATTCATTAAAGTTCAAATGAGAATATTTGCTATTGCAAAATTCCTCAAAATGTCTTTGGGTTTTCTCTTTTGATGAATTTATGTCATTGATTAGTTTAGATTGCTTGGAGTATTCATTAGTTGATTTTTTGAAAGTTGTTTGACCTGAAAGTCTTTCTATTAATTTATTTATTGATAGTAAATAATTATGGAACCTAGTTTTAGATTCAGCACAAAAACCTTTATTTTTTAATAAAGCATCTATTTTATTTTCTACATCAAGCTTAACATGGATTGCAGGAGTATATCGGACACCTAAATCTTGAACCCCCTTATCTATATGACGCTTAAACCATTCCGAGGAGAGAGTTCTTCTTAGCGGGTTATACGTCGAAGAGTCTTTTTCAATTATATCAATATCTTCAGATAATAATAAGTCTATGAAATACTTGATTGACAATGCGGTTAATTCTTTTGATTCTCCATTTTCTAACAACTCTTGATTAATGATTCCTGAGATAGAATTATTAATTACTAATGGTGAGCCAGAATAACCTGAATAGGTGGATAATTTTTTAGAGTGTTCTAGTTCAAGATCAATCTTATAGTTTCTTAAATGGTTTAGCTGTTGATTGATAATATTATTGTCACCATATAATATGTTGTCACCAGATATTTTTTTTGCTGACGGAAATCCTCTAGAAATCCAATATGTGCCATTTTCAATCTTTTTGTAGTTGGTGAAGCTAAAATTTTCAGAAAAATGAAAATCATCATGTAGCTCAAGAAGGGCGACATCTAATTTTTTATAGTGTTCCGTGACTTTCTGACTAAGATTAGCCTTAAATTTTCTTCCACAACTAAGGGTGCAATTTATGTTATTTTTCTCATGATCTACGATGTTGTGGTATGCAGTTATTGCTCTATTTTTGTTTATAAAAAAAGCTGTGCCGCTTATTCCATTGCATTCTATTTTAAATACTATCTCTTGTAATTCCATTTGATTACTCCACTATAATTTCAGTAGTAGTTATAAATTCAACTTTAATTCCTTTTGCCTTAATTGTTGGTTGGAATATATTAAATTTTTCATGGGTGTAGTTTGATATTATTTTAATGTCATTTTCTGTATCCAATATCTTTGCAATAGTCCCCAAATCAGGATGGGAATGCCTACCATTTGTTGAGATTAAATAACATTTTGATGAGATAAGTTTTAGCAATCTGGTAGAAATATTGTTATTGCTCCCGTGATGAGATAGTTTTACTGCATCAAATGATAAATTGTATCCTGCACTCTTTAATGCCAATAATTCGTCATATATATTATCTTCATGAGCATCACCTAGGAATAATAATTTGCAATCATTATGCTCGATTATAAATGCAATGGATGAACCATTAGTAACAGATTTGTCGGTGCCATTTATTTTTACTAAATCTTCAAAAATATACTTTTTTTCATAATCAGAAATGTCTCGTGTTTCTGAATATAACTCTCGGTTTTTCATATATTGCTCGAAAGCATCATCAAATAGCTTGTCATCATTTAAAGTAAAATTATACATTTCGGATTCTAATTTTCTTTTCCACGTATGAGCTAGCGAATCGATTTTTTCTATATTTGGAGAGATTAATCTAATAAATACATCTTGTGCTATTTCTATTGGCTCATTTCGTTTGGTAACTGCTTTTCCATTTAATCTTTCATTCCATTTGTAGTTATGTTCATATAATAATCCTGCTAACGTAACACCTTCTTTAATTCCAATGTCATTTAAACCGATTGCTTGAGATGGTTTTCTATTCTGATCACATATTTGCTTTAATGCTGATTCTTCTTCTATTTCTAATGCATTATTTTTTTTATTGAACTGTAAGTGTCTGTAGGAGTTATGCCAAACCTCTTTAACACCAATAATAGAATTTTTGCTACCATTTTCTTCAATGAAACTGATTGCTCCTTCTATATGGTCATTGTCTACATGTGTCACTACCAATAAATCAACACAATGTCCTTTGTTTTTAAGATTTATTAAATCTGGTCTGATATAGGTTGAATAGGTTTTTTTTAAACCCATGTCAATCACTATATTGGTCTTTTCATTATCAAAACTGATTAAGAAAGCGTCTCCTTGACAAGCTGGGTACATTTTTATTTTTATCATTTTATACACCTCCATTTTATATAAGACGCTTATTATTTGGTTTCTAGCTATACTTAGTAAAAATTTAATTATCTAAATTGAGTACTCTGTAACATTACTCGAAATTGGTCAACTGGTCTGTGATTAGTTCCCTACGACTAAGATTTTGGTGATATTTTATACAGATTTTGTCCCTTAGTACTAAGTTAGATGTGAATCTCATCCTGTTGGAGTGATACTTGATCCCTCAAGTACTTCCATTTCCAAGAGCGTAGTTGGAAGGGGGCTTTAATGTGCATAAAATAAAAATGTGCAAGATGCATAGGTTACGACAGGAACAAGCTGAACGAGATATAGCTTGTTCCAGGTCTGTTTCTTCAAAGGAACTCAGGCAAAGTTTGTTCCAATTAGCCAAAAATGACGGAGAGCTTATCAATCCAGATGAATGAGAGGTGTAACTAGATCGGCGACTTTCTGGTGAGCAGCTTTCCGTTCTTCAAAGTACTCATACCGATCATATATACCGTCAACACCGCCTTGTCGGTGATTGATACAAAGCCGAGCGACGTGATTTGGTGTTCCTACTGATGCAGCTAGACTCCTGAATGTTCGCCGTAAGTCATGTACTGTA
>JBOFGK010000037.1:0-33405 GCA_051649085.1 Mycoplasmatales bacterium | reverse complement strand
TAGCATAGTAATAGCTTCTTGGCTGAATAAAATCTTTGACATATAGTCTCCTTAGTATTATTATAACAAAAGCCAAATATCAAACTAATGATATTCGGCTCTTTTATTTAAAATTCTACTTTATAGGGTTCGGTTCACTCCTTCTACTACACTCTTTATAACTATTTTATTTTAAGGATGAATAAAGGTTTATATGTATTATAATTGAGAGCAACATATTTGTCATATTCAATGCATTTTGTAGAACATGTTTCTTGTAAAATATATCCATCATATGCTAGTTCAAAAACCTCATCAAATTGTAATTTATTATTATCTAAACCAACAATTATATAATCTTGATAAATATTATCTTTAAATTTAAACTCGACATAATCTTTTCCATCAAGTGGATAATCGGTTTTATACAAAACAGATTCAATTGTCAAACGTTTATTCATCATCTCATTAACATATGTTTCATTCAAGGCAATTTCCGGTATATCATTAAGAATGAACTTAGTCATCTCTTTATATATTTTAATTGCTACCAAAAAAATGAATGATACGAGCAATATTATTGTAAATATCTTTTTCATTTGTTTCCCCCATTGCAAGCTTTATAATTCCATCCCAGTATTGTTGAAGAATTAGTAAAAAAACTTACCCTCATTACAACATATTTTACAAATAATTTCATATTTTCCTTATATGGATATACTTTTTTCACTATTTTCACTAAACACTTCTTCTCAGTCCTCATATTTATAAGTAAATAATATCATACATTTCGCCTCCCGTTAACGTTTTTACGTAAAATTATCCTCACACTAAGAAGTCGTAAAAATAACTATTACGTTTTAATCGTTTAAAGTGATTTTTCCAATTCTATATAACACTACTAATAAAATCAAAATAGTACTTGAAAGAACAAAATCATATATCCAAAGATAGTTTATTTCTTCTAAATAAAAAGATTTGACTGTATGAGAGAACGGGAAAATATAACACAACCATTTCAAAGTAATCGGGTATTTATCATATTCAACCAGTACACCCGAAAAGACAAACATGAACACATATAAAATATTTGGCCAAAAATATGGATTTCTTGCATTTATTGATAATGTTGTTGTGAAAAAGCCAAGAACAATTCCTGAAAAAATAAATAGAGGTGAATAAAAAAGTGCATTAATTACAATTAAATCAAATCCACTTACAATGTATAAAATTATATAATTAATCAAAATAATTGAATATGCAATCACAATTGCACATTGAATTTTAACAAGCCAAAAATAGTTTGAAAGTGGTTTTAAAGCTGCTATTTCTTGTGAAATTTTTTGATTTTTTTCATAAATAAAAGATGAAGATATTGCATTTGCTGCTTGAACTGCAGCTGTTATTACAACAGTTGCATATGCTACTTTAAATGAAAATTCATTTGAATATTGCGCTTGTAAAAAAGTTATTAACAGGATATTACAGATCGGAAGAATAATAAAATAAATGAATTTTGTTTTGTTATTCGCCATAATTGGCATTGTTGAGAAAATTATTTTCATTAAATAACCTCCAAAGTTCCATCAATTCTAACCTTTTTCAAAATTTAACTACTCAATACATAACTAAACAACAACCAAAGCATACTACTACAAATCCAAGGAAGAAAAAAATCTGTTCTAGTATTTAACAAATATTTAATTGGCGCTGCAATTGGAATAAGCCAATCAAAAATCAGCAGAACTCTATCAATACTGGGAGCATATGAAAAGAAACCACTGACAAGTAACAGAGGAATAGCAATTAAAGGTTCATAGACAATTCCATTTTTAGTTAGAATGAAAATTTGTGCAAGAAAAAACGAAATAATCATGCAAGAAAGTACTAAGCAAAAAATTGTAATAAACTGAGTAAAAGTTATAGTTGGAAATTTAAAAGTAAAAATTGCATAACAAACAAGTGAAATTACAAAAGCAATTGCCCCAAACAAACTCGAAGGTATAATTAAACAAATAAATGATAGACGATCACTTATTTTGTTATTTATTAAATAAATTAGTGTTCCTTGAAATCTTTGAAAATTAATTATTCCAGCTGAAGTAATCGTCGAATTCCATAAGCCAAAAATTCCTGCACGAAGCCAAACATTTGAATTTAATAATTCATTTTGATTATATGCAATTAAATATTCAATCAGAAAAAATGAAATTGTTGTGGAAAAAATTAAAGTCAAAAAATAATTATTTCTAATGTATTGGTGAAAATGAAAATTAATCACTCCTAAAACATTAGTCATTTTTGCGTTGTAAAATACTGCTATAAGCAATATATGCACTTTCTAAATCATCAAATTTCATTCTAAGTTCTTCACTAATAAAAGCGATCACTTCCGCAATCGAACCAATAAATTTAATTTTTCCATTTCCAAGTAAAATTATCTTATCAGACAATGTTTCAATATCATTTAAAACATGACTTGTTAGTAAAATACATTTTTCTTTTGACTTTAATTTTAAAATAATTTCTCTTATTTGATGAGCAATTTCAAGATCTAATCCAATTGTTGGTTCATCTAAAAGTAAGATATCCGGCTCACCAAGTAGCGCTCTTGCTAGATGAAGTCTTTGTTTCATTCCACGAGAAAATTCACCAACCATTTGATGACGATTATCAAATAAGTCAACTTGCTTTAAAACATCAGGTATTTGTTTTTTAAGTTCTTGTTTGTCAATTTTTGCTAATTTGGCGAAAAACTGTAAATTTTCTAAAGCTGAAGCTTGATTATAAAATCCTTGATCTCCTCCAAATGCGATTCCAAATTGCTTACTTTGTTGAGCAGCTGAATTATTTATAATTATTTCTCCGCTTGTTGGTGTCAAAATTCCAACAATCATTTTAATAATTGTCGTTTTTCCAGCGCCATTTGGTCCAAGCAATGTTACAATTTCACCACTATTAACTGTGAAGTTTATTTCTTCAACCGCTCTAAAAGCTCTATTTTTATTTTCAAATACTTTTGTCAAATTATTAATTTCAATTTTAGCCATTAGTAACTTCTTCCCAAAAACATCACGTTCCATTTTTTCATCACACCCTTATCAAAACTGTTTTTCCCCATAATTATATTTTTAAGTTATTGATATTATAATGGTTTCTTGTGAGTTTGTCAAGCTTATTAAGAAAAACACTTATTCAGAATCGAATAAGTGGCTTAATTTCTATTATTTATTTAATTTTTGCAAAATCTTAATCGTATTTACGCGTTTGTTGATCGAAGTTTCAATTAGTAAATTGACTACAATCATTAATGCACATATACCAGTCACTATTCCAATACTATTCATTGTAAGTAAACTAATTCCAAATAAACTCATAGTCAAAACTGATAAAAGCGGTGAAATTACAACATAACATATTATCGTAAGCACAAATAATATCAACGCATTTACTTTCAAAAACTTACCAAAGATCGGTGAATATCCATTTAGTTTAAAAGTAATTGAATTATGTTTTTGATTATTAACTGTGAAAAGTGCGACTGCTACAAAAACCACAAATGTAATAAAGAATAGTACTGTAGCAAGAATTTTCGAAAAAAGTGAAGATTTAGCTTTTAAATTTAATAAATCATTTAGTTTTGTAAAGTCACCTAAGAAACTTACACCTAATATTCCTTTATTAATAACTGTTCCATCTGCTTCTTTAACCGAATTTAAACCATCTTCTTCCAAAGACTCCTTTAAAGACTGAGCATCAACTGGTGTTTTAGCTTTCATTGTCAACCAATACTTTGCATCAGCATCTTCAGTTTGACTAAGTTTTTGGGCTGTACTATTTGATACGAAGAATGCACCTAAAATTTTATCTGGAATTGGCTTTGCAACTTCTTCACCATTTACATTTACTGATGCGTTTTCATAATTACGTTTGAATTCTTCATCTTTTTCAACTTCAAACACGCCTGAAACTTTTAGTTTGAAATCTTTTATATCAATTCCATAATCGACGTATTGCTCATTTGCTGCATCAACTGCATCAGAGTTTGCATTATCAGATGTGATTGTTTCAGCTTGTTTAGATCTTCGGACAACACTTCCTGCAAATGTTAGTTCTTTACCAATTATTTGCTCATTTGTTAACCCCATTTCTTTAGCAAAATCTTCAGACACGAGAACTTCTCCATCTTTTGGATATGTTCCAGCTTTCAATCTCGAAAAATCTTTTAAATAAATAGGAGTAATGGTCTTAGTTTTTCCTTCAAAACCGATCTTTACTTCACCATCTTGTCGCATAATTGCTTCTTCTAGTGTTTTTGGAGCAATACCTTGGCGATATAACTTTAAACTTTCTTCTGATAACGCTTTACTTTTGAAAAAGCTTAATGGAGTATACATTCCTTCAACACGCGGATCATTAGCGTATTTTTCTGCAAGTTCTTGAATACCAGCATCATTATTTTCAGGTGTATATAAACGTAAATTTAAGATTGAATCACCATACGAATCAAATAGCTTTTGATATGCAGTCTCATTTGTATTACTAATTGTTCCAGAAACAACCATTGCCCCAAAAACACTCACCATTATAATGGTCGAAATTAAAATCAAAGTTGCTAGTTTTTGGATTTTAAAATGAATTTTAGATGCTTTAAATACTTGCGAAAAACCAATAAATTTTAGTTTTTTCCCAACTTCAAACTTCCTTAAGTCTCTTTTCAGTTCAACTTTACTTGTGCTTACGGCATTTTTTCGAAAATTTAATTCACCTTTGTTAATTTCAAAAACTGTATCCTTATTTTCTATCAATTTTTCATCATGAGTAACTACAATTACTATTTTTGTTTTCGAAAGCTCACGCAAAATTTTCATGATTGTTTTTGCACTTTCTTTATCAAGTGCACTTGTTGGCTCATCTGCAACAATTATCGAAGGATTTTTACAAAGTTCTCTTGCAATTACTACTCGTTGTTTTTGTCCCCCTGATAGCTCCGATATTTTTTTATCTCTTAGAGAATAGATTTTTAAATCTCTAAGGACTTGTACAATATTTTGTGGATCTGGTTGTTCTTTTAAAAGCTCAACTAACATAATATTTTCGAAAACCGTTGCTTTTTCAAGTAAATTTGCTTCTTGCCAAATATGTCCAAATAAACTTCCAATTTTTGCTTGTTGATGTAAGTCAGTTAAAACCTCCCCAACAAAATCCTGATCGATTCCTGTAAGAATTCTAAGTAACGTACTTTTCCCACTTCCACTTGGACCAATAATAAAGTTTATTCCTTTTTCAAATTTGATTGATACACCATTAAGTATAACTTGATTTTCAAGTTTTTTTGTTATATTTTTTATTTGAAGTTGCATTATTTTCTCCTCTAGTTAAATTTATTTTATCTTTAATTTTTCTAGAGAAATTCCTAGGGCGGTATGATGTTCGCATCTTCAAAGTCACAAACAATAAACGAATGGTAAGCAGTATTGAAAGGGATTCTTGTACAGAAAATCATCGCAATTACTAGCATACTTCCTATAATTACTATTTCCAGAAAAAAAATAGACTGATTACTATTGAAAAATTCTATTTTTTTAGAACTAACTTTTAATTCTAAATGTTTAGTTGTATCATTAAATTGAATCGTTACATCAGCAGACGAATCAACACTTTTATTTTGTATTAAAGAACTAACAGTTGCTACTTGGCTTGCATCAATTATAGGTTCTTCATCCAAACTCATTTCTTCAATACTTATTGTTGATGCAACAAATTGATTACTATTAATTATAGAAGAATTGCTTGCATCTCTACTACATATGCTATTTAGTAATACAAGGAAAACGAAAAGCAAAGTGATTTGCTTTTTCACAGAATTTTTTTCAAACAAACTTTGCTTACTTAATATTTTCATCGCTTTCCTCCCAATATAGGATTTTTCAATAGCATATTTAATTTCAAATATTGTTAGTTGTTCAATATTTTTATCACTTCAAATATTATAGCATAAAGTACATTTTTTTTTAAACTCTCTGTCGCTTTTTTGACGAAAAGCTCTTATTTTTCCATAAAATTACGATAAAGTTTAAATTCACCATATATTAAACAAAAATCTACATATTAATTACATATTTATTGATTAATTTGAATAATTGACGTTTTTCCAGCACCATTTGATCCAAGCAATGTTACAATTTAACCATTATTAACTGTAAAATTTATTTTCAACTTCTGTTAAATTCACATCTTTTACTAAAATAAATGTTTTTAATTGCTCACTTAAGACAGCACTCGATTATAATGAAAATAGCTTGATACTAGATTCGTTTACTTTTAATTTCATTTATTATCTTCTGCATATATTTTTTTTCGTGTGGTAAAAAATTTTCAATCGAAATACTTATTTCTGAACTATTACGTTCAAGATTATATACATTGACTGGTGTTTTTCTCTCAAACATATTTACGAAGTCATTTGTCTTTACAAAGACATACTTATCTATTTCATCTTTATCAAACGTTATATCTTTAATTCTATTATTAACAATTTCTGCAAAATAAACATTTGCAAATTCTTTGTCTAGATATTTATCATTAATTTCATCCTTAATAATTCCTATGTATTTTAATGATCTGATAATTTCCTTTATAGGTAGTCCCAGTTCTTCTGAAATTTCTCTCTCAAGACTTTGATATGTGTCCTCATTAAATATGATATGTCCTGCAACTGAAATATCATAAAGACCTGGAAAATCCTTTTTGAAGCCAGAACGTTTTTGTAAAAGTATATATTCTTCACTAAATATGTATAAATGTACCGTTTCATGCCATTCACCTTTTTCATGTATCGTAGAGCGATTATCAATTCCCAATAAATTAAAATTACTATTGAAAAACTTGATTTTTTCTTTTTCACTATCAATTTTTGTTGATATTGTTGGTCCAAATGTTTCCTTTATTTGAGTTTTTTTCATCCTACTCCTATCAAAAAAATGCTCTTTTTCATAATATCTTTTCAAATTAATAATATTATAATGTTTTCTCATGAGTTTGTCAAGCTTATTAAGAAAACAACCTACCCAAATCGGATAAGTCGTTTGATTTCTTATATTATTTATTTGTATTCCTCTATTATTTAAGAGTATATTCAAGTTTAGATTCCATTAATTTATTTTCAACTTCTGTTAAATTCTCATCTTTTACTAAAATAAATGTTTTTAATTGCTCACTTAATATAGCACTCACTGAACGATTAATCGAATATTTATCAAGACCAAAATTTACACTACTATTGGCATTAAATGTCTGTTCGTCAGAAATATTTATCAATTTTGACCACGCATCTCGATAACCATTTGCTGTCCCATCCGCAATATTGATTATATAAAACGTATGTTGTCGTCCATCAGCTACATATTGATATAGTGGTAAACTATTTTCCTGTGCTAATTTCAATGTTTTATCTGCATTATCATTTGAAACATTTGTGATTTCAATAACATTTCGATTTGTATTTCCCATTTTTTCAATTTGCAAATCTAAGAAAAAGAATGAGAAAATTATTCCAGACGTTAGCAATAAAAATACAACTATAATAATCCTTCTAATCATTTTGCCTCCTTAAATTGCTCCAATGGAATTTTATTCGTGATTCGTTCAATAATTCCCAAATCGTGGGAAACGATAATAATTAATTTTCCTAGTTCACTTAATTCAAAAAATTTATCGATAATAATTTTTGCGTTTTTTTGATCTAAACTACCTGTCGGCTCATCAGCAAAAATAATATTTGCATCTTTTAATAAAGCAAGTGCCAAACAAACACGTTGTTGTTCTCCACCTGATAACTTAGAAACTCTTGAAGTAGCTTTATCCTTCATGTTTAAACTATCAAGAACCTCAATAATTTCATTATATGGTTTTTCGCTTACTGCTAAGTTTTCAGTAACTGTCTGATCTTCAATCAATAATGGTTTTTGTGAAATATATGCTATTTCTTTACGGTATAACTTTAATAATTCTTCCGACAATGGTTTATATTTTTTCCCAAATATTTTAACTTCACCCTCATATTCAGTTTCCAGTTGGGCCAAAATATTTAAAAGGGTTGTTTTCCCACTACCACTTTCACCATATAAACAATAAATACCCGGTTCAAATTTCAAGTTTGTAATTTGAAAAATGACTTTATTTTCATATTTCTTTTCTAAATTATTTACTTCAATCATTTTTACTCCTTCATCAATTCTTTTATTTGTTTTGTAATCTTAAATTTTTCTAATAATTTTATGTATAAGTAAAATGTTAGGCTTAAAATAATTGTTAGGACTATACATAAAAATATATCCCCTAAAAGAAAAAATAATACTAAATTGTAAATCAATAATTCTACGACAGTTATTTGAAAAAATCTTTTATGTCGCTTGAAAAAATTCACTCCATTTAATCTTTCAAAAATAAGTTTATATTTATTTTGTGAAAGATAAATATAACCAAATAGATGAATTGATAATGCAAAAAAGGCAATACTTATTCCCAAAAGTGTTGTTGTATTAAATAAAGTACGTATCGACCGTTCAAATACCAGCTTTTGATATTCTTCAAAGGTCTGTTCAAAAATAAATAGATCACTTGGTATACCGACTGATTGAAGTTTTTGTCTTGCCTCTTCTTTTGAGTTAGCGTTAACCCAAATACTTGAACCATATCCTTTTGTAACAACAACACATTTATAATTTTCTAAATTTGATTGACTTACATCAACAAGTTTAATCATTGATAAATCTTCAAGTTTTACTAATTCGACTCCACCACTTAATACATCTTCTTCAACAACTTGTTCACACCTTGAATCTGTAGAAAATACAATTGATGCTCCTTGTTCAAATTTTTCACGATACTTTTCAAATAGTTCTGATCCAAACTTCTTTAAATATGTTGGATTTACTTCGTAGAATGGTTCAAATTTAGAAAAATAAATTATCTCGCTATCAAGTTTTACAATATCAGACGTAATTTTTGAACCACTGTCCACGGAAGTTGAATTATAATATATATATTTTTGGAAAAAATCTTTACTTTTAGCCAATGTTCTTTCACTTTCAAAATCTGGAATACTATAATAAGCCAGTGGAATATTATATATAACAATTAAACCACTTAAAAAAAGAAGTACTTCTGCAATAAACGTAAGGAATTTTAGCCTTACCTTCTTTTTCAGAAAACCTGTAAATGAGTATTTCAAGATGATTAAATAAAATATATAACATAAAAGCATATTGAGTGCTTCAAGAAACAATATAAATGAGAAAATTGCAACTATTGCATATATATTATAGATTGTAAGAATCTCGAACAAAAAAAGTTGAAAAAAAACTGTAATTAACAAATAAATTACTAAATCAAGTTTAGTACTTAAATCGGTGATTTTTGCAATTATTTTTCGTTGACTTTGTCCGTTCAAGACAAGTAGTACTAATTGGTCTTTTTTCTTAAGAATATTTATCATTTGAATCAAAATCAAAAATACCATTCCAATTGCTAAATATTTTACTAAAGAACTTCTAGAGTCATTTACGAACACAACTGAACTAGCTTCTTTATATAGATTAACATCTTTTCCAAAAACATCTCTAATTATCTCTTGTGTTTGATTATACTCAGAAAAGCTTACATTAATTCTGATTGGCATACTTTCTTTTTCTAAATAATTAAATATATTATTGTCGTATGTGAAAATTGCTTTATTTTTTAACTTACTTTGATCTACGAAATCATTATAGTAAAAAGAATCCTCTGAAAATATACTGATTTTACTTTCACTTAATTTTTTTTGAGCTGATTTTTTATCAATATTTTCGTTATTTTGTATAATAAAGTATCCATTAAAATCGGGTCTTGTTTCAACATCTATAAGCAACACACTTAAAATATTTATTGCTATAATAAGTAGTAATAAAATTATTCTTTTCTTTTTCATGCTTCCCCCATTAATCAGCTTCATGTTTAGATTTTGTTAACTAGTTAACTAAAATATTTCAATCTAATTGAATAGCAATTGCCGTTTTTAAGTCTTCAATTTCAGAACTTAAAGCTGAATATTCTGTAAAACAAAAAAAGTACATCTTTGTGTACCATAAACTTGTTTTAAGCAATAATATGTAAAATCTCCTAAAATATAAATTTTGAATCGATGTGGATAGTTCACTCCTAAACTAAATCAATTTATTTAAGAAAAGTTATACATTAATTTAATTCTTTTCACATCCACTTA
This sequence comes from Mycoplasmatales bacterium, assembly GCA_051649085.1. Classification (GTDB taxonomy): domain Bacteria; phylum Bacillota_I; class Bacilli_A; order UBA3375; family UBA3375; genus JBOFGK01. The sequence continues at coordinate 23,162 of JBOFGK010000037.1, read as the reverse complement.
AAGTATAACACATCTGGTTAACGTTTGCAATGCTTTCGTTAAATATTATTTTTTTTACAATAATTAAAACAAAACTTTTAACTGAAATCTTTTTTTAAAGATTGATTGTTTCTTAAACTATTAAAGAAATCACTTATCCAAAATAGGATAAGTGGTTTGATTACTTTTGTTATTTAAAAATTATCTACTAAATTTTCTTTATTAAAATATTCTCTCTATAGCTACACCTAAATTCTAGATTTAATGATTAATTGAAACAATTGAGTAGTCCATTTTAAGTGCATTTTCTTCCAAAAAGTGTCTTGAAGAGTTATCGTTATTTTTCCTTACTTGGTTTGAAGAATCGGTAAATAGAAGCTCTAAGACTTTTTGTCCACCTAAGCGATAATTTAAGTCAACAGTTGTAAAGTTGTCGATTAGAAAATTAATTTTTTGATTATTCCCAAAACCACAAAGAATTACATCATCTTTTGTAAGTTTAGATACACCCAAAGCAATTAAATCTGTTGCACAAAAAATATAATCATACTTTGTTAAATCGGTTGATTTCAGTTCATTAAATGTATGACTTGCTCCAAACGAAGTAAATCGATAATCAAAATCAATTTCATGTTCTTGACAATAGTCTAATACGGCTTTAAATCTAAAGTATCCACTAGTCTTGTCATCAGCTTCTACTCCAACATATAAGACATTATTTGATGGCTTAATTACTTCAATCAAACTTCTCATTCCATTGTAATCACTGAAATATATACATTTTTGATTAGGAATTTTTTGACCGATAAAGCAAACAGGAATAAACAACTCATTAATAAATTTATAATCAAAGTTAGAAATTGCAAAAATAATTATTCCATCAACACCTTTTGCATCAAGAATAATTTCTTTTGTTTTCTCAATAGAAAATTCAGTTTCAAAAATTTGAAATTCAATATTTTTTGCTTGATCAATTAAACCGTGAAGAACTTGATTCTCTGAATATGAATCAAGTCTTGTCATTAATACCATAAGTTTTTTCTTACGTTTTTTATTTAGTAAAATTGCTGAATTATTTGGAACAAAATTTTGTTCTCGCATAATTTTCTCAACTTTTTCTCTCGTCTGTTTACTCACACTCTTATCGTTATTGATTATTCTTGAAACTGTTGATTTAGAAACACCTGCTAATTTTGCAATATCATAAATTGTCAATTTTCATCACCAACTATATTTTACCACATTTCTCGTAAACATTATTTGTAAATTCAAGTTATAGTTATTTAATCTATTTTTAGCTTTAATAAAATGTTATTAATTTACTTTTATCACAATACAACCAAATTCTTGTAATTCGGTTAAACAATTCTCAGCTGAATTCGAGAGGATAATTTCACCTTTTAGATTATATTCAACTAAGCTGACTTTTTCCTCAAAAAAATTTGCAAGTACTTGGTATGTTGACTTATCATCTGTTCTCATAAACGAGTATAGTTTTGTCGAATCATTAGCCATCATTTCATAATCACCTGTAATTAAAGTTTGATTAGCTTTTTTAAGTTTAATTAATTCACGGTAAAAATTTAAAGTTGAATTGGCATCACTTACTTGATCTTGGACATTTATTCCTTGATAACTATTGCCTTTTAACCATGGAGTATTTGTTGTAAATCCATTATTATTTCCTGTATTCCAAGCAAATGGTGTTCTTGAATTATCACGTGACTTTTGATTTAAAATTGCAAGTTTTAAATCATTTGTCAATTTTGAATTATTATAAAAGTTTGTTGATTCAACATCATTGAATTCCTCAATTGTTGTAAAATGATTATTCAACATACCAATTTCTTCACCTTGAAAAATATATGATGTTCCTCGTTGCAAATACATACATGTTGCTAACATTTTATTTTTTCGTAGTTGCATTTCTTGATTTGTAGCTTTTATAAATCTAGAGGCAATTCGAGGTTGATCATGGTTTGACCAAAAAAGTGATAGATTAGAATTATACTTACTAAATGCTGTTTGCCAAGTACTTAAAATTTCTTTAAGTAAACTAAAATCAAAAAAATCAATTGTCCACTTACTTCCATTTTCATAATCAACTTTTAAATGATGAAAACTAAAGATTGTATCAAGTTCATCTTTTTGAACACTTGCATACTTTAAACTATTTTCAATTGAAGTTGAACTCATTTCTCCAACTGTTAAAATGTCTGGTCGGTTTTGATAAGTTTTTGTTCGCATTTCCTTCAAATACTCATGGACAATTGGTTTATCAGTATAAACTGTTTTATCACCATCAAGCAGAATTTCATCTTTGCCAATTACATTGATTACATCAAATCTAAAACCTTTAATTCCAAAATCAAGCCAATAGTTAACAACTGAATATAATTCTGTTCGTACATTTGAATTTCTCCATTTTAAATCAGCTTGCGTTACATCATATAGGTGCAAATAATATTTATTTTTTTCTGGTAAATATTCAAAGGCTTTACCACCAAATTTTGAATCCCAATCAACAGGCTCATCTTCAAAGAAATAATAATTTTCATATTTTTCTTCTCCACTTAAGGCACGTTTGAACCATTCATGTTCTGTTGATGTATGATTAAAGACCATATCAAGCATTATTCCAATATTTCGTTCTGCTGCTTTATCTACAAGTTCTTTTAAATCAGCTATTGTTCCGAAAATCGGATCAATTTCTAAATAGTTTGAAACATCATAACCATTGTCGCGCTGTGGCGATTTAAAAACTGGTGTTATCCAAATATAATCAACACATAGCCATTCAATATAATCAAGTTTTTGAATTATTCCTTGAATATCACCTATTCCATCGCCATTACTATCCATAAAACTTTTAGGATAAATTTGATATACAACTTTGTCTAACATTATTTTCCCTCACTAGTTAAATTTTTCTTTTTATACATAAATATTGTAAGTACAAGTGAGATACATATTGCAATTATCATCGCAATTAGAAAATTCAAATGCTTTCCTGGTGTAATCGCCATGATTCCTGGAAGTCCACCAACACCAATCGAATCTGATGTAACTCCTGTTAAAATGGCAAATCCTCCTGCAACTGAGCTACCAATCATTGCACAGAAAAACGGAAATCCATATTTTATGTTTACTCCAAACATCGCAGGTTCTGTTACACCTAACCAAGCCGAAATAACTGATGGAACAGTAAGCTCACGACTTTTTGCAGTTTTGTTCATAATTAAAATTCCAAGTACAGCAGCTCCTTGGGCAATATTTGAAAGCGCAATTAATGGCCAAAGTGGTGTTGATCCACTTTCAGCAATTACTTGCAAATCAATTGCATTTGTTGTATGATGTAAACCGGTAATTACGAGTGATGCATAGAAAAAACCAAAAATCATCCCACCTGCAAAACCAAGCGTTGTAAATAACCACATTACACCTTTAGCAACATAGTCACCAATTAACCAACCAAGTGGACCAATAAATGCATGGGCTAGAAACGCTCCGAAAATCATAATAATCATTGGTGCAATAATCATTTTAATTGCATTAGGAATATATTTATTAATTTTAACTTCCGCTAGACCCATGATTACCCCAACTAATAACGCGGGAACAACTTGTCCTTGATAACCAATCATTTCAATTGTGAAAAAGCCAAAATCCCAAAATGGAATCTCAGCTCCACTCGAATTTGCATAGGCATTTATTAATTGGGGAGATACTAAAGTAACACCTAATACCATCCCAAGGATCTCTGTTCCGCCCATTTTTTTATAGGCACTCCAACAAACATAAACTGGTAAAAATTGGAAAACAGCCTCACCGATTAGCCATAAAAAACTGTCCAATCCTTTGAAAAATTGAGCTTGATCAATTAACGCAACACCATTAATTGGTAATTCAATCATATTTCTAAATCCTAAAATTAAACCACCGACAATAATTGCAGGAATAATTGGAGCAAAAATCTCTGACATAAAAGTCATCACTCTTTGTAATCGAGACTGTTTTGTTTTAGCAACTTCTTTTGCCTCTTTTAAACTTATTTCTTCAATTTGTGTATTGGCAATTATTTCTTTATAAACTTCTGATACATTATTTCCGATAATTATTTGAAACTGTCCTGCTTGTGTGAAACTTCCTTTGACAATTGATAATGCTTCTAAGCCTTCTACATCTGCCAAGCTTTCATCATTTAAAACAAATCTTAAACGTGTCATACAATGCGATAAACTTAAGACGTTTTTCTCGCCACCAACTAATTCAATAATTTTTAAAATATCTTTATTCATTTTCCTCCTTTTGGGACCGCTCCCATAACTTTATTATAACACAGTTTTTTTAAATTCGAAAATATTTGCATATATTTTTGATTTTTTTTACATAACTAAAATAAATAAAACTTGGAAAATAATGAAAATTCTCCAAGCTTTATAATTTTATACTATCAATCGTTTTAGTTAAAAACATATATCAATTTTTTCTGATTTATTGACTATTTTGTTGTTCTAACTTCTCATTTAAATAAAACCAACGATCTTGTTTTTCAAGTAATTCTTCTTCAAATACTTTTCGCTCTTCTAATAGTTCACTTAAAAGCTTAAAATCACTTGCGTGCTGTTCGATTTTCTGATCAATAGCTGTTAACTTGCTTTCAGTTGTTTCAATCTCTTGATCAATTGTTTTAAGTTCTAATTGTTCTGCATATGTTAATTTCACTTTAACTTGTTTAGGTTTTTCTTGTTTGATTTTTTCTTTAACAACTTTATTAGTTTTGACTGGTTTATACACTAATTCATTACTTTTCAAAAGTGTTTGTTCATTAATTAGATAGTAATAATCACAAATATTATCTAAAAAGTAGCGATCATGTGAAACGACAATAATGCTTCCTTGAAAGTTTTCTAAATATTGTTCTAACACCATTAATGTATCTAAATCCAAATCATTAGTCGGTTCATCAAGAATCAAAACATTTGCTCTTGTAATTAAAATTGCTAATAATTGCAAGCGTTTTTTCTCCCCACCTGATAAAACTTTAAGTGGTTGCCAAAGCATGTTTTCATCAAACAAAAATAGCTTTAACAGTGCACGAGGTGTTAACTCATCACCTTCAACTTTAAAATTACTTCCAAGTTCTTCAACATATTCGATAACTTTTTGCTCTGGATGTGTAAATTCAACTGTTTGTGAAAAATACCCAATTTTCACAGTTTCTCCAACAATAATCTCAGGACTTGTTCTATCTGGATTGTTCATCTCAGCAACAATTTTATTTAAAAGTGTTGTCTTTCCAACCCCATTTCCACCAATTATCCCTACACGATCATATTTATTAATTGATAAATTAATATTGTCAATCAGTAATCGTTCTTCAACTTTCAAAGTATAATCATTAATATCAATTACTTTACTTCCAAGTCTAAGTGGTTTAATTGTAATATCTAATGTATCTGTATTTTGGCTTTTTTTCACAATTGATTCTAGTTTTTCAAAACGTTCTTTTCGTTCTCTTGATTTTGAACTACGAGCTTTTGCTCCTTGCATCATCCAAGCTTTTTCCAGTTTATACATATTTTTATTTTTTCGATCAATTGCTGCTTGTTCAATCATGCGTTGATGTCTTGCTTCGATAAGCGCAGAATAGTTTCCAGCATATCTAAACAACTGCTGATCTGCAAGTTCAATTATAACATTACATACTTGATCAATAAAACGACGATCATGGGAGACCATTACAACCAAACCTTTATATTTTCGTAGAAAACTTTCTAGAAAATCAATCATTTGAAAATCTAAATGGTTAGTTGGTTCATCTAATAATAAGACGTTTGATTTTTGCAAAAGAATAATTCCTAATTGTAACCTTCTTTCTTCACCACCAGATAAACTCTCAACTTTTGTTTGATGGTTTGGAAAACCAAATTTATTCAATATAGCTGCAACTTCATAATCTGTTACTTCTGTTTTTACTAAACTTGCTTTTACTTGTTCTTCCACTGTAAAATTAGGATTGAACTGGGGATTTTGCTCTAAATAAGCAATTTTATTCGTGGCATTTGCTTGAAAAGTTCCTTCAACAACTTCAGTTCCTAACAAGATTTTAAGTAAAGTACTTTTACCAATTCCATTTTTTCCGACAACTGCAATCTTTTCATTTTCATTAATTACTAATGATTGATTTTTGAAAATATAATTTGTGGAAAACCTCATTGTTGCTTCTTTAAATAAGAAATTCATTTTTTACTCCAATACAAAAATGAACAGACTTACTCTGTTCATTATTCTATTACATTATTTTATAATTCTAATAATTGTTCCAAGAAACATTTAACTCCATCTTCATCATTGCTAATTGTTTCTGTTGTTGCTATTTTCTTAAGTTCTGCAATTGCATTACTCATCGCAACTGAATACTTCGCATATTTAAACATTGTAAGATCATTACTTTGATCACCAAACACAATTAAATTATTTGGGCTTGCTCCAATTTCTGCAAAAACTGTTTTAAGACCAAGACCTTTATTAGCATTTGGTGGGGTAATTTCAATTAATGTTGCTGAAGATGTAAAAACATTGATGTCTGGATACAAGTTCAAAACTTTCGCTGCAGTTTCCTCATAAATATCTTTAATTTGTTGTTCTTCACCAAAGATAAGTACTTTATAAGCTTCATCAAAATGATCAAAGACGGCCGTTGCTTTTGAAATCGTAGCTGTCAACTTTAAAACATCATCATTTTCACGAGCATAAATAAAATCATCATGGTAACCCAGAAAATTCGTTCCTTGTTGCCCAATTTCTTGATAAATTGCATTTACTTGTTCTTTTGTAAAAAGCATTTTAAATAAGACTGTCTCTGTCCCATCTTCATTTATTTTCACTGCTTTTCCACCATTGTAACTTATCATCCAACCTGCATGATCATATAAACCAACTTTTTTCGCAGTTTCGCGCATCGATGAAGTCGAACGACCAGAACATAAAATTAATTCATAGCCAGCCGCTTGCATTTTTTTGAAGAAATCAGCAGTCGCAACTGATACTTCATGATCGTTACGTAAAATTGTTCCATCCATATCAACTGCAATATACTTTATTTCATCTTTATTTACAAGTTTAATGTTTTCTTGAATTATATTCATTAGTAGTTATCTCCATTCGTAATAGAATTTTTCACAATTACGTAATCACATTTATGGATTGCTGAAATACTTTTACCACCTGCATAAGAAATTGATGATTGTAAGTCTTCACGCATTTCATGAAGTGTATTTAAAATTGAACCTTTATGGTCAACTAATATTTTCTTACCTTCTACATTTTTATGCTCACCTTTTTGGAATTGAGATGCACTTCCAAAATATTCTTTGTAGACTTTTCCTTCAATTTCAACTAATTCACCTGGTGACTCATCGTGACCTGCAAATAAACTTCCAATCATTACAAATGTTGCTCCAAATCTGATTGATTTTGCAATATCTCCATGATTTCTAATTCCACCGTCTGCAATAATTGGCTTAGTTGCAACTTTCGAACACCAGTTTAAGGCTGCAAGTTGCCACCCACCAGTACCGAAACCTGTTTTAAGTTTAGTTATACAAACTTTACCTGGACCAATCCCAACTTTTGTTGCATCAGCTCCCCAACGCTCTAACTCACGTACAGCATCAGGCGTTCCAACGTTTCCGGCGATTACAAATGTTTCAGGCATCTTACTCTTAATATACTTAATCATATTTTCTACATTTACAGAATGTCCATGTGCAATATCAATCGTGATAAATTCAGGAATTACACCTTCTTCAATCATCGTGTCAACCACTTTATAATCATGTTCTTTTACTCCGATCGAAACCGATGAAATTAAATTTTGAGCTTGCATTCTTTTAGTAAATTCTACAGCATCAACATCGAATCGGTGCATAATGTAAAAAAAATTATTTTTTGCTAATGTTTCAGCAAGAGTTTCATCTACAACTGTTTGCATGTTTGCAGGTACAACTGGCATTGCAAACTCATACTTTCCTAGTTTTTGCGTTGTCACACACTCACTTCTTGATTCCACAATACACTTATTGGGAATTAACGTTATGTCTTCATAGTCAAATATCTTCATTGTGTTTTCCTCCAATATTATTATATCATTTTTTCATTCGCTTTAGGATATTTTGATTTAAAGAAATTAAGATCAAATCACAGTCAATTTTCTCACCAAAACGATTGATTAGATAGTTATAATATGTGTTTAGTTGTAGTTCATATTCAGGCTTATCGATCTTCGATAATTTAAAATCAATTATATAATATTTATTAGTATTTGTATCATGGACTAGTAGATCAATTATTCCATTTTTGGTCTCCGTCCCTATTTGATAATTAAATTGATACTCATGATAATAATTAAAACTTGGATCAAGTAATTGATTTTCCCTAAATAACTCGACTAACTTTGTTAGTTCTACCGGAATTACAGTTTCACCACTCGCAATTAAATTAAAATCTGTCATTTCAATTAATTCATGAAGTTCATTACCTTTAGCTAGCACATATTGTTCTTCGCTATTTGTTAATTCAAAATTATGCATTGAAGCTCTACTACTTGTTGTTGTCTTAAGTTTAGTTTCTAACTCTCGATATTCAACTACTGACTCATATTTTGGATTTCTTTCATTCATTTTATTACTTATGCCTCGACCAATATCGTTAATTTCATCTTCGGGAATTTCATAACTAATCAAGTCTAATTGCTTTTCTAGTTGTGGAAGTAATGGTACTAACATATCAGCAAAGCAGTTAAAACTTTGAACATCAAGTGCAGGAGTTTTTTTTTCATTACCTTTTTTATCGACAAGCTGATCGACAAAGAAAATTAATTTTTCTTCAGCCCTTGTTAAAGCAACATAAAATAAACGAATTTTTTCGGAAATTGCTTCTTTAAAATCAGCTCTACCATGTAACTCTTTAAGCAGCGGTTTAAACAAAAACTCATTTCGCATATCCGCTACAAACATTTGTTGCTTAGTAAAAATAATTTTTGGTGAAAGTTCATGTAGTGTATGTGAACGATTAAATTGTTTATTCATCTCGATAATATAACAATATTTGAATTGTAGTCCTTTAGATTTATGAATTGTCATTATTTTAACAGCATCAACATCAATATTTAAAATTTGTTCAAATTCAATATCGATTTTTTCATCACCTGCATAAATTTTTTCAAAATAATCAACAACTTGTGCAAGTGAGTAGTTTAAATTATCGAAATTACTCATTAATTTAACTAAATAATTTAATCGCTGTTCTGCAACAACTGGATTTTCTAACAAAATTAATTTACCAATTAAATTAAATTCATTAATAATTTCTAAGCTAATTGTTTGTAAATTTACAAAAGTATTTTCAGCTTTTATGTTCTTGATTAAATGATAAATTTCTTTAAACGAACTTTCTTGAACGGCTTCATGAAAATTAGACTTCGAACGGATAAATAAAACTGCATCTTGAATTACTTGATCACTTAGTCTAAATAAATAACTTCGTGCAATGACAACAAGTCCAAATAATTTATCTTCGTTTTTGTGTTCATGATTAAAAAGTATCTCTAAAAGCATTAATAAGTTTTTAAAGACAATAAATTCTTGAGCAACTTTAAATGGTTCAGCATTACCACTTACAAGTGGGATTTGATAATATTCAAAAACTTTCTTAATATCATTATAAGTTGCTTTTGATCCTGTTAAAATGGCGAAGTCAGAATAGACTGGTTGTCGAAGACTATCATCTTGAACAACTTTACTACTTGCAATTTTTGCTTTAATATCTTTGGCAATGATAGCCGCTTCATACAAATGGCGCTCTTTAAATCCTTGATCTTTATAATCACTTGGTACAAAACATACTTCCATTTTACTTTGTCCACTAAGTGATAGTTTGTCATTTCCAAAATTTAAGCGTTGACTTGCATTATATTCAACCCCACCGTACTCTTTACTCATGATATTTTCGAAGACTAAATTGATTTGCGTTAAAACATCTTCTTTCGAACGAAAATTTTTATTTAAATCAATATTTTTCCCATTTACTTGACTGTTCTCACTCGAGGTTGCTGAATAAGCTTGATATTTTGCATCGATTAAATCAGGATTTCCACCACGAAAGCGATAAATTGCTTGTTTTTGGTCACCAACACAGAAAAAATTATTATTGGCTAGTAAAGAAATTATCTTTTCTTGAATATCATTAGTATCTTGATACTCATCGACCATTATTTCGACTAAGTTAGATCGAAGCTCATTTCGGATATCAGGATAATCTTCAAGCACTTTGATTAACATTACACTAAAATCAATAAACTCAAAGCTACTATTTGCATGCTTGAATTCTAATAATTGTTTTTCTACATTTAAATATAGATCTATTAATACTTCGTTAATTTTATGATGAAACTCTATTTGTGATTCAATTGAGACACCTTTTAACATCGTAGAATACTTTAATAAGTCTGCCATCAACTTTTTATCTAAAAGCTCTTTTTGCTTTGTGAAAAAGGCTAAAGTTTCTTCACTTAAGGCCTTACTGATTGCTGGATAATTTTTCTTTATTTCTCTTTGATAAACATATTCATCAATCATTGCTTGAAAACTACTAATCGATGTGACTTCTTGAATAATTGCATATCGTTCACTCACGCCTTCTGCATGTTTAAGTGCAATTTCTTCAGTACAACTTTCATGTATTTTTTTTATTTCATCATTCATTCTTTTAATGATTTCATTAATCATTTGCACAAATTGTTGTTTAAAATGATCTAGTTCAATTTGAAATTTAAAATCATGATTTGCTGCTCGATAATCAGCAAATTTTGGATAAAGTTCAACAAGTAATTGCACTAATTTCTCATAATCATTATAAGAAACTGCATATTGTTCAATTAACCAAATTAGCTCTTGATTATTAGCTTCAATTCCATTTTTCAAATATGTATCAATATACTCTGATAATTTTTCATGCACTATTTGTTTATCAATGATACTTAACTGACTTTCTACACCAAGCAAATAATGATAGCGCTTAACAAAGTTTTGGGTAAAACTGTCAAAGTTAGTAATGTTTGCAGTTGAAATTTTTTCTAACTGTGGTTCTAAAGCTTTATTCCCTGCCATTACTTCGTCTTTAATTTTCTGTTCAATTCGCTCTTTCATTTCAGCAGCTGCCGCTTTAGTAAAAGTAAGAACAATTAATTGGTCTAAATCAACACCTTCTTTTAAGTGGCTTAATATTCGTTCACTTAAAACTGCTGTTTTTCCACTTCCAGCACCAGCACTAACTAAAATATTTGTTCCTCGTTCAGTTATCGCTTGCATTTGTTCATTTGTAAAACCCATTATTTATCCCACCCTTCTTCTTCTAAATACACATTATTTTTTGACTGCTTATTACAAATCTCTGAATATTCACAAAATTTACAACTTTCATTTTTCCCTTTAATTATTTTTGGATTTATTGGAAATTCATTTGCTTCTATTTTGGTAATTGTTTCGTTAATTACTTTTTCCACAAGCTCAATTCCCGTTGTAAAATACTTTTCGAAATCTTGGATTTTAAGTCGTTTTTGCGAAATTGGAAAATACGGTCTATCACTCATATCGGTTGCTAATTCATGTGCTTGAAGATCAGCAATTCGTTCAAACTTATAACTTGTAAATTCAGTATTTTTTTTCTCATCATAATCTGGTATTTTGGGCATAAAGTGATGTAAATAAATTCCACTAAATTTAACTTTTTCACTTTTAATTGTCTTTTGAATTAAATACATGTACAAGAAGTATTGGCAATTGAATCCTTGTGGTAAATATTTGAAGTCCAGTGAAGAACTACTTCCTGTTTTATAATCATATATTTCATATGTAGTTACAATTTCATCAACTTGTGTATCAGCTTGATACAAAACTTTATCTGCAGTTCCAACTAGCATATATTTATCGTTTAAACGCACTTCATATTTTTTTTCTAAACCATCTATCTCAAAACCTGATTCTAACTTCTCTTTTCGTGTTAATTCTTGTAAACGATAAACTGATGCTTCAATTTCTTTAAATAAAAGTTCATCAAAAAATTCCGGAATTTCTTGAGGACGTTCTTGACGTTGACTTACATTTTCCCAAAGCTCTTTTAAAAGTTGATGATTGCCAATTTTTTGATTTTTGTTGTCTTCATCTATATAATAGTCATTCTCAATTAAATCAGTTAAAACTAATTCTAAATATTCATGGATAACATTTCCGGTATACATTCTCGATGTCGTAAAATCACCTTTTTTTAGATTTAAAAGATATTTTAGATAATATGCATATTGACATTTAGCAAACTTTCCGAGCGAAGTATTAGATAATCTGTTTTCTTGCTTTAAAATAGCGCCATTTACACCGTTGTTTTGATTGTTGTACTTAGCAGGCAATTTTATAAAACGTTCGTAATACGTGAGCTCAGGGCTAATTAATCCAAATGTTTGATAGTACTCGTTTGCTTTCGCTAATATATTTAAATCATAGCTACTACTAAAGTGTAAATTAGTCATTTTTTCAACTTGAAATTTAACTATTGTAAATAGTTCTTGATTTAACAGAAATCTCGCAGGTTCTAATTCACGCTCAGCTGAATATTTCACAAATGATAGATGACAATTCTCAATTCCCATCATCTGTTGTACAATAATTTGATTATTTATATTATTACGTTCGTAACTTGTTTTAAGTCCAAGTTTTACATATTGATGATCACTAAACAAGTGATTATTTTGAGCAAGTGCTGGCAAAATTAATTCGTTTAAACCAAAACAAAAAACAAAATCATCAGTGTCGACCATTGTCGTTGTTAAATCAACAAATTCAAGTGTTTGATAACTTATTTCTTCCTTAACTTTTATTTGCTTAAAATCAGCTTCAATAAATTCACTAACTTCATTAATACAATCAAAGTACATATAGTATTCATTCAAACATTTGATGATCTGATTATAAATTTCACTACTAGCTAATTTTTCACGTAATTCATTTAATGCAATTGAAAGAATACAACCTGCTTGCTTGATCATTTGTAGAAATTCATTAACTTCTCTAATAGCAATTAATTTTTTAGTGGTTTTAAATTTAAAAGGTAAATTGTATAGTTTGAAGATTGAACTAATTATCGGTAAATATTCATTTTGATTTACATATAATTTAATCTTAGAGATTGCGATTCCTTGATCAAGTAGCAATGCAATTTGATTGGCAATATAATTTACTTCCATATGCTGAGTTGTAAATTTAAGTACTTGTTTATCTAAAAAGTCAATTTGTGGATTAACTAATGCCACTTCAGAAAAGACAATGTTATTTTTAGTAAATATACGTTTAATTAAATTAGTATCAATTACTTTGAAAAGTACTACATTAGACTGTTTTAGAAGGTTAAGTTCTAACGGTTCTGTATATGGAAGTTTTCTTTTCAATAATTGCAATCTAATTAATAGCTTATCATCATATTGTTCATCGACAAATATTTTTGTCAAACTCTTACATATTTGTTGGGCATTTTCAATCGACAAATTAAAATCACTTAATTCAGTTTGAATAAAGCGGATATTTTCAACATTCAATTGTATTTGGTTTATATCCTCGATTTCAGTAGTTGTCATAACTTTATAATTTAGTAATCGATCAACTGATGATAACTTATTAATTACATTATTTTTATCGGTAGGATTAACAACTATAATTGTCCTTTTGCTATTTATACTAATCAATTTAATTAACTCATTCACTATTGCTCCTAATAAAGTAAAACAGCCTTAGGCTGTTTTTTTAGTTTAAGTAATCTTTAAATGCTTTTCCAATTTTGAATTTAGCAGTATTACTTGCTTTAATTTTAATTTTTTCTTTAGTTGCTGGATTAACACCATCACGAGCAGAGTTAACTTTTGGTTCAAAGTTTCCAAATCCAAGTAAAGTAACTTTTTCACCATTTTTTACTGTTTCTTTAATTGCTTCTAAAGTTGCATCTAAAACAATTGTCACATCTTTTTTCTTCATATCTGTTTGTTCTGTGATATGTGTGATTAATTCATTTTTTGTCATATTTTCCTCCTTGGTTTCTACGTGTATAGTATACTACTTTTATCACTCTATTGCAAGCTTTTTTTTGGTTTTAAGCCCTTTTTTTCGACTTTTTAACTGATTTTTCCAAGAAAAATGACTTTTTTCAAATTATCTTGTGGGAATTTTTTTTTTATGAAAAAATATGTTTTTTATTTTGTTTTTTTAAAGGGAATTTCTACATAGAAAACACACACTTTCCTCATTACTTAGAAGGGTATTAACTACTCAAAAAACAAAAAATATGAACAATAGTTCATACTTTTAAAGATCATTTTATTATTTAACTTCTTGTGCTGCTTTAAATGCTTCAACAAACTCAGTTATATTAATCGTAGCTCCTGTTATCGCATCAGCGTCTTTACCTGCACCATTGACATTTATTTTGTCAACTCCATCATTTTCTTCAATGACTTTTGCAACCATTGCTGCTTGATCAGACCAGTTAGCTTTACCATTACCATCTTGTACTAGTCGATATTGCTCAGCATCCGATTTATCTACTCCGTATCTAGTACCACCAAATTTAACATTTGTGACATCATCTCCCATTTTCATATAAGTTATTGTTGTTAGATTCACATTTCCACTTTGATCAGTCATTGTTACTTCACCTTGATAGTTACCTGTTCCTGTTGATGTTGAATCAGTTGTTGAATCCATTTTTGAATCCATTGTTGAATCAGTTGCATATCCTGGGGTTGATGCTCCTGCTGTACATCCAGCAAGTACGAAAACTGTTACTAGTAATAGCGAAAATATTTTTTTCATTTTTGTTCCTCCTTGTTTATTGTGTAAAAATTATAACATAAATAATAATTATTTTCTTTTGTTAGTTTAATTTTTTAATTCTATAGCTACTGAGTAAGCAAAATCTATTCAACATTATATAATTTTTTATCAGCTTTTGAATTAATTCTAGACTTAACTAGCTTTACTGTATGTGGTAGCTTCATAAAAAAAAACGTGTATTTCTTTTTGTTTGTTTGAACTCTGAATATGTTTGATCGTATATGCCATTAGAAGTTTTGCTGCTTATTTTATAATTGATTATCTAATATCTTTAAATTATGTATTAATATTATTCCCTTAATTAAAAATTTAAAAAAAAGAGAATCTAAAATTGACTTTTAGATACACTCTTAAAATTTATATTATTATTTAACTTCTTGTGCAGCTTTAAATGATTCAACAAACTCCGTAACACCAATTGTAGCACCTGTTACTGCATCAGCGTCTTTTCCTGCAGCATTAACGTTTATTTTGTCAACTCCATCATTTTCTTCAATGAATTTTGCTACCATATCTGCTTGAACAGACCAGTCAGCTTTACCGCCACCAACTTTTACTAGTGGGTATTGTTCAGCATCAGCTTTATCTGCTCCGTCTTTAGTTGAAGCAAACATAACATTAGTAATATCACTTCCTGTTTTCGTAAAAGTTATTGTAGTCATTTCTACATCACTCAGTTTAACTTCACCTTTATAGTTAACCGGTGTTGTTGAATCCATTGTTGAATCCATTGTTGAATCTGTTGTTGAATCTGATGTTGATGCTCCTGCTGTACATCCAGCAAGTCCTAAAACTGTTACTAGTAATAATGCAAATAATTTTTTCATTATTGCTCCTCCTTATTTATTATGTGAAAATTATAACATAAATACTAATTATTTTCTAACATTTGTATAATTTTTTCAAATTTAATTAATTATTTTCTAAGCCAAAGCAATAATTTATATTCTTTATTTGAATCAACAATCTTTTCTTCATCATCATCTTCTTCTATAACTACCTTTTCAACTATTAGTCCTTACATTATTACATGTCCAATTATTATTTGTTTAAAGGTATTTCTACATAGAAAAGATCCATTTTCTTAATTACAGTGAAATTTATTAACTATTCAAAAAAAGCAAAAAAAAAAGTATGAACAAATGTTCATACTTTAAGAGAATACTTTATTATTTAACTTCTTGAGCAGCTTTAAATGCATCAACAAAATCAGTTAAACCAATTGTAGCACCTGTTACTGCATCAGCGTCTCCACCTTCAGCGTTAAGGTTTAATTTGTCAACTCCATTATTTTCATCGATGAATTTTGCAACCATTGCTGCTTGATCAGCCCATTCAGCTGAAGCTTTACCAACTTTAACCATTGGATATTTTTCAGGATCTGATTTATCTACTCCATCTTTAGTTGCAGTGAATTTAACATCAGTGATGTCATCTCCTGTTTTTGTATAAGTTACTGTCGTTACAGTCTCTTTACCTTCTTGGTCAGTTGTTTTTACCTCACCTTGATAGTTAGCTGGTGTTGCTGCTGCTGAACATCCAGCAAGTCCTAAAACTGTTACTAGTAATAATGCAAATATTTTTTTCATTATTGTTCCTCCTTTTTCTTACTATAGAATTATACCATAAACACTACTTATTTTCTATTATTTCTATGTTTTTTTCGTATTTATTTAATGATTTTCCATTAGTAAGTAAACAATTTATATTTTATATAAATAATTTCTACAATTAACTTTTAAAATTCACTTATTTTGTACTAAACGCATAAATTGTAATCGCAATAATCAAGATAATTAATATCGCAATTCCGACATTAAGCATAATGTCAAATTTTTTAGATTCTGTAAATTTCTTTTTTTGCTCAATTTGATGAACAATATCTGAATCATTTATACTTGTTTCATTTTCATCTTCATTAAAATCATATGCATCAATCTCATTTAATTGTTCAGCAAGTACATTTATATCATCTGCTGTTGTTTCTGCCGTATCTACTTCATTTAATTCTCTAGTTGCTTTGATTATATCAGTAATATCTTGATCAGGTGATAATAAAGTTTCAGTTACTTCAACAATTTGGGCTGTTGTTAAATAATCTTCTTCTTCATATTCGTAATCATCTAATTCTTCTGTATACTCATCAAGCTCTTCTGTATACTCATCAAGCTCTTCTGTATATTCATCAAGCTCTTCTGTATATTCATCAAGCTCTTCTGTATATTCATCTAACTCTTCTGTATATTCTTCTAAGTCTTCTGTATAATCAAAATCATCTAATTCTTCTGTGAATTCAATATCGTCAAATTCTTCTGTATATTTAAGATTTTCAAGTTCTTCTGTAGATATTTTATCAGTAGCTTCGTTATCCACTTCTTCTACAACATCTTCAAGCTTATCAATCTCTTCAATTTCTTGTAATTGTTCAGTAATTGTATCATTTGATTTATTTTTAATTTCTTCAAGCTCATTTTGAATAAATTTCACTTTTTCAAGTAATTCTGAATTAATTTGAGCAAGTGTTGGCGCTAATTCGTCTACAGTTTCATTTGTTTTTTCAAGAGCAGCTTCTCCAACTACAACTTCTTCTAACAGTGATTCATCTACAACTGCTGCAAGTTCTTCAACAACTGGTGCTTCTGAAACAAGTTCGTTTTCAGCTGAAATTTCATCTTCAACAACTGGTACTTCTTCAGTAGCTTCTGATTGAGTATCATTTATTACATGTAGTTCAACTAGTTCTTCAACTGGTAAATTATCAAATGTTAATAGTGGTGTATTTGTTTCTTCAGCAACTGTTTCTTCGACTGCTAGTTCTTCAACAATTGTCTCCTCAACTACCGCTTCTTCATCAATTACTTTTTCTTCTAATTCATTTAACATTGTTTCAAAATTTAAAGTATTATCAGCTTGAACAGTATCACTTAAATTATTTTTTTCTATCTCTACTACTTCTGTTTCAAGATCTTGAGTTTTTTGTTCAACTTTACTTATCATTTCCACAACAATATGCTCATCTACAAGATTATCAGAAATTTCAATTTCTTCATCTGGATTAATGTCCAAATTAAATTGTTCAAAGATTGTATCTGGTACTTCATATTGCTTATCTGAATTATCAACAGATTTACTAATCAAACTCGCTTCAGCAAACTGGCCAAATACAGAGTCTTCTTTAGGCTCAAGTTCTTCTGTAACAAATGGAACAGAAGCTTCAACTTCTTTAACCAAATCGTCAAATAGCCCTAATTCATTTGCTAAATCAAATGTTGAGACTGCTTTATTTTCTTCTGGATATTCTGCAAATGTTTCTGATACAGTTTCAAAGTCAAGATTGTCTATCGGTTGTTCAACTGCTTTTACTTCCGTTTTTTCAGCATGCATTGGAGTGAAATATTGCGTTTCAAAGTAATTATCATCACTTGTTTCTTCAGTTTGTTCTATCGCTTCATCTTCCATACGAATTAAATTTTCACTTATAACTAAATCTTCAACCTCAGGATTGTAATATACAATTTCTTCCATAGATGCTTCTACTTCAGTAGCCTCATCTTCAACTTCTGTTTCATCAAACTGAGCAACAGGTTCTTCAAAAAATTCATTCATTTGAACAAAATTACTTTCGTGTTCTTCAGCTAATACTTCTTCTTTAGAAGCTAAGTTTTCTTGTTCTTCAACTAATACTTCATCTTCTGAAACTGAAACTTCTTTTTCTTCAGCTAATACTTCATCTTCAGAAATTAAATTTTCTTGTTCTTCAACTAATACTTCATCTTCTGAAACTGAAACTTCTTTTTCTTCAGTTAATACTTCATCTTCTGAAATTAAATTTTCTTGTTCTTCTAAAGAAACTATATCTTCTTTTTCTTCAACAATTTCTTTAACTTGTTGAGTTTCAAGTTCTTGGTCATCAACAAAATAAAGTGGCATCTCATCTTCTTCATCAGAATCAAAATTCACAATTACATCTTTTGTTATCATTGGTGTGTATTGAAATTGCTTAGTCGCAAGTTTATCTTCAGGCACAAAAAAAGTATCTTCTTTATCAGAATCAACAATCTTATATTCATCATCTTCTTCAATGATTGATTCTTCAACTATTTGTTCTTCAATTATTGATTCTTCAACTATTGGTTCTTCAATGATTGATTCTTCAACTATTGGTTCTTCAACGATTGGTTCTTCAACGATTGGTTCTTCAACAATTGGTTCTTCAATGATTGGTTCTTCAATGATTGGTTCTTCAATGATTGGTTCTTCAATGATTGGTTCTTCAATTATTGGTTCTTCAATTATTGGTTCCTCAATGATTGGTTCTTCAATGATTGGTTCTTCAACTATTGGTTCTTCAACTATTGGTTCTTCAATGATTGGTTCTTCAATGATTGGTTCTTCAACTATTGGTTCTTCAATGATTGGTTCTTCAATAATTGGTTCTTCAATAATTGGTTCTTCAATAATTGGTTCTTCAATAATTGGTTCTTCAACTATTGGCTGATAAAAATTAATTTGTTCTTCAAAAGCAAGCTCATCATTCAAGTCAGATAATGTCGGTTCTTCTAACTCTGAGAAAAAAGCTTTTGATGTATTTTCTTCTATGTTATTTTCTTCTATGTTATTTTCTTCTACCTTATTTTCTACTGTTTCTGCTTCCAAGACTTCAGATTCAGCTTTATTTATATTTGATTCTTTAAACATTTCAAGTAATTTTTCATTTGAATTAAATCTATCTTCATTAGCTTTTTCTACTTCAGCTTCGACTTTTTTCTCTCTTGACTCATTAATCAAATCAAGTAATTTCTCACTTGAAATTTCCTGTTCAAAATTTAATGTATCTTCTTCATCAGATATTTCTGTTTCAGTAAAATTTTCTTCAAAAATTTCCGATTGATGCTTGGCAGCTTTTTCTTCTTCAATATTTGGCGACGTTTCAACTTTAGTGTCCATTTGAACTGCACGTTTAGGTTGAATAATTTCTTGTTCCTCTATTGCAGCAGTTTCAACCGAAGCTGTTGTCGGTGTTTCTTCAATTTTTCTAACAAATGAATTATCAAAGCGTTTCACCGTCTCTGATGTTGGTACATTAGGAATTTCTTCAATATCGTCATTTTTTTCAATACTGTTATTTTCATCAGAAAAAGGATTATAAGTTACTTCTTCAACAATAAAGCTATTTACTGGTTGAATTGTTGGTTCAAATAATGAATAATCAGTTGCAGGACGAATAGGCGTTTCACTTGTAAAGCTCATCATCGGTTGAACATCAACCCTTTGCAAAGTTTCTTGACTATTACTTAGAGTAGGAGAAGTTGGTACACTAACTTCCCTTTCGATTTGACTCACTAAATTATTATCAACTAATTCATCTTTATCAGCTGTTTGTTCTTTTGTAGTTTCAAGCGTTGATTCTACAATTAGATTTTCTGAACTACTATTTTCTTCTGCTATATTTTCTATTGAATTTTCTATATTTAAGCTTTTCCCACTTTTAATTAATTCTTTTTCGTTTTCAAAATTTTTAAGCATCTGCACACGCAGTTCTGCTATCTTCGCTTTTTTCTCAAATTCTGGAAGATCAAGTTTCAATATTTCAGTTGCTTGATTTTGATACTGCTCTAAATATCTATCCTTAATTCTTTTTAGCTCATCCATCCTTCTCCTTATAAATAATTGCGTTTTTTAAATCATTTCACAATTACATAGTATATTGTATATTATATCGTAAAACACTAAAAATTTCATGTTTTTTTCGAAAGTTGCTTACTTTTCATAGTTATTTTCGATAATATTGTACCATAAAACCGATATTTTATTGTTAAACCATGTCATTTGTCGTTTAGCAAAACGTCTTGTATTTCGTTTAATTAATTCAATCATTTCATCATAATCAATTTCTTGATTTAAATACATATGAACTTCTTTATAACCAATTGCTTTTTGACTAGGTAAATCACGTTCAAATTTTTTCACTTCTTCAAGTAACCCCGTTTCAAACATTTGATCAACTCTTTGATTTATTCGCTCGTAAATTACTTCTCTTGGTGCTGTTAATCCGATAATTTGAAAGTTTTGATAATATTTTTGTTGACCTGCCGTTTGAATTTCTATATCAAATTTTTTCTTGCTTATAAAACTTATGAGTCGATGTTGATTTTCTAAATCAATACTTTCAAAGCCTGTAAATGTTTGGGCTAATTTTTGTAAGTCATTTAATGGTAAATTTACAAGTTTTTGTCGATAAACTTTTTGCTCAAGACTTTCGCCAAATTTATAGTTATATAATAAAGCATTAATATATAAACCAGTTCCACCACAAACTACAACTTTTTTATTTTGAGCTAGTAATTGATCAATTTTTGTACGAGCTAATTCCTGAAAGTCAGCAACCGTAAATTCTTGATCGACAGACACAAAATCAACTAAATGGTGTTTAACTTTCGCTAATTCTTCGATCGTTGGTTTAGCAGAACCAATATTCATTTCTTTATAAACTTGAACTGAATCTGCATTTATAATTTCAGCACCGACTTTTAGAGCTAACTCTATTGCAAACTTTGTTTTTCCAATTGCCGTTGGTCCAACAACAACAAAAATATCCATTTGTTCATCAATCATTAATTTGTCCTCTTGAATAATTTTTCTAATTCCGAAAGTGTTATTTTAGTCATAATTGGTCGTCCATGGGGACATGTAAATGGCTGAATTGCCTGATCTAGTTGTACAAGTAAATTTTTTACTTCTTCAGCTTGCAAAAAGTGATGAGCTTTTATTGATTGCTTACACGCCATCATAATCGCAATTTTATCGACTAACATTTCATAATTATCTTCATTCTTCTCAATTATTAGTGAACTAATTTGACGTAATTGATGTTCATCCAATTGATATTTCGCAACAAAATCATCCATTTCGGTTATTTTAAGCGTATTGATTCCAAAGATTTCTACTTTTATCCCAAAATTTTCAAATTGACTAATTTGGTCTTTAATTAACGCAAATTCATCTTGTGTAAAGTCTAATATAAATGGCACAAGCATTATTTGATAATTAAATTTTTTAGTTGTAAGTTTTTCTAAAATTTGTTCGTATTTAATTCGTTCTTGAGCAGCATGTTGATCGATTAAATATAAACATGCATCATATTCGAACAGTAAAAACGTATTGTGAAAACTTGCTAAATAGCTAAGGTTCGTAAAAATAAATCGACTTTTTTGATTAGAAGTTATTTGTTCTTCGTAAACATTCGTTTCTTCTGCAAGCTTCGTTTGTACTGGTGTCTGACTTTCTCTAAAAATTTCATCTAATTCTTTTTCAAACTCAGATAATTGTTGTTCATTCATCGAAACTGGATTTGATTGTTTAATTTCAAATGCTTGTTGTTTTCCAACCACAGCAATTTTTTCTGAATTTTCTGGATATAAATCACTCACACGTTTACTATTTAACTGTTCAACTTCACTAATCTTTCGATTATTCGGATTATTATATGAAATACTAGTTTTATTTGAAAAATTCACTTCCCCAATAAAACTAATTTGCTCAAGCGCTTCTGTAATTCCACTACTGATTACTGATAATAAATCTTCAATTAACGAAATTTTAACTTGTTGCTTTGTGGGATGGATATTGACATCAACTAATGAGTGATTGACTTTAATGTTAATTAAAACAATCGGAAATTGATTTGTATGTAAGAACTGTCCATAGCTTTTCAAAATTTGTTGTTCTATTTGATAATTTTTAATTAATCTTCCATTAATCGTAAGGACAATATGTGTATTTCTACTTCTAGTAAATAATGGATGTCCTAAAAAGAGATCAACTGTAAAGTGATCATTTTGAACTGAGTTAATTAATAATTTTTTCGAAAATTCATTGTTGTAAATATTAGCAAAAATTGCTTGAATATTATTATCACCATTTGTAATAATCAATTGTTTTTGATCGTTTATTAATTCAAAACTAATTTCTGGATGAATTAAACTTAAACGATTAATATATTGTACAATAATTGATAACTCATAGAAAGTTGTCGAAAGATGCTTATACCTAACTGGTGTATTATAAAACAAATTTTCGACAGTAATTCTAGTTCCTTTGTTTGCGCCATATTCTTCAACTTTAAAGTCGTTTTCACTTACTTTAGTCAGTTTGTAACCACTTTGTCCAGTTTTTGAAGATACAATTGCCAATTGTGCAACAGCAAAAATTGATGGTAATGCCTCACCTCTAAACCCTAATGTTTTA
>JBOFGK010000036.1:0-13357 GCA_051649085.1 Mycoplasmatales bacterium | reverse complement strand
TTTTATATTTATTGATTAGCCGATTGATGCTTCTTGTTGTGAGTCCTAGTGTTACAGCTGTTCTATTCTTAATATTACTATTCTTCTCGTTCTTGTGGTCAACTATTTTTTTAATTTCTTTGTAAATACGATCTTCTTTAATATTTAAAACTACCTTTCTCCTATGTTCTCCATTCTAATTATAATTACCTTAATTATACATTAGTTTGGGAGTGGTTGGGACATTATTACTTTTGTTACAATAAGATATTATCACTTTTGTTTGATAACGTTTTAAAGATTTTTCTAAAAAAGCTTGACATTACAAAACTTCTATGTTATGATTATTGTGTTATCGATAACACATTAAAAGGAGTAGAATGAAAAATATTCAAATGGCACTCCAAAAATTTGGTGGTGCAATGTATACCCCAGTTTTATTTACCGCATTTTCTGGAATGATGGCGGGGTTATCAATTGTTTTTTTAAATCCAACAATTGTTGGAAGTATTGCAAACGAAGGAACACTTTGGGCACAAATTTGGTTTATTATTGGAGAAGGGGCATGGACACTTTTTCGACAAATGCCAATTATCTTTGCAGTTGGTCTACCGATTGGACTTGCGAAGAAAGAGGCAGCACGTGCGAGCTTTGTTGCCTTATTATCATATTTAACATTTAACTATTTTATTCAATCAATTTTTTTGTTGAATAAGCTGGACATCACAAAAGTAGGTGGAGAAACAGGACTAACACAAATAGCTGGAATTACAACCTATGATATGTCAATTCTTGGAGCTATTCTAATTTCAATATTGGCAGTATATATTCATAATCGTTTTATTGACAAAGAATTACCGGAGTTTATTGGAGTATTCAATGGTGCAGTATTTGTTTATGTTATTATGTTTTTCTTATTGATTCCAATTGCATTTATGACTTACTTTATTTGGCCATTAATTCAAGCTGCAATTATTCAAGGTCAAGGATTTATTGTTGCAACTGGTTCATTAGGAGTATTTATATATACTTTTCTTGAAAGGATTTTAATTCCAACTGGACTACATCATTTAGTTTACCAACCATTTCAATTTGGTCCAGCTGTAATCGAAGGAGGTGCAACACCTGCTTGGATTGATTCAATCGACAAATTAAGTAATACTTCTGGCAAATTATCAGAATTATTTCCAGCAGGAGGATATTTACTTTTTGGGAATGCAAAAGTTTTTGGTTCAATTGGAATTGCATTGTCTTTTTACTTTACAGCTAAGCCTGAAAAAAGAACAAGAACACTTGGTCTATTGATTCCGATTACCTTAACAGCAATCTTAGTTGGAGTAACTGAACCCTTAGAATTTACATTCTTGTTTATTGCTCCATTGTTATTTGTTGTTCATGCATTTTTAGCCGCCTCAATGGCAACAGTTGTGTTCTTTCTTGGACTTGCTGGAGACTTTTCCAATGGAATGATTAACTTCACAACTTTAAATTATTTACCTCTTTGGAATCAACATGCAAACACATATATTATGCAGTGGGTTGTTGGAGTGGTATACATTGGAATTTACTTTATAGTCTTTAAATTTATTATTTTAAAATTTGATCTTAAAACACCGGGACGTGAAGCTAATACTGATGTGAAATTTTATTCGAAAAAAGAATATAAAGAAAAAACAGAACAAGTAAGCAAAGCTGAATTAAATTACAAAATAGATGTAAGTCAAGAAAAAGCAATTAAAATGATTGAAGCATTAGGTGGTGCAGCAAATATTATTGATGTTTCAAATTGTGCAACTAGACTCAGATTAAATGTAGTTGATGCAAAATTAGTTATGGAAACAAGTGAATTTAAAAAATATGGAGCACATGGACTTGTCAAGTCAGGGAACTCAGTTCAAATTATCATTGGACTAAATGTTCCGCAATTTCGAACAAAATTTGAAAAAGAACTTGAAGTTCAAAGAAGTAATCAAGAATAAAAAAATCAAACGAAAGGAAAATGATGAAGAAAAATAGTATTGTAATTGCCGGTGGAGGTTCAACTTATACCCCAGGAATTGTTTTAATGTTATTAAATAATATGGATATATTCCCAGTAAGTGAAATAAAACTATATGATAACAATTTTGAAAGACAAAAAAAAATCGCAGATGCATGTGAAATTTTGGTGAGAGATACTGCTCCAGGTGTAAAGTTTTGTGCAACAACTGAGCCGGAAGTTGCTTTCACAAATGTAGACTTTTGTATGGCTCATATCCGTGTTGGTTTATATGAAATGCGTGAAAAAGATGAAAAAATCCCTTTAAAATATGGTGTTGTTGGACAAGAAACATGTGGTCCAGGTGGAATTGCTTATGGAATGCGATCAATTCCGGGGGTGATTGAATTAATTGACTATATGGAAAAATATTCGCCAAAAGCATGGATGTTAAATTATTCAAATCCGGCTGCAATTGTTGCAGAAGCTGTTCGACGCTTACGACCAAACTCTAAAGTGTTAAATATATGTGATATGCCGATTGCGATCGAAGAAAAAATGGCAGCAATTCTTGAACTTGAATCAAGAAAAGAATTAGACTGTAAATATTATGGTTTAAATCACTTTGGTTGGTGGACATCAATCAAAGATAAAGACGGTAATGAACTTTTACCGAAGATACGTAAACATGTATTAGAACATGGCTATTTAAGTGAGAAAGCAGATACTCAACATTATGATCCATCATGGATTGACACTTTTAGAAAAGTTAAAGATATTGCGCTTGTTGATAATACAACGCTGCCTAATACTTATTTAAAATATTACTTATTTTCGGATTATGTTGTTGATCATGCAAATCCAGAACATACACGTGCAAACGAAGTTATGCTTTCACGTGAAAAGACAGTTTTTGAAGAATGTTCACGAATCGTTGCAGAAAATTCTTCAGCAAATTGTAGCTTCCATAAAGATGCGCATGCAACATATATTGTTGATTTAGCAAGAGCGATAGCTTATAATACTCATGAAAAAATGCTATTAATTGTGGAAAACAATGGAGCAATTGTTAACTTTTCTAATGATGCGATGGTTGAAATCCCGTGTCTTGTAGGATCAAATGGCGTTGAAAAATTACAAGTTGGTGAAATACCAATTTTCCAAAAAGGATTAATGGAACAGCAAGTTGCTGTTGAAAAGCTTGCAGTTGATGCTTACATTAATCAAAGTTATCAGTCATTTGTCCAAGCACTTACACTTTCAAAAACTGTTCCAAGTGCCACTGTTGCGAAGAAAATTGCTGATGAATTGATTGAAGCAAACAAAGAATATTTTCCAGATTTCAAATAAGCAAAATTTTACTTGCATTTTAAAATTTTTTTTGCTATACTAAGTGTAGAAATAAAAAAATGTCAAAATTAATTCAAAAAAGAGCTCGCCGATCGAGCTCTTTTTTATTTATTTCTTTTTTGCTGTAGTTTCTAAAATTAAGTAAACTAAAAGCAGTGCCAAAATTAATTCCGACATTATGCCCCCTCTCTCGAAGTCAATTAAAAGTAGACTTCGAAAGAAGACACATGAAAGGTTTGTGAATATTCTCTTGAGATACTTGGAATATAAAAAAAGCCAATTAAAAAATTGGAAGTCAGATAATCTTATTTTACTTAAAGTATCGTGTATAGTTTTTTCTTCTAAAATAATTTTAACATGTATTTATTTAAGGTGTGAAAATTTGAGGAATAACTAATCTTTAACTTTGAAAATACTTTACGAAAAAATTAAGACTATATTTTCGTAAAGTAAGCTGGATGAAGTTTATTTGTACAACACAGATTAGTAAAATTTTACTTGCATTTTTAAATATTTTTTGCTATACTAAGTGTAGAAATAAAAAATGTCAAAATTAATTCAAAAAAGAGCTCGTGCCAGAGCTCTTTTTTATTTATTTCTTTTTTGCTGTAGTTTCTATAATTAAGTAAACTAATAGCAGTGCCAAAATTAATTCCGACATAATGCCCCCTCTCTCGAAGTCAATTAAAAGTAGACTTCGAAAGAAGACACATGAAAATTTTGTGAATATTCTCTTGAGATACTTGGAATATAAAAAAAGCCAATTAAACAATTGGAAGTCAGATAATCTTATTTTACTTAAAGTATCGTGTATAGTTTTTTCTTCTAAAATAATTATAACATGTATTTTTTTAAGGTGTAAAAATTAGACGAATAAGTAAGCCTATATTTTCGTAAAGTAAGCTGGATGGAGTTTACTTGTACAACACAGATTAGTAAAATTTTACTTGCATTTTAAAATGTTTTTTGCTATACTAAGTGTAGAAATATAAAATGTCAAAATTAATTCAAAAAAAGAGCTCCTGCCAGAGCTCTTTTTATTTATTTCTTTTTTGCTGTAGTTTCTAAAATTAAGTAAACTAAAAGCAGTGCCAAAATTAATTCCGACATTATGCCCCCTCTCTCGAAGTCAATTAAAAGTAGACTTCGAAAGAAGACGCATGAAAGATTTGTGAATATTCTCTTGAAATACTTGGAATATAAAAAAAGCCAATTAAACAATTGGAAGTCAGATAATCTTATTTTACTTAAAGTATCGTGTATAGTTTTTTCTTCTAAAATAATTATAACATGCATTTTTTTAAGATGTGAAAATTTGAGGAATAACAAAGCTTTAACTTTGAAAGAAGATCGCAAAACCTAAACATAGATTTTCATAAAGTAAGAATAATCAAGTTTACAATTAGACACTTAGTTAGACATTTTTTCACACAGAGCAATTGCTTTCGTTTATAATAGAGATATAGAAGAATAGCAAAGGTGTAAAATGAAAATTACAATGAAGAAAATTGCTCAAGACTTAAATATTTCAATAATGACAGTTTCTAGATACTTTAATGATGGTTATGTTTCAGCAGAAAATCGAGAAAAAATAGCAGTGTATGTGGAAAAACATAATTATTCACCAAATATGTTTGCTCAAAATTTAAAATCAGAAAGTAATATTATTGGTTTTATTACTGCACGAATGGATAGTTATACGGCTACCCAAACAGTTAAAGGAATAATTAAACAAGCTGAACAATCAAATATGCGTGTCTTATTTCACGCGACAAATTATGATTCTGATTCAGAAGATAAAGCAATTCGTGAATTTCAAGCATTAAATGCCAAAGGAATAATCATTGTCGCAACACAAGATACAATTAAAAAACAAGATGTTGTGGAAAATGAAAAGATTGTAATTGTTGGTCAAAAATGTGCTTCAAAGAATACAATCTATTATCCAGAGGAAAAAGCTATTTCAGAATTAGTAAATGAAAATTTTTCAAAAGTAATCTATTTCTATAAACAAGAAACATTATCAGAAAGAAAAGAATATGTTAAGACGATCTTTCAGTTGCAAGATCAAGACATAATTTTAGCAAGTGAAATGTCGCAACATATTCAAAATGGCTATTTGTACATTTGTTCGACAGATGAAGTTGCATATGATTTATACAAGGAGCTTCGTAAAACAAAACTTGTGATTGGTAAAGATGTGTTTGTAGTTGGAGTTGGAGATTATAAATACAATGAACTTGTTGCTCCAAGTTTAACCTCAATTGCTTATCCGTATGAACAGGCTGGTGCGGATGCTGTAAGAATAATAAATGGCGAGCTTAAAGCGGGTCATCAAACAGAATATCAAGTGAATTTCCGTGAGAGTTACAATCCGAAACTAGGAAAAATAAATAGTTAAGATTTATAATAGAGATTGTAGTATAATATGAGTATAAAGTAATTGAATGCATTATAAATATGCAAGTATTGAAATGAGGAAGATGTTTAAAAATAAAGAATATTTAGAAGATTTTTTAATTAGATTTACATATAATACAAATAAAATTGAAGGTAATACGATTAGTTTAAATGAAACAAAGGGAGATGAAAGTGGAAGTGAAAATTAAAAGAATATATAAACACTTTAAAGGTGATTATTATTTGGTAGAAGATATCGCACTACACAGTGAAACTCGTGAGAAATTAGTTATATATAGAGCACTTTATGGAGATACAGGATTATTTGCTAGACCATATAGTATGTTTTTGGAAAAAGTTGATAAAGAAAAGTATCCAAATAGTAACCAAGAATATAGATTTGAGTTACAAGAAGTTAAAAGTGTTAAAGATTTGTAGTGTGAAAATATTAATTAAAAAATTAAGTTTTAAAGTTTGTTATAAATTCTGCCTTTTATCTAATTCAAACTAAGTGATCTTTATTTTACAACATAGATTAATAAAAAATTACTTGTATTTTGAAATTTTTTTTGCTATACTAAGATTAGAAACAAAAAATAAAACCAAGATTATTTCTAAAAAAAGAGCTCCCGTGTAGAGCTCTTTTTTGTTATTTCTTTTTGTCAGTAATTACTAAAATCAAGTAGAGTATTACTAAACCAAAGATTATTTCTTCCATGATGCCTCCTCTCTCGAAGTCAATCAAAAGTAGACTTCGAAAGAAGATACATGAAAGATTTGTGAATGTTCATTTAAATTGTTTGAAATATAAAAAAATCCAATTAAAAAATTGGAAGTCAGTAAAGATCTATTTTACTTAAAGTATCGTGTATAGTTTTTTTTTCTAAAATAATTATAGCATGTATCTATTTGATGTGTGAAAATTTTTGTTCAAGTATTATTTGTTACCTTAGTCATTTAATGATAAATTTATGAAAAATGCAACTTAAATCGAGCTTCATTAATAGTCTAGAAGTGAAAAAACACTATTTAAAAAAATAAGTGTTACAATATTTATGAAGATGGAAAATGGAATATAATGAATTAATTAAAAAGTTTGATGAGAAAGTTCAAAATTATCTTTTATGGATTGAATTAATTTTTTCTGAAAAATTAAAAGTTGAAATTTTGGATGAATTTGAAATTGATTTGTTTAAAAAACGTCTTCAAGAGTTTGGGTGTGGAGCTGTAAACCATAAATAGGATATGTTTAAACGAAACAAGTACTTCAAAAAAACGAAAAATAGAATGGAGAAAAATGGAAAAATATATTGTAATTACAGGTGCAAGTGCTGGAATAGGTTATGAGCTTGCTAAAAAATATGCGGAAACAGGATTTAATTTGATAGTTTGTGCACGTAGAATTGAAGTTTTAGAGCAATTAAAAGCAAGTTATCCTGCGGTTGATATTCAAACATTTAAAGCTGATTTAGCCCAAATTGATCAGGTTTTAAAGTTTTACGAATTTACAAAGCAGTTTGATGTTTGCCATTTTGTCAACAATGCAGGTTTTGGTGATATGGCAATAACAGCTGATGCAGAACTTGATAAATTAATTAAAATGGTTGACTTAAATGTGAAAGCTTTAACAGTTTTATCGACGTTATTTGTCAAAGATTATCAAATGAAAGCAGTAACACTTACAAATATTTCATCAGTTGCGGGTTATACTATTTCACTCCCAGCTGTTACGTATAGTGCAACAAAATTTTATGTTTCCGCTTTTACTGAAGGATTAGCAGCTCAATTAGTTGACAAACCGATGAAAATTAAATTAATATGTCCAGCAGCTACTGAAACTGAGTTTGGGAAGGTTGCGTCGGACAGTGAAGTTTTTGATTATAAAGCACGTTTAGCAAAATTTCATACAGCAAAAGAAATAGCACAGTTTATTTATGAACATGAACAAGCTTCAGAAGTGATTGGAATTGTTGATGTAACAACATATCAAATGGAGCAAAAAGATGCTATTTTCAAAACAAAAATTGCGGAAACGGCAAAATAGAGATTGTACTAATTTAATTGATGTAGTCACGTAATTACTTCGGTAATTACCTTTTAGACACTATTAAAATAAGTTATCTAAATATAAATGAGTGAAAAACTACTAAAATCTGCTTGCATTTTTAAATTTTTTTTGCTATACTATGGATGCAGTAGAAATTATGCGAAGATTATTTCAAAAAAGAGCTCGTCCTGGAGCTCTTTTTCGTTTACTTATTTTTTTCAGTAGTTACTAAAATTAGGTAAACTAATAGTAACGCAAAGATTATTTCTTGCATGATGACTCCTCTCTCGAAGTCAATTAAATGTAGACTTCGAAAGAGGATACATGTAAGACATGTGATCTTAATTTAAAATGTTTGGAATATAAAAAAATCCAATTAAAAAATTGGAAGTCAGATAAAATTATTTTACTTAAAGTATCGTGTATAGTTTTTCTTCTAAAACAATTATAACATAAATTTAATTAAGGTGTGAAAACTTATATTTAAATATTTCTCTTTGATTATAGCTAACAATAGATAATTGCTTGAAATTTGTTCTAATAGTAAAAAAGGCATAAATTTGAAGAATTGAATAATATCTTGGAGTTTGAAAGAGTTATGTGGTAAAATAAAAGTATAATCTGAAAATAGAGTAATTAGAAAAAATGAGGTTTAATGGA
This sequence comes from Mycoplasmatales bacterium, assembly GCA_051649085.1. Classification (GTDB taxonomy): domain Bacteria; phylum Bacillota_I; class Bacilli_A; order UBA3375; family UBA3375; genus JBOFGK01. The sequence continues at coordinate 4,943 of JBOFGK010000036.1, read as the reverse complement.
TAATTTACTAAGTAAAAAAGGTGTAATCTATTTAGAAGTTTGTAAAATTCTTTTAGAATTACAAGTTAATGAGAAGCTACCATCAATTTGTAAACTTGCAACAGCCTTAGAAGTTGGGCGAGGTACAGTGCAAAAAGTAATTCTTGAACTTGAAAATGATAAAATAATTGGGTTACAGAAATTTGGAAGAAATGGGACAATCATTGTAAAACTTAATAAAGCACGATTGTTAGAACGAATTAATAAAAATCATTTTTTTGGTGTTTTACCTTTACCATATACTTTACGTTATGAAGGTTTAGCAACAGCTTTGAAAAAAGCACTAACTAAAGAAATTCAAGCAAGTATTAATCTATCATATGTTAAAGATGCGCAGACTCGTGTCAAGATGCTTGTGGAAGGACGTGTTGATTTTGCCGTTTTTTCAACTAATCATGCTCAAATTATTATGCAAGAGCATCCAAGTTTAATTGAATTTTTTACGTTACATCCTAATTCATATTTATCCAAACATGTCTTAGTTAAAACAAAAAGATCAGTAAAAAATGTCGGAATAGATGCTAATTCTTATGTCCATCGAAAACTTATTGAACAAAATTTTACTAATGTAAATCTGCTTCAAATACCATATGCAGTTTTAAAGCGAAGCCTTTTGAATGGAACAATTGATGCAACAATATTGAACTATGATGATCTTGAAGAAGAACCATTTATTTGTGAAACTATTTTAGAAGATGATTCATATTTAAAGGCAACATTGTTAATTAATCAAGAAAGTAAATTTTTAAAAAGTATCATTAATCAGCAAGCATTAATTAAACAAATTCAACTTATTCAGACTAAAGTCTTAGAAAAAAAAATTGATCCAGAATACTAATCTTTATCCAAAAATTGATCCAGAGCCTTAAATTTGGCTCTTTTTTTGTATAATAATAAAAGAAAACTCTTGCAAACTTAGAATTTCTATGTTACAATATAGAAAACATTGTACAAAAAAGTGTACAAAATAAGGAGAGTAAAATGAAAATTGTAATTGGTGGACAAATAGACAAAGATGAAATTTTTAAATTAGTGTTCAAAGAAATGGGAAGTGAAGTAGGAGTTGAAATAAAAAGCGATTTAGACGCAGCAATGGCCTTACACGATGGAAAAGTTGACTATTACATTGGTGCATGTAATACAGGAGGTGGTGGAGCACTTGCGATGGCTTTGGCACTTGTTGGAGCAAGTAAATGTGCTACTCTATCAATGCCTGGGACAATTTTAAATGAGGAAGAAATAATTGCAGCAATTAAAAGTGGAAAAACAGCTTTTGGATTTACAGCACAAGATAAGGAACAATTAATACCGATCATTTGTCGTGAATTAAGAAAGGAGCTTTAAAATGAATACATCAATTTTAGAAGTTGTTATTATCGGGGTATTAGGAGCATTAGCAGCAGTACTTGCAAATTCGAGTGTAGCGGTTTTTAATGATGGGTTACGTCCAATAATTCCTCAATACTTAGAAAAGCAAATTGATCGAAAAACATTAGCCGCAACATCATTTGCTTTAGGATTTGGACTAGTAATTGGTTTTGGAATACCGGCTTCAATTGGTGCTTCAATTATTTTAATTCATTCAATTTTTTTAGCAACTGATATCATTGGAACAGCAATGCCTGATTCCAAACTTGGAAAAATCAGCTCGGCATTAGTTGGTGCAGCACTTGGAATTGGTTTGGTTTTTGGACTTGAAGCAGTAGTTAATGCCTTTACATATTTACCATATAACTTTTTAGATCCGCTTGGTAAATTAGGAAGTCCAATTGTAGTTGGATTTTCAGCCTTTCCTGCGTTAGCAATTGCTTATCAACATGGATTTAAAAAAGGATTGATTACATTTATTTGTCAATTTGTTACTTTAGTGTTAGTTAAACAATTTGGGATTATTGCTATTGGTGAAGCGCAAATTAAATTATCAAGTGAAGGTATTTCACTACTAATTGGGATGGTATTTTTACTTGCTTACTCAATACAAACCAAAGGTGATGGGAGTGCCAATGAACAACTAATAACAGTGTTCTCTCAAAAAGTTAAACGTATAAAAAAATATCAATTTGTACTTGCAATCATGGGTGGATTAGTTGCTGCGGCCACTTCAATGACTTTAATTTCCGGAGATCCTGTTTCTCAAAATTTAATGAAAGAAGGCCTATTTTCTGAAGCTGGGTTAGCAGCATTAGCACGTGGAATTGGTTTTGTACCACTTGTTTTCTCAACCGCAATTGTTTCTGGTGTCTATGGACCGGCTGGAACAACTTTTGTATTTGCAATTGGTCTTTTTTTAACAGGCAATCCGCCTTTAGCATTCCTATTTGGATTTATGGTTATGCTAGTAGAAGTTAATTTAATTGACTTAGCAGCTAAAGGAATGGATCGTTATCCTGGTGTTCGAGAAATGGGTGAAAATATCCGTACTTCGATGAACAAAATTTTAGAAATCGCCTTACTTGTTGGTGGAGCAATTGCTTGTGAAGCGATTGCACCAGGAATTGGTTTCTTTTGGATTTTAGCAATCTGGTGGTTAAATCAAACTGCAAAAAAGCCGCTTGTACGTTTAGCAGTGGGACCAGTCGCAGCAATTAGTTTAGGAATTATTATGAATTTATTATTAATTCTTGGTTTATGGACAATTCCCGCAGTTTAGATAATGAAATGAAATTAATATTTATTGAAAAAGAGTCTAGTAATCCACAAGTGGATAAAGAACTCAGTTAAAGAGGTGAAAGATGCTAAAAGAAGGATATACGTTAATGCATGAACATCCGACAATTGATTTAAGTCGCTTGAAAAATGACGATGCAAATTTCAATGATGTTGAGGCGGTAATCACTGAATTTAAACAACTATATGAATATGGTGTCCGTAATATTATCGATGTAACAAATATTGGAATGGGTCGAAATGTTAATGTGATTGAACAAATTGAAAAGGCAACAAATATTCAAATTATTTCAGCAACAGGCTTTTACCAAGATAAGTTTTTACCAAGTTATATTGAGGAGATGTCGATAGAAGAGATTGCTCAAATAATGATTAAAGAGATTAATGAGGGGATTGATGGGACAACTCGAAAAGCGGGAATTATTGGTGAAATAGGGACAAGTAAAAATCAAATGACCCCTTGTGAAGCGAAAGTTTTTGAAGCCGCGATTATTGCCCATCTCCAAACAGGTGTGAAAATAACGACTCATACAACTCTTGGAACTTATGCTCATGAACAGGTAGAGTTTTTCCAAAAACGTGGTGTAAATTTACAAAATGTGATGATTGGACATACTGATTTGATTTGTGAAGCTGACTATATTATGCCACTACTTGAAGCAGGAGTTTATCTCGAGTTTGATACGATTGGCAAAGCAAGTTACATGCCTGATAGTAAACGAATCGAATTATTAACGCTAATCGAACGAGCAGGTTATACTGATAAAATTTGCTTATCTCTAGATATTACTAGAAAATCACATTTACGCAAAAATCAAGGAATAGGGTATAGCTATCTATTTGAAACATTTCTTCCTATGTGTGAAGTGGCAGGGATAAGTTCAGACTTTATCCAAAAAATGTTAGTTACAAATCCCCAAAATTTTTTTAAAGGAGCAAAATGACAGACTTAAATGAACGTTTGAATATTCTTCTAACATCAGGTCAAATTAATGAAGATTCAGTCGAGTTAGCTACTAAAATTATTGATTATTTTAAGCAAAAATTAGCAATTCAATTAACAGAAGAAAATGGAGCAATGTTAATTACTCACATTGTCATGGCAAATGAACGCTTAAAAAAACAGCAACCAGTTGAGCCGATTAGTCCAATGCTTGCAACTCAGTTACAAGCAGAGGAAGAGTACATCAATGCTACGACTATTACAACAGATTTGATTAAATTTTTTTCAACTGATTTTGTTTTAAGTGAATTTGATTATATTCGAATGCATGTGATTTCATGCCTAAAAGGAGCCAAATGTTAACTTATCCAATCAAAACATTATCTGTTCAGGCAGCTATAAAATTACAATTTAAATTAATCGATGAAATAACCAAAGAATTTAGTGGGGCAGAAATTTTAAATTTAGGTGACTTAGGAATTGTTCAACCAACTAATAGTCCTCAAATGACACATAAAATTGAACGAGTTATTGCAAATTTTTTTCAAACGGAAGCAGCTGTCCTTGTTCGTGGGGCTGGAACAAATGCCTTACGTTTAAGTTTATTTGCTGTTTGTCAAGCAAATCGCCAATTAATTGTTCATGATGCACCGATTTATCCAACGACAAAAGTGTCACTTGAAATGATGCAAATAGAAACAATTGCTGTCGATTTCAACGAGTTGAGCGAACTAGAAGCAGTCTTTAGCCAATCAAGTTGTAACAACGTTTTAATTCAATATACTCGTCAACAACCAATGGATAGCTATAATTATGAACAAGTTGTTGAATTGGCCAAAAAGTATCAGAAAATTATTGTTACTGATGATAATTACGCCGCGATGAAAGTTCCTCGACTTGGAGCAAGTATGTCTGAGGGTCTTTCAACTTTTTCTAGTTTCAAACTGCAAGGTCCAACAGGTGTTGGAATAATTATTGGCTCGAAAAAATTAATTGAGAAAGTTCGTGCAACAAATTACTCTGGTGGTTCTAAAGTTCAAGGATTTGAAGCTCAAGCAGTTTTACGAGGACTTGTTAGTGCCCCAGTGTCACTTGCAATTCAAAGTCAAGTAGTTGATGCAGTTGTCGATCAACTTGTGAATGGTACTTACGAATTAATTAAAACCGCCTATGTTGCAAATGCACAATCAAAAGTAATTATTGTTGAATTAACAGAACCAATTGCAAAAGATTTAATTCGAGAATGTGAAAAGTTAGGGGCAGCACCTAATCCTGTGGGAGCAGAGTCAATTTA
>JBOFGK010000035.1:0-4917 GCA_051649085.1 Mycoplasmatales bacterium | reverse complement strand
CTACTTAGATAACCTTATTCCAACTACATACCCTTTAAAAGGTAGTTTTTTAACTACCAAATATGGACAGCGCAATTCTCATTGGAAAAGAAAAACAGAAATTATTTATTATTTGCTTGACTTCTCATAGTTGGTCTTTAGATATTTCTATATATTAATATCTTATCATTTTTCTTTACGTTTGTCCTTTTTTTTCCTTTTTTTCGAATACTTATTCTTTATTTTTTCAATAAAAAAAACAGATGATTAACATCTGTTTTTAGATTTCCACATTTCCGTCTTGTATTGCTTAATTTACAAACTGATTATTATACAGTTCAGCATAGAATCCATTCAATTTCAGTAATTGTTCGTGATTCCCTTGTTCGATTATTTCTCCATCTTTCAAAACAACAATTACATCAGCATCTAAAATTGTTTTTAGACGATGCGCAATTACAAAACTTGTTCTACCTTTTAAAATTTCATTAACTGCTTTTTGAATTTTAGCTTCCGTTACTGTATCGACATTACTTGTTGCTTCATCTAAAATCAATAAATCAGGATCAGTAATAATTGTTCTTGCCATTGACATTAACTGCTTTTGTCCGGTTGAAAAACCATTATTTGTATTATCGATTTTTGTTTCATACCCATGTTCTAGTTCCATAATAAAATCATGAATATGTGTAGCTTTTGCAGCGGCAATTACTTCATCAATAGTTGCATCCGGTTTTCCATAAGCAATATTTTCAAAGATTGTTCCAGAAAATAAGACACTTTCTTGTAAAACAATTCCGACATTTTTCCTTAAACTATCAATTTTTAAATTTCTAATATCACGCCCATCAAATTTAATTGAACCTGCTGTTACATCGTAGAAGCGGTTCATTAAATTCATGACTGTCGTTTTACCACTTCCAGTTGGACCAACTAATGCAATCATTTGACCTTTTTGAACAGAAATATTTAAATTTTTCAAAATTTCTCGTTCTGGATCATAATGAAATGAGACATTTTCAAGTTCAACAAATCCATTAATCCCTGAAATTTCTATAGCGTCCTCTTTTTCAATAATTTCCTTCTCAACATCCACAACTTCTTTAATTCGACCCGCTCCAGTTATTCCTAATTGAATCATATTATATTGCGAAACAACTTGAGCAAGCGGTTGGAAAAAACGCTGTGAGTATTGGATGAACATCACAAGAATACCAACTGAAATTAATCCATTTGAAACAAAGATTGACCCAACAAACACTAACATTCCTAAATTAACTAGCCCAAATCCATTCATAAGTGGCATTAGAATACCCGAATAAATTTGCCCTTTAATTGATGTTTCTTTTAAATCTTCATTTAACTCAAAATATTTTGAGAAGGTTTCGGCCTGTAAATCATAACTCTTTACAATTTTTTGGCCATTAGTACGCTCATCAATATACGCATTAAGCTTCCCTAATTTTTCTTGTTGAACAGCAACATATTTTTGGGCACTTTTCACTACAAATGATGATGCAATTATTGCAACAATTGCAAATATTAAAATTTGTAAACTCATCACATTCGGAATATTAATACCCCAAATCACTGCTTCTGATGTATCTTCTGAAAACATCATATAAACTATCCCAATTAGCATTGCTATTTGTGATAAACTTTGGGTAATTGACTGATTTAATGCATTTGAAATATTATCAATATCATTGATGAATCGACTCAATAAATCTCCATCTTCTGCTTGATCAAAAAAGCGAATTGATAAATCACTCATTTTTTTAAATAAACTCATACGCATATCTTGCGTTGTTCGTCCACTTACACTTGTCATGACAAGCATATACAGAAAATTGCATAAGAACAGACCAATATAAACTTCAACTAAAATCATAATTGAATCTGTAAAGTTAGCAAATTCAGTATCCAAATTAGTATCTACTCCATCAAAAATTTCTAAAGATTTTTCCGTTTTTACTAACTCTTCAGATGTCATTTTTAATAACCTTTGCTTAGTTTGTGGAGCTATTTCACTCATCTGTATCTGTTGTTTTTGTTCAACTGTAAGCCCTTTATTGTCTGCAACACTTGCATCTGCTTTTAAAATTTTTATAATCGTTAAATTTTGTTCATAGAACTTTTGTTGTTCTGCTGGTGTCGCAGTTTTAAAGAAATCAACAACTGACTGTTCGATCCCACTTTTAGCAAGTAAGTTCTTTTCCTCTTCTGTTAGACCATTTCCAGATTTTAAATTTTCAAGGATTTTTGTCTCTTTTTGAACAGTTATTTCTTTTGTTACATATGTCACTAATGAGTCAATAGAATTACCCATTAATTTTGGTCCAATTACTTGTAAGTAAGTTGTTGACAAAATGAATACAATCACAAAGAATAGACCAATCCAATGCTTAATCATAAAGCTTAGCACGTAATTTATACTCGCCATCACTGATTTTTTATTATTATCCATTTTTAATCACCTCACGAGCTTTTTGCGTTTCATAAATTTCTTGATAAATCGCGTTTGTTCGAACTAATTCATCATGCGTTCCAATTCCAACCATTTTCCCTTCATCAAGCACAACAATTTTATCCATATCAATAATTGATGAGATTTTTTGTGATACAATTATAGTTGTTGTTCCACCCATTTCACGATTTAACGCTTCTTTTACAAGCCGTTCACTTCGTGCATCTAAGGCACTTGTTGCATCATCAAGAATTAATAAATTTGGTTTTTTTACTAATGCACGTCCAATACTTAGTCGTTGCTTTTGACCACCACTGAAATTTGCACCTTTTTCAAATACGTGTTCATCAAGTTGTCCTTCTTTTTTCAAAATAAACTCATATGCTTGAGCATGTTTTGCTGCCAAAAGAATTTCTTCATCAGTTGCATCTGGCTTTCCTTGTAAGAAATTATCACGAATTGTACCGCTGAAAATGATCGCTTTTTGTAAAACAACACCAATTTGTTTAGCAAGTTCTGATTCCTTATATTTATTGATTGATTGACCATTAATTAATATTTCACCACTTTGAGGTTCATAAAAATGTGAAAGTAAGCTAACAATTGTCGATTTACCACTCCCACTTGCACCGATTATTCCAAGACGATCACCTTTTTTTAATTTAAATGAGACATTAGAAATCGTTTGATGCTCATCATTTGCATATTTAAAACATACATCATTAAATTCAATTTCCTCAATATCATATAGTAATTCAACTTCATTGCTAATAGATGGCTCAATTGCAAGTACTTCTTCAATACGTTTGCTTGATACTTGAGCTCTAGAAAGAGTTACCATTAGCATTCCACCCATAATTAAAGCAAACATAATCTGCATCATATAAGTTGTAAAAGAAATTAACTTTCCAATTAGTGCAGGATCATCAATCGCCCAACCAGCCGTTAAATAAATTGCGATTGCTGTTACAATATTTGCAGCAAACATGAATCCCGGTACAATCACTGAGAACATTGAACCTGTTTTAATTATTTTATCAGTTAAAGCAATTACAAGTTTATCGAATTTCGTCTTTTCTTTTTCTTCTGTTACAAACGATTTTACAACTCGAACTCCATCCATATTTTCTTTAACTACGGTATTAATTTGATCAACATCTTTTTGCATTCCTCTAAAGATTGGAACAGCTCTTCCCATTACTAATCCCAACATAAGCGCAACTATAACAACGTATAAAATTATTGTCCACCATAATTGTGGAAAGGCAATTGTTGCTAAAATAAACGCTCCAAAAAATAATATGGGAATTCTAATTAATATTTGAAAAGCTTGCATGATAAAATTTTGAACTTGAGTAATATCATTCGTTAATCTAACAATAAGATTTGAAGACGAAAATTTCTCAATATCTTCTGTAGCTAATTCCTGAATCTTTTTAAATTGTTCTGTTCGCATATCACTACCAACACCTTGAGCAATTTTTGCTGCATAGATCGAGTTAGCAACTCCTGTAAATAGCGCAATAAAACCGACTCCTACTAGAAACCATCCATTAGAATAAATTTTATCCATATTCGGAACAATGTTTCCAAGTGCATCTGTTTCATTCAAAGCATTAACAACATTTGAAATCAATTGTGGCTGAACAAGTGCTGCAACACTTGAAATAATACTTAAAAATACTGAAATTCGAACAATCCCTTTATAGTTTGTTAAAAATCTTCTCATTTTTCTCCTTTAATCGATGTTGCTACTAATTTAGCAATATTTTCAATTTGTTGTTGATTACACTCAATATTACTTTTCTTATAATCGAATATTATATTCCAAATTGGCCCAAAAAGCATAGCACGTAAAACTACTATATCCTTGATCTTAAAATAGTTGTCTTCAGCTAAAATTGTAATTTTCCTCTCAACTTCAGCCAAAAACTCCATAATTTCTTGTTTATCTGAATCAATACATATATCATATACACGATATTTCAATAAGAAAATCATTTTTTCCTTTTCTTTATAAATCAAACTATACATTTTTACAAGTGAGCGCTCTAAATCATCATTTATTAGTATTTTATCATATATTTCAAAAAAAGTTTGTTTATACAACATAGAAATCATTTGTTTTTTTGATTTAAAGTGATAATAAATACTCGATTTAGAACAGCTAAGCCGGTTTGCTAATGCCGAAATGGATAATTTGTGTAATCCTTCTGTTGAGAGCATTGCTAAACATTCTTCTAAAATTGTCTCTTGTGTCATTTATCCTCCACTGCCGAACGAACGTTCGAATGAGATTGTTGAAAAAAATTCTTCCTAAAAAGGAAGAAAAAAATTGGCATCGACCATATCTTGCACCGTAGTACTACATCAGGCGTGATTGAGCTTAACTTCTGTGTTCGGAATGGGAACAGGTGTAACATCAACACAAACGATACCAAATCAATAGAAAGGAAAAACCTCTCAAAACT
>JBOFGK010000034.1:0-167953 GCA_051649085.1 Mycoplasmatales bacterium | reverse complement strand
CCATAGTGAATTTTCTGTTTCGGTTAATAACCGTTGTTTTTCACTATCAATTTTACCTACCGGATATGTCCATGCACTATCACCAAAATATCCTTTGTAATTGACACCAATATCAATACTAATTATATCACCTTCAACTAATGGTTTATTATTGGGCATTCCGTGGACAACCTCTTCATTGGGACTTGCGCAAACACAGAATCCAAATCCGTTATAGCCTTTAAATGCAGGGATTGCATCATTGTCTATAATTAGTTTTTCAACTGCGTTCTCAATTTCCATTGTTGTTATTCCAGGTTTAATAATACGTTTAATCTCTTGATGGCAAAGAGCTACAATATGTCCTGCTTTACGCATCAATTCAATTTCACGATTACTTTTGATACTGATCATTATTTTATTCCTTTTAAAGCTAGATCTACTAATGCTGAAACGGCTTCTGGTGTTTCATCAGCAGTTACAACTTCCATTACTAATCCACGCTCAGCGTAAACATCAATAACTGGAATTGTCTGATCTTTTGCAACTTTAATTCGGTTTTCCACAGTTTCTAATTTGTCATCATCACGTTGAGCAAGTTCTGCACCACATTTATCACAAATTCCTTCAACTTTTAAAGTATGAACGTTTTTGTTATATGTCGCCCCACAACTTAAACATGATAATCTACTAGTTATACGATTAATTACAATTTGTTCATCAATACTTATGTACAAAACAACATCTATTTTACGTCCAAGACGCTCAAGAATATTGTCAAGTAAAATAACTTGTTCAACATTTCGTGGATATCCATCTAATAGAAATCCATTGTCGTATTCTGGTTTAGAAATTTCTGCTTCTAATATTCTGGTTGTTAAATCATCAGGAACAAGATTTCCTTGATCTAAGTAGCCTTTTAATTCTTTACCTAGTTCCGAACCGGACTGGATAGCTGAACGCATCATATTACCAGTTGAAATGTGGCCTACACCATATTTCTCAATAATAAATTCTGCTTGTGTTCCTTTTCCAGCACCCGGTAAACCCATAATTACAATGTTCATTTATTTTCTCCGAAAAGTACACGGTAGCTACTTTTTTGTGTTTTTGTAACAAGTGACTCATATGATTGAACTAGCACATTTACCGTAATGATAAGTCCTGTTCCTAAAAGTGTCATAATCGATCCTTGTACACCGGCAAAATGAGTAATTAACGTTGGTGTAATTGCGATAAATCCTAGCATTATTCCACCCCAGAATGAAGTTCTTAAAACTGCATTTGAAATGTATTTTTCTGTTTCTTCACCACTACGTACTCCAACAATATATGCATTTTGTCGTTCTAAACTTTCTGCAATATTTTCTGGATTCATTTGAATATATGAATATAAAACTGAGAATCCTAAAATCATTAAGAAATAAACAAGCATACCTAAATACCAATATTCATTACTAGTACCACGATAATCAAACATTGCTCGAACTATTGTTTCAATATTTCCAACCCCATTTGAATTAAACATTGGTACATAATTTAAAATCAAAGCTGGAAGTTCCATCATCGGAGTAACGAAAATTACAGGGATTACACCCGCTGGATTGATTTTAATTGGTAAATAACTTTGTTCATTATCTTTACCACGGCTACTTCTTACATAATTAATTCTAATTTTACGTTTTGCAAGTGAGAAATAAACTACAACTAAAACTAAGATTAATTGAATTACGAAGATAATTCCCCATAATGCAATATTCTTAAGCAATACGTCTTGTGTTGCTGCAGCAGTTTTTGAAAAATATGAATCATAAACTTGAACTAGTGCTCCTGGCACTGAAGCCAAGATACCACCCATAATAATTACTGAAATACCGTTTCCAATACCTTTTTCAGTAATTCGATCTCCAAGCCACATTAATATTAATACTCCTGTTGCAATTCCAATTGTAACTAAAGCAACGTTGTACGGACTTCCAACTGTCATAATTGGTGTACTAACTTTAAACGTTAAAATAATTACGATTGCTTGAACATAACTTAAGACGATTGCCGTTATTTTAGTCCATTTATTTCTCTTGTTTTCACCTTCAACACCTTGATGTTTCCAATCAGTCATCGCTGGAACTAAATCCGTCTCCAACAATTGAATAACAATCGAAGCTGTAATATATGGACCGACTCCTAATGCGAATAATGACATTTGTGATAGAGCTCCACCACCAAATAAATCATAAATACCTAGTAGTCCTTCCTTTGTACTACCTGTTAAGGTTTTTACATATTCAGGATTTATCCCTGGACTTGTAATAAACTTCCCTATGCTGTAGACTGCTAGAATAAATAATGTATAGATAATTGCATTTCTTGTTACACGATTTTTAAGAACTTGACCTAAATGCATTATTTCTCCTCAATTACTCCGCCAGCATTTGTAATTGCCTCTTTAGCCGCTGAAGTGTATTTATCTAATTTTACAGTTAGCTTTTTTTCTAATTTGTCTTCTTCATGTCTTGGTCCTAAAACTTTAACAAGTCCACGGCTTGAAGAAATGATTTTTCTCTCTTTTAATAATTCTACAGTTACAACATCACCATCTGTTAATTTATTTAAATCTGATAATGATACTTCTGTATATTCTGTTTTAAAAGGTGCGTTAGAAAATCCACGTTTTGGTAAACGACGGTATAATGGGTTTTGTCCCCCTTCAAATCCTGGACGAACTCCACCACCTGAACGTTTGTTTTGCCCGTTTTCACCACGAGCTGCGGTTTTACCATATCCACTTCCGTTTCCACGTCCAAGACGCTTCTCTTTGTGTCCTCTTGATCCTTGTGTATATGTTAACTCATGTAAATTCATTTTGCCTCCTTCCTATACTTCTTCTGCTCTTACTAAGTGAGAAATTTTCTTAACTTTCCCTTTAGTTGCCTCATTATTTGGATGAACTTTACTTTGGTTTGTCTTAGTTAGTCCTAGAGATTTAGCAACTTCAATTTGGTCTTTTCTTTTACCAGCTAATCCACGTACTAGCGTTACTTTTAAACTTGACATTCTAAGTCCTCCTTTCTTATGCTAAATCTTCGATGTTAATATCACGAAGTGCAGCAATCGTTTCTTTAGTTTCTAATCTTGTTAAACCGTTCATTGTCGCACGAACCATGTTTAATGTATTGTTAGATCCTAGTGACTTAGAAACAACATCTTTGTATCCTGCCATCTCTAGAATTCTACGAACTGGTCCCCCAGCAATTAACCCTGTTCCGGCTGGAGCTGGTTTAAGTAGGATACATCCTGAATCATGAACACCTTGGATATCATGAGGAATAGTAGTTCCCACCATGTGTACTCTAACAACGTTTCTTTTAGCATCTTCAACTGCTTTTCTAATTGCATCAGGTACCTCATTAGCTTTACCAGTACCAAATCCAACGCGTCCTTTTTTATCTCCAACAACTACTAGTGCTGAAAATCTAAAACGACGTCCACCTTTAACTACTTTAACAACACGATTGATTTTGATTAACGTATCTTCAAATTCTTCTTGTTTTTTCGCTCTAGGTTTAAAGTTTCTTTTATTATCTTTTCTTTCTGCCATCGGTAAGTTACCTTTCCTTTCCTAGAATTTTAATCCAGCTTCACGCGCAGCATCTGCCAAAGCTTTGATTTTTCCATGATATTTATATCCACCACGATCAAATACTACTTGAGTAATTCCAGCAGCGACTGCTTTTTTACCAGCTAGTTCACCAACTTTTGTACATGTTTCAATGTTATTGTTTGTCATTTTAAGTTCAAGTGATGAAGCACTTGCAAGTGTAACTCCTTTAACATCGTCAATAAATTGTACATAAATTGCTTTATTTGAACGGAAGACATTTAATCTTGGAGTAGTTGCTGTCCCGCTGACATTTTTTCTAATACGGTAATGTCTTTTTAAACGTGACTTGTTTTTATTAATTTTTTTAACCACAGCGCCTCCTATTATTTACCTGCTCTTTTTCCTTCTTTACGTCTAATAACTTCATCTTTGTATTTAATACCTTTACCTTTGTATGGTTCTGGTTTACGGTTTTTACGCACATTAGCTGCAAATTCTCCAACTAATTGCTTATCCATACCTGAGATGATGATTTCAGTGTTACTTGGAACTTCAACAGTTAAACCTTCTGGAATATCCATGTTTACTGGGTGTGAAAATCCAAGTGATAAGTTTAATACTTTACCTTGTAAAGCTGCACGGTATCCAACCCCGTTTAATTCTAATGTTTTAGAGAAACCATCAGTTACTCCTGTTAACATATTTTTAATTAAAGCAGTTGTTGTTCCGTGAATTGCTTTCATATTTTTTGTTTCGTTTGGTCTTTCAACAGTAATTTGTGCTTCTTCTATATTGATTTTAAGTTCTGGATTAAAATTGAATGCTAACGATCCTTTTGAACTTTTTACAGTTACTAAGTTGTTTTCTTCTAATTTTACTTCAACTCCAGCTGGGATTGTTAAAATTTGTTTTCCAATTCTTGACATATTATTCGCAATTACCAAATGTAGGCAATTACTTCCCCACCAATCTGCTCTTTACGAGCCGTTTTATCAGTCATAAGACCTTTAGAAGTAGTTAAAATAGCTGTTCCTAATCCATTGTATACGTAAGGAATATTATCACTTTCTACATATACTCTTAGACCTGGTTTAGAAATTCTTTTAAGACCTGTAATTACTCTACGATCACCTTTATATTTTAAGGTAACAGTTGTTTCTTTTTTGTTGTTTTCTAAATTCTTTGTATCGAATTTTTGAATGTATCCTTCAGCTACTAAAATTTCTAAAATTGCTGATTTTTTAGTTGATGCTGGGAATCTCACTTCTGCGTGACGCTCTTTATTTGCGTTACGAATTCTTGTTAGCATATCTGCTATTGGATCTGTCATTGCCATCGTTTACCTCCTTTATCTTACCAACTTGATTTACGAACACCTGGTAGTTTACCATCATACGCAAGTTCTCTAAAACATATACGGCATACACCAAATTTTCTGATTACTGCGTGTGGACGTCCACAACGAGTACATCTTGTATATTCACGAACTGCAAATTTTTGCTTTTTTTGTTGCTTAAGTACCATTGCTTTACGTGCCATATTATGCTCCCTTCTTAACAAAAGGCATTCCAAGACCTGCTAATAATGCACGACCTTCGTCATCAGTGTTTGCAGTTGTTACAATTGTAACGTCCATACCTTTTACTTTTGAAACTTTATCATAATCGATTTCTGGGAAGATTAATTGTTCTTTTAATCCAAATGTGTAGCTTCCACGCCCATCGAATGAGTTTGCACTTAATCCACGGAAATCTCTAATACGAGGTAGAGAAATACGAATAAGTTTATCTAAGAAAGCATACATGTTTTCGTTTCTTAATGTTACTTTAATACCAACTGGCATTCCTTCTCTTAGCTTAAATCCTGCAATTGAATTTTTCGCTAGTGTTACAACTGGCTTTTGTCCAGTAATTAATTTAATTTCTTCAACAGTTTCATCAACTAATTTTGAGTTTCCTGCTAATGATCCAATTCCTAAGTTAATTACAACTTTATCAATTTTTGGAACTTGCATAATTGATTTGTATCCAAAATCTGTCATTAATTTGTTTTTTACTTCGTCATTGTATAGTGTTTTAATATAAGACATTTAACCTCCTATTCTATATTTCTTCGTTAGAACTTTTTGATACTCTAACTTTCTTACCGTCTCTGAATTCGAATCCAACACGTGTTGGTTTCTTAGTTTTAGGGTCGATTAGCATAACGTTTGATGCATGAATCGCCATTTCTTTATCGATTATTCCTGTATCCATACCTTGAGCAGGTTTTTGGTGTTTCTTTGCGATATTTAAGTTCTCAACGATAACACGGTTTTTTGCTCTTAATACAGAAAGTACTACACCTTCTTTACCTTTGTCTTTACCTGCTGTTACGATTACATTATCACCTTTTTTTAAATACATAGAATTGCCTCCTTCCTGCTTTTATAATACTTCTGGTGCTAGTGACACAATTTTAAGGAATCCACGTCCACGTAATTCACGAGCGACTGGTCCAAAGATACGTGTTCCTCTTGGAGTTTTATCTTCTTTAATAATAACACATGCGTTTTCATCAAATCCAATGTAACTTCCATCAGCACGGTGAACTTTTGACTTAGTACGTACAACTACTGCACGAACAACATCTCCTTTTTTCACCATTCCGGCTGGTGTTGCTTTTTTTACTGTTACGATTACTTCGTCACCGATTCTTGCGTATTTACGTTTACTTCCACCTAATACTTTAATAGTTAAAACTTCTTTAGCTCCACTATTGTCGGCAACTTTCATTCTAGTTTCTTGTTGGATCATTCTATCTCACCTACCTTTATATTAATCAATCGCTTTTTGAACAACTTCAACTAATGTACATCTTTTAGTAGCTGATAATGGACGACATTCTTCAATGCGTACAAGATCTCCAACCACTGCGATATTTTGTTCGTCATGAGCTTTATATTTTTTTGAGATTTTCACTTTTTTACTGTACACTGGGTGTGCTTTAGTTCCTTCTACAAGAACTGTGATTGTTTTATCCATTTTTGTAGAAACAACACGTCCTACATATGATCTTTTAACTTTATCCACGTGTACCTCCTTCAACTGATTCATTTAAGACTGTTTTTAAACGAGCTACATCTTTTTTAATTTTATTAATTTGTGCTGTGTCATTTAAATTACCAGTTGCTAGTTGGAAGCGTAATTCGAATAATTCTTTTTTAAGTTCAGTGATTTTTTGGTTAATGTCAGTTGCTGACATTTCACGAATTTCAGAAATTGTCATTTTACTCTCCTTCTCGTCTGATTATTTTTGTTTTAACTGGTAGTTTATGCGCTGCAAGTCTTAATGCTTCACGAGCTACTTCTTCTGTTACTCCGTTTATTTCAAACATTACACGTCCTGGTTCAACTGGAGCAATCCATGCCTCAACATTACCTTTCCCTTTACCCATACGAACCTCTAAAGGTTTCTTAGTGTACGGACGAGATGGGAAAATTTTGATCCATACTTTACCATTACGTTTCATGTAACGAGTCATCGCGATACGTGCTGCTTCAATTTGTCTTGCTGTTACATAAGCTTTTGTAGTTGCTTGTAATCCGTAGTCTCCGAATGTTACTTCAGTTCCTCTTTTTGCACGGTCTTTTAATTTAGGTTTAAATTCTTTTCTATGTTTCGTTCTTTTTGGCATTAACATTATTTTGTCTCCTTAGTAGGTAATACTTCACCTTTGTAGATCCACACTTTTACTCCAAACTGTCCGTAAATTGTTAGGGCCTCACTAAGTGCGTAGTCAATATCAGCACGTAACGTATGTAATGGTACATTACCTTCTGTATATCCTTCACTTCTTGCCATATCTGCTCCACCTAAACGACCTGAAACTTTAGTTTTACATCCTTTTGCACCGGCACGCATAACATCTCTAATTGCTCTTTTTTGAACAATACGGAAGTTAGCACGGTTAACAAGTTGTTTTGCAATCATGTCAGCCACTACTTGTGCATCTAGATCTGGGTTAGTAATTTCTACAACCTCAATATTAACATTAGTAAGTTCTTTATTAATTTTCTTAATTGCTTTTTCTAATGTTTTAATGTTTTCTCCACCTTGTCCTAAAACAATACCTGGACGAGCTGTTACAATTTTAACAACTAATTGCTCAGCTGGACGTTCGATAATGATTTTCGAAACAAAAGCGTCTTCTAACATTTTCTTAAGTGTTACTCTAATTTTTTCATCTTCTTGAACAAACTTTGCATAATCTTTAGTAGCAAACCATACAGAGTTCCATCCTCTATTGATTCCAATTCTTAAACCATTTGGATTGACTTTTTGTCCCATGTTTACCTCCTTACTTTGCCTCGTCTACAATCACAGTGATGTGTGACGTTCTTTTATTTATAGCTGATGCACGACCTTGTGCTCTTGGTCTAATTCTTTTTAAAGTTGGACCTTCATTTGCATAACATGCTTTAACATATAAGTTCTCAGCATTCATTCCATTGTTTTCGATTGCGTTTGCTTCAGCTGAACATAATAATTTGTACACGATTAAAGAGGCTCTTTTATCTGTTGTATTTAATATTACTTTTGCTTCTTCAACTGACGTTCCACGGATTAAGTCTAAAACTAATTTCACTTTACGAGGAGCAATTCTTTGCATCTTCGCATGTGCATGTGGTGCTTGAATTTTTGCAGCTTTTTTTGCTTTACCCATTTTGCCTCCTTATTATCTTTTCGCTTTACGGTCAACACCGTGTCCGCGGTATGTTCTTGTTGGTGCGAATTCACCTAATTTGTGTCCTACCATGTCTTCAGTTACATGCACAGGTACGTGCTCACGTCCATTATGCACCCCGAAAGTTAAACCGATGAACTGAGGAAATATAGTTGATCTTCTTGACCATGTTTTAATTACTTCTTTTTTTGTAGCTTCATTTGCAGCAATAACTTTTTTCATTAAGTGATCATCTACGAATGGTCCTTTTTTTAAACTTCTCGCCATAGTAAACCTCCTTTATTATTTCTTACGTCCACGAACGATATATTTGTTTGATGCTTTGTTTTTCTTACGTGTTTTAAGTCCAAGAGCTGGTTTACCCCAAGGTGTCATTGGTGACTTACGACCGATTGGTGCACGTCCTTCCCCTCCACCGTGTGGGTGATCTACTGGGTTCATAACTGATCCACGAACAGTTGGTCTAACACCCATGTGTCTCTTACGTCCTGCTTTACCAATTTTTACAAGCTCGTGAGCTTCGTTTCCAACCTCACCAACTGTCGCACGACAAGTTGCTAAAATTTTACGAACTTCACCACTAGCTAAACGGATTAAAACGTATTTGTCTTCTTTACCTAAAACTTGCGCACTAACACCAGCTGAACGTACTAATTGTCCACCTTTGTTTGGCTTAAGTTCGATGTTGTGAATTAATGTACCTACAGGCATGTTTGCAAGTGGTAGTGCATTCCCAACTTTAATATCTGCTTCAGTTCCTGAAATAATTTCTTGACCTACAACTAATCCTTTTGGTGCTAAGATATATCTTTTTTCACCATCAGCGTAGTTGATTAACGCGATATTTGCTGTTCTGTTTGGATCGTACTCAATCGTTGCTACACGTCCAGGGATTGCATCTTTGTTTCTTTTGAAATCAATGATACGGTATTTTTGTTTAGCTCCACCACCTTGGTGACGAACTGTAATTCTACCTTGGTTATTACGTCCAGCGTTTTTCTTCTTTGGCGCCAATAAACTTTTTTCTGGTTTATCAGTCGTTAATACTTTTTTATATTCAAGTACTGACATGTTACGACGTCCATTTGTTGTCGCTTTATAACTTTTAACTGCCACTTTGCCTCCTTATCTTAATTTTCTTCAAATGCAGAAATTGGTTTCGAGTCTTTTTTTAGGGTAACTGTTGCTTTACGGTATCCACTACGGTAACCAGCATATTTCCCAACTCTTTTTGGTTTTGCTTTAGTGTTTTGTACATTTACTTTCGCAACTTGTACTTCGTATAAAGATTCAATTGCTTCTTTAACGTGAGTTTTATTTACACCTTTTTCAACTTCGAATACATATACTTTGTTTTCTACGTCTTTTAGTGCTTTTTCTGTGATGATTGGTCTTTTAATAATTTCGTAAGCTCTATTCATTATCCAAGCACCTCCTCAATCATTTTGATTGCGTCTTTTGTTAATACTAATGAGTGTGCACTCATAATATCTAATACGTTTAATCCACGAACATCAAGGTTGATAGCTCCTGGAATATTTCTTGCTGATAAGAATACATTCTCGTCATAGTTTCCAGTTACGATTAACGGTTTACGAGTAGCATTTACTCCGTTTAATGCCGCTAACATATCTTTTGTTTTAGGTTGTGCGAAGTTTAATTCTTCAACAACGACAACTTTACCTTCACTAAACTTAAGCGCTAATGCACTAATTAAAGCAAGTCTTCTAACTTTACGGTTGATTTTGTATCCATAACTTCTTGGAGTTGGTCCAAATACTGTCCCTCCACCTTTCCATTGTGGCGCACGAATCGTACCTTGTCTTGCACGTCCAGTTCCTTTTTGCTTCCATGGTTTCTTTCCACCACCACGAACTTCACTACGTCCTTTAGTCGCGTGTGTTCCTTGTCTAAGTGACGCTCTTTGCATAATTACTGCATCGTATAATGCTTGTTTATTTGGAGTGATTGCAAAAATGTCATCAGCTATTTCGATAGTGTCTACTTTTGTTCCTTCTAAGTTTAAAACATCTATTTTTGCCATTTGTCCTCCTTACTCTTCTTCTTTTACTTCAACAGCGTTATCAACAGCTTCAGTTTCAACAGCAGCTACTTCTTCAGTTGCTACAGCGTATGATACTAAATCTCTTTTTTCTGTTGGTTGTACGTTTTTAATAGTTGATTTGATGAATACAAATGATTTTTTAGCTCCAGGAATATTTCCTTTAACCATAATTGTACTTGTTTCTACATCAACCATAATGATTTCTAAGTTTTGCACAGTTACAGTTTCTCCACCTGTTTGTCCTGGTAAGTTTTTACCTTTAAATACAGCTGGCGCTACCGCTCCCATCGAACCTGGTCTTCTGTGGTAACGAGAACCGTGAGCCATAGGTCCACGAGATTGTCCATGACGTTTAATAACCCCTTGGAATCCCTTCCCTTTAGAAGTACCTTGTACATCTACCATTTCTCCAGCTTCAAAAATATCAACTGTTAATTCTTTACCTAGTTCATAGTTTGCAACTGTTTCTTCATCTAGACGTAACTCTTTGTAAATTCTTTTTGGTGCAGTGTTAGCTTTTGCAACGTGCCCCATTTCTGGTTTATTAGAAGCTTTTTCTTTCTTGTCTTCCACACCCAACTGAATTGCACAGTATTTGTCTGTTTCCATTGTTTTAATTTGTGTTACTACGTTACTTGGAACTTGTACAACTGTTACTGGGATTAATTCTCCACTTTTTGCGAACACTTGCGACATTCCAATTTTTCTTCCTACGATTCCTTTCATCATCGAACACCTCTTTCTTTAGTTTGTGTCATAATGTTTATCATTACATTTTTACTTCAACAAGTACTCCTGCTGGAATTGCGATTCTTGATAATACGTCTGCAGTTTCTGCACTAGCATTTTCAATTTCAATTAGTCTCTTGTGAGTTCTAATTTCGAATTGTTCACGAGAGTCTTTGTATTTATGTACCGCACGTAAAATCGTGTATACATTTCTCTCAGTTGGTAAAGGCACTGGTCCAATTACTTTGGCACCACTCTTTTCAACTTGCGTTACAATTTGATTTACTGAACCATCAAGTAGCTTGTAGTCGTAACCTTTAAGCTTGATTTTAATTTTTTTAGCCATAAAGCCTCCTTTACATCTCTGTTTACATGGCGTCGGGTGTGTTAGAAATTTACCATCTAATACTTATAAACGCCTTAACAATTATAGCATGTTTTTTTGCAAACATCAAGCTTTTTTCTTTTTTTCTCAATGTTTTTTATATGTAGTTTTGTGTGTTCAAAATTTTAAGCAGTATTTTTGTTGCCAATCAGCATTAATATTTCAATTTAATATTTAGTTAAATTTTTCTTCATTAAGCACTTAATGTTGATTAATTAAAAAAGTAAATCAACTATAACTAGCTGATTTACGTAATCTATTTATACATCTCTTACTTTAAATACTTTTAACCCATACCACTGTTTACAATTTCCCATGTTCCAGAGACATTATTTTTTTCTAACAAATAGTGATATTTGTACACACTATTCTTATTTAATGCCTTAACTGGATTTCTTCCTGTTTTAAACACAACTTCAAAATCCATCGTTTGTTTATTATTTAAATCATTCGACTGCATTTTTTGATCAAATTTAATTGTTTGGATTTGTACATCAGGAAGATCATTTATACTTGATTTTATAACTTCACTCGCTTTTTGAATTTCTGCTTTATCATACAATGGACTACCAACATTTTGAACAGCTACATTATTATTTTCTGTTGAATAATCATGCGGTTGTTTCCAAACGAAATAACTTAAGCCTATTAGCAACGCGATTATAATTATATACTTTTTTTTCATGTTTTCTTCTTTCTTTTTTAATAACTTCGACACACATTCAACTTTATTTTCAAAACTATCTCAATCTTGTTTAATTAAAATTGCAAAATTCTAAATACAACAATGTGAATAAGGATCAACATAATAGTAAAAAAGTGTTGATTCAGAGTAATCCTATCTCTTAACTTTCTTTATTTCGCTTCCTATTTATTTTGGTTGATTCAAATGGATTTCGATCATCTCATTTGCATTCCACATCCTTTTTCGTCTTGTCTATTTCCATCATTTTTCCAAACCCTCTATACTTTTATACATAATCTTAATATTTAAAAATAGTATACCATTCTTTTTCAGTATTGTAAAGTATATGTTTTGACTATTCACTTCTTGAGCATTTACAAAATCTCCATTACAACTAATTAAATTTGAAACTTCATAAAGAATAAAATCGTAATCAATAGACATACCATATAGATGTTTATTTTTAAATACCCTTTAAATAAAGACATAGCATCACCCATCTTTAATTAGATTAGGTGATGCTCTATTTTTATTCTACATTTGATACTACATCTGTTTGTGCAATTACTACGCCATCCACTTCCAAGGTTGCAATTAAACCAGGACCACAAGAACTCGGTCTAAATGTAGAAATTGCTTCTCCATTCCCTGTTGTCATCGCTTCTCTTCTTTGTAACTCTACACGATTACCTGTCTCATCCAAACGATAGAAAACAACATCTGCTTTTTCTAATTCACCATTTTCTAAGGTAATCGGATTATAGCGATAATACGCTTCTGCTGTCGCCGTTTGATAAAAGCAATTTGTTTTTACAAATCCATTTGGTAACATAGCTGCAACAAATCCAACTTGTTGCATTAATACTAGAACTGTGCAAACGGCTACAACTAACATCTTTTTCGAAAACATTTTACTCCTTTCTATTCATATTTTATCAAATATTTCTCAACTGTTTTTTTACTTTTTGTCCCCTTTCCTTTTAGCAAAAAACATATAATCAGGTCTGTTTGTAAAACACATTTATAGATTGACAACAATATGATTTAATAGTATAATTTTTTTATAATATATGTAGAATAAATATAGGAGGAAGTATGTAGATAAAACGGGGAAACCGGCTATACTGTCGAAGAGTCATTAGCTAGGGTTAGGAATGCAATCAAGTAATTATACAATTATTTTTTCTCAAGTTTTTAGATAAACAAGTTTTAAATATTATTACATTATTTTCTTTAGCTAGTAAACACAATGCAGAGCTACTTTACAACGAATAAAACTCCTACATCATGTAGGAGCATTTTTAATCGCATCATAAAATTTTATTCTTCATAGTGAGACCACATTCGTAAAACAATTATTTCTTGTTTACTTAAATCAACAGTATATACTAACCGATGTTTAAAATTAATTCTTCGAGAATAGCAACCAACCATATTTCCTAACAACCGTTTATATCTTGGGGATTGTTCAAATGGATCACGCTTAATTAATTCAATTAATTTGAGCGCATTATTTGCAAGTCCACTTTTCTTAAGTTTTTCTATATCTTTTGTAGCAACTTTCGTGTAATAGATTTTATATTCTACCACTCAACATCACTTTCAGCAACACACCCATTGATGCCTGCTGAAATCCCCTCAAGAATTGACTCTTCTAATCCCTTAATTGATTGAATATATAAAGTTTCTTCTATATTATCCCAATCTTCTTGTGCAACAAATACTCCATTTCCATTTTTTCCAGTAATTAGGATTGGTTCATGCTTTTCATTTACTTGTTCTAATAATTTATACAAGTTTTTTCTTGCCGCTGTTACAGTAATCGCCTCCATATTTCCTCCTATTCACACAAATTTTACCATACGTTTAAACGTACGTCAAGAACTTGTACAAATTAAAAGTTTTTCTATCCTAAATAATTATTTATTACTTTTGACACTCAAACGCTATATACTTTTTAGTCATTTAAAATCTTCATTTTAAAAAGGGCAAATAAAAAAGGAAAGCACCATATTAGTATTAACTAATACAGTGCTTTCGTACAATCCGTGTTTTTAAGTAACAAACTACATTCTATATATGTCCCCTATAGATGGGTACTTCAAATTGTACACCTATATGTTTAAGGAATATGTCCCCTTCCAGTATCGGGTACTTTAGGCTTTTGGTATGACTATAGTATATCATTTATTTAAGGCAAGTTCAAGTTTTTTAATTGCAGATAAAAGATCATTATTTAATTTTGGATATTCCACTATTATATAGTTGGTAAATTCAATGTAGGCCTTCAATATATCTTCTTGCTTGTTTATTGAAAATTCTCCCATTCTCATTTGGTATTCTTGTTTTTTGTTGGAAAACGGAATAAATGGAAGTATATTAAATTTCTCTAAGTATAATTCTGTAAAGATTCTTGTTGTTCGTCCGTTACCATCAACAAACGGATGAATAGATATTAATTCATTATGCATTAAGATGTAATTTGCAAATATGTCATATTCATCAAGTAAACTAACTTTACTTGAAAACTCCAATAAATTATCTAAATAATCAACAATTTTTTCACTTGATGTAAATACCACACGATAATTCTGTTCATTGCTCCGAAACGGAATATAGCAAACACCTTTTTTCCTAAGTAAACCGCGATGTTCACAAAAATTATTTTTCCAAATATCAATTCCCAGTATTGCATTTATTGCATTTAAATTCGAACGTTTAAATCTAATATCTTTGATCTCATCATAACACTTGATTGTATTTATCAATTCATTTTGATCATCAAATGTATTAGCGATACGTCTATTTTTCAAATCAATTGAATTAGATTGCAAAATATTTGTAAATTGACCTACATTTGAACTATTTCCTTCCGTTACACAAGTTCTATAAGACTTTACATATTGATAGATTTTTTGCTCTGCTTCTGTAAAATCGAATTTTTGAAGTTTTATTCCACTCGTTCTTAAATGATTTGCGACACTTGAGTGTATAAAACGATAAACTTCATAATCATAACACACGTCATTGTTTGATTCAATTTCAGTAACATTATTAGACTTCATTCTCCCCCTTTCAATCAAATAATCAAACTATTTTATACTCTAATTATATCTCAATTCAATATTCTAGTGTGAAAAGTCATTAGTTGAACTTTCATTTTCTCTTTTTGAATCACTGAATTCAATTTCAAGTATTTTTCATATATGTTTGTACTACATTCTAAACTAAACTTATTCATTAACTTTTCTCTTAAACTTCATCTAGTCTTTAAAAAAAAATGTGTACAAATAATATGGAGATTCACCTGCACAGGTTACATTCATTAGTTCACCATTTTCATCAATAATTTTTTGAATATGGTCTTGTAAATCTTGATCAGTACTGAGCATTTTCAATCTCCTACTATCAAAAACAATTACTTTCATCCCACTCCTTTCTTTTCCGTTCATTTAATAATTATCATCAATAACTCTTTACAATATCTCCAGTTGGTTCAACACCAATACCTTCTAGATAATCAAATAAATATAATCTAGTCTGGGATTTAATCCCACCTTTTTTATTAAGTAAAGTACCCACAGCATCTGTACTATTATAGACAACAACAAAATTGCTAATCTGATTGCATTCCGTTGCCACATAATTACTATCTGTGCTAAAGTCACATAGTGCTTCATTTTCTATAAAATCGATTGCATCCGCATTAGTTGAGAATTCATATATATTTAGTATTTCTTCTGTATTTGTTTCTCCTTCACGAATAACATTCCCTGAAAATATATATTTATTATCTTCCTTTCTGTTAAATTTTAAATCTTCTATTACCGGAACAAATGGACTATCATTTTCATAATCATAGACTTTTGAATTTATTAATGGCTTAATTTTTGTAAATTCTTCAAATGTAGCAAACTTTCCTTCAACTTTTGGCTCTTTTTCCTCTGTCTTCTGTTCTTCTTTTTTTTCTACATTAGGATTTTCGTTTTGAGTTACATTTTCAGTTTGTTTATCAGAAAATATCCCAAAAATAAAAGTTAAACATAAAATTCCAATTGCAATATAGTTAACATAATTTTTGGAGAATTCAATATCTGAAGTTATCTTTTCATTATTTTCATCACTGAATTTTCCGGTTAATATTAAGATGATATCAACAATATACCATATTCCAAATCCACCACATGTAAACAACATTACAATACCTGTTATTGTTTTTTTATTTACAAATCTATGAACTCCAAATAATCCTAAAATTGTTGCAAGTAATAATGTAACTGTATATTTCTTTTCTTTATTCATTTTCTCTCCAGTTTAATATGTGGTAGTGTAAATTAAATCTATTAGAAATCAATCACACTCCATTGTTTTTGTTTTTTCGCCTCGTCTTACTACTTTTCTAATTGAAGCTTTCACACAACACTCCAACTTGAATAAATATCAACTTTAATAACTCATCATGTTTATCAACTTTAATCCCATGTTCAATTAATACTCGCTTGATAATACTTCTCAATCTTGCCTGAGCCGATTCCCTTATTTGCCAATCAGTTGGAATTTCATTTCTTATTACATCAACTATTTTTTTTGACAGTAAAATAGCATCTCCTGCTGTAAATTCCGAGCTATTATCCGAAACTAATAACAATATATCAAAAAATGCCAGTTCTTCTTGAGTCAATCCAATATTTCCTGCTCTTTTTGACGCCTCTTCTAGTTCTTTAGCAACATCAATCAATTCCAAAATCACTTGAGTTGTTTCTATTGATTTACTATTATATTTATTTAATGTAGATTCAATCATTTCAGTAAATTTTTTTGACTGCATTGCATTAGTTCTTGATGTTGATTTAATTTTTCCCTTTAACAATCTTTTTAAAAGTTCTATTGCAAGGTTTTTTTCTTTCATCTTTTTTACATCTTCTAAAAACTCGTCTGATAAAATAGCAATGTTGGGTTTATTTAATCCAACTGCTTGTAAAATATCAATAACTTCTTCCGAAGAAATTGATTTAGAGATTAATCGGTTCAGTTCATGATCAAGCTCATTACTTGATTTGTTTTTCGTTTCATTTTCTAATGACACAATTTTTATCAATGATGCTCGAACTGCTTTATGAAATGCAATTTCTTCATTAAATTTTTGAGCATCTACCGTTGTAGAACAAAGTGAGAATGCTTTAACAATTTTCAAAACATTGTCCAGATAATCTCTTTTTATTTTATCACCTTTTTGAAGAATAAAATCCATTGATGATGTCACTGCACGAATTTTATCTCTACTACTTTCTGTAAAAAAATTCGAATAATCATGTGGATGTAAAATTTCTTGACAAAGTTCTAAATTTTCCAAAAGAACAGCAATTGCTTCACTTGTGTCAATACCAGTATTTTTTCTATCTTTTTCTGTATATTCATTTAAAGCCGTCTTTAAATTTTCTGCAATTCCAACATAGTCAACGATTAGTCCACCCTCTTTATCTTTAAAGACACGATTTACTCTTGCAATTGCTTGCATCAAATTATGACCTTGCATCTGTTTATCAATATACATTGTATGTACTGAAGGAACATCAAACCCAGTTAGCCACATGTCTCTTACAATAACTAATTGAAGTTCATCATTTTCATCCTTCATTCGATTACCTAATCCTTCACGTTGACTTTTATTCCCAGTATGTTTTTGCCAATGGACTGGATCTGATGAGCTTCCCGTCATCACAACTTTAATTTTACCTTTTGCCCGATCATCACTGTGCCAATCTGGTCTTACTTTAATTATCTCATCATATAAATCAACAGCAATCCTTCTACTCATCACCACAATCATTCCTTTTCCAGCGTATGATTCTTGATTTGATTGTCTATTTTCAAAGTGATTTACAATATCATTAGCCAGCTGTTCGAGTCTTGGTTTTGCACCAAGAATTGCCTCAAGTCTAGTCCACCTAGCCTTTTTAGTTGCAATAATTGTTTCTTCTTGATCCTCAGTTATATCTTCATATTCATCATCAATTAACTCTTTAATTTCTCTATTTAATTCTACTTTTGCTAATCTACTTTCATATAAAATTTTCACTGTTGCACCATCTTCAACCGCTTGAGACATGTCATATGTATCGATATAATCACCAAAGACACCAACCGTATCTTTTCCAACTAATGAAATTGGTGTTCCTGTAAAACCAATGTACGCTGCGTTTGGTAAACTATCTCGTAAGTATTTTGCAAAACCATATTTTAAACTAGCACTTTCTTCTTGATATTTAGCATCAAATCCGTACTGGCTTCTGTGTGCTTCATCAACCATGACTATTACATTACTTCGATCGGTTAAGATTGATGAGGTTTCAGTATTGTCAAACTTTTGAATGGTTGTGAAAATTACTCCACCACTTTCACGACCATTTAGAAGTTCTTTCAAATGATTTCTACTTTCAACCTGAACTGGTTCAGTTCTAAGAATTTTTTGAGCTTTTGTAAAAGTACTAAACAACTGATCATCTAAATCATTTCTATCAGAAATAACAAGTAATGTAGGATTCTTCAACTCTTTTGATTTTATTAGTTTAGCAGAATAAAAAACCATTGTATAACTTTTACCACTACCTTGAGTATGCCAAATAACACCAATTCGATTATCTTTTTTTTCATATGCAGTTTTTGTTGATTCAAGCGCTTTGTTCACCGCAAAAAATTGATGATAACCAGCAAGTATCTTAGCCACATTATTACCATTATGTTCAAATAAAATAAAGTTTTTAATGATATCAAGAAATCTTGCTCGTTCAAAGACACCATGTATTAATGTTTCATAGCTCGGAACATAATTTGATGGATGCTCTAATCCATCAGCTGTTCTCCAACGCATGTATCGACTTTCATTGGAAGTTAATGTTCCAATTTTAGAATCTACTCCATCACTTATTACATTGAAACAATTATACTTAAATAAACTCGGTATTTTTTCTTGATATGTTTTCATCTGATTGAATGCATCAGCAATACCTACGTCAGGGTTTGCTAAATCTTTTAGTTCAATTACTACAAGTGGAAGTCCATTAACGAAAATAACCAAATCAGGTCTTTTTTCACTTCCATGTTCAATTACTGTAAATTGATCAACAACGACAAACTCATTATTAGATGGTTCTTCAAAGTCGAAAAGAAAAATTTTTGTATTTCTTATTTCTCCATTTTGAAATTCAAGTGGAAAGTCAATTCCATCTGTTATTATTTTATGAAATGCTTCATTGTTTTGAAGAAGTGAGATAAATTTATCATCAACTATCTCGTTTACAAGCTCATCAATCACATTTTCATGTAGCTCTGAATTTATTCTTAACAGAGCATTAATTAGTCTTCCCTTTAATATAACTACACTGTAATCTTCTCTTTCAGTATATTCACCTGTTGCTGAAATATCACTTCCTTTTAAATATGTGTATCCTATACTCATAAACAATTCAATTGCTGCACTTTCTAGTGTACCTTCATTCATATTATCTCCATATTTTTATTCTTTGACTTTTCTTTACTGCTTCTAAATAAATTTTTTTATTATCTTCAAAGGGTTCATTGGTAAACGGATTTACGTCATCACCAACATTATATAAATCATATAATTTTTGTAATCTTTTAACATGAAATTTTTCTATTGTATTTTCTCCAAAAAACACATAGGGATGATATAACAAAATATACTTTAGTACTTTATCTAACTTCGCCTCTGGAACTAAACTTTTTTTTAATTTAAACGCAGTTTTCACTTCGCTAAAAATAATTATTCTAAGTTTTTTATCTTCGTTATAAATATAAAAAAACAAATGTTTTTCTATCGACATATGATTATTATATAATTCATTCATAAGATTTTCATTTGCATCTAACAATGGCACTATGCATGAATTTGTATAAATTTCCTCGTCAATGTTAAGTGTTAAATCATAAAGTAAGTTATATCTCTTTTGGGAAAATTGTTTTATTTCAAGTTCCAATTGTTTAAGATCTAATTGCAAAAGTTCATCCTGGTATCTTATTGCCTTATAGAAATACAATTTAAAATCTGTATGATATTTTCTATATAAAAGTGATTTCAATGCAACTTGCTGCAAAACATCATTATCAGCATAATTTGGATTTGGGATTTCATATTTTTTAAACTTTTTTTTATCACACTCTGGACAGATGTTTTTGAAAATTCCCGTTCCATTGTGTGTACTTTCTTCTTTAAAAAAACCAAAATCCTCTATACCAAATTTTGATACTGAGTATATTTTACCATCTTCACTATTCTTTAATCTATTTCTGGGAACACTGTGTGATTTGCAAAATTTGCCATTTTTCCCACACAATAAGCAGTTCCCACTTGTATTTTCTTTACTAAAATCGTCATATATTTTGTTTATATTAATCAATTTCAATCTCCCCATTCATTAATTTTGGTAATAATTCATTTCTCATTGTTGCAAGTTGTTGATTTTCAAACTTTAGCACTTCCATTTCATCAAAAATTGGCCCAATCTTTTCACCAAATATCAGAGAAATTTCAATATTAGGAATCAATATTTGAATATCTTTTATTGAATTATTATTAATTGCCTGCATCGTCGTTCCAAAGCATCTGCTATTTTTTTCTACATTAAATTTTTCTGATAAAATATAACACCAATAATATTCTAAATATTCTTTTTCTACATCTAACCCTGCAAAACCAGTACTTAATATATAGTTTTCACATAATTTAAAAGGATCCTTTTTTATATAAATTAACTTTCTACTCTCTTTCATTTTTGCAAACCAAATAGTATTCAACTTAGGTTGCATATTCGCCCTACTCGGTCTCTCTTCATTAGAAATCAATTGTAAATTATTATTTAAAACATGTTCATTTACATCTGCTGTTGCAACATATTTTTTTAACTTTTTGAATTTTTTAATTCCTGACTTTACTAATTTGGAAAAACTTTTTTTTTCTGCAAGTCCTGTATAATACCAGTTTAGGGGTATCATTCCATATTCACTTTCACTCATTTCTCCACCACTACTTTTATATGGGTCTCCGTTTTCATTAGGAAATTCAAAATCAATAAACCATTGTTTATACAATACTTGAGATAATTCTTCAAGTCTTTCAATAATCTTATTATTATTTTCAATTTTATCGTCAAGAGATGAAAGCATTGTCGCAATTTTTTTTTGCACTTCAATAGGTGGAATTTTTATTTTTAGCCGTGATATTATTGTTTGGGTTAATAAAGGTTGTGTTGTTCCAATTTTGTATTGGTTTAAATCTAGATTCTGAAATAAATAATACATAAACATTTGATTTTCAGACACTGCTGTAAAAGTTATTGCATTATCAGAAGTCCAAAATAATCTTCTTTCGTAGTGTATACTGCCACAATATGCACCTACCCTTCCAATTATAATTGAATCTTCTGAATTATATTCATTTGTATAACCTAATATACCATTACCTCCATATATTGGATATAGACTACCATCTTTTTTTTTTACTTTACCATTTTTTAATATTCCACATTCTTCAATTTTAATTTCTTTCCAATCATCAAACTTCATACCCAATACTCTCCAATTGTTTCTTTATTTCTTGTTCTAACTCACTTGACTCATTAAATAACTCACCTAATTCTGAAGTTAATCTATCCATTTTCAAATCAAAATCTTCGTCATCTTCCTCTTGTTCCTCTAACCCGACATATCTACCTGGTGTTAAAGCATAGTCAGAGGCACTAATTTCATCAAGACTTACAGCATTACAAAAACCAAGTTGATTTTTATACTCATCATTTTGCTCTTTAAAATTATGATAAACAGTTGCTATTTCTTTAATTTCTGATTTTGAGAGTTCTCTTAAACTTCTTGTAACTAAACTCCCTTTGTTTCTTGCATCAATAAATAAAACTTGATTTTTTCTATTATCTCTTTTCTTACTGAAAAACCAAATACAAACTGATATTCCTGTTTTAAAAAAAAGTTTGTCAGGCATTGCAACAATTGCATCGACTATATTATTATCTAGGAAATTTTTTCTTATTTGATATTCTTCATTACCACTTGTTGAAAGTGAACCATTGGCAAGTACAATTCCCGCACTACCTGTTTGTGAAAGTTTTGAAATCATGTGCGAAAGCCAAGCATAATTTGCATTTCCACTTGGCGGTACACCAAATTGCTTATATCTAGAATCAGCTGGATTTAAATAATAATCTTTCATATTAAATGGTGGATTAGCCATTACATAATCCATTTTATAATTCCTATGTAAATCTTCTTTGAATGTATCCTCTGCTCTATCACCTAAATCACCATCAATTCCATGGATTGCTAGATTCATTTTACAAAGCCTCCACGTTTCTGCCGTGTATTCCTGACCAAAAACCGAAATATCTTTTAACTTTCCTTTGTGTTCATTAATAAACTTTGCTGATTGAACAAACATACCACCACTTCCACATGCCGGGTCATAAATCCTTCCATTATACGGTTCAAGCATTTCCACAATTAGTTCTACAATTGAATTTGGTGTATAAAACTCCCCATTTTCTGTTGTTCCAAAACGATGTAAAAAATACTCATAAACTCGTCCCAAAATATCTTTTGCTTTGTAGCCGTCTGTACTAAAATCAATTGAAAATCCATCAATAAGTTCTCCAAGTTTAGTTTTATCAATATCTGCACTTCCGTATATTTTTGGAAGTACATTTTTCAAACTTTTATTTTCCTTTTCTATTTCTCTAAATGCATCATCGATTATCTGTCCAATATTTGGCTGTTTTGCATTTTCTTTAATGTTGTTCCATCTCGCAGTCATTGGCACAAAAAAGATATTTTCTGCTGTGTATTCATCACGATCTTCTTCCAAGTTATATCCATCTTGTGCGAGTTCATTGTATCTCTCAATAAAACTATCAGAAATATATTTAAGAAACACTACTCCCAAAATTATTTCTTTGTATTTGGATGGCGGAACACTCCCCCTCAGTCCATCGGCCATTTTACCCAATTTGTCTTTTAGTTGCTTTTCAAATTCATTTTCTGAATTTCTATTTATTTCTTTCATTATTAGTAACACTCCATATAAAGTAGTACTAACTATATTGCAATCTTTCACTTATAGCTATACGAAAAATATCAATTGATAATTTATTAATCAATTTCTTCGTAAATTTAAGATTTTTTTAGTTAGTCTTCCTTCTCTATACAGAGCGACAATAAGTTTACAACAAATATTATATCAAAATGATATATTTATAAGTCGGCCATTTATAGTATACCTAATTAATCGATAGATGTCAATATCCAATCATACATTAGACATTTAAAAAACACCCACAACCTAAGTCATGAGTGCTTATATTATTATATTTTACTTTCTTGAATTATTTCTGCTAAATTAATTTCACTTTCTAATTCTAAGAGAACTTCATTTTCATTTGTAAAATACTCACAAACATTTTGAGCATGATCACCAATTCGCTCTAAATCAGTTAGTATATCAACATATGACATTGTGTACTGCACTAGCATTTACATATTTGTTTATGCTTTTATTATTGATTTTCAAATTCAATCACTTCTTTAATAAGTTTTATGGTTTCAAAACAATATTTTGAATTTGCAGTTTCTGCAGATAGCATTATTTGATCACAACCTAAATTTATAGAATTTGACAGGTCAATTAATTCTGGGCGAATAATCGTTTCATTATTTGCATAATACTCCATATATTCTGTTCCACTAATGCACAATTTATTTTTTTCCAAAGCTTTTCCAACTAAGTATCGTTGGTAAAATGCAAACTTGTAATATTCTGTATGAAGCAACAAATCACCACGTGCAATAAATATACCATCTGAGTTATCAAGTAAGTCATCAATATTTTCAATTGCTTCTTTTAATTCAATTTTTGGAAGAAAAAGGATTTCACTACAGTTCCAATATTTTTCTATTACAGATTTCACTTCACAAATCATCGTTTTATTTCTGGCAAAGGAAATAGCAATCATTTCTGGTCTTAAATTATTTTGTGCCATTTTTTCTAAAATAACAACATCTTCATCAGTAATTGCCTCGTAATTTAAGTTTGAATCTGGAAAAATCGCAGAACCTCCTTGCTTAAGCTCAACAAGACTTTTAACACACATACACTTTATTGTAAAGTTTGTTTTTTCTAAAATTTTTAATTCTATTTTTCCATCCCTAAACAAAACGCGTTCGCCAACTGCTAATCCATCAATAATTTCATTGAGTTTTGGCAGTATGAATATATCTTTATCTGTTTCTTCTGCAAATGAAGTAAATGAATATTCATTTCCAACATCTAAGAATTTCGGTTTCATTTTGGACAGTCTTAATTTTGTTGATGGCAGATCGATTAAGACATTTAATTTTTCTCCTACTTTTTTTTCAACTTTTCTTATATTTTGAAAATAACTAACTGTGTCTCTTGTTCTTTGCCCTATTGCAAGTCTAAATGATTTAACTCCTAATTTATAAGCTTTTTCGA
This sequence comes from Mycoplasmatales bacterium, assembly GCA_051649085.1. Classification (GTDB taxonomy): domain Bacteria; phylum Bacillota_I; class Bacilli_A; order UBA3375; family UBA3375; genus JBOFGK01. Next base: position 143,251 of record JBOFGK010000034.1, on the reverse strand, counting down.
TTTCCGCTTCTGTTGATAATGTTGGACCAAGTGTTGCCATTATTTCAGTATTTTTCTTCATTTTTCTTTCTTTCAAATTTTCATTTTTTAAGATTTAAAATTGCACTTTCACTAAACTAAATTTTACTTTCTTGAATTATTTCTGCTAAATTAATTTCACTTTCTAATTCTGAGAGAACTTCATTTTCATTTGTAAAATACTCACAAACATTTTGAGCATGATCACCAATTCGCTCTAAATCACCTAGTATATCAACATATGAGATTGTATATTTATGAGAATATTTATTTTCTTTAATTCTATCTAAATGAGCTAAGTAATACTTTCTTTCTAAACGATCTAAAGTTTTTTCTAACTTCATAATAAATGGAGAAATATTCTGATCATGTTTTTCAACCATCAAAATCATTGAATCAAGAATTTCATTTACAACTTGAACCATATTTTTCAATTCTTTTTGTGCCTTACCTGTTATAAATTCATTTATTTCTTGTAATTCAACTAACTTATGTGCAACATTTTCAATTAAATCCGCTATTCTTTCGATATCATTTGTTGTGTACATTAAACCATTAAGCTTTTGTGCATCCTCAGCCCCAATTTCTTCAGCTGCGATATCTCTAAAGAAGACTTTTAAACGCTTATCAATTGAGTTTACTCCAATTTCAAATTGTTCAATATGTGTTACGTTGTTTTTATCTTTTGTTTCTAGATAATTATGGAGATGTTGTCCCATATTATTTGTTATTCTGAACATCTCAAGCAACGCATTTTCTCCTTGGGCTATCGCTAAACTTGGCGCCTTATGAACTAGCGTCTCATCTAAAAACTGTTCATTAATTGAAACCACAACTTCATTTTTACCACGAGGTACGATAAATCTTACGAACATTTCTAATTGTTCTATAAACCAAATTAAAATTAACGTAACTGTCACATTAAAGAATAAGTGTGAATAGGCAATTTGTAACTCAAGATTATTTGGACTAATTTTGTGCATTATTTGATCCATTAAATGAATCCCTTGTAATCCATACATTACTATGAAAAAGACAATCGTTCCAAAGACATTGAACGCAACATGTGAAAGCGCGGCTCTTCTTGAATCACGACTTCCACCAACACTTGCAAGTAATGATGTGATTGTTGTTCCTATATTATCTCCTAATAAGATTGCAAAGGCAATTGGGAAGGTAACTGAACCTGTCATATAAAGTACTTGTAAAATTCCAATTGTTGCACTTGAAGATTGCACAATCATTGTTAGAACCGTTCCAATAAAAACACCAAGTAGTGGATTAGTTGCAACCGTTGCCATTGTATTAGCAAACTCTTCTGTTTTCGAAAGAACCATTAATGGATCTTCCATTAATACCATACCATGGAACAAAAGTCCAAATCCAAAAATAATTTGCCCTAAAAGTGAAGTCTTACGTTTTTGGGCAAACATATAAATTATTGCACCGACAAAAATTATTGGAAGTGCATAATTTTTTACGGAAATTCCAAGTAAAAACGCCGTAACTGTTGTTCCAATATTTGCACCCATAATTACACCAATCGCTTGACCAAGACTCATAAGTCCAGCACGCACTAAGGATATTGCTAGTGCACTTGTTCCAGATGAACTTTGAATGACAACTGTTGCACCTATCCCTACTAATACTGCCATATATTTATTTGAGGTAAATCGATTAATCAACTCTCTTAATCCATCTCCTGCAATTGCTTTTAAAGCATCTCCCATTAATTTAATTCCAAATAAAAATACTCCTAGTCCTCCGACTAGATAAAATACATTTTCTTGAGTAAAAAACTCATTCATACTTCCTCCATTATATACTTAATTACATACTTAATACTACCTTATATATTTTACCAAGTTTTAGCTAAAACTGTAAAAATGTTCTCAGTTTTTTGGGACAAAGAAAAAATATCCCACTTAAAACATGAGATATCTTTTAGTATATTAATTATTGCGTCAAAAATTCAAATTCGTATTCGGTAATTTCGGTATTATAATAAGAAATTGCAATTTCTATTTTCTCGCCATTTTCTAAAAAAGTTGTTCGTTCACGTTTTAAAACATGACTATCAACCTCAAGTATTTGTTTAATTTCTTCTGTTGCTAAACTTACTGAGAATTTATCGTTAAATCTTGCAAACTGATAACCTTTTTTATGAAGTGCTTCATATAAAGATGTGAACTCTTCATTGGAAATATCAGTTGCAATATAATTTATCATGTAAATATATGGCTTACCATCTACATAATAGCATCTTTTTAAACGAGTATATTTTTTTGTTTTAAAGGGATTTGCTTCATCTTTTAGACACACGCATTCAACTGTTTGCTTTTCAATTTCTGCAAAATTCTTTTCAAGTATTTGTGAAAAAGTTGCGCCTGTTGACAATCTTGATACTATTTTATTATTGATCACAAGTGTTCCTTTACCACTCATTTTCTTGACATAATGATCAGCTTGCAACAATTCAATTGCTTTTCTAACTGTCACTAAACTTACATCAAATTCATCGACAAATTCTAATTCCGTTGGTAAATATGATTCTAGCTCATATTCTCCATCAATAATTCGATTGCGAATGATGTCCCTAATTTGCATATATAATGGATTATTTCTTTTAAGCATTTTTACCTTCTAACATTTAACTATTATTTTACTATCTCTTTAATTATAGCATATAAATAGTTAACATCATCGATAATTGTTTGACCACCTTGATCTATAATCGATGAATAAACATGAGGAATTATTTTATCAACGCCTGAATCATATGCAATTTGACAGATTTCTCGAAAATTTTCTTTATCAATTCCACCTGTTGGTTCAATTGCTAAATTATGCTTAGCACATGCTGCACATACCACTTTAAATTCATCAATTGTTTCTAATCCACCCATTGGAAAGAACTTGATTGAACTTCCACCCATTTCTTTGATCATTAAGACCGCTGTTTCAACATCTATTTCCCCAGCTTTCGCTTCCGAACTAAGCGGTCCTGTTGAAATTTTCACAAGCCCTGGTGTCCCCGTTGGCGAAACAAGTGAATTTATAAAAGTTTGTGTGTTATTTAAAATACTGCGACTACCGTTAACTGCACTGAAAACTTGATTAACGTGTTGTGGGGTGTAACTGCGTAAAATTTCATTTACCATATAACACTGTTTAGGATCACCTGCCCCTAGCCCGACACTTACGGCATTCTCAGTCGCTTGTGCGAACTCATTCATCGCTTCAATCGCTTTAGCAACTGTTGGGTAGTTTTTACTTAATACTCCTACTACTACATTCGATTCACATGCTTGATAAATCGCTTGTGCATTATCAACATCTTTGGCAAGTACATTTAGACAAAACTTGTCTTTGTAAAAATTTGGTTTTATTTGCATTCTAACTCCATATATTCATTTAATTTATTACAGATTATTGTCACTTCATCGGTTGTTAGTGAACGAACATCGAATTCAATCATCCCTAAATTTGCTTGATGATTTCGAGTTTCAACTGCATATTCACCTTTTCGTAAAAACTCAATGATTTGTTTTGCATTAGCAGGTGTTGTCGTCAGCAGAACTCTAACAATTTCACGACCAGCCGTATCAAAAACTTCTGATAATTTTAGGTTTGGACTAGTCTTTGTGTCATTAATTATTTGATCTACAAGTTCTTTTTGTTTAGGTAAATCCGAAGTTTTTTCAGCGTAATTTTCAACCGCTCTAGTTAATCCTAAAATCCCTTCTTTTCCAATTTTCATTGCTCTACCTATTCCACGATATTGAAAGTAGATGTCCTTAATGTATTGCTGTTTTCCAAGTACTAAGCCACTTGTGGGACCACAAAGTGCTTTTCCACCACTGTAAATAACAATGTCCGCACCTAAATCATAGTACAGTTTTAAGTCTTCCTCGGCTGCTGCATCGACAATTACCGGAACATTAAACTCTTTTCCAATTTTCAATAATTCTACAAGTTCAAGTTGATTTTTTTGAACACAATGATGTGATTTTACATAAAGTAAACAAAGTGTATTTTCATTGATTTTAGACTGTACATGTTCAGCTGTTGTCAAGTTCGCATTTCCAACCTCAACAACTCGTCCTCCACCTAAGTTTATCATTGTTTCAATATTACCACCATAGTGAACATTATGCCCTTTGTAGATTAAGACATTTCTTTTTTGCGTTGGAAGTTGATGAACAAGCTCTGTTTTTACGAGGTCACTTTTTGCAATTAAACTTGCAATTGACATTGCAATTCCTGCAGATGCACTCGCAACGATACATGCAGCTTCGACACCAAGTAGTTCAGCGATATATTTGTTAGCCTTTGTATTTAACTCATCCATTATAAAGAAATTTTTCAAACCAAAGTTTACATCATCAACTACTGTTTGGTCAGCTTTAGATACACCGAGGGCTGTCATTTTTCCACTTGCATTTATTACTTTTTGAAGTCCATATTTTGTATAAATATCCATTTCAATCTCCAATCTTAATTATCTCTTCATTTTTCACAACATATTTTGGGACAAAGAGTTGTTCACTTTGAATTTCATTCCCGTCTGAATCAACCAAACTTTTTTTTATTTCTTCAATTTTATAAATTGTTAAATCGCCTTTTTTACCTGTTTCTAAACATCCACGATCTGTTAAATTAAATAATTTTGCTGGCACATTTGTGATCTTTTCAATAATTTCTTCATGTGTGTAACCAAGATTTAAAAATTTTGAAATTGTTGTTGCAAAATCAAATACCGGACCATCCTTTCGATTACGACGATAAATATCCGTACTAATTGTATCAGCTTGCAAACCGATTGCTTGTGCTCGTTTAAATATTGAAAAAGAAAAGCTGGCTGTTCCATGTCCAATATCTAGTTTTAGCCCTCGACTTTGTGCTGCTTTTAATAATTCAAGAGTTTGCTGTGAATTATCAAAAATATTACTTTTCTTTCCATGGAAACAATGTGTAAGTATGTCTTTGTCACCACACATTTGCAAAATATCATCTAAATCGGGATTGGGATTTCCAACATGTATCATTAATGGTAGGCCTAATTTCTCTTGCAGGTTTTTTGCTAATATTAATGGTTTTATCCCATTTTTTTCCACAACACTTCCACTCATTCTTGCCTTTATTCCCTTGATTAAATCTTGATTTTCGAAAAATATTTGTTCAAATAAAGCTAGATCAACATTAGCTAAATCTGCTAGTTCATTTTGAACTTTAATTCCTATTTTTGAAATATTCATTAATAAGAAAACATCTGTTTTAGCGGTTTCAACTTCTGTTCTAAACTTTGAAATTTCCAAAGCCCCAACTGTCCCTGCATCAAAGAGGGTTGTAACTCCCATCTGAACTCCAATTGTATCGATATCATCTCCAATAAACTCATATTGATTAAATGCATGCGCATGAATATCAATCCAACCTGGAGAAATAAAATATTCTCCTGCTAAATCTAAATCAGCCTCTCCATCAATTTGTGAACTAACTTGTTCAATTAGACCACTTTCAATTTGAATATCAACTTTTACCCCTGTCGCTATTTTTGCATTTTTAATCAACATTTTTCTCCTATTGTCCAATAACCATTAAAGTTATTCCACCAAATAACATTGCTCCAAGAATTGCTCCACCTGTTACCGGTCGATCATATTTGTGAAATAAAGCACCTCCAAGTGCGGCTCCTATTCCAGTTATTGGATTTAATAGCGCCGCATAAACAACGATAAGCGGTCCAAGCCATCTTCCCGTTGCATTTCCCGCACCAATCATTATATCAGTTCCTAATGCGATTGAATTAGCAGGTTTCATTTTACGTACTAAAATAACAATTAACCCAACTACACCACCAATTAAACCACCAAGTAATTAGGCGTATAGTGGATTTTGAACCCAAAAATCAATTCCTGATGAAAGTAATAAAGCAGGTATTCCAATTCCAACTCCTGTTAGCATTGCGCCACCAATATCTAAAATTCCGACAAGCGGTCCTTCTAAAACTCGGGCAAATAGATATGCAAATCCAAAAGCTGTTGCTTCTGAATATTCACCTGTTTCTAATCCCTTATCTAGTGCTTGCACAACAAAAACTTCATTTAGGGCACCAATTTGATAATTAATATATGTATATGTTGCTAAAAATACACCTGCACCAAGTAATGACATAATAATTAAAAACGCTGTTTCCCCTAGAAAAAATTTATCTAATCTACTATTCATCTATCCTCCTACCGTTTCGGCAAATTTAAATAATGTATCAAATGTTACACCACGAAGAACACCAATTACTAACATTATTATACTAATAATTGAAATCAAAATAATAAATGTTTTAGATTTATAACCTTGATCTGATGCTGCTTCACCAAGCATGATTCCTAAAATTACACCTGGTAATGGATTCGTCATCAAAACTTGTGAAAATGCTGCTAGTACAAGCGCCCAAATTCCTGTTTTCTTACTTGAATCAAAAGCTGCAAGTAAGAATAAAATTGGCATTATTGGATTGAAAAGTAATTTAGCAGCAGGTGCCAGTACTTCTCCTGCAACTTTGGAAAATTCTATTGGGACAAACGAATATAACAAGACAATTGATGGCATAACAATTGTTCCGACAATCGCGCCAATAATCCCTAACTGAAAAGGAAAATAGGACATATCATCCAATGTTTTCCCTTTATGCTTCAACTTAAAGATTGCAAATGCCCAGTTAGGAATTACACGGTGTAAAATATCTTGGGTTAGTGCTCCTGTTCCAACTGCTGTTGCTGCACTATTTATATAAAAACCTAAACCTAATGCAAAATGTGATGCTGGATCTCCATTACATGAATTAATTTCTCCAAGTGTTCTAAATGCACCTAGACCTTGAGTTTCAGGTGCTCGAAACATTCTTGCAGCACCAACACTAACTGCAAAACCAATCGTTGCACCAGTTACAACTGTTAAACCAATTATTGACATTGTATCCATTAATCTTTCTCCTTAATAATATATTTTATTTCTACTTCGATCTCAAGTTTAAATTCAAATGTAGTTATTTCTTTTGGTAAGAAAAAGAATAAATATTTTTCAATTCGTGTACTATGATTACTTGTAACCACCTCGACAGCAACAGGTGTTGCATGAGCAATATAGCCAATTTCCAGATCAACGAGTTGTTTTCTCATTTCCATAAAACACATATCCATTGCTTCTTTTTCTGTTTTACCACTACCCTCTACGACAAATTTTTGTCTACTCTCTTTAAGCATGTTTTGCATTGTAGGCCTCAACAATTTTCATTCCAAGTTCTTCTGTATCCATAAATCCAAATCCTAGAACTTCAATCCCATCCTTGACTGCGGTTTGTCCTTCAAGCACGCTTCTCAACGAGTGTTTTGAACGATATCCATATTTATTACTTGCAGTAAGTGCTCCAGCACCACCACTACCACAAAAACTTATTCCAAGGTCTGCTTCATGTTCTTTCATTACATCTCCAACTTTCATATCAGCAGCCATTCCTGGAATAACAATTGCCACTCCTCCAGCTTTTTCAATTCCAGCTGCAACTTTTTTCCCTTGACCCATTCGATGTCCAATTACTATTACAGGTTTACTCATTATTTTCCTCCATCATCACTAAATGTGTTGCTATTAAAAAAATTTCTGTTTCTTTATTTTTTTCTAATCTTATCCCAAGTGCTTCAACTAGTTTATTTGCAAGTTTCATGGTCTCAGGTTTAATCGAATCAAGCATTTCGCTTTCAAGCTCAATCTCTAAAGTTTCACCATTTTCAACTCGTAGTCTGAGTTCATGTAAGTGGTTTTCGAAAATTATTTGAGCATTTTGATCACGATAACTTAAATTATTACTTTTTAAAAATGTAAGTGTATCCATACCTCTCCTTTGAATTCATTATAACATTATAATGTTTAAAAGTCAAATATTTTTTTATTTTAACTTAACTGGATTTGATTTCATAAAAAAAGACCTCATAATGAGATCTTAAGTTTGTATCAATTCTAACGTTTTTTATTTTTAATTCTTTGTTTTTTTTGAATATATCATTTTACGTATAATTGCATCTAGTATGGTAACTACAAACGAACTAATTAGCATAAAAAATGATGGCATTTCTATATTAAAAACTTCAAATGTGAGTACTAATACTCCGAATAAAGCTAAGCTTTCGATAAATATTTTCTTGGCAATCATCATCAATCCCTAAACATGTATATAGCATCACAAAATCTATCCATACCGCGATTACTATCGTTAAATTTTCTACATGCGTTATATGCTCCATATGTTAAAACAGCACCTGTGATCCATCTAACAACTGCTGCACCCATTTGTTTACCTAACCAAAGTAGAACTGGAATTACAAATGCTGGTAATGCACGAGCTTGTTTTGGATTATATTCCGCAGCTTCTATTAAATCTTCCTTTGTTGTTGATTCATCAAATATTTGCACTTCATTTAATAATTTTTCTTCATCAATTTTTAAATCATTTATTATCTCTTCATAGTTTTTATCAGTGTTTAAGGCTTCATTTATAAAGTCAATAACTACAACCCTTTCAAATAATTCATTTGATTCCCATAATTTCAAATCTCCATTTGAAACAAAGTTTTTATTTACTTTTTTTATTTCTTCTTTATAAGAAACATAACTTCCTTGTGTGTATTCAACTCCAACTTCCTTATTCCACTCTTGCATTTCAGATGTTTCAGTAATCTCGCTAGCATATATTTTAACTGTTTGCGGCATAATGCTTAATGTTATTAAAAACAAAAACATTATTTTAATACTATTTAGTATTTTTTTATTTTTTAGCATTTCCTTCTCCTTTTATTTAACTTATTTTTTTCTAATTTAAAATAATGGAGGCCAAATAGCTTGTAAATTTCTAATAAATATAGTTCTTCTTCGTTTCTGATAAGATATTTTTGAATTTCTTATTCTTTTCAAAGTTGTTACTTTTTCACAAAAGAAGCATCCACTCACTTTTAAATGGTGTTTTAGAATTTTAAGTCTTATATAAATTAAAATCGGTATGTATACTGTTAAAAAGATAAATTTAATAATCGTTGCTTTTAAATAAAAAGCAATTAATATTTTCATAATCAATATTAACTTCAGTACAATTAATAATAGACTTAAAAAAGCTCCCAAAATAAATATTCCGATCCCTTGCATATATAATTCATCCGCCATTTTAAAGGTTTTTTGTAGAACAAGGTAGTATTCGTTGATATTATAAACATTTGAAAAAATCAGTAAAATTAATAATGCAAGCAAAAAAAACATTATTTCTTTTGTTTTTTTTAAATTCATTCCAAATTTATTGATTAATTTTATATTTTTCCTTTCGTATTTGTCTCTTGAAATGTTTTGATTTTTTTTCATTATTTATACCATCTATCTTATACCTCGATGTGTTTATTTTCAATATGTCTCCCTTTGTTACTTAATTTTCATTCAGTACTATAAAAGCAATAATTTCTTCTTAAATTTTTTACTCCCTTTTTGAATACCTCAACACCTTTTAAAATACTTAGTACTTAGCTATTAAACTCTCTAGTTTTCTAATTAGTTCATAAAGCAATAAGTTTTAAAAAACTCTTGCATGAGAAATTTAATCGACAACTTTATTCTAGCATATTAATTTGTTTGTTTTTTTAAGTTTTTGTCCCCCTTCTGTTTTATCCGATAAGAACAACTCACTTTCTGTGATTAAGTCATATACCATAATAATCTTTGAGGATCATTTTCTTCCACTATTATTTAATCTCAAATATGTCATCATTTTTCTAATTTCATACAAATGCAGTACTTGTTCACTTCCCATTTCGCACGTAACCTTTTGTAATATCCTAGTAATTTAATGAAAGTTAATACATTGTCATGTTACATCTAAAAATGCTACAAATAAAAATAAAAGATTCCACGACGGAATCTTTAGCATGAATCAATTTAAATAATCTGTTGTAAATTTACGTTCGCTGCTCTTCATTAGAATACTTCCTAGTGGAGCCGAAACAAGAATTGAAAAAACTGCGATTGAAAGGATAAGCTGACCATTTGGTAACCCAAGGGCCAAAGGAATACTTCCAATTGTTGCTTGAATTGTTCCTTTTGGAATAAATGAATAGAATGAATATATTTTTTCGTGTCTTGTTAATTTACTTGTACGTGTTGACAAGAAAATTCCAATCGCTCTAAAAATAAAAGCTGAAACTAACACTACAAAGCAAATACCAATATTTTCAAACATATTTTGCAAATTAACTTGTGCACCAATCAACACAAAAAGCATTGCTTCAAAATAAACCCATAATCCATTCAAACTCATTCTTATTGCTTGAACTTGTTCTGGTAATTCTTTTATTTTAAAGATTTGACCAAAGACTAAGATTGCGATTAACACCGAAAAAAATTGATGTGTTGTACCTAATTTTTCAATTTTTGATAGTAGCACCATTCCAAAAAGCATGACAATCAATAATTGGACATTGGAAAACTTCATTAGTCTATTTGCACCTTTTAGAAGATAATAGAAAATACCACCAATTATTGCTCCACAACCAATTGCCAAAATTACTGATAGCATTGAATTTAAAAAATTTGCCTTTGTGACAACTGCTTCTTGGACATTGGAAAAAAGAACAAGTACTAGAGTTGCCTCAAGTGCAGCTGCTGTTAAAATGATTGAAGCATATGGTTCAACTTTCTTCAATTGTAATTTGATCATTTGGGGAAAGACAATTGCCGGTGAAACACCAACAACAATTAAACCGAGCATTACTGCTTCAACAACTGAAAATTGAAAACTAAAATTCATCAAGAAAGCCAAACCAATTACTTCTATAAGAAATGGTAATGTTGCAAGTAAAAGTATTTGTCGTTTATTGGAAAAAAATGTTGTTTTTTCAATTGAAAAAGCTGCTCGCATTACAATAATTACTAGTGCAATTTTTTGGAAATCAGTAGCATGCGCTAATAAATCTTTGTCAAGCAAATTTAAACCACTTTGACCTAACAAGATTCCAACTATTAATAATCCAACTAAACCTGGAATTTTGAAACTACTAAAAATTTGATAACCAATTATTCCACACAAAGTTGCAATACAAATACTTATTAACATTTTTTCCTTTCAACCAGATAAATTCTAAACAATCTTTTTCAACCAAATTCCTGTTTTAAATCGCCAAAAGCCAATCACTGTTTTAACAATTTCAATTGACTGAACAATTAGATATGTAGTTACTATATTTAAATCAGTAAATTTCACAACTACAATTGCAAGTGGAATTACAACAAACCACATAATTCCTGAATCCATCATAAGTACACCTTTAACATCTCCTCCAGCACGTAAAATAAAGAACGAAGTTGCTGAAATTACATATAGTGGGAAAACTAGAGCAATTACTTGCATAATACGTGCAGCTGTTTGCTTAATTTCTTCCGATACACTAAAGAAATCAGGTACAACAAATGATAATATAACTGCAATTACCGAGACAGTTAATCCTGTTATCAATCCAATTTCAAATAGTCTTATTGAATTTCGTTTAGCCTCAGCCATTGCCCCACGTCCAAGTTCTTGACCAATTAATATCGAAACGGAAACTGCAAATCCTCCTAATACAACAAATAATAAATTGGCTGTTGTATATGCAATTGTAACCGACGTGTAGTCCTCTGCTGATTTAGCACCATAAAGAGCCATTAAAGTTGTCATTCCAAATCCCCACAAAAATTCATTTGTAATTAATGGGATTGTTTTTTTCGTCACTTCTTTAACTAAGTTTAGTGGTACCTTAAAGAAATCCATAAACTCCGGCATAAATGGCATGTGGTTACGTTTCATAATTACAATCAAGATTACTAACTCTAATAATTTGGCAAGAACTGTTGCAATTGCAGCTCCTCTTACTCCAAGTGCTGGAAAACCAAACATTCCTGCGATTAAAAGATAGTTAATCATCGTATTAGTTGCAATTGATATAATTCCGGCAATCATCGGTATCTTTGTTTGCCCACAAGAACGATATGCACTTCCGATCATCATTGAAGACAGCGATAATGGATACATCCAAACAATTATTTTCAAAAATTCAAATGCAAGTGCTTGTTGTGCAGGTTCTCTTGTGAAAAAACCAATAAATGTTTCTTGAAAAAGTAGAACAGCAACCGAACCAATGATTCCAATCGAGACACTCATTATTATTCCAATTACAAACGTTAAGTGCATTTCATGAAATTTTTTGGAACCAAATTGTTGAGCAATGAAAATACTCGTTCCCTCAGTTATTCCAAATCCAATCAACATGATTACAAAGAAGATTTGTCCAGATGCTCCAACTGCGTTAATCGCATCCGCACCAAGTGTCCCAACCATTAAATTATCAATAAGCGTTGCCGATGCACCTAAAAATTGTTGTAACATTACTGGGGCTGCAAGCAAAAAAACCATTTTTATATATTTGTATTCTAATTTTTCAAAATTCATAATTCTCCATTCATACTTCTTTCTATTTTACCACATTTCAAACAAATTTAGTTAGATATTTACGAAAAAAACCTACTCAGAGAGACGAGTAGGTTTACAACAATTTAATTTAAAAAGGGGGGATAAATTAAATTGTTTAATTTTTTTAAATTTATAATAACTATTAATTTTAATTTTAGAATATATAATAATTATTGTGTATTGTTATTGTTTTGATTAATGATTAAAACAAACAAAAAACTATTAAGAGTTTAAGAAATAATTAAGAATGTTACATACCTCATTTTGTCAATAAACCTTATGTACAATTATACATTTCTATAGGCTATTTCTATTTTCCATACTCGTTTATTGACAAATATATTATAACACAATTACAATGCAATTAATTGGTTAAATGTGTGTTTTTTACGTTTTTTTGAAATAATTTTCATGATTTTTTAGATAAACTTTTATTTTTCGTTTATTTTCGCAAACACATATGTCATCAACTCGCTTCTAAAGCATAAATATCTTTTGATTAATGGTTTCAATTGATTCTTTAAGTACTTGATCATGCTCAGCTTCTATTGGATATGTTTTTATATTATCTGGTAATTTACCTAACTTCGAAATATCAAAAGATGAATCAATTGTTGAGTAAAATAGATGAATTTTACTTATTTTAAATGCTACACGATACATTTGTGGAAAATCAATTTTCGATAGGAATTTTGTCTGTTCATCTAAAAGGACAACTTCTGGAAAACTATTTTTTCGAAAAAATTCTACTGGATTTGCTAATGGATCAGCTATCAAAACATTTATGTGATCATAAAACTGGCTATAATACGCGGCCATTAATCCACCTTTTGAACTACCAATGAAATAAATGGAATCACTTTTAACATTATACATTTCAATATATCTATTAATTATTTTACAAACTCTACTTTCCAAACTTTTTCCAGTTTCATCAAGTAACAAACAAGAACCTTTAGTAAAATAATTATCTAAAAAGGAAATGTAAAGTGCGTTTGACTGATCAAAGATACGTTCAATAGGTAAAAAAGAATTGGTCGTTGAGCCAACACCTGCCATCGCAGGAAACCCAACAATTAATTTAGTTGGCTTTTCACTTGTTTTTGCTAGCTGGAAATAGACACCCTCTTCACAAATACCATTTTGCATTTTTTCTTGGCACTTACGTGAAACTATTGGTTGATCTGAAAAATTATGCTCTAACACTTTAATTTCTCGATCAGTTATTATATCAATGAATTGTTGCTTTGATTCAACACATAAATTATAGAATTGATGTTTTTTTAAATTAGCATTTATTACTAATTTAATTTCTTTTGAGGTAAGTTTAATTGTAACTTCATCTTTTTCTTTACTTTTTGTCGAAAATTCAATTGTTAAATTCAAATACTTCATTACACTCCTCTGTCCATACTTTATATTATAACATTTTTTTTTAAATATTGCTAAAAGTTTTGAACTTCAAAGTATAGCTCTCGATTAATTTACTTTAAGTCTTTATTGTAAATAAAGCACGCACTGATTTGTGCGTGCTTTTATACCATTTTATTTAATCAAATCAGTTAAAGTAATATTCCGTTTGATTTTTTGCTTTATTCGATAGACTTTATTTGCTGTCCATTTTTCATTTCGACCAAGCATTTGAGCAATCTGTCTTGCTTTAAAGCCTTCAAGCAAGTAAAAGAAAATTTCCAATTCTTCATCTTTAAATCGCTTAAGCGCATAGTCAATTAATTTTGTCCGTATGATTTTATTCTCAATTTGATACTCAACTTGTGAGGTTTCTGATAAAATTTGGGCAAAAGCAATTTCACTTCTTTCCCAAGTTCCATCGTAGTATCCAACTATTTGAAAGCATCTTTTTTTCACTTTTTCATAACGATACATTTTAATAAATCTTCTCGAAATATATGTATACACAAAAGTGAAAAATTTTGTTTTCTGTTTTGGATCAAAATCATTTATCGCATGCATTATTGCAATTCTTGCTTCATCTACCAAATCACATTCTTCATACATATGAAGGCTGTACTTATATTTTCCAATAAAATGGTATATAAGATGAGTATATTCATTGACAATTTCCTCTTGTAATTTCAAATCTGTTTTGGCCCTCGTAATTACTTCCTTTTCATTTTTCAACATTATTTATTTAAAAATACTTTTTTCATATGCTAAAACACTTACTGAACATGATACATTTAGTGAATTAACATGACCCTTCATCGGAATATTGATCCCAAAATCACAATATTTTTTCATAATCTGAGTAACCCCTTTATCCTCACCACCAACTATTACTACGAGTGGCATATTATAGTCAAAGTCTCTCGTTGTTTGTTTACCATCCATATCAAGATAGGCAATCCAGTAACCAGCTTTTTTGAAATCTTCAATCGCATGTTTAAGATTTGTTACTCGAGCAACATCAACATGATTAATCGCCCCAGTCGAAACTTTAGCTACTGTCTGGTTCAATTGGACACTTCGACGTTTATTGAAAATGACTCCATTCATTTGAAAGGCGTCACAAACTCGTAAAATTGCTCCTAAATTATGCGGATCTTGGACTTCATCAAGCATAATAAACATTGGATTTGTACTAATATCTGTCTTCAAAATCATTTCTTCAACCGATACATACTCAGCTGCAGAAGCAACCGCAACTACCCCTTGATGATTTTCTGTTCCGGCAAGCTTTCCTAATTTAAAACGATCAACATAGACTACCGGAATATTTTTTTCCTTGATTAGGTCTTGAAGTACTTTATCCTTTCTTTCCGTATTTGCAAGATACACTTTCTCAACAGTTTTCGTTCGAATTAACTCTTCAACTGTATTTTTTCCATAAAACACTTCTACCGCTTCTTCATTTGATGTTACTTGTTTCTCAACTTTGTAATGTTTTTTTTTCTTTTCAGTAACTTTTAAATTCTTTTCCATTTCACTCCTTCACGTGTATCAAAAACTTCATAGCCATACTTTAGTATTTCTAATCTTATTCGATCTGCTTCTTCATAGTTTTTGGCTTTTTTCGCATCAATACGTTTCATTAATAGTTTTTGAACAATTTCAGGAATTTCTTGTGATTCAACATTTTCTAACACATTCAAACCAAAAACATATGTTATTAAATGCCATAAGCGTGCTTGATCATCTGTTTCTAGTTTATTTGTCTCTTTCAAGGCCAAAGCTAATGCATTCGCCGTATTCAAATCATTTAATAATTCTACTTTTATTGTTTCAATCACAGGTATTTCTTGTTCTTTAAAAATAAATGGTTCTGCTGGAATATTAAGTGCTTCAACAATTCTTGCAATTTTAGCTTGAATTGTCTTTGTTTGTTCCATAAATGCTTCTGTTAAATTTAATGGTTGTCGATAGCTTGTTTGAAGCATCAATAGCTTTAAATAATCTGCATCATGTTCATCAAGAAATTCACGAACATTTAAAACATTACCGATAGATTTTGACATTTTTTGATTATCAATATTTATCATACCATTATGAACCCAAACTTGAGCTAAATTATGCCCACATGCACTAGCTTGAGCATTTTCATTTTCATGATGAGGAAACTTCAAATCCATTCCACCACCATGAATTGTAATTTCATTACCTAGATGTTTATTGATCATAACAACACATTCTGTATGCCAACCTGGTCGACCGTATCCCCATGGACTTTCCCAACTTTGACCAATCGCTGTTTTTTTCCACAAAACAAAATCTTCTTCATTTTGTTTTTCTTCTTTAATTTCTACTCTTGTCCCTGTTAATGCATCATCTAAATTTCGATGTGAAATCTCACCATAATTTGGGACCTTACTTATATCAAAATAAACAGAACCGTCAACTTCATAAGCAACACCCAGTGAAATTAGTTTTTCAATATATTCAATAATCTCAGCAATTACTTCAGTAACTCGTGGTTGATAATCGTACTGTAAAATGCTCAATCGCTTAAGCACCGCTTGAAATTTTTCAACATTTTCTTCAACTAGTTCCATTTCTGTTATTTCACGTATACTTGCTGCAGCGATTATTTTATCATCAATATCAGTTATATTTGATACAACACGAATATCCGTTTTAAGTGCACGAAATAATCGATGTAAAACGTCAAAAGTAATGATTGGTCTTGCATTTCCAATATGAATTTCACTATACAAAGTTGGACCACATACATACATCTCAACTTTATCAAGCTTTATTTGTTCCTTTTGTTTTGACTTCGCATTATATAAAAACATTTTATCCTCCAAAGATGTATTTTACTACTTCACTAATATGCTTAAAAGCTGTCACTTGAACTTGAGTAGTTTTTTTTGTTTCCGGTTTTCTTGCACAAATTATTTCGGTTATTCCAAGTTTACTTGCTTCACCAATCATTTGCTCAAGTTTTTTGGGAGCATTAATTTCTCCTGTTAATGATACTGAACCAATGAACATTTTTTGTTTATCAATTACTTGTTCAAATTCACTTGAAATAATACTCATTATTATTGCTAAATCCAATTCTTCGGTTGCAATCTTTTCTTCACCAACTATTTTCACATAACAATCTTTCATATTCAAATTAATATTGACTCGTTTCTGAATAATTGCAAGTAATAGGTTAACTTGGCTATTGTCAATCCCTTTGGCAATTCTTTTGGGAGTTCCAAATTCAATTCGGTTAAGTAATGCTTGAATTTCATAAAAGAAAACACGATTTCCACTTGCACATGCACCTAATGCAACACCACTTTCACTTACTTGACTTTGTTTAAAGTAGTTAGTAAGAGTTGCCTCTGAAACCAATCCTTCTTCCGTCATTTTAAGAACGCCAAGATGTTCAGTTGTACCATAACGATTTTTCATTAAACGTAAAAATCTTAGGTTATCATTTTTACTTTCTTCAATGTATAAAACTGTATCAACCATATGTTCTAGTAGCTTTGGTCCGGCAATATCGCCGTCCTTTGTCACATGACCAATTATAAATATTGTCACATTTTGCTGCTTACAAAAATGCATTAGCTGCATTGTTGATGCTTTAATTTGATTAACACTTCCAGCAGGTCCACTTGCACTTTCTGTTTGCATTGTTTGAATCGAATCGACAATTAGAACTTGAGCTTTTGTTTGTTTAACTTGCTCAATTATTGCATCAATTTGAGTTGTATCAACAAGTAATAAATGTTCCAGTTTTACCTTCAAACGATTTATTCTTCCTTTTATTTGAACTAACGATTCTTCTCCACTTGCATATAACGTTCTTAAATTTGCTTGTTCAAATGCTTCAATAATTTGCAACATTAATGTACTTTTTCCGATTCCTGGTTGACCACCTAGTAAGTTTAATGATCCGATTGCAAAACCACCACTCATAACTTTGTTTATTTCTTCTATTTGAGTTGGAACAAAAATAGTCTCAGGTGTTTTGATTTCTGTAAATGAAATTGGTTCGTTAATTATTTGAGTTAATCCTTTTTCTTTTGATTCCAGCTTTTGCTCAAATAGCGAATCAATTGCTCGACATTTTGGACATAAGCCGTGCCATTTAGCAAATTCATTCCCACACTCACCACATACATATACGCTTTTCATAACGCTCCTTATTTATGATAACTTTCATTGGCATTTATTTTGTAAGCACGATATAATTGTTCTAATAACATAACCCTGAATAATTGATGTGGAAACGTCATTTTGGAAAACGAAATTAAGAGTTTAGCTTTTTTAGTTACTTCATGATCGACACCCATACTTCCACCAATTACTAATGTCATATGCCCAGATTCATAAATTCCAATTTCATTAATTTTTTGCGCGAATGCTTCACTTGTTAACTGTTTACCTTGTAAATCAGTCACAATTAAAAAAGTATTATCTTTCATTTTAGCTAAGATTTTTTCTGCCTCACGTTTTCTTACAGTCTCACACCCAAGTTCATTTGGTTCATCTTTTACTTCAATTATATAGAGCGAAACAAATCTTGATAAACGCTTAGTATATTCATTACACATTTCTACTAAGGCTTTTTCTTTCAATTTACCGACTACAATAATATCTATTTGCATATTCAACCTCAATTACCTGTTCTTTTTGTAGAACTTGATAATCACATACTAAATTTTCATGTAATACTTCCACAAGTTCAGGATGATTATTATTTGGACTTAAATGACCAAAACAGACAATCTTTGTTCGATCACCAATCACTGTTTCTATATACTGTTTACACTGAATATTAGAAAGATGCCCTTTGTCTGACAAAATTCTTTTCTTGGTCACAAATGGATATTTTGGATTTACAATTAACATATCATCTTCATAATTACTTTCAATTAAATAAAAGTCTGCATTCTGTGTTTTCAACATAATATTATCTGTTATGTACCCAGTATCAGTTATATGAACATATTTATGTTCGTTCGAATACAAAATAAAGCCACATGGTTCATTTGCATCGTGAGATATTGAAATAATTTCAAGTTCAAGTTCTTCGATTTTTAAACGATCACCTGCTTTAATAATTGTATAATTATCAAGTGGATGTGTTAGCGCTTGTAAAGTGCCGTTTGTTAAATAAATTGGGATATCTACATTCTTTTTCAGAACTTCCACTCCACGAATATGGTCAATATGTTCATGAGAAATTAAAATCAAATCAATTTCCTCCATTGTTAGTCCATATTCAGCAATCGTTTTTTTTATCTTTGTATAACTTAGCCCAACATCAATTAAAATATTTAGATTTTCAAACTGATATAAATAGCAATTCCCGTGGGAACTGCTCGCTAAACTAAGCATTTTTTTTAAAATGGTAGTCCTTGTGTGAATGCACCTAATTTTGTTTCTGTTTCGCTTTCAATTTCTGAAAGTACATTATTTACAGCTAACATAACCATCTCTTCAACCATTTCTTTTTCATCGGCTGCAAGGACTTCTGGCTTGATATTAACACCAACTAATTTCTTAGCTCCTGTCATTTCAACTTCAACAACTCCTCCTGCACTTGCTTTAAATGTTTTGCTTTCGATTTCCGCTTGAGCTTTTTCCATATCTTTTTGCATTTTTTGTGCTTGTTGCATCATTTGTTTTAATTGATTTTGATTCATATTAGTTCTCCTTTTTTTTCAAGTTTATACATCATATATATTTTAACAACAATTTAGCAACGATTGGATATTTTTGCTTGAATTCTCGATTTTTTAGAGTTAATTTAAGATTAAATTCCGGTCAATCTATTACAAGTGACTGACTATTTAAAACAAAAAAAGGTCTTTCAACCTTTTTAATTGCTTCCTATCTTGTTCCCCACTTAGTCTTTTTAAGTGTAAGTAGTGAATAAATTTTAAGTGGAGTTACCCACATTGCGTGCACAACCCCATAAAATGAGATTTTTAGATATGTCGCAAAATCATATGGTAAATAATAAACATTTCTAATGTATGCATTTGAAACAATGTAAATATAGAAGAAAATTATATCTGAAATACTCATATTTCCATTCATTAGTTTAATAATAAATGATCCCATTGAATATAAGAAGATAAATACCATGATTATCTCTAAAAACATCCAAGCAAATGATACTTTTAATTTCAAGCGATAAGCGTTTTGTAATCCAAGTAACGTTTCACGCAGGAAACTACGGCCCCATCTAATTTGTTGTTTAGAGAATTGTTCCATACCATTTGGTATTTCTGTATAGCAAATTGCATTTGACTGGTATTTAACCTCACCATATTTCATCGAATAATTTGTAAGACAACGATCATCACCCACCGCTTGTAATTCTCCTAAGAACATTTGATGCGTGTAATCATACCAATTTTCATCAAAAACAATTCGACGATACATTGAATTTGGACCTGAACAAACAATAACATTTTCTGTATAACTTTGAGCAGCACGCTCTGATTCAAACGCACTGAAGTATCTAATTTGTAATAATTTTGTCAATAGTGAATCTTCCGCATTAAGTGCCTGTACCATTCCAGTTACTGCATATAAATTCTCTTGGTCAAAACATTGTACAAGATTATATAAACATTCTTTTTGTAAAACTGTGTCTGAATCCGTAGTATAAATTAGTTCCTCTTTAACATATTTCATTAAATCAATTTGACAATGACGCTTCCCTTGATTTTCTTTTCTTTGAACAAATACACGATCATCTGTTTTGGCAATTTCTTGTAACCATTCAAATGTTTCGGTAGAAGCTGATCCATCATCATGATAATAAACTTTGAAATTTTGATACGTTTGCTCATTGAAACTTTTATATTGTTCTTTCATAATTGCAACTGGCTCATTAAAGAAAGGTACTAGGATTGCAATTGATTTTGTTGGTTCTTTTTTACATTTATACGGTTCATATCTATATGATAAGACAAGTTTTGAGAATATATAAATGAAGAAGATAAACGTGAATAGCGTAAATGGTGGAAATTTTCGATACACAGACAAATACATTATAATTGATACACCAATTAACAAGAAATAAATTGCAAGCGTTAAGAATATCATATATTTTTTAAGTTGCGGCTGTTCATGAATTGTCCTTAGAATTTGACCTTTATCATTTATTTTATCTTCTTTAAATAACGCATTGGCCAATTCGTATAGAACATATATTATCACAACTAAAATAACAATTACAGCTAATAGCGCTAGCCCAATTGTATGTAAATATTTTTGTTCCTTCAAAGCTTCCCAAAACGTTTTATAGACATGTACATTTATTGAGTTCATATCTAATTTAAAGTCAACAAATTCATTTCCACTATACAGAACTCCAAAACGAATAGCCTTATTCTGTGCATATCCAGGATACTCATGTGAAAGTGATTTATTTCCTAATTTCACTGTAAATTTTTCGTTATCTGGTGTCCATACAACACTTAATGGAACTTCTGTAGATGCAACATCATTATAGCTAATCTTCATTTCTTTAATAATATTTCCGTTCACATCATTTGTTATTGAAAGTTGTACGTAATCACAACCAACTGATTTTACAGATAATCCTAACCAATCTGTAACAACTAAATTATTTACTCCGGAGTTGATTAGATTTTGAACGGCATTACTTTTAATTGATGAAAATGTCCCTAATGTGAACGTACCGTTTCCACATTTTTCTTTATCAATTTTAAGTGTACTTGAAAACGAAAATTCTTTATTAACATCAGTCGCATTTTTCGTTGTAACAATCCCTTCTTTTTCCTTTTCTTGTTTATAAACAAACTTTCCATCCGGTTCCAAAGTTACGTATTGGTTTTTCAAAAAGACACTATCGGTACTTTCTAAGCCATAACTCTTTACAAGCTCATTGTATATTATATTATCACGCATGAAAAAATTCGTTGCAAATATATATATGACTTGATATGATGTGAATGATATAATAATTGAAAGTGATAATAGAAAATACAAAGTATTTTTCTTTATACCAAATTTTAAAATTACCATTGAAATTGCAAATATATATATAACCAATGCAATTACGCCTTCTGCTAGTGTTTGTAGAAATAGACCCATCAATGTTAAAAACAACATGTTTGCAATAAAGAGTATGCAAAAGATTAGCCAATTCTTAGAAAATATTTTCTTCATTTTTCTCCTACTTTTTTCTCCCTGATTTTTACCTTATACAAATACACCTTTTTTTTATTATAACATAAATATATACATGTACTTAATTATTTCGATTTTCACAAAAAATTATAAAAAAAATCGCAATTTATGCGATTTTTTAGTTTATTTATTTCCTTGATTCATTACGTGCACTTTTGTACGCTAAATATGCCCACCAGAAAAAAAATGGTGCTGCAATAAATCCCCAAAATCCACTTCCAAACAAGACTACAAGTCCAATAGTTGCGAAAATTAGAGTATATTTATTTAAAAAAGCCTTTGAAGGCTTTTTTGAATGTTTATTTGTTTGCTTCATACATTTCCAAAGCAGTCTCAAGGACTTTTTTCCCATCAACCATTCCGTATGCACGCATATCAATTGCTGCAACTGGTTTATCTGGATACATTTCTTTTGCTGCTTTTTCTTTATATCTAATTTGAGGGCCAAGTAAAATTACATCTGCCTCTTTTCCATTGTCTTGTAACGTACTTTCTGCAAAGGCTTCAATGTGGCATTCCAATGCTTTTTCTTCAGCTGCTTTTTGCATTTTTGTTACTAATAATGATGTTGACATTCCTGCTGAACAAAACAAGTAGATTTTCATAATTACTCCTAGTATTTTTTTTTATATATTGATTATAACACACATCAGCATACAAGTAAACTATTTCCAAGTTTTTTTTAGAATTTAGACATTTTTTTCTTTTTCTGGCAAATTTTTTCTCTTTTTACAATTTCACTTTGTAAATTTTTTACTGCATAGTTTTTGATTTAATTTTTCGATAACAACTTGAGCATCGTTCAAAATTACAACATCAGAAATCATATTCATTGCAGTATATTTATTCGGATTAATTGAAATGATTTTTGCTGATTTATTCATTCCAAACAAGTGATGGGTTGCCCCACTAATTCCACATGCAATATATATTTTAGGCGCTACTGTTTTTCCGGACAAACCTACTTGTCTCGCTCGCGGTTGAAAGTTATTATCAACTGGATTCTTACTACACGCAACTTCTGCATTTACAAACTTAGTGAATTCAAACAACTTGCTAAAGTCACCTCCTAGTCCAGCTCCACCTGAAATTAAGACTGTTGCTTCTTCGATCGCTATACTTTCTTTTAACTCACTTGCAATCAATTTTACTTTTTTTTCATTAACTTCTTCATTGAAATTTATATATTCAATTTGTGTACATTTTACTTTGTTATTTTCTTGTTTTTCATCACTTTCCACCACTAAAACATTTGGCCTAATCGATAACATTGTTGGTTTTGTATCACAACTGATTGTCGCTAAGAGTTTTGCACCAAAAGTTGGACGAGTCATCAATAATTCGCCTTCTTCATATGCAAGTTCTGTAACATCCGCTGTCAAACCAACATCTAATTTCGCAGAAACAAAAGGTGCAAGATTACGGCCATATGCAGTTGCCGATACTAAAAAGTAATCATAGCTGTTTTTCTGAACAATTTCCTTAAAATCATTTGCAATTTCATTCATTGCATAAATTGTTGAATACTCTTTTTCAATCACTATTAGCTGATCAAAGCTCAGCGTTAATTGTTCAAGATATTGATCCGTTTGAACCTTTAACATAATTGCAGTTACATGCACAGGTTCTTTTTTTCGAATTAATTCTGAGATAGCTTGCAATTCAAAAGCAAGTTTCGGTTGATTTGGATCAACAAAGATTAAGATTTTCTTCATTTTATCACCTTTTCTTCTTTTAAAAGATTGTAAATCACTTGTACACCTTCATCAACATCTGTAAATACAGCTTGTTCGCGCTTAACTGTTTTTACAGGCATTGTTTTAGCAACTTTAGTTGGAGATCCTTTTAAACCAATTTCTGATAATTGCACTTTTAACTGTTCATTCGAGATTATAGTAATTTGTTCACTTACATCTTTTTCTAATTCAGAATATTTTGTAAATCTAATTCGATTAACTACTTTTTTCGTCACACTAATTAGTGCTGGTAATTTTAAACTAAGTGTTGCTAATAAATTTTCATTTTCGATGACAACTTCAACTTTTGCATTTGTTAGTTCCTTCATTTCAATAACGTTAGAAATTTGATTTATATTGCTTAAAGCCGCGACTTGTGGTCCAACATGACCTGTATCACCATCAATTGTTTGATTACCTGCAATAATCAAATCGTACTTGATTGTTTTCAAATATGTAAATATAATCTTACTTGTTGCCAGTGAATCACTCCCTGCAAAAACTCGATCTGAAAGTAGGGTCACCTTATCAACTCCACGTCTAATATAATCTTCAAGATATTTTTTTATTCTCAAAGGACCCATTGTCACAATTTCAATTAAAACTCCAATGTTTTTATCTTTTATTCTTAACGCAAGTTCAACACAAGCAGCATCATCTGGATTAATAATTGTCGTTACTTTTTCTCGGTTAAATGCTCCTGTTTTTTCATCATATTCCATTTTTGTTGTATCAGGAACAAATTTTACTAGGCACACTATTTTCATTTCTTGTCTCCAATAATAAGTTAGATGCAGCCCAAAAGCTACATCCATTACTTTTTTATTTTAATTAATTTCTAAATATCTTTTATGTACGTGCTACATTTACTTTTCTGAATACGCTAATTAACACTACTGCAATCACTCCAAAAATACCACTGAAAATGAAGTAAGCATTGTAACCACCTTCGTTTCCAAATACGTTAAACAGATAAATGTTAATTATTGGCAGCAATACATCTGGTAAATAACCAAGAATAGATACAACACCAATTGTTTTCCCAAGTACTCGATTATCTACTTTACAATCATCTAATAGTGACCAGTACACTCCACGAATCATATAAATAATTAGCGAAGTGAAAATAACTAATCCAAAGAAAATTGTTGTTCCACTTGTTGTTGGTAATATAGACATTGCAAGTAATCCACCGAAGCCAATTAATAAAGTCGATACCAAAATTTTTGTTCGTCCAATTTTATCACCTAGAAACCCTGCAAGTGTTCCACCAATTGGTCGCATCCACATTGCAATAACCATAACTGTTGCAACCGTTGTAGCATCCACACCAATATTTGTTTGTAAGAAACCACCAAAATAATAATATGTCCAGGTTACAACATAAGACCCCATAATTATAAATCCAAGTGTCCATACTGCTGGATTTTTGAAAATAATAGTCATAGCTTTACCAAATGGTAACTCTTCAGTACTTACTTTTTTCTCTTCCTCTGTCAATTCTTCTGTATGTTCTTGCTTATCGTTCAGTAAGAATTGAACTACCACTGCAAGGACAATCAATAAAATAGAATACATATAAATTACTCCAACAAGTCCCGCCTCTTTTTCGACACCACCTGCTGAAAGTGAAGTGAAAATAGTAAGTCCAATCGTTGCTAAAACTGCTTCAATTGCACCACGTCCACCATCCAAGATTCCAAAAAATCTTCCTTGTTCATCTTTGGTAGCTAACATTTTTACAATTTTCAAATGAGCTGACCAAAAGGTAAGTACCGTGGAAAATCCCCAAATTACAAAAATGACATATACCATTGTTACACTTGGTATTTGTGCAAACCAAATTCCGGCTGCTCCTGTAACAGCTAGTGAAAATACAATTAATTTTTTGGCCGATACTTTATCACTTAGCCAACCACTTGGAAAATATCCTAAAATAAATGCAAAACCAAGTGCTGTATATATTCCATTTAATGTTGCTCCATCCATTTTAAATACTTCAATTATCGTTTCTTGATATGCCGATCTTAAATAAACTAATGGATAGATTGAACCTGCTGCTAACACGACAATTGCAAATTGAATATACCTTTTAATATTGGAATTTTTATCCATATTTCCTCCTTTTTTTATTTTCTTATAAACTAGAAGTTTATCTTAATCACCTTTAATGCTTGTAAATTTTTACTTTATTTGATTTTAATAATCAGCGTAAAACGCTGATTATTCTTTATAAACTATTTTTCAAATATAAAATCAACTATTGGAAAATTGGATATGATACCTTTAAGATTTCATCCGTATGATCACGCACTTTTTTCACAACTTCGTCATTTATTTTGTTATAGAATGGATGTAACTGCATATTCGGTTCGAAACGATCTTTAGTCTCTACCATTTGGTCAACTGCCTCATCAAATGATTTGTATTCGCCAACGGCAATACAAGCACAAATCGCTGCCCCTAAACAGGCACTACTGCTTGACACTCGTCTCACAACTGGTTTACCGAATAAATCTGCGATAATTTGCATTAGGACATTACTTCTTGATCCTCCTCCAATTACGACAATTTCATCAATATGCCCATTTGTTTCTTCAAGCATTAAATCAATATTGTTTTTTATATTAAAAGCAATTGCTTCAATAATCGAACGATACATATGATATTTTGTGTGTCTTTGGTCAAATCCGATCATTATTCCTTTTCGATATGGAATACTTGGAGAAGCTAGCCAATCAAGCATCGTAATTAATCCATCACTTCCTGGGTTTACTTTTTCTGCCATTCGATTTAAATATTCTTCTTCAGAAATTCCCAGATCATTTGAACAATTAACTAATTCTTCACCAATTACACTTTTAAACCAACTTACTGTCCACATTCCACGACGAATTCCATTTGTCTCGTATACATACTTATGTGGGATACAGGCAAGTGTTGGAAAGAAATTTTGTGCACCTTCAAAATATTCATTTCTAAATTGCATTGCTGAGATGAATGTTCCTAATGAAATCATAATTGTATTTTCATCTCTAACTCCTGATCCTAAAACTTCTACTGCTTTATCATTAGCTGATGCTACAACTGGAATACCCGCTGGTAATCCAACAAATTCTGCAACATCTGCTTTTAATTTTCCCATTTCTTCACCTGGCTTGACTAGTTCAAATAATTGATCTCGTCTTACACCATTAGCTTTAATTACTTCTTCATCTTCTGACCATTCAAGTGTATTCCAATCAAGCGGCCAATAAACCTCTTGATTTGCACTTGTATCTTTAAATTCACCAGTTAATCGATTAGCTAAGTACCCTGAAGTTGTTGTCACATATTTCACGTCATCATCTTCATGTTCATATGGTTTTGCAAGTCTTGCATCCATCCAACTTAATACCGGCATGTAAAGCGAACCATCTTCACGTAATAATGCACGACAGCAACGAATTGTACACAGTCCGATTGCAATTATATCATTGACATCACCTTCAAATTTAGCAAGACAATTTTTCAAACCACCTTTAACACTATCCCATAAATCATCATCAGGGTGAAGAACAACTCCAGGTTCTGGTGTTGCAGTTGCCTTCAAATAATGATTTCCATAACAGATTTCTTTTCCTGTTACATCGTAAATACTCACTTTTGTACTTTGAGAACCATTATCAATTCCAATAACGTATTTCATTTTATTTTCCTCCCAATATTAAATATTATTGTTGAAACTTTTTACCTTCTTCTTGAGGATAAATACAACCAAAGTTCATAATACCGTTTGGATCAAACGCTTCTTTAAGTTCTTCTAACATATAGAAAGCAGTTGTATGCTCATCGTGTGTCCATTCATTTCGGTATTTTCCAATTCCGTGGTGGTGGCACATACTTCCACCATATTTTAATGTTTCTTCAACAATAATTCTTTGAATTGGGTGGTGGTAAATTCTCATTTCATCTTCTGGTTCACAATTGATGTTGTAGTTATATACAAAGTACATATTTGTTCCATTTATATAACTATGTGATGAGTGTCCTCCAAGCATTGTAATATCTTCAATTCTTGGAAATTCACTTTTTACTCTTTCGATAACTGCGTTGTATATTTTCACAATATTTTCCCAATCAGCTGAAACCTCAGTTGTAAATCCATCATGTTTGTAGAATTCTGTCATTCCAGCAAATTCATCATCAATGTGTTTTTGTGTCCAGTTTAAATTTCTAAACCAATCTTCAATTAGTTTACTTTCAACTTTTTCAAGTATTCCATCTTTAAATTTTTCAACAGCTTCTAAAACACCTTCACTTGTTGCTTTTACAATCCCTTTAGGTCCTTCATTCATGAAAATTAATAGACACTTTCCGTCATGAAAATGTGAGAAATGTTGAGCTGCATCTTCTTCAGAATAAACACGAGCAACCGATGGGCGATATCCATTTGCCATTACTTCACGTAAAACTTTAATTCCTGTTTCGACATCTTTAATTAGATAACCATGGAACTCTAAACTATCTGGATAATATTTAAATAATTTAACTGTTGCTTCAGTAATATAACATAATGTTCCTTCATTTCCAATTGCAATGTGACGAATATCTGGTCCACCAGCACGTCTACTCACATTCTTTATACGCGAAACATGTCCATTTGGAAACACACATTCTAATCCAACAACCATATCTTCAATCCCACCGTAAAGTGTTGAGAATTGTCCAATACTTCTTGTTGCAATTAATCCACCATATTGTGCAACTGGTTTCGATTGTGGTGAATGTCCAGTAGTGTAACCTAATTTTCTAACTTCATCTTCTAAATCTTGAAGTTTTACCCCACATTCAACTGTTGCTTGCATATTATATGTATCAATTTTAATGATTTTATTCATTTTTGATCCATCAATTACAACCGTGTTTTCTTTCCAGTTTTCTAGTCCACCTTCTGTCGCTGTTTTCCCACTTCGAGGAATTACATTAATTAAATTTTCATTACAAAAAACTAATAATTTTTTCACTTCTTCAGTATTTTTCGGATAAACAATTGCTTTCGGAGTTGGAACATCTAAAACTTTAAACGCTTTAGCAAATTTTTTATATCTATCTGCTGCTGCATCATATAAAGCTTCTGCATCTGTACAAATTTGATCCTCTGCGATAATTTCTTTTAATTGTTCTACTAAATTCATGGTTATCTCCTAATATTTTCTTTTTTTTATTTTTTCGTTTTTAAATTACAAATTTCTACAAGAGTTATTTGATTATTAATTCGCTATTCGTTTTTGTCCAAACAACTCTTTTCAAATCTTTATTTTCACTTTTTATCTTACTAAATATCCACCATCAACATTTACAATTGATCCATTTACATAATTTGAAGCATCACTTGCTAAGAAGACCATTGTTCCCATTAAGTCTAATACATTCCCCCAACGATTTGCCGGAATATGACTTAATACTCTTTGATTAGCAACTGGATCTTGACGTGTTTTTGTTGTTAATTCTGTTGCATAGTATCCTGGTGCAATTACATTTACTTGAATATTAAATTGAGCTAATTCATCACAGTATGCCTTTGAGAACCCAACTAGACCAGTTTTTGTTGCAGCATATGCTGGTGACCATTGTCCACCTAAATATGAGAACATTGAACCTGTACTAACAATTTTCCCCCATTTTTGTGGAATCATAAATTTTGCAGCTTCATGTGATAATTCAAAAATTGCCGTAAAGTTAAGCGCAACCATTTTATCCCATTGGACACGTGTGTATTTTGTTACATCTGGTTCATTAATACACATTCCAGCATTATTCATCAAAATATCAATTGATCCGAATTTTTCTACACATGTTTCTACAACTCGACGACATTCACCGTCTGCTGTAATATCTGCGTTTAAAAATTCATATCTAACACCACAATCTTCTATTAATTTTTTAGTTTCACCTCCATCATCTACAATACTCACTGCCATAACATTTGCTCCAGCTTTTGCAAGTGCAAGTGAAAACGCTTGTCCAAGTCCTGAATTTCCTCCTGTTACAACTGCGTTTTTCCCTTTTAATGAAAAGAAATCCATATCGAATTCCGTAATATCACTTAATTTACTAATGTCTCTTGCCATAATCTTTCTCCTTGTATAATTTTTTGTTTTGTAATTAGTTACACCTCGAGTATAACACTTTACAACATTGATTTCAATTATTTACTATTTTTTTCCACTTTTTCATTATTTTCGAAAAAACGACGGAAAATTTTCCAATTATACCGTTTGCAAATGATTTTTTCCGCTTTTTTTCCACTTTTCCCACTTAGTTACTTTTTTTTGATATTATTTACATATGGAGGATAAATGATAAACATAAATTATAAAACATTAAATGAATTAGAACATAAGATCCATTCTGCTTTATTAGTAAAAATAAAAGAGGATTCCAATTTGAAAATTACTCAAGCAAGTGAATTTTGTAATGTTTCCCCATCTAAAATTTCTAAATTTGTTCGAAAGCTTGGCTTTAAAACATTTAAAGAATATCGTAACTTCTTAAATGGTGATATTAGTTCAGTTCAAATACAAACACCTGTCTATCGTTCAAATGAAATTGCTCGAATCGAACAATATATTTCCACTTTTAATTTCGAATTAGTTGATGCTTTATTTGAGTTGCTCAAGCGTTATGATAAAATAATTTTATTTGGATATGGACCCTCTTACTTTTGCGCTGATTATTTTGCATATCGTCTTAGAATTGTAACTGATAAATTTGTCATGGCAACACAAGATGAATTCGTTGTCGAAAATACACTTGATGAAAATACGCTTTTGGTTGTAATTTCAACTACTGGTCAATTTAAAGAATATAAAGAACTTTGTAAATGCGTTGAAGAGAACAAAGCTCACAGTGCTTTTATCATTGAAGAATATCGTCACATAAAAGGACTTGAAAATCATAATGTTTTTTACTTAACACATGCAAAGCAATCGTCAACACTTGTTGCGTACGAAAAATCGCGCTCAATTTTCTTTATTTTTCTTGAAGAAGTTATGCAACGATTTCTCTATATTAATCGACAATAAATTAGTTGTTCATACGAAACAAATAGCACAAAGTAAATTTACATTTTAACTTTATCCAACCTGATTGATTAATTTGTTATAATTTAGTTAATGAAAATCAATTAAAAAGAAGGTTGTAAATGAATATATTAAATTATATGCTTAGTCCAAACGTTCCGTTTATTGAAATATACGGTCCAAATCATTTGTTGATGTTATTTATTCTTTTAGTTTTAATTTGGCTTATTGTATTTTATAGACAACAAATTAATAGACACTCAGCAAAAATCTGTAAAATTCTTTTAGTAACTCTAATCATTCAACAAACTGCAGAATATCTTTGGTATGCTGTTTACACAGGCTTCGATCCTTATCAAGCTCTTCCACTGCACATTTCAAGAGTTTCAAGTATTTTACAATTAGTTTTTTTAAGTTTAATCGTTAGAAGTTTTAGTATTCAAACACAAGTTGTGGAAAAGACGTATCCGATTTTAGCAAATCTTATTTTCTTCTTCAGTATTTTTGCTTACCCAACTTTTTTCTATCCAACTGAAGTCTATCCAATTTATCATTTACAGGGTGTTTCTTTTTTTATAAACCATTTATTAACCATTTTAATTCCAATCTATGCACTACTTTTTCTTAGTTCTAAGCCTTCTTTCAAAGCATTAAATATTTCATTCATTTATTTCACTCTCTATTCAATTTGTATTACATTAATAAATCAAAGATTTGGATTAAATTATTTTTACACTGAACAGCGAATTTTTAGTTTCCTAAACGAAATTAATCCTTATTTATACTTTACACTTACTCTTTTCCTTACATACATTGCATTCAATTTAATGTTCCTCATATATAAAACATTTTATAGATCTAATTCACAAGTAGCATAATCGAAAGGAGCTTTTCGCATGAACCGAATTATTGTACTCGAACATCACACTTCATTTGATGGGAAAAATGCCGTCATCTATCCAGTAGTAATTCAAAATCAACAATCGATAGTACTTGTTGATGGCGGTTATCCTGATACACTTGAATCATTAGATTTGTTATTACAAAAGCATTCGCTTTGTCTTCAACAAATAACCCATTTTTTGATTACGCACTATGACTACGATCATATGGGAGTTGTTCACGAATTATCAATTGCCTATCCACATATTCAAATCGTTGCAAGTTCAATTGAAACACCGTATTTAAATGGTCTGAAAAAGAATTTAAGAATCACCCAAACAGAGTTATTTTTAGAAAAAACAACTCTAAGTCCAATGGAACGCATAAACTCTTTGCATTTCATCGAAGTCTTATCATCACTTAAACCAATTTCTATTGACATTCAAGTAGAAGATGGAACTTTATTGCCATGGGGTAGTGGTTGTAAAGTCATTGGAACACCAGGTCACACTCCTGGACATATATCTCTTTACTTTGAACAAGAACAAATTTTAATCGCTGGAGATGCTGCTATATATGATAATGAAAAACTTAAAGTTGCACATCCCAAATTTGCAAGTAACCGAAAACAAGCTCGTGAATCATTTAAAAAAATTATCGAACTTAAACCTAAAAAAATCATTTGTCACCATGGCGGAGAAGTATATTTACAAGAAAAAGAACTTTAGACATTTAACTTATGTCTAGAGTTCTCTCTTCTTTCAATATAGCATTTCAAAGTAAAACAATTCTTTTTGAGTTTAAAAAATATCCCCTCGAAAACGAGGGGATTTACATATGTCTACTCTTTCAACAATTTTATTTAATTGTAAAAGATTATGCTTTTATTTCATTTACCTAATTAGTCTCCAAACATTTGATGACCTTCTGCTGGTTCTTTAATTTTATTCGCAGCACGCACAAATGGGATGTAAATAACAAACGCTATCCCTAAGTTAACAACCGCAAGTAATCCTGCCATTAAACTCCAGTTAGAAGCCATTAATGCTCCAATTACTGGTGGTGTTGTCCATGGAATAATGTTTACTAGTGGTGGAACAAGTCCAACAGCTGTTGCAATATATGCAATGAACGTCAATACTGGCTGAATGATAATGAATGGTACTGCATAGATTGGGTTAAGTACAATTGGTAATCCAAAAATAACTGGTTCGTTAATTTGGAATAATCCAGGTACAAAACTAAGTTTCGCAATTTCACGATCTTCTTCACGTGTTCCAACTGCAAAAATAGCCGCTAAAAGTGCGATTGTTGCACCACTTCCACCCATGAAAACATAAGCATCCCATGATACACGAACCCAAACACGTAAACCTTCAATACTTCCTGTTGCTGCAAATTGAGAAGCATTTTCTGTTCCCCAACCTAAGAAGATTCCATCCATTACTGGTGCCATAATGTTTGCACCATGTAATCCAACTGCCCAGAATAAACCTACGAATAGTGAAATAATTGATGTTAAGAATGCACTTAATAACATTCCCGCACCTTCTTTTCCACCAAATGCAACTTCTAAAATACCAGCTAAGTTTGCTTCAACAAAATTAAAGATTGTTTTTGGTGCTGGTGTTGCAGTTGGTGCTGCGTCTGGTGTCGCACCTGGAATCATTACATCAGCTGTTTGAAGTGCTGGTACTTTTGTAAAAATGTACGCAATCAATGCAAATGACAATAATGCTACAACTCCTGGAATAATTGCTGCAAATGCACGTCCAACTGCTGGTGGTACCATTTCTGGCATCGTAATAACCCAACCTTTTTTCGTGATTTTAATGAAAATAATTGATGCTACAAGTCCTGTAAATAATGCTACAAAAATCCCTTGAGCTCCAAGGTAATTTGTAATATAACCTGCAATTAAACTTGTACGTTGAAGAACACCTAAAATAAAGAATGCCCCAACTGAAACTAAACCTGTCGATAATGTATCGGCTTCATAGATTTTTGCCATATTATATCCAAGTGCAAACACAAGTCCTAATGAAAGAATTGCAAAAGCACCGGCATCTACTGCTCCAAAGAATGGTGCAATATTTGTATCTGCCCATGTAATAAAAGCATTTGGTGCTTCATCTGTATGACCTACGATTTTTGCTAATAAACTCCATGGTACGAAAAATACGTTGTTCATCAAAACTGCAAAAGCTCCTGCCATAACTAGTGGCATTAATGCTGCAAAACTATCACGAATTGCAACCATTACTTTATTTGAACCAATTTTCGCTCCTACTCTAACTAAAGTATCCATATTTCTCCTTATTTTTTCAGTACAAAGTGTCTTAAAATACTGACACGTTGCTTTGAATTTTTTTTGACAACATAAAATAGCCTTTTTCTCTAAGCTATGATTTGTAGTAGTTTTTTATCTTTAACTAGCTTATTTTATTATTTTCTTTTTCTACTTACTGCACTTATTCTGCATACTCATCTTTTTGAGAATTCAGAGCAAATACAAATGGTAAATAAATTATTATTGCAATTGCTAATTGGATAAGTGCAATAAGAATGGCAAAGAAGCTTTGATATCCGATAAATGCTCCAATACCTACTGGCGCAACCCACGGTATTAATACAGCTCCCATATTTGGTAATAATCCAATCGAATTAAAGAAAACAATTTGTAACCATCCTGTCGTTAAAAGGATTGGTCCTGATAACACAAACGGAATGAATAATACTGGATTCATAATAATTGGTAGCCCAAAAATCAATGGCTCATTAATATTGAAAATTGCTGAAGGAAGTGCAAATTGAGCTAGTGTACGATCTGATTTTCTTTTTCCAACAATAAAAATTGAAATAATAAGTGCCAGTGTTGTACCACTTCCACCTAGCATAACAAACGAATCAATCATTCCCTTTGAAAAGATATTTGTAGAATTTCCTACAAGTAATTCTGCTGCATTCGCTGTTGCTGCTGGTGTTAAAACCGTTGCATCGATAAATGTAAGTACGTTTGGTCCGTGAATACCAAAGAACCAAAATAAATTACTAAGTCCAACATAAATATATGCAATAACTGGACCTTTTGCTCCAAACTCTTGTATCGGTTTAGCAATTGTATCTGTAATTAATTTTGAAACTTCTGTGTCTAATCCTGTTTTTAATGCAAATGCTAAAATTGCTGCACCAAAGATAATTACAGTCCCTGGAATTAAAGCAGCGAATGCTTTCATAACACCTGGTGGTACACCCTCTGGCATTTTAATTGTTATATTTCTTTTTACAAAGAAACAAAAAATCATTGACACAATAATAGCAACAAGCATTGCTGTTATAATATTTGTTCCACCAACATTTGCAGGATTAATACCCCATCCGATTATTGCTTCTGTTCCTTCAGGTGCATCTGGTGGCAGCACTCCTATTTCCCATGCTTGTAGTGTAAAGAACGTTCCTAAACTTAAAATACCTGCTGATGTTCCATCCTGCTTTTTATGCTCTGCATACGATTTAGCAATTGTAAAACTTACAAGTAAAGCCATAATTGCTAGTGTTCCTTGCCAAACAGAGCTTCCAATTGCTTTAAAGGTTGCAAGGTATGCTGCAGTGTCAGGATTAATTTGAATTCCCAGACTATACCATAGTGATGTTTCTCCCCAATCTAAAATTACATTATTCAGTACAATCGCGAATGATCCCACTAATAAAAGTGCCATAATTGATACGAATCCATCTCGGATTGACATTAAAATAATATTACTTGCTAATTTATCAGCAATTGGTTCAATTTTTTTCCCAAATTTCTCTAAGAAACCTATCATACTTCTCCTTATTTTTTACTATAAAGCGTCTTAAAATACAGACATGTTGTTTTGAATATTTTTTGAAGACATAAAATAGCCTTTTTCCCTAAGCTATGATTTGTATTTGTAATTTTTAACTTTAACTATTTTTTATTCCTTATTTTTCAATACAAAGTGTCTCTAAATATTGACACATTGCCTTGAATGTTTTCTTTTGACGACGTAAATATAACCATTTCATAAAGCTATGATTTGCCGTCAGTAATTTTTTATCTGTAACTAACTTCTGTTCATATGTAAGTGTACAGCTGCTTTCAGTTAAAGCAACTAAATCAAAACTAATTGCATATGTTTCTTTAGTCTCCATCGCAGTTACATAAACAATTCGCTCATTCCTGAGAGTTTCTGTTACTTTAACCGTTACTTTTAAATCACCCTTTGTTTGGTATTCATAACTCATGTCTAAAAGATTAGTTTTGTCTGTTACTTTATCATTGAATTGTTTGGTATTCAAATATAACATTTTACTAATTGCATTATAGACTGTTTCAGTAGATGAATTAAAGGTACTTGTAAATTTAAACATTATTTAAGATCCTCTGGTATATTTTTTGTAAAGTGCATCAAATATTTACGATGTTTTGCAAACATTTCTTTAAACACTATTTGATTTAAAACGTCACTTCTTGTGAATGGATTAAGATTTGCTGCTAAAATACCTTTTCGATAATCACCAGTAAATGCTGCGTCACAAGTTGCAAGTTCAAATGATTTAAAGTACTCATAAATCCCACGCACTTCCCTTGGTAAGTGTGTGATTGTTTCTAATGGAATTGCTCCATCTTTTGTTATTTTACAAGTTATTTCAATTACATCTTCAGGATCTAAATTTTTTACTTGGTTTCCATTTACAATGTTTACTGTATGAATTCTACCCTCATCATTGTATAATGAAGCTAGAACATCACAGGCAACATCAGAATAATGTGCTCCACCACGCTTTTCAAGTTCAGCTGGTTTTTCCTTAAGATCAAGATCTTTATACTTTTCAAACAACGACTTTTCATATTCCATTACTTCTTCAGCTCTAGTATGATTGTCTTTGAATTTTTCTAATTGTTCATCCATCATTTCACTGTACTTATACATATAACGGTGGTATGGACAGAGTAGCATCCCAAGCTCACGAACAAAATCACCATCAAAAGCGATATTATGTACATTGGCCATCGAAGCTGTCTCAGCGATAAATTTTTCAATTGCTTCTGCTGATTTATCTTCACCCTTTATATATGTTTTAAGTCCAAAGACCATATGATTCAGTCCTAGAAAATCTACATGAACATCATCAACTTCAACTTCAAACGATTTGGCAATTGCAAAACGCATTCCAATCGGTACATTACATACACCAATAAAGCGTTTGAAATTAGTAAATCGTTGAACTGCTTGTGTAACAATCCCTGCTGGATTCGCAAAATTAACAACCCATGCTTCAGGTGCTAATTCTTCTACATCCTTAATTATATCAAGTACAATTGGTATTGTTCTAAATGCTTTAAACATTCCTCCAAAACCATTTGTTTCTTGACCTAGTAATTGATGGTTATTTGGAATTCTTTCATCCCATTTTCTCGCCTCTAAAAATCCAACTCTAAATTGAGTTGTCACAAATGTCGCACCTTCAATTGCTGCGCGTCTATCCATTGTAATTACAACTTTCGTTGGTAAATTTGCAGCTTCAAACATTCTTTGAGCTAACGCACCAACAATTTCTACTTTTTCTCTACCTTCTTCAATATCAACTAACCAAAGCTCATCAATTGGAAAGCGATCAAATCTTTTAATAAATCCTTCAACTAACTCAGGAGTATAACTACTTCCTCCACCAATTGTCGCAACTTTTAACATGATTTTCTCCTTAATATGTTGTTAATTCAATTTGATTATCTGTTAGATAATCCAAAAATTCCACTGAAGTTAAAACTTCATATTCATTTAGACGTTCCACATTATAACTGGTCGCATCAATAATCGTTTGATCAATAAACCCTGGATGACAGCAAAACTCATAGTTATCTGCATCTTCTGCGAATAATTTTTTAATAACAACTTTTGCATTTTCAATTGTTGCATCTTCTCCATAAAAATCAACAAGTACTATACTTGTACAATTATTAATTGTTATTCCTCTAACTGGTAAATCACACTCAGTTGCCAGTCTAGAAATTGCTTCTTTAGCTTTTTCGTGAATAAGATGAACATGATGATGCGAATCTAAATGAGTTGGCTTTTTACCCATCTCCTTAACAAACAATTCTAATTGTGCTTTCCACTCTAGATAAATATCTTCAACTGTGATATTGTCCAAAGCATTTGATTCACTATATTGTTTTCGATTAAAGAAAATACCATTTTCACTTGTGAAAACTGGATTTTGAGTCAAACTTTTAAACATTGTCAAGTTTAAATGAAGTCCTACTCCTAACCCTCGATTTTCTTTTGCTAATTTACATGCATGCTTAAAATCCGGAGCATTTACTAAACAAGTTGTTGAAGAAAGTCCTCCTGCATAAAACGCTTCAATTACACCATAGTTAAATGCTTTTGATATTCCAAAATCATCACTATTAACGATCAATTTTTTCATGTTATTTTTCCGCAAGAAGTTTACGAACACTAATCATTTCTTCTGCTAATGTTCTAATCACTTCTGTTGTCAATAACTGATCCTCTGCGTGCATGAAAATTACACTAAATGGTAAATCTTCTCCTTGCGCTTCTTTTTGTACTACTTCGAAGTGGTGTTTGTGTGCTCCAGAATACATCTCGTTTCCTTCGGCAATTAAATTTTCTGCTTTTTCAAATTCATTTTCACGAGCTGCATAAATCGCTTCCATGTACATTGATTTTGCTGCACCTACTTCTGCAATAATTTGAAATGCTGTTGTTTGTAAAAGTTCTTTCATCTTAATCTCCATTTTTCTTTACTTGTTTTAAGTGATTTTTACACTTTGAATCGAAAATGTTTTCTTACAGTACTTTTAAACGTATTTTCAATTTTGTTTTTGAATTCAGTTCTTTAAGTGACAACTGGTGTTAGCCATCTATCACTTTGTTACAGATAAAAATGCACTTTAACAGTAGCTGTTAGGTAATGCGACCTTTATTTTCACAGTACTCCATGTTACGAACAAATCTAGCGTCTTCAATCAATAGTACATTTAACTAACTAAATTTAATGTTATCTATATTTTAATATTTTCTCATATTGAATTCAGGTCGCTATCTTCTACCTTTCATAAATGGCGTACATTTATTATTATAATACATTTCTTACAAAAAGTAAATGTTTTTTGATGTTTTCCGAAAAAATAAGGCTAGTTTTTTATTAAATGAAAATTTTTTCATTTACTTAATAAATTTTACGTTTAGGATGTTTGTTTTTCATTTTTCCAAAAATATTGTTTATTTGACTAAAATGTAAAAAAAACTCAAGATTTCAATCCGAAATCTTGAGGTTAATTTTCTGTCTATCTTTCTTGTTCTACACCTTGCATAAATTTTCGCCAATCACCATCTTTAATATAAATTGCTGACTTTGAAAACTCAGGATCAAGTACATGATTATATTCATATACATATGCCATAACTTCTTGTTGATTACAAATCACCATCTTTTTGTGTCTAAAATATTCCGAAACTTGTTCATTATTTTCTTTATAGTCTTCTATTTCATCTAAAAGTTGAATTAATTGTAGATTATCTTCAATCTCAATTAATTGTCCTCTCACTTGATCTTCTCCTGCAATTAAAGCCGGATATCCTTTGTGTGGTAAATGGAATAATTTCCCTTTAACTTGGGCATCTGTAATTGACAAGCATTTTCCAACAAGTGATTTTTCGTAATTCCAAAATCCTTCCATCAGACTACCATAGACAAAAATTTTGATTATTTTAGTCATTTTTTCCTGTAACTAAGTGAACATCATCAAAATTTTCAAGTGCAGCTTTGATTGCAC
Source organism: Mycoplasmatales bacterium (assembly GCA_051649085.1). Taxonomy (GTDB): domain Bacteria; phylum Bacillota_I; class Bacilli_A; order UBA3375; family UBA3375; genus JBOFGK01. The sequence continues at coordinate 103,552 of JBOFGK010000034.1, read as the reverse complement.
AATACAAACCTTTTGTAATATTTTCTTTCGACATTGAGGCAAGACCAGCTTTACCAATCACTTGTTGTGGTAAAAACGGAACATGAATAAATCCACCTCGAACATCAGAAAATTTTGGATTTACTTTAATTTCATGCATTAATCCATATAGAATATGATTGCAAACATATGTTCCAGCAGTATTTGAAAGAGATGCTGGAATATTTTGACTTTGCATTTCTTTAACCATCGCCTTGACTGGTAGATTTGAAAAATACGCAGATTCTCCATCTACTTCAATCGGTTGATTGAAGGGCTGATTTCCTTCATTATCAGGAATTCTCGCATCATCAATGTTAATTGCAACTCGTTCAGGTGTAACTTCAAATCGTCCACCAGCTTGACCAACACATATAACAATATCTGGTTGATGTTCATTCATTGCAGCGATTAATGTTGTTATAGATTTTCGAAAGACAGTTGGTACTTCATATTTAATTATTTCTGATCCATTAATTTCATTGGGTAAGTCTTTTACCGCTTCATACGCTGGATTAATATTTTCTCCACCAAACGGATCAAAACCTGTTATTAATACTTTCATTTTTCCTCCTAAAATGCTAAAAAGTACATTAACACCATGTGACAAATAAGTAGCGCAATTGCCAGTGGTGCTTGGAATTTAATAATACTGTATTGAGACTTCGTTTCTAATAAACTTGCGGGTACAATGTTAAAATTTGCTGCCATTGGCGTAAGTAGTGTTCCGCAATATCCAGCTGTAATCCCAAGTGCACCTACAACAGCTGGGTCACCTCCTGCTGAAATAATAAATGGTACTGCTATTCCTGTTGTAATTACGGCAAATGCCGCAAACGAATTTCCCATGATAATCGTAAAAATTGCCATTGCTAAACAGTAAACAACTACTGCAATTAACTTTTGACCATCTGGAATAACTGCTGAGAAGAATTGTGAAATAACATCACCAACCCCTGCATTCGTAAATACAACTCCAAGTGTCGCTAATAATTGTGGTAAAATACTCGTTGGTCCAATTTGTTTAACTAATCTACTTCCATCATCAACAATTTTTCTTGCTGGTGCTTTTGTTATAGCAATAACAGCTATCACACCACAAACAGCTGATAAACCAATTGCAATCTGACCAGAAAGTGCTTTTGATTCTGGAAATACTACTGGTAAAAACTGAGCAAAGACAAAGGCAAAGATTGCAATTACAAACGATGGAATAAAAATCTTATTTCCAAGTTTATCAGAACTCATTTGTGAAAATTCTTTTTTCAATGATTCAATGCTTCCTGAATTCACTTGTTTGAATAATGATAAAATACCTATTACCAAAATACCGGTACCACTAACAATCGGTGGTAATGTTTTTCCAAGTGCAAATAATACACCCATTATAAACCAAAAAAGAAATCCACCTATTCTTGTTTTGTTTTCTTGATCTTTTAAAATCGAGAATGAGCAGAAGATTAATAATAATCCCGCTAGTCCATAAAACATCTCTAAGATGTATGTCCAAATTGTCGTATCAGTCATTATTGATCAACCCCTTTTTTTGATTTTTTCTTTCGTTCAATTTTTCTCTCTAACAAGCTAAATTGAATTACTGCAATAATAAGAGCACAGATGGCAATCGGTATACCATAAATAACAACTTTACTCGCCTCAACATTATAGTCTTTCAAAGTCGAAGCAACTAATAACACACCTGATGCTGCATAAAATAAATTTTGACCAAAGAAATTACCATAATTTTCTGCTGCTGCTGAAGCACTTTTGACCTCATCTATAAATTCATGATCTTCCCCTAGATCTTTTGAAGCGGCCCCTTGTGCCATCGGTTCAACTAAAGGTCTAACAAATTGTGGATGTCCCCCAAGTCTAAGTGACATTGCGCCTGCAATTTGTCTAAGGACTAAGTATGTTGTTAAAATTTTACTTGTTGTAACTTTATTGCTTTTTTGAATTAATTTTGTTGCTTGTTCTTTTAATCCATACCTTTCAGATATACCGATTACTGGTAATGTTAGGAAGAACATTGTTAAATAACGAGAATTTACAAATTCTGTTCCCAACATTTCAACCGCCTCAATAAATGAGCTTCCTCCAACCAATGCGGTCGTAAGTGCAGAAATTAAAACAACTGCAATCGGATCAATTTTAAGTGCAAACCCAATCACTAGGATAAATACACCAATTAATAATATAACTTCCATGTTTCCTCCTCTTATTTATTATACTGTTGTATCGTATTATATCATAAAAGTTATATTTATTGTTTTTTTTTGCCAAAAGAAGCCTTTTTGTACATTTTTTTGTACATTAATGGTTATTTTCACCTTAATTATGCAAAAAAAATCACCAATTTTTAAATAATTGGCGCATTCTCTTTAAGTGTTTTTACTTATTTTTGTTTCTTTCTTATAATTAAATTGGCAATAATCAGTATGCTTGACCCTAAAATAATTAAGCTCCATGTTGCATCCATACCTGTTTTTGACAATTTTGGATTTTTTCCATACCTTGCATACAAATAAAGTTTTTTGGGTGGCATTTTATTTTTTTCAAAATCCCATTTTTCTCCACCAGTTGATTTCGTGTACCAACCAATAAATGGTGCATTTGGATAGCGTAAATTTTTTGGTTCTTTCGGTTTTGGTACTAATTGATTAAAGATAACCGTTTTTTGAATTTCTTCTTTCGAATTGATAAATGCTACAGGATATGGTTTTGGTGAATACTTTGCTCTTAAAGTAAAGTTAAATGGTGGCACTGTATCCGTTGCAAAATTCCATTTCTTTCCATTATAAATACTTGATGCTGCTAAATTTGTGGTTGATAGGTTTGCAATCTCTGTAACTGTTTTTGTTTTAAGTCCCGATGGTTGTACACCTTCCACATACCATCCTTCTAATGTATATCCAGGTTTAATCGGTAATGTTGGTTCCGGAAATGTTCTACCATAATATTTTTCCCAATGAAGAGTAATTGTTTGACCAATTAAGGTAACATTGTATATATTCGGAATCCATTTTGCATATAAAACAATATTTCGTGGTGGCATTTTATCTATTGAAAAATCCCATTGTTTTCCAGTCCCATCTGCTTTTGTATTCCAACCTGTGAAGTTATATTGATATTTTGTAAATTCACCTGTTGGTTTTGTAGCAAGAGTATTATAATCAACTACTTGTGTAACTGGTTTTTGACCTAATCCACCGTTCAAATCAAAAGTCATTTCATATGATTTAACATCCCACTGTGCAAATAATTTTATATTATTAGCTGGCATTGCTGTTGTTGCAAAATCCCAAGTTTCTCCTGTCCCATCAATCTTCGTATTCCAACTTGAAAATTCATATCCATTTTTAATTGGATCGGCTGGTTTTTTTGCAAATGCTTGATATTTTATATTTTGACTCGTTGGCGTTTGTCCTTCTCCACCGTTTAAATTAAATGAAAGTTGAAATTCTTTTTCTGACCAAATTGCGTATAATATAACATTTTCATCTGGCATACGACTTGTTGCAAAATTCCATGTATCACCTGTTCCATCAGATTTTGTATTCCAACTTGAAAATTGATAGCCTGTTCTAGACGGATCCGTTGGCTTAACAGCTAATTCATTATATTTTATTTTTTGATCTAGTGGCCTTTTCCCTTCACCACCATTTATATTAAATGTCAAAATATTTTCGTTGCTTTTCCATTGCGCGTATAGTGTAGTGTCGGCACCAGGCATTTTTGAACTTGCAAAATCCCAAGTTTCACCTGATCCATCTATTTTTGTATTCCAACCAATAAATGTATAATGATTTCTCGTTGGCACTTCAACTTCTGTTGCTAATTCATTAAAGATAACTGTTTGCTTAGCAATTCCAACAGACGTTCCACCATTCAAATTAAAATTTAATTCGAAACTTGCAATTTCCCATTGTGCATATAATGTTAAAGCTCCTGATGGCATTTTATCTGTTGTAAAACTCCATGTTTTACCTGTTCCATCTTGCTTTGTATTCCAATCTACAAATGTATATCCTATTCTAATTGGATCCTTTGGTTTTACTACAAACTTATCAAAATCAACTTTTTGAGCACTAGGTGCTGCCCCCTCACCACCGTTTATATTGAAGATGACATTGTATTCATTCGCAATCCAGATTGCATGCAACGTTGTTTTAATCCCAGGCATTGTAGTTGTTGCAAAATTCCAAGTTGTTCCCATCCCGTCGATCTTTGTATTCCATCCTGCAAAGCGATAGCCTATACGTGTTGGTTCCGATGGTTCTGTTGCCAACTTACCGAAAGTAACTAATTGAGTTGTTGGCGCTACACTGTCTCCACCATTTACATTGAATGACAATTCAAATTCGCTTATCGACCAGATCGCGTATAAAACCAAATTTCCACTAGGTGTTTTAGAATTTGCAAAATCCCAAGTTTCACCGCTTCCATCAGCTTTTGTATTCCACTGACTAAATGAATAACCTGTTCTCGTAGGCACTACTGGCTCTTTTATTAATACTCCTGCCGGGGCTGACTGACTTGCTGGGGCTGGACCATTCCCACCATTTAAATTAAATGTTATATCATATTGGTTAATTATATAAATTGCATATAAATTCAAATCATTTGCTATCATTTTATCTGTTCCAAAATCCCACATTTTACCTTTACCATCAGCTTTTGTGTTCCACCCTACAAATGTTTGATTAGGTTGTGTTGGATTTGGTTTTGGCATTGTAATAAGCTCTCCAAACGTTTCTACTTTTACAGTTGTCTTTCCTTCATCATTATAGGTAACCTTATATTGGTTTGGTATATAATTAGCAAACAATGTTACTTCTGTAAAACCAAATGTAAATGGAAAGTTAATTTTTGTTCCACCTGATGATTTTGTATACCATCCTTCAATTGTATAACCTGGCTTTGTTGCTACTGGTGCCTTTTCAATAATATCTTTCGGATAAATATCTAGTTCTGTCTTACTATTTGTTACTTGTCCACCTTGTGCGTCAAATTTCAACTTAAGCGGTGTCATAAGTCCAGCATTGATTTTAAATGCATTCACAGTACTTGGGACCACACTTTTAACAATTGAATACGTATTGTCATCGCTCGGCTTAGCTACACTACCATTTTCATTAAAGAATGTGTATCTCATTGAATCATCTGCTGTTGGATTGATAAAAACAACATCGACATTTTGACGTTTGTCAAGCCCCATAAATTGATAACTTCCATTTTTACCTACAATTGTTTTTGTAATCGTTGAGTCAATTACTGTTTTAGTTCCTGCTTCATAAGCAATTACTCCAACACCATTCTTTCCTGTCTCTGTATTATCAAATAAACCATTTCGGTTTATATCAGTAAATACTTGTCCTGAAATAACTCCTGTTTTAAGTCTAATCCCAACTAGTTCACTTGGTGCATATCCTTCTGTCCCACCAACATTTTTATATATTCGTGCTCCATAAATATTTATTTTCCCAGCGTTTTCTTCAGGTTTTGGATCAGTTAATGCCAGTGGAAAGACAATTTGATCACTTCCGTTATCTGGGATTGTATCGTTTGTCTCAACTTTTATCATTCTAATTTGATTTTTATCAACAATTTGCTCCCAACTTACAAAACTTGGTCCATCTTTATCAGTTTCATATTTTGTCGAATACAAAATTGTATACTTGTATTGATTGTTCACAACTAGAGGATTTTGAAGAGAAAGTGTCCATTCAAATGGTCCAGGTTGCAAATGAACACTCGGGTCAAATTCACTAGGGAGTGCTGGTGTCAATTTAGTTTTTTCTCCTGCTTTAGGAATTGGGATTAATGCTGTAAATCCATCAACACTTATTCCTGTGTTATTATAAATGCTCAATTTATACTTTGATGTTCCTGCAGGATTTAAATTTATTTCACCTGTTGCAGTATCATTATCATAAGTCTTCCAAGCACCATCATTTAAGTTTGCAGCCGTATTAACAGTAAAGTCATTTTGAGATATATTATTTAATTGTTGATTTTTTGGAGCAACACCTAATTGTTCTGATAAATCATCTGTTCCCGTAACATTTAGTCTATTGATGTCATGGTATATATCAGCTTCACCCTTACTTATAACACTTAACATCTCACTTGCAGGACGAATTTGAAATAATTCACTTGCATTTAGCGAACCTGTTGGGGCTGATGAAAGGATCTTTAAATCATACTTAATCTTTATTGGATCATATTTTTCTTTATCAAATTCACTATATCCAAGTATAGCTTGATCTAACTGAACAGCATATACAACATCACCTTGGTTATCAATCGTTTTAGCATAAACTAAACTTCCATCTTTTGGCGTAAATTCTTGGCCATTCCATGTAACAACAATTGTATTTGGTTCAATTGAAAAATAATTTTTTTCACTTAAATAAAAAATAAATCCCTTAGCTTTCATTACAGAGTTATCTGAATACTTATGATGCATCATATCAGTTGATATTTCTGCTTTATATGTTTCTCCACTTTGAACGTTCGTATCCAAATTACTTGCTGTTTGAAAAGTCATATATTTTGATGAAGTTACATTAATTGTTCCCGTTGTTGATGATGCACTTTCATGTGTGAATGGTAATTTAGTATCAACAACTGTTGCTTTCGCTGAATAACTTGTAAGTGAAGAGGTAAAATACTTTCCATAGTATTTAATTGGAATTGTGTTGATGTAATTAAAGTCTCGACTGTTTGTTCCGTTTGGTAAATAGCCTTCAGGAAAAACCTCTAACCATTCCCATGTAACAGTTTTTATATACTCACCCTCTGCCAAACTAAGCATCTTCTTTGAAATAAAGGTCTCTGTTGTTAATGCAATTTTCTTGACATTATCATTTGTAGTTATGACACTTAAATTTTTAATCCCTTTTGTTTGTGGGACGCTAAAGGACTCTACACCAATTGTTCCAATAGAACTTGAAAAATCCAGTTTAACCTTTTGATTTTTGACTTCACTTATATTTTCATTGTACAATGAGAAACCACCAAGAAAATTTGTTGTTTCTTGAAGACCCTCTTGGAAGCTTAGATTTTGCGTCCCATACCCATCAATAGTTAACGTATTGACTGTTTTATTATTAATGTTAATTTGAGCTGGAAATCGACTAATTGCTTTTTGAAAATTTATTACTTTTCCATCTATACTTTGGACAACTAAAGGATTTTCAAGTGAAAAAGCATTTATTTTTGCTGCAACAGCATCAGCAGGCACTTGATAATTTACCGAAAACTCATAATTGGCATTTGTATAAAATTCATTTGCTTCAATTTCAACAATTGTATTGTTAGCATCTGTATCCGTATCAACACTTAGAACTTTTACACTTGTAAATCCTTTAACATTTGAAATATCTTTATAAATAATATTCTTAGGTATTTTTATTTTAAACGTCGCTTTTTTAACATATGTCTTTTCAATTAAATAAATCGGATTTTTCACATATGAATATGGTCTAATAACAAACTTACTTGTTGTATTTGCTGTATTTGAGATAATTTCATTTCCATTGGAAAAATATAAATTAATTCCTGTTCCTTTAGTTAAAACCACTGTTGCTATTTTTTGTTTCCCAAACTCCGTTTTCACGTTCGCTTTTAAATATGATGTTGTTATCTCAAGCGGATTTACAAACTCTTCATCTACTAATTCATTAGTAAAACCATAATTTTGTGAATCCGATAATAAGAAATCAAGCGATACACTTGAGACTCCTTCTGAGAATGTATATGTCAATGTACCTGTTGTATCATTTAAGCCATCTAATTGATTATTTGGGGTATAGATTGCATTATTAACAATTCCTTTTAGATAGACTGGTAGTTTGTTACGGTTAAATTTCCATACTGTTGTTTTATCATATTCTAAACCAGGTGCATTTTTCAATTGAAGTACATTATTTATATTCAAAGTCATTTGTGGTTTTGTTATATCATTTCCAACTGGAAAAGTTTCATTTACAGTCAATTTACGAGACTTTTGTGCTAACTCCAAAGCATCGTATGTAAATATTGGATTTGTTGCTAAATCTTGATTATCAAAATTTGCAAACAACTTAGAACTCAACTGATTATTTTGTACTATTGGTTTTTGATTTTTTTGTGCTTGTTTTTGAAGTGATTGTTCACTTGATTGGGTTTCTTCAGATGTTACATCACTAGGAACTTTAACAGCCGGTTCAGATTGGGTTGGTTCAACCGGATCAACAACTGGCTTTGTAACTTCTTCCGTTTTATCTGGCACTTTTTCAATCGATTCTTGTTGATCAAGATTTGTTGATGGATTTTTCTCTACTATATCTGAATTATCCTGCTGATTTACTGTCGATGCTATAAATAACAAACTTCCTATATTAATCGATTGACAAACTAACAGTGCAATCATCAACATATTAATTTTCTTTATAAAACCACTTCTCATTTTTCCACCCTTTCTATTCTTTCACGTGATTTCCTATTTTGAAATGAAGAGAAAATGACCGATTTCTCGTTCTTTTCCTTACTTAGTTTTCAAAATTCTTTACAATAAAATTTTCAATACTTGTTTCCTTTTATAATTGTATTATATCAACTTTCTAATCCGAAAGCAAGTCTTTTTTACAAAATCGTTTTCTACATTTTTTTTGCATAGTCTCTGTATATTTTAAATGAGGTTTTCAATTATTTTTTGATAGCGAGTAGGCAAATGGAACAACCCCTTGAACCACTCTCAAACCGTACGTGACAGCCTTCCGTCATACGGCTTCTATTACATCGATTTTTAATAACTAACATCAAATGATAAAGCAACTTTGATTTCTTCTCCTTTATTTTCCTTACATTTATTTTGTGTAGAAAAAAAGAATATCGCAAGACATTTTAGTCTTTTTACGATACTCTCTTTCTACTTTTACATTCACATTTTTTCTCTATTAAACTTAGTTTTTTGAAGCATTTAGCTTTTGATTAAATTCTATTACTTCTTCTTCAATCAATTCAATATTAAAGTACATAACAAGTAATTTTGGATATTTTTCTTTCAATTTCTTTACAATTTCTTGACCAAAAAATTCATCGTTGTAACTTGTGAAAAAGTCACTATTTAGTCTCGGAAAATTTATCGGTAAATCTGCTGAAAGCCAGTACTCAACCTCTAGTTCTGCTTCGGTTTCTGAGGTACCTTCTGTAACTTGTGTTTTCATATTTGGAAATGTATTATAGACAAATTGATACTGATAGCAATATTCTTCATCGATTATTGGATCAATATATTTAAAATTAAGCTCTTTATTTTTTAAATGTGCATTTTGAAAATTAAAGTGGTAACCAGGGTAATCCCAAAGTCCGATTGAACACACTTCTTTCTCAGTTAATTCTTCATCAATAAATTGACAGATAATTTCGATAATTTCTGATTGTTGTTTTTTATACATTTCAGTCAATTTTCCTCCTGTTTGTCAACTCATTCTTTTTAATTTGAGCAACGCTTCCTACAAAACTTTTAATTATCACTTCATCACCAATTGCAAATTTTTCTCGTCCCTGAGCTTTGTAAATTTTGTCATTAAATTTTATTTCATAAATCAGCTTAGCTTCATCAATTATCGAAATTACTTTTGTCGTTGTCCGTCTTGATTTTCTTTTTTCTTTACTAATTTCTCTTAAAGAATTCATAATCGGTTGTTTTATTGCTAGAAATAGTGCTAATAAACAACTAAATAATAAAAATTCCAATGTGATTTTTTCCCAAATTTCCATGTCTGGATAATTCTTTTCAAGCCAAAAACTTACAGCAGCAACAATCAATGCACTTAATGCTCCCCAAATACTATTTGATTTGGAGAAAAAAAACTCAACAACTAAAAAGATTACAGCTATCATTAGCCATACTCCAATAATATATACTATCATTCGTCACCCCTCTTTATTTTTTTTCTACAATTTGACCATCTTGAATAAAGACTTCTGTCTCGTTTTCAATAATTAATTCACTAACCGTTTTAGCAGGTTCCTTCGGTTTTTCAATATATGTAGAAGGTTCATAAACATCGCTTTTTTTAGGCAAAGCGCGGAGTGTATCACCATGTCGTTCTTCGGCTTTTGCTCTTTTCTTTTCATATTTAGCAGCAGCTTCTTTATATTTTAAGAGTTCAAGTTTTAACTTGAAGTTTTCTTTTTCAAATTCAGCAAATTCTTTTTTCTTTGTGGAAAGTTCTAGTTCAAGTGATTCTAATTCTGCAATTATTCCATCTAAAAACTCATCTACTTCCACTGGATCATATCCACGTAATGTTTTTTTAAATTCTTGGCTATAAATCTTATCAATTAATGTATTCATTTTTTACACCTCTCTTTATATATTATATACTTTTTTTCAATAATATGGTAAAATATATAGGAGGTGTAAGATGATTAATTATCCAAATAATAAAAAAATCAAAGTACATCAGAATAATAACAGCACAAATGCTGTGAAAAAAGTTGCTAATACACATAAGCGTGGTCAGCAATTAGAAATATTAATTAATCAAACAAACGAACATTACATCGAACATAATCGTGCTTTTATTTATAAAAAGCCAACACCGATTAAAATAGTAAATGTCGTTTATCCAAAGCAGAATTTTAAAAAACTGCATAAAATAACCGAAGCTTATTTTGAAAAACCATCTACCACCGATTATAACGGTTTATACCGTGGTTATTACATTGACTTTGAAGCAAAACAAACAAAATATAAATCATTCAACATCAGTGCTAATTTACATCAACACCAAATTAATCATTTAATTGACGTAAATAATCACGGTGGAATTCCACTTCTCTTCATTTCTTTTTATGAATATGATCAAATATTCATTATTGATTTCAAAGAATTGCTTTCATTTATTGAAAACAAAAAATCACTTGTCCCACTTAAATTTTTTCAAGAGCATGGATTTGTTGTGGAACAAAAATATAATCCACCATTAGATTATTTACCTCTAGTTGATCAAATTATCCAAAGGAGAAAAAACAATGAATAAGAACAACGAAAATACAACGACTCCAAGACGCCGTAAAGACAAAAAGTCAAACGTTTTTAGTCGTTCAAAACGAAACATTGAACAAGTAAATACTACTTCTTCAACTAAAACTAAAGTTAAAAAAGGATTTTTAGGAATTAAACGTCCTTTAGGTAAAAAAGATTATTTGAAAATTTTTGGTCTTTTTTGTTCAGTTGCTGCTATATGTGGAGTTGCATTATTCTCATATATTTGGTTTAAAACGCCTGAGATAACTGATCAAGTTTTTTGGAAAAATCAAAACGCATCTGTTGTTCTAGACGGCAATGGAAAAGAGATTGGAAAATTGTCTACTGACATGCCAGACTGGATAGACTTAAAAGATGATAAAGGTAACTTAAATGTCAGTAAGTTTTATATTGATGCTTTAGCTGCTATGGAAGATAATACATTTGAAAAAAACAGTGGTATTAACTGGAAAGGGATGCTTCGTTCTATTGTTACAGGACGTGGTGGTGGTTCATCCATTACAATGCAACTTGCAAAACTTATCTTCAATTTATCACCTTATGAACAAATAGATCCTGAAACTGGAAAAACAATTGTCATTGATCCATATCCAAATGGAATTGACTATAAACTTACTCAAATGATTCTTGCTTGGAAAGTAACAATGAAATATTCTAAAGATGAAATTATGGAAAACTATGTAAACACCTTGTATTATGGACCAGAATGTGGATATGGAGTTAAAAATGCGGCAAAATGTTTCTATGGAAAAGACCCCAAAGACTTAAACCTTGCTGAATCTTCTGCTCTTGCGGGTTTAACAAATCGTCCTTCACAATTTAATCCATATCGTAAATCACTTGATGCTGATGGAAACGGTAAAGACGACGATCCTTGGGATTACACCTTGACTGGTGCTGAATCATATAAAAGTCGTGGTAAAGACGTTTTAAATGCAATGTTAAACGATAAAAGAATTACACAAGAAGAATTTGATAAAGCTTCTAACGAAGATGCACTTGCAAATTTAAAACCTGCAAGTGACTTTAAAAATGATTCACTTACTGAAGCTGATGAATTATACTTAGCAATGGTACGTGATGAAATTGCAAACGAATTATCAACTGGAAATACTCAATTTTTAGAAAGTGATGTTGGTAAATTAGGAGTTGTCGTTTATACACATTACGATCGTGATCTTCAAAAAGCAACCTATGATATGCTTGAAGGTAACTCAGTTGCATACCCATATAACGACGAACCAACTGCAGAGCAAAAAGCTAGACAAGAAGAACTTTCGAAAAAAGTTCCACCTGAAGTTGATCCGAATATTCCAGTTCCCGTTCAAGGATTATCAATGTCAATGAATACCCAAACTGGAGCAGTTTATGCAGGTTCACCACTTGGTCGAAATCCGCAAGGAGCAAGTGGAAACTTACTTCGAACTTACTTAAGACAACCCGGATCTACTTCAAAACCGATTATTGACTATGCCCCAGCAGTCGAATATTTAGGATGGTCAACTGCACATCAAGTTGATGATACAACAGCCAATACAAATAATGGTAAAATTGGAAACTGGGATAACAAATTCTTAGGTCCAATGACAATGGCCAAAGCAATTGCTCAATCTAGAAATACAACAGCAGTTCAAACGTTTAACGCAGTAAACAATGAAATTGGATCAGATAGATATCGTGAATGGATGGTTAACTATGGATTTTCAACTTTTGATAAGAAACTTTACCCAAATGGTGAGTTTTCATTAGCTGATTCAATTGGTGGATGGTCTTATGGAGCAACAATGTATGAAATGACTGCAGCATACGCAGCATTTGGAAATGGCGGAAAATATAATACTCCGCACACAATCGACAAAATGGTTGTTAAAGAAACATCAACTTACTACAATGACTTTAAAAAGAACAATCAAATAAATGATAAAAATGAATTTGTCTTCGAAAAAAGAGTAACTAACAAACAAGTTATGAAGCCAGAGACAGCCTTTTTGATGGCAAAAGCACTAGATCCAAATTATCCAGGTAGTGTTTCTGATGCAGCGATTGTACGTGGAATGCCTGATTTAGCTATGAAAACAGGTTCATCAAACTGGCCCGAACAAAATAATCAAGGACTTACTGAAGATATCGCTAGAGATGAATGGGTTGTCGGATTCACACCTGACGTTACAACTGCTGTTTGGACTGGGTTTTTCGAAAAGAATGAATCAGTTGTCAATAATTTAGGTCCTTGGCCACAACATCACAAACAAATGTTCAACAATATAATGTCATATGTTAACAATAATTCCGAAAAATATGATGTTGCAGATGGTTATAAACAACCAGATAATGTTGTAGCTCTATGTGCAGCAACTGGAAATCCACCTAAATTTGCAAATGGTAATTGTGCTGATGGACGTAAACATTGGTTTATTAAAGGAAGTGCAGACTATCCAACTCAAACTGCTGTTCCTAAAAAAGCAAAAAAACCAAACGTTAAAGTGAATGGAACAGATGTTTCATGGGATAAACCTGACTCAACTGGAAATCTTTCATGGGCTGTTGATATTAATGGTACTACTGTTGGAACAACAGGTGCTACTAATTACAGTTTCACGTTAGACAAGCTTATTAGCGACTTTGGATGTAAAGCATCATATACTGTCGGAGTTATTTTAACTGACTCTGAAGCTGATGAACCATCTGATCGTGGTACTGCAACAATCGTGAATACTAAAGGGTGTGAAAAACCAAATACAGGACCAACAATTTCTGCTACCCCTGCACTTGAAATTCCAGTAAATTCAACGTTTGATACCACTCCTGATGGATTAATTAATGCATTTTCAGTAACTGCTAAAGACTACAAAGGAAATGATCTAACTACGTCTGTTACAACAACTACAGACTTAAGTATTGATTTAACAACAGCTGGAACATATGTTATTACCTTTACTGTTACCGATTCTGATAATTTAACTAAACAAGTTCAGAGTAAACTTATTATTATCGAGGATAGTGTTGATCCAGGACCTGTAAGCAGAAGAAATTTTTTCTCAAATTTCTTCTATAAAATTAATCAAACTACGTTAAAGGGGTAATTATAAAATTAGTATTGTGACATAAAATTATTATTTGTACAACTTTTTTAGGAGAAAGAATATGGCAGAACAAAAAGGTAAAAATAAGAAAAGATACAAAAATCCATTTACCATGGGGGAAAATAATACGACAAATAAACATAAGGTAGACTCTTCAAAATCAGAAGAGTCTATTGTTGTTGAACAAAAGAAAAATTTTAACTCAGTTCAAATATTTTCGAGAAAACGTAATTCAAAAGCTGGAAGCAAAAAATTTTCTTTTAAAAAATTTTTTAAATATACATTTATGTTCAGTATTATCACTACAATACTTGTTGGTTCAATCGGACTAGGTTACGCTTATATAACTTGGCAAAATACACCGGATATTAAATCATTTGATTTTTGGAAAAATCAAGATTCATCTTTTGTTTATGATCGTGAAGGAAATATGATTGGAAGTTTATCACCTGAAAGTATTAGATGGGTGAGTTTAAAAGATAAAGATGGAAATTATAATGTCAGTGAAGATTATATAAATGCAATAATTGCAATTGAAGATAGAACCTTCTATGAGCACCACGGAATTAACTGGATAGGAATGGGGCGTGCTGTTTTATCCGGAGGGGACAAAGGTGGAGGTTCTTCACTTACAATGCAACTTGCCAAAAACCTATATTTATTGCCATATGACAAAATGAATCCTTTAACTGGAGAAATTGAAGAATTTGACCCACGAGATAGTGGTATCAAATATAAACTAACTCAAATGATGTTAGCTTGGAAAATTGAAAATATCTACACAAAAGATCAAATTTTAGAAAATTATATTAACACTGCATATTTTGGTTCTGAATGTGGATTTGGAATAGTTAATGCTACAGACTGTTTCTACGGAAAAGATCCAAAGGAACTAACGGTTTCTGAAGCCGCTGGTTTGGCTGGAATTCCAAATATGCCTGGTCTTTTAAATCCATATCGAACATCTAAAGATGCTAACGGTAATGGTACAGAAAACGATGAGTGGGATTTCAATGCGACCGGTGCTGTCGAATATGTGAACCGAAAAAATCTAATTTTAGATGCAATGCTTGAAAACAAGAAACTTTCTAAGGCTCAATATGATAAAGCACAAAAAGAAGATATTGTTGCTTCTTTAAAGCCAAAAGGTTCCTTTAAAAGTTTAGAACCATCCCCAGAAAATGCTGCATATTTATCGATGGTTAGAGATGAACTTGAAGAAGTTGTTTTCAAAAATCAAGAATTTGATATCGGATCTGCAGGTATGGAAATTCATACAAATATGGACCCTAAACTACAAAAACGAGTTTATGGAATGATGGAAAAAAATGAAATGCAACATGCTGATTATTCATTGAATTTTCCAGATGATGATAAACTTCAAGCTCTTGCAATGTCAATGGATACACAAACTGGTGCTATTTATGCCGGAAACGGTTTGGGACGTCATCCAAGCAAATTTGGAGGTAATTTATTACGGACATATCATCGACAGCCGGGTTCTACTGCAAAACCAGTTACAGCTTATGCTCCTGCCATTGAATATCTTGATTGGTCAACCGGTCATATTCTAAATGATAAAAAAATGACCTTCAGTGATGGAACACCTTTCTATAACTGGGATTATCCTACATTAGGTGCAAGGTCGTGGAATGGTCCAATGACAATGGCTTCAGGACTTGCTCGCTCAAAAAACACGACCGCTGTCCTTGCATTTCAAGAAACAATGGCAAAGATTGGACCAGAAGCCTATACAAATTGGATGAGTAACCTTGGTTTTTCTGATTTCCAAGATGATGAAACTCATGTTTACGAACCAATGGCAATTGGAGGTTGGGAAAACGGTGCAACAATGTATGAAATGACCTCTGCTTTTGCTGCATTCGGAAATGGTGGTTACCTAACTACTCCACATACAATTGAGTATATAAAAATAAATGATAATTCAAAATACCGTAAATTAGCTGATGACAAAGGAATTTATCGTCCAGATGAGACAATCTTTAAACGTGAAAGAGTTATGGGAGAAGATACTGCTTTCATGATGACTCAAATGATGAATCCTAAAATTCAAGGTGCAGTTGCTCCTCCTGTTTCTGGACCTGTTCTAATCGATGGTGAACTAAACGGTTTAGCAGTAAAAACAGGAACATCAAATTTTGATGATACTAAATTAAGTATTGGGATTCCAGATGGAGCAACTAGAGATGAATGGGAAGTTGGTCTAACACCAGAAGTAACGGTTGGAGTATGGACTGGTTTTTTCGAAGCTGATGAATCAGGAACACACAATTTAAATCTTTATGGAGGTGGTTTTCCTAACTGGCATAAAGGGATGTTTAGATATATGATGACATACTATCTAGAAAATAAACCAGATTATTATGATTATAATTCTACATACAAACAGCCAGACAATATCGAACAAATTTGTGGACGAAATTCTAGTTCTTGTGGAGAATTTGCTCCTTGGTATATCAAAGGGAGTGCTGATTCACCAAATAAAAACAGTTTGAAAAAACCTGCTGAAAAACCAATTATGTCAGTAAACGACACAACACTTTCATGGAATATACCAAATTCCTATGGTGAATTAAAGTGGACAATTAATGTCGAAAATAAACAAATTGCTCAAGTAACAGACAAGCAGTCATATACAATCGATATGCAAAAAATCATTGATACTATAGGCTGTCAATCAAGATATGAAGTTAGTTTAGTATTAGAAGATTCAATGAAACAAGATCCATCTGAGCCTGCAATTGGAACAATTACTAATAATGTTTCAAGTTGTAAATCACAACAAAAAAATCAGCCACCAATAATCTTTTATAATACATCTGTTACAATTAAAAAAGGTGCTAAAATCAACCCTAAAACCCTTGGTGCTAATGCAATTGATACTGAAGATGGTAATTTAACTGAAAGCATTGAATTATTTGATAATAATATAAAATCTGATGTTCCAGGAACATATTCAGTAAGAATGCGTGTTAAAGATAAAGGTGGACTAACCTATGAAACAGGTGAAATCAAAGTAATTGTTGAATAAGCATTATTTATTCATTTTTGTTTGAATCCTTTCACCCAAATTATAACTATTAAGAAAATTTACAAAATGAGGAGGTACAATGATCAATTTTTTCAAAACAATGTGGCAAGATCAAAAAAAGCAACTTGTGTATATGGTCTTTGGGACCTTCATTTATGTCGTTGGTATTAACTTATTTCTAACACCCCTCCAGCTATTTCCTTCTGGTTTAATGGGGCTTGCTATTGAAACAACGATCATTATGAAAAATATTACAGGTATTAATCTAAGTTCACCATTAATTTACTTTATTTACAATATTCCATTAATTATTATAAGTTTCAAATATGTTGGAAAGAAATTTACATATAAGACCGTTTTTATTGTTGCATTAACTTCTATTTTATCAGCACTTATCCCAAGTGATATTGATTTTGTACAAAATATAATGTTTTCGGGGATTCAACTTACAGAAATTGAGGTATTAATCATTTCAGCATCAATCGCCGCAATCCTTGGTGGGATGGGTGTTGGTTATATGCTTAAAGCAGGTGCTTCTGGAGGTGGAGCTGATATCGTTTCTGTCTTCTTTTCATTATTCAAAGGTAAATCTGTCGGCTTTATTCAACTAGTGCTAAACATTGTCATTATTATCATTGCCATTGCTTTAACAGGTGTTGTTGCAACCGGAATTTTCATGTTTGTTTATATTTATATTTCAGCAGTTGCAACTGATAAAACCTTCAATATCCACGATAAATATACTTTATTTGTAGTAACTAGTCAAGCTGAAAAAATTAAAGAAGAAATATTTGCAAATTACTATCGTGGGGTAACATTAATTGATTCCAAAGGTGGCTATACAAATAGTCCAAATAATACATTGATGATTACTATTGATAAATCTGAAGTTTATAATTTTATTGAAATAGTAAAGAAGCATGACCAAGGTTCTTTTATTAATGTCTTTATTGTCCATTCTGTAATTGGAGCATATGAAGAAAGCTTTAAACGAATATTGTAATTTGTATATAATTATATTTAATTAAGAGAGTTTCGACTCTCTTTTTTCATTCTGCTATTTTAAACTTCTCCACTTGATTCCCCTTTACTAAATAAGCATCTCCATCATTATACACATCGTTGATTAATGGTAGGCTGAAGGTTGTAATATTTCTTAAATCTTCTATAATTACTTTCTGATTTAACATTAACCCATATCTCTCGATTACTGTTTGTGGATAACCTAAGTCCATTGTCATCACTATTTGATAATTTCGTCTTTGATTGAGTTCTTGTTCAAGCATCTGTAAACTTGATTGTTTTTCTAAAGCAAGCACTTTATTCGGAACCGCAATTATGACAAGAAATTTTATTTGTTGTTTCAGTTGCTGCTTATTAATTACATTCAAATCCTGAATAAAGCTTTCTAATTTGTCAAGTGAGTATTTACGAATATTAATTGCTTCTTCTACAAAAAGCATTGTATTTTCAATTTCTAGTAGGAGAATATTTATTCGTAGATTTTTGTTTTCTTCTTCACATTTAGTTATTTTGAATTGTTCTAGAAAAAAGTGAATAATTATTCTAATTTTTTGTTGATTTGCTGACACAATTAAATAATCATTATATTCTATAAATAATTCACGATACGTTTCATAACTATAACCAATAAATATCTGATCATATACTTTATCACTTTTTTTAAACTTTACTTCTTCTGGCATTTCTGCTAAACTTTCATTAATATGTGGATTGTGTTGATTGATTACATGAACAAACGTTGAGATAGATTGGTTTGGTTTTGCATCCATTCCACTTAATTCATTTACTATGTAATTTGAGAATTGCTCTGTATTTAGCAAATAGTATACTTGACCTAAAACTACTTCTTTTAAGTTAATTAGAAATCTTCCAGCCGTCGATTGTAGTTGATAGTCTGAGTACCCAACAGTTTGAATGACTTCTGCTTTTTCCAGTGTATAGAATTGTAATCTAGTTGTAATCATACTTGCTAATTGATATTTAAGTGAACCGCTTTGATTTGCTATTATTAATGAAAAGATGTTGACTTGTGCTCCCTTCTTAACTAGTAAGTTTAATCTCTCTGCTAAATCCAAATCAATTTCTTTTAAACTTTCATAACAATCAACAACTAAAATTATTATTGGAAACTCACTACAATCTAATGTTTGTTGTTTTAAGTACACTTGTTTTCGTTTTATAACCTCACTTTCTAGTTGTTTAAATAGCCTTCTGATTCGCACAACATCCTCAACTAATAGATAATTTGCAACATGATTCAACCGCTTTAACCAATGCAATTCACTCACTGCTTGATCAATTATTTGGATTTGTAATTTTTGAGAACTATTTTGTGATGCGAGTAGTAAAAGCATTGTCATACACGTTTGCGTCTTTCCGCTTTGAGTTGTACCAAAAATTCCGATTACTCTTTTTTCTGCTAGATTTATACTTAACTCTAGTTGTTTTTGCTCCTTTGGAATGTCAACAACTCCTAAGTTGATATTTAAATTTAATTCATCTGTTTTCTTTAAAGCATTAGCGTCAATCAAACTTTCAAAATCAATTGGTTTATATTCTAAAAGAGCTGGATTCCAAATTTTACGCACACTTGTAAAATTCAGTGTGTTCGCACACTTTTTAATTAACTCACTAGTGTAAGACAACTCAGTTACTCGCTCTTGCATTATACTATTTTTATTTTGAAGTTTTTTACTCATTTTAATTAAGTCAATTTGTCTATTTTCATTTACAAGCATAACTTGAGCTTGTTTTAATTCAGTTGTTGGCTTTGCAAGTAATGTCTTTGTATATGCAGATTGAAATAATTCGTAACGTTCATTATTTCCAACACTTAAATAGCCACGTCCTGTTACTGTTATTTTTGCTGCATCATCAGTTTTAATTACATCTCTTGAGTCTGATTGACTACCAACCTTTAAACATACGCGAAAATTTGTGTTTGTTAATATTTGTTCATCAATTATTCCACCCGGTTTTTGAGTTGCTAATAATAATTGAAATCCTAAACTACGACCGATTCTTGCAATCGAAATAATCTCTTGCATATATTCTGGATATTTAGTTTTAAGTTCAGCAAATTCATCGCAAACGATAATTAACTTCGGTAATGGTATATCAACTTGATGATCTAAATACATTTTCTGATACTCATGAATATGAATGACATTATGCCTTTTCAATAATTGTTGGCGATATGTAATCTCACCTTTTAAAGATTCAATCGCACGTTTTAATTCAAGCACATCAAGGTTAGTAATTATTCCTTGAATATGAGGAATTTCTGCGAGCTCACTTGCAATTGCTCCACCTTTAAAATCAATGATGAAGAAATTTAAATCAACTGGTGAATAATTAATTGCTAAACTTAAAATTAATGTTTGAAGAAATTCACTTTTTCCACTACCAGTTGTTCCGGCAATTATACCATGCGGTCCATCTGCTTCTTCATGTAAATCAATAATCACTTTATGGTTATTTGAACTAACGCCTATTGGACATTTTAAATCCATAAAACTATTGTTATTTGCCCAATTTTGAAAAATATCAACCGAGTTTAAATGTGTCGTATCAATTAGTGCAAATAAACCAAGACTATTTGGAATCATTTGACTTTTTTTTGTTTGATGAGTTATCATACTTAATTCTCGACATAGTAATTCTAGTTCATCTGATTTGAATAATTCATCAGCAATTATGTTTTTATTTTGATATTGATTTTTTTCCATAGCAATTTTAAAGTTATAAGTTATTGTTTGTTTTTTACTTGTTTTTATTGATTTTCTAATTTCTATAATCGTATTAATATGCTCTAATAACTCACTTTTTTTTGATGTAATTTGAATTAAACTGCAAACTCGATCCTTTGAGCTGTTAAAGAGTTTTTCACAGTCTAAATTTTCTAGCATTTCCAAATTATCAACGACAAATAATAACCGAGGTTTTGTGTTGTGTGTGTTTGTTTGTGCTAAACATTTGTTTACAAGTTGACTTACAAATAATTCAACTTGATGTACATCTGTTAAGATAAATGTACTGTTCATCGCACTTTGTGATACACTTATATCAACCAAGGTTAAATGTTTGAGAAATCTAAACATCTGGAAATACCTTTGGTTTTCATTCGTTGTTAGAAAAATTAATTTTAAATTTTCATACGAATGCAATAAGACAATATTCAATATAAGGTTTTGTAAATAGTTGTATCCAATTTGTTTTTCACTAATAATTCCTAAATTTGTAGTTTTTAAATCAATTTTTTTCGCAATTATCAAAGGCTTTCGATACTCCATTACGTACTGTTTTTTCAATAGTTCAAGTTTATTTTCTTCAACTTCCAATCGATGTTGATTATCTTCTATTTCATACATATCATCCACTGCAACCATTCCGATTCTTGCTTCTAAATAATTATTATCTTTTAATGTTCTTTCGTATATTCTTAACTTATTTGTCCTTAAGCATTCGATTAAGCTTCGATTATTTGGACAATTAAAATCAGTATTTTTTTGAATTGTGATTCTTAACTTTTCAATTTCTTTTGCTTGCTCTTCTAAATAGTTTTTGTAGACTTGCTCACGCTTTTGATTATAGGTTTTAATCTCTTTTTTTTCACTTACATAACTAATAATTGCCAATACAATTGACAAACATGTTGTAATTATTCCCCCAATAAAATAAATATTTCGAGCAACTTTTAAGAAAATAAAAATTGTAATTCCCACAGAAATAATAATTGGAATGATTCGTTTAAAAAGTTCCGAAAGTTTTTGCTTACGTTCGCTTTCAGGAGGTGAATTTACAATAATTCTCTTAGTGATAATAGATTTAAAAGTTTGAGGACTTGGTTTAAAATTATCAAATGATATTTCTTCTTTTGCCTGTTTTATTGACTGTTGAATGATTTTTTTATTTATTTTATATATTGGATTTAATATTCCAATTTCAACAATATGTTGCTTTAAATCAATTATTTTAATAATCACCGCAAACTCAACAATTAGTTCATCATTGTTTTTTATTGGGGGAAGTTTGTTTAAATTTTTCGATTGATACAATTTTCGATTGATAATAATTGAACAAGATTTGGTTATAATTTTCCGAGTTTTAAAACAAATTTGGCAATGCATCTGTTCATATAAATTGACAATTTCCATTGCTTTAGAATTACCTATCGTAAACTTGTTTTGGTTAATTTGATATCTTTGAAAGTTTGGTATTGGAAAAGCATATAATTTAAACTTACCAACAATAAAGTAATTATTTGTTGTTAAATCTGGAATTTCAAGTTCAATTTCTTGTTTGTCGTTTATAAATAAGAAAGAAGACTCTCCATAAATAATTTGTACTTCTTCATTATCCACTAGTAAACCAATTAGCATTTTAGCTCCTAATTTTATCGTTTAGGTCTTTTGCCTTTTTTCAAGTGAATCATCATTATTTATTTTTTAGTCTTCTCTTTATTTTATATTAATAAATTCTTTTAATTTGTGCTTATTATTTTTTAAATCCCTAAATGTTGATAAGCTTTTTCAGTTGCAATTCTTCCACGTGGTGTTCGATTAATAAAACCTTGTTGCAATAAATAAGGTTCATATACTTCTTCAATATTTGCTGCATCTTCTCCAATTGATGAAGCTAATGCTTCAATCCCAACTGGTCCACCATTAAAGTTCTCAATAATTGTGTTTAAAATTTTATGATCAATTTTATCAAGTCCACTTTTATCAACTTTTAAGCGAGAAAGTGCTTCGTTTGTAATTTCCAAATCGACGACCCCATCATTTAATACTTCTGCAAAATCACGAACTCTGCGAAATAAACGGTTAGCTATTCTAGGAGTTGATCTTGCACATTTTGCTAATAAACTACAAGCATCTTTTTCAATTGCCGTTTCGAAAACACTTGCTGTTCGATTAATAATTGTTGCAATTTCTTCAAGTGTATAATATTCTAATCGACAATCAATTCCAAATCGGTCACGTAGTGGATTTGTCAAATCACCTGGTCTTGTAGTAGCCCCAATCAATGTGAATGGTGCTAGATCAATGTTTAAAGTTTTTGCATTTGTATCTTTTCCAATAATGATATCAATTTTAAAATCTTCCATTGCCGAGTATAAAACCTCTTCAACAATTTTAGGTAATCGATGAATTTCATCGATAAATAAAATGTCCCCAGGTTGAAGTAACGATAAAATTGCGGCAACATCTCCAGGCTTTTCAAGTGATGGTCCATTTGTAACTTTAATATCGACACCCATTTCTAAAGCAATTATGTGTGAAAGTGTAGTTTTTCCAAGTCCGGGTGGTCCATAAAATAACAAGTGATCTAAAACTTCACTTCGTTTTTTAGCCGCTGATATAAATATTTTTAAATTATCAACGATTTGTGCTTGTCCAATGTATTCATCAAGTGTTTGAGGACGTAGCATTAGTTCGACATTATCATTTGCTGTAAAGTTTGTTTCTGTTAACTCATTACGCATTTTGCTCCTTTATCATGCTGTATATAGATTATATCACTTGTCTTGCTCTAATAGGATTTTTTTAAGAACAACATAATATTTATTATATTTTTTGAGTAGGAAATTATTTATAATATTCATTCGTAAATACTATAAAGTTGAAAAATCAAAAAAAAGAAAAGTAAAATATTTTATAAAACCAAACGAAACTCCTGAGTAGAAACTCAAGAGTTTATCATTTATTTTTTATTTTTGCTCATTTTGTAGCCTAAAATTCCAATTCCAGATGTTAGAATTGAAATGACTGTCATTATCATTAGTTCTTTTTTCTGCTTTTTTTCCATTTTCCCTCCCCTCATATAGAAGTATTCTAATTATATTATACTACTTTTTTCTATGAAGAGGAGAAAATCGGGAAAAAACGGACATTTATTTAGAACATTTACATTCCTGGTAAATTTATTAGTTTTTGAAAAAGTCTTCTTGTAAAGTTAAAATCTCATATCCATTTTCTGTTACAAGTACAGTATGCTCATAGTGACATGCTAATGATTTATCCTCTGAGTACACTGTCCAGCCATCATCAGCATCAATGTAGACTTTTCCTGATCCAAGTGTGAAAATTGGTTCAACAGCAATAATCATATTTGTTTTCAAAATATCTCTTTGCGTTTTATCTTCATAATTGGGAATATATGGTTCTTCATGTAAGTAAACTCCAACACCATGACCAACAAAATCTCGAACAATTCCTAGCTTTTCCTTTTTTGCAACGGCTTCAATTGCTTTTGAAAGCTCTCGTACAGATGTCTTATTTTTAATAGTTTCAAGTCCTGCATATAATGATTTTTCTGTTGCTTCCATTAATCTTTTAGCTTCTGATGATACATTTCCAATTGCATATGTCCAGGCACTATCTCCAAAATATCCTTGATAATCTACACCGATATCAACACTAATAATATCTCCATCTTTTAATGGTTGATTTTGATCAACACCATGTAGTACAATATCATTGATTGCAATACATGTCACATCTGGAAAATCTTGGTAGCCAAGGAATGCACTAGTGCCACCATGTTTTGTAATGATGTCATTTACAAATTGATTAATTTCTATTGTTGTAACTCCAGCTTTTAGGAAGTTACGAAGTTTAAAATGACAATAACCAACAATTTTATTTGCATATTTAATTTTTTCAATTTGTTGATTTGTTTTTATAATTGGTTTTTCCATTGTACTCCATTCTAATTATGAAAAAAAAGGAATTTAACTCCTTTTTTTAATGTTACTTTACAAATTGAATTAAGTAATCACCAATTTGTTGACAAACTGCTTGTTCCTTTGCTTCAACCATTACGCGCACAAGCTCTTCTGTTCCACTTGCACGAACAAGAATTCTTCCGCTCTCACCTAAAATAGCTTCTTGTTTTGCAATCTCTTCAAGTAAAATAGGATCTTTCATTGCTAACGCTCTATTCTCAACTTGTTTATTAATCAGCACTTGTGGGAATTTTACCATTTGTGTTTGGATATCTTCTATTGAAATATTAGTTTCAAAAATTTTTGCTAATACAGCACTTACAAGGATTCCATCACCAGTTGTCAATAACTCTGGTAAGATTATATGTCCTGATTGTTCACCACCAACCACTGCGTCAAGCTCATCAAGGCCTTTCATAACATAACGATCACCGACTGCTGTCATTTCTAATTCGATATTATTGTTTTTAAGTGCTTCAACAAGTCCTAAGTTTGCCATCACTGTTGAAACGACTAAATTATTTCTTAATTTTCCATCTGTTTTATATGCAACTGCTAATGCATATAAAATATGATCACCGTCTAAAATTTCTCCAGTATTTGAGACAATTAATAAACGATCACCATCTCCATCATATGTCACTCCAAAGTCAAAGTCAGCAGTTTTAATTGCATTTGCTATTGCTTCTGGATGCGTTGAACCTACACCATCATTAATATTTATTCCATCAGGTTTAGCAGCCATAATTCTAACTTCTGCTCCTAGCTTGCGAAATACTTTCCATGCAATTTGACTAGTCGCTCCATTTGCACAGTCTAATAAAATTTTCTTACCTGTTAAATCAGTACTTTGTGCACATACATAGTCAATGTACTCACCAACAATCTCTGTATTTTCTGCAATTGTCCCAAGTTCTTCAGCATTAACTAAATTATAATCTTCCTCAATAATTTTTGTTTCAATTGCTAGCTCTAATTCATCGTTTAATTTTTTACCATCTTTTCCAAAAAACTTTATTCCGTTATCATAGAATGGATTATGGCTTGCAGAAATCATTACTCCAGCATCAAAATCTTTTGATTTAATTGCAAAAGAAATTACCGGTGTCGAAATAACTCCAAATTTTATGACATTTATTCCACTTGCAACAAGTCCCGCAATTAATGCAGATTCTAAAACGTCAGAAGAAATCCTTGGATCTTTTCCGATACAAATTTTTTGTTTTCCACGCTCTTTAAAGACCACACCCGCAGCCTTTCCTATTTTAAATGCTAAATCTACTGTTAGCTTTGTATTATAAAGTCCTCTTATTCCATCTGTTCCAAAATATTTCATATTATTCCTTTTCTGATAATTTCATTTGTACTCGTTCTTTTTTAAGTGTTATTGTAACAAAATTTGTTACTCGATATTGAAGGGGAACTGTACATATTTCCGCTCCAGTACATTTTGATAAATCAACAAATACAATTAAATCATCTCTAGTCATTTTATTTATTATCGATTCTGCTCCATTTGCTGCAACTGATATTGTTGCATCTTCTGGTGTTACTGCTTTTGCCGATAAATTTGATGCCAAATTGTTAATTTGAACTGGAATATTTGTTATATCTTTAGCTATTCCTTTTTCAAATTTTATATTTACTTCAATCTCTGGCTTTGTCGAAAATACATTTGCCGGTAAAATTGCTCGTGCTTTATATGCGGTAGCATCTGCTGAATAGTTTTGTAAGTCTATTTGATATTCTACTTGTGTAATACTTTTAATTTTTTCAGTATCTCCATACAAGTCCGTCGTTTCTTCAAAACTTACTCCATTTACTATTTGTTCTTCACATTTTTTCTTGTTTTCTACACTACAAATTGAGGCAACAAATTGGTCTTTTTGGTTGTTTGTAATGGAGTACTGAATCGGTCGTGTTACTGTTGAAATTTCATACGGCTGATCTACAATAATTGATTTATTATCAAAAGCAACATTTTCTACAACATTCCCGTTACTATCGTATGCAATCAAAGGTGCTTCTATTTTTGCAGTCGTACTATCATCAGGACTAATTTTTGCTAAATCAACAATTGCATTTACATTTGATATTTCTTCAACAGTTCGACTTCCTCCATTTACCACAACAGCTGTTGCACTTAAAGTTGGACTACTTAGTGTAAATTTTTCTTTTGCTTTATCACCATTTGCATAAATAATATTAATTGAAAATTGTTTTTCAATCTTCTTTTGCACTGTGACATCGATTGTGTCAACTACTGGCTTTATTGTCACACCACTCATTTGATTAAAACTTATTATATCTTTAGCATTTATTTTCTGAACACCTTCAGCTGTTGTATCTACGGTTAGTTTTCCTCTAATCAATTCTTTAGTATTAATTGCACTTTCAACACTATTTGGAGTCCCAGTAACCATTACAGCAATAGATTCAGGAACACCTTCAACTACATATTTTGAATCATATTTAGTTTCTAATGGAACATTCTCGATATACTTGGTTTCTAAGAAGAAATTATTCCAATCAAGATTTTTGCTATTGACGAGTAAAAAGATTATAAACGCAATAATAAGTGATAACAGTCGAACCCCTTTTTCACTTCCAATGAACTTTTTTACAACACTTCTTTCAACTTCAAAGATATTCTTTTTCATTTACACTCCTGCTTTTATTTTTTCTTTTAAAAATTCAATAAAAAAATCTGGAATTACATCTGAATACAATTCTCCACGATAGGCAATTGAGACACTTTTTCTTTCTTCGGAAACAATCAATGAAATTGAATCTGTTTCACGAGATAAAGTTATACTCGATCTATGTCTTGTTCCAAATTCTTTTTCGACATTCAAATCTAAGGCAATCGGATAAAACGTTCCAGCATGTGTTATTTTACCTTCTTTAACAACAACAGCTCCATCGTGTAGTGCCGATTCTTTTAAAAAAATTGCTTCAAGTAATGCTGGCGAAAAATCTGCATTTAACGGAATTGCTTTAGCAGTATACTCAGCTAGTGAAATATTTTTCTCTAGAGTAATTATTGCTCCTGTTCCATTCTCAGCAAGCTTATAACAAACTGATTGTAATTCTTCAATCATCTTACTTCTGTCATTTTTCTTTTTCGTAAATATTTTGTCTAAGCTTCCTAATGTTTCAAATGCTTTTCGAAATTCTGCTTGAAAGACAACTACAACTACAACTACCATCCAAGGTAATATATTATTTAAAACAAATTTAAGCGTTGCAAGTTGTAAAAAATCTGCAAACCAATTTAGAAATAGAAAAGTTAAGACGACATTAACAATCATCACAATTTTTTCAATCCGAACAAGCAATCTGATCATTGCATAGATTAAAATTGCTAAAATAGTGATATCTAGAATTTTCAAGAAAATCGTTGTTGATGTTTGAAATAATTGAATACTATCCATGTTTCTCCTAACTTAAATGTTTTTCTAAATATTGTCCAGTAAATGATTCTTTGCATTTTATTACTTCATCTGGTGTTCCAGCAATTAGTAGTTCTCCACCACCTGCACCACCTTCAGGTCCTAAATCAATTATATAATCTGCAACTTTAATTAGATCTAAGTTGTGTTCGATTATTAAAACGCTATTAGAGTTTTTAATTAGTTGTTGCAGAACCTCAATTAATTTTTTAATATCGTCGATATGTAAACCTGTCGTTGGCTCATCTAAAATATAAAGTGTGTCCCCTTTAGTTACTTTATGTAACTCACGAGCAAGTTTTATTCTTTGTGCTTCCCCACCACTTAAAACAGTTGCTGGAGTCCCCACTTTTAAATAACCTAGTCCAACATCAACTAGCACTTTAAACTTTCGTGCGATTTTAGGGATGTTTTCAAAAAATTCATACGCTTCTGTTATTGACATTTCTAAAATGTCAGCGATATTTTTTTCTTTATATTTTATGTCCAAAACTTCTTCATTATATCTTTTACCATGACATTTCTCACATGTTACGTAAACATCTGGTAAAAAATTCATTTCAATTTTAATTAAACCATCACCTTGACATTCTTCACAGCGTCCACCACGAACATTAAATGAAAAACGACCTTTGGCATAACCAAGCATTTTTGCAGCTGGTGTTGCTGTATATACATCACGAATATCATCAAATACCCCAATATAAGTTGCGGGATTACTACGCGGGGTTCTTCCGATTGGTTTTTGATCTATTTGAATAACTTTTTTCAATTTTTCTAATCCAGAAATTGCTTTACATTTCCCAGCTTTAATTTTAGTTTCTGGATTGAAATGATTATATAAATGCTTATACAAAACTTCATTTATAAGTGTACTTTTTCCACTACCAGATACTCCTGTCACACAAACTAAATTATGAAGTGGAATTTTCACATCAACATTTTGTAGATTATTTGCTGATGCACCTTTTATTTCAATAAATTCTTTTTGCTCACGTTTTTTTTCAGGAACTTCAATTTTTTTCTTACCGCTTAAGTACTGACCGGTTAATGACTTTGGATTTTTTATAATCTGTTTAGGGGTTCCAACCGCAACAATTTCTCCACCATACTCACCAGAACCTGGACCAATGTCAATTATGTAATCTGCTTCAAGCATCGTATCTTCATCATGTTCAACAACAAGCAGACTGTTTCCAAGATCACGCATTCCTTTTAATGTTTCAATTAAACGGTAATTATCTCTTTGATGTAAGCCAATTGAAGGTTCATCAAGAACATATAATACTCCTGTTAGCTTTGATCCAATTTGGGTTGCTAGACGAATTCTTTGCGCTTCACCACCACTTAAGGTCGTTGCTGTACGAGAGAGTGTTAAGTAGTTTAAACCAACATTTTTCAAAAAGTTAAACCTTGCAATTACTTCGTTTAATACCATTGCTGCTATTTGCATTTCATTTTTCGAAAGCTTCAATTCTTCAAAAAATTCTGTTCCATCACCAATTGATAGAGTTGATACTTCATGAATATTTAATCCATTAATTCTGATTGCTAGTACTTCTTTAGACAGTCTTGTCCCTTTACAGCTTGGACAATTATTATTTGACATCAATGAATCTAAACTTTGACGCATTCCTTGAGAGCTTGTTTCCACATATCTTCTTTTAATATTTCCACTTACTCCATTGAAAACAACACTTTTAGAAAAATTCATTGTATCTGAATTATAACTCACTTTTATCGGTTCAGGACTTCCATTGAAAATTAAATCAATTTCCTGGTCATTTAACTCTGAAAATGGTTGGTCCATATCAATTGAATATTTATCACAAATTGCACGAACAAATGACATATAATAGGTTCCTGAACTAAAACCACTTACTTGAATTGCTCCTTCATTTAAACTAAGTGATTTATCTGGTACCATTAAATCGACATCAGGTTCTTTCATTTGACCAAGTCCTGAACACTCATGACATGCACCAATTGGACTATTAAATGAAAATAATCGAGGTTCTAATTCTGGAACAGTAAAATCACAGTTCGGACATGAAAAACTCGCAGAAAATTCTTTTTTCTCCCCTTCACAATCAATAATTACTCGGTGATGTCCTAACTCTAATGATTTTTCAACGGCTTGAAGTACTCTTGCTTTATCTGTTTTCTTAGCAACAAGTCGATCAATTACTGCAAGAATTGTATGTTTTTGATTTTTATTTAATTTAATCGAATCAATCTCATCAGCTAAATCATATAATTCTCCATTTACATAAACACGTGTATAACCATTCTTTAATAAATGTTCAAGGATTTTTTGATGGGTCCCTTTTTGTAAATTAACAACTGTTGTCATTACTTGAATTCGTTGTTCATTATAATTAGCAAGTACAAGTTCTGCAATATCTTTTGCACTTAATGCCTTTATCTCTATTCCGTGATTTGGACAAATTGGTTTTCCAACACGTGCATATAGTAATCTAAGATAATCATAAATTTCGGTAACAGTTCCAACTGTTGAACGTGGATTGTTCGATCCAGTTCGTTGATCAATTGAAATTGCAGGAGCCAAGCCATCTATTGAATCAACGTCTGGCTTTTCACTCCCTCCTAAAAATTGACGAGCATAAGAAGATAAACTTTCAACATATCTTCTTTTTCCTTCAGCATAAATTGTATCAAATGCAAGCGTACTTTTTCCACTTCCACTTGGACCTGTTATTACAACAAGTTTTTCTTTAGGGATCTCAACATCAATATTTTTCAAATTATTTTCTCGAGCCCCTTTTATTACAATCATGTTTTTCTTACTCATCTTCGCCTACTTTCTATAACCTTATTTTCTCTTTTTTCTTCAATACCTTATTTAAAAACATTTGTTATTTTTTCAAAGAATAAACCAAATGTTGATTGTGATATATCATTTATTTCTGTTATATTACTATCTTGCAAATTATATTTAAACTCCTGACTGTCTGCCTGAGTTGAGGTATAATAATAGCCGTTACCATTTGTTTGCAGGGGAAGTGTTCCTCCAACATTTTTTTGATTAGTAGCAAATTGGTACGAACTTGTTGGTTCAAATACAAAATCAATATAAACTTTATTAGTATTTCCTCGTAGTTCAAAATTCTTTGTTTGATCTTCAATAAAACTTATTTGAGAATTAGCTGTTACATCAAATGCAACATTATCAAACCGATTTTTCGTATATTTAAGTTTTAAAGCTTTTGTTTTTAAGTTTAAATTTTTTCCAAAACTTTCTTCAAAAATTGATACTAAACTCCCAGTTGATACATTGTAGTTTTCAACGGTTGTTTTAATTGTACTTAAACCTACAATATCACCTACAAGATCAACGTTCTTAGCTTCAATTTCTGAAAAGCTTATTTGAGAATCATCAACTTTTAAATCAATATCCTCTAATTTGATTGTGTTTGGGATATAAATTTCAACTGTTTGATTATCAAAACGATCTTTTTTTTGACTGACGTGATAATCACTTACATTCAATGTTTTTCCATCGACAAAAATATTAAAAACATTTGATTTTAAACTTCTTGTATTTTGTGATGTATTGACAAGAATTTCAGATTCTGCTGTTGAAATAAGCTTTATATTCGTATCACTAACATTAATTTCTATGTTTTGTATTGGCGTTTTTTCTAAATCAAATGTGGTACGAGAAACCACTTGTGTTGCGCCAGATAAAAGGATTGCATATAATAAGAATATAATAATACAAGATCCGATAATTGCATATTTAATCTTCTGATTCAAGTTGACTCCTTATTGGCTCAAAATTTCTGCGATGTACACCTTCTATTATACCATATTTTTTGATTGCTTGTATGTGAGCTTTTGTACCATATCCTGCATTTGTACAAAATTGATATTCAGAGTGTTTTTTACCAAGTTTTTCCATATATTCGTCCCGATAGTTTTTAGCAATAATTGATGCCGCTGCAATTGAATTTGAGACGTTATCACCTTTAGTTATAGCTTCAACATACTTATTTTGAAAGTTTACATATTCAAAGTCAATTAGGACACAATCAGGTTTTATCTCAAGTCCATTTACCGCTCTTCTCATTGCTAAATGAACCGCCTTTTTTATACCTATTTTCTCAATTTTATAAACACCAACTTTTGTAATTTTGTAGGCAATTGCTTTTCCAATAATTTCAGTGCTTAAATTTTTGATTTTTTTCTTTGACAATTTTTTCGAATCCATCAAGCCATCAATTGGTTGATTAGGATCAAGTATTACTGCTGCAACAACAACAGGACCAGCAAGTGGTCCTCGTCCTACTTCATCCACACCACAAATTAGTTTATATCCTGCTTTGGTTAATCGTACTTCATTTACGTTCATCAGCTCATAATGAGTTGTAGATGCTATTTTAATTTTTGTCTTCATCTTCAATTTTTTCGTCCTCGACTACAATTTCAACATCACTTTTATGTTGATCAAGAATTAACAAACCAAATTTTTGAGTTCGGAAATCATTAATAACAGTATTTGTTACACGAGTATAATCAACCTCATTCCCGCGTAGTAATGCTCCAGTCTTTCGACCAATTTGGTCATAAATATATTCAAAATCAAGTTCTTCTTCTTGCAATTTTGCAAGTTCTAAACTGTATCTTTCAGCGAAGTTTTTCGGATATCGTTTAACTAAAACACGAATCAAATGAACTGCAACATCATCCTTGTTGACTACTTCATCTTTAATTAAAGAACAAAGAACTAAATTGTATCCATCATTAATATTTTCAATTTTCGGAACTAAAATTCCAGGCGTATCTAATAATTCAATTTGATCACTTAATTTAATCCATTGTTGCATTTTAGTTACTCCTGGCTTATTCCCAACCGTAACTTTTTTCTTATTAATTAAATAGTTTATCAAAGTACTTTTTCCAACATTGGGAATTCCGGTTATCAACACACGAATTGTTTTATGGATTCCTTTATTTGCGAACTTTTGGATAATATCATCACATGTTTCGATAATTTTTGCTTCAAGTTTTTTGAAGTTTTTCCCATCTTTTAAATTAGCAATATATGTTGCATAGCCCATTTCTTCATATAGTTTTACAAATTTTTCTAATTCTTTTCGATTAGTATAGTCAGCTTTTGAGAACACAATTAACTTTTGTTTTCCTTTGGTTAATTCTGCAATCATTTTATTATGAGAAGAAATTGGCACACGAGAATCAACTACTTCGATTACTAAATCAATCACCTTTAATCGTTCTTGAATTTCTTTTTTGGCTTTAAACATATGGCCAGGGTACCATTGTACTGGTTTCATTTTGAACCTCCATTTAAATATATGAAAAACTGAGGCATAAAGCCCCAGCCTATATTATTTACGTAATTCTTTAATTCTTGCTGCTTTTCCACTAAGTTTACGTAAGTAGAACAATTTAGCACGTCTAACTTTTCCACGACGGATTACATTAATTGCTTCAACGTTTGGTGAATGAATTGGGAAAATTCTTTCTACTCCAACGCTATTTGAAATTTTACGAACTGTGAAAGTCTCACTAACACCTGTTCCACGACGAGCAATTACAACACCCTCGTACTTTTGAATTCTTGATTTTTCACCTTCAGTAATTCGTACATCAACAATTACTGTATCTCCTGGTCTGAACGCAGGTAGATCTGGTTTTAATTGTGATTTTGTTAATTTGTCTATTAAAATGTTATTCATTTTATCTTCTCCTGTTTAAAGTGCACTCTTAAGAAATCTTAAATTACTCAGCGGAAAACACTATTTATCTATACTATTATAACATATTTTTAAATTTTTTTCTACCTTTTTTATAAATTACTGGAAGTTTAGTTGATTTTATACTATCTTAGACCAAAATCCATTCTTATTTACAGATTAATATGCACCGCTTGAATATTGAAGTTCATAGCTGTGTGAATAGATTTCAAACACATTTCCAAATGGATCTTCCATATAGACCATTCGATAAGGTTTTTCATTTGGATAATAATAGCAAATTGGCATTCTTTGCTTTCCTCCATTTGCAACAATATGTTCAACTAGTTCCTCAACATTTGGATCTTGAATCGAAAAATGAAAGAAGCCTGATTTATATGGATCGAACTCAACTTCTACATCTTTGTTTTCAGGAAACTCAAAGAGTTCAATTCCAACACCATCAACTGTTGATAGATGAGCAATTTTAAAATCTGCAAATTGGCTTCCAAAGACATGCTGACACATTATACCAATTGGCGTATCACTTTCATTTTTCACTTCAACCGGTTCCATAATTACATAAAAACCTAATACCTGATGGTACCACTCGACAACTGCTTCAATATTTTTCACACTTAAACCAATATGTGAGAATTTTCTTGGATAATTATTTAATTTTTTCATTGTTATATCTCTCCTCCTTGTTCCAATTTATAGTATAATATTTATATACTTGGAAATCAAGTAACTATTTCATTACTTAGGAGCACTATGAAAAAATGTAATATTGATGATTGTAGTATCTATCGCTGCCAAAAACTACTTAAACATAAGTGGGTACCAATTATTATCTTTTGTATCAAGCGTAATATAGTAACATTTAATGGACTTTTAAATCAAATTGCATTCATCTCAAATAGTCAATTAGCAAATACACTTAAATTACTTGTTGATGAAAAAATTTTAATTCAAAATAATAACGGATATACTTTAACTTTAAAAGGTGAGGATTTAAATCAAATTATTGAGTTAATGCGTCAATTTGATGAAAATTAAATTTAAATACTTGTCTTTTCTAATAATTTTATGAACTGTTTCTTTATTCCATTCCATGCCCACCAACTAGTAGGTAAAATTTAATAATTCATTGTAATCGTCGGTACATTTTGCAGATTTTGTTTAACCACATTACTCGAGAGTGTTTTTGCTTCAAAAGTTAGTGGATTAAATTCAACAAATTGTGCCCTAATTTGTTTTTCATCATCAATTGGTAATAGTAACAACAAAAACTTTTTTTTATTTTTGTCATATAGATGAGTATATACTAAAAAACCCGCCGTTGTATACGTATTCTTAATTTGATAACTCTTTTCTAAGTCCGTAATGTAAACCTCACTTAGTTTGTTTTGAATAACATAGTACTGTTTTCCTTCGTGTCCAAGCTGTTTCACCTCTAACATCGGATCAATTTTTTCTTCGTTTCGAATTGGAAGTGGATTTTTCACTTCTGAGTCAACAAATTCTTTTTTTCGTTCATCTAACCTTTGTAACATTTTTTTATTTATTGCATAAAAATAAAGTTCTTCATTATAATTAACTGCATATGGCTCTAAATATTCAGCATTATTTTTGATTTTATCTCTTTCAATTGTTTTTGTGACTCTCATTGAATTAACATCGATTTCCACATAAACATTTTGATTATTATTATTTTCTCCAGATAATAAAATTTTATTTTTATAAGAAATACCTGCATTAGAAAAACTACCTTCGAGATCCGTTACTTTACCTGTCGAAACATTAACAATTTCTGAATTGAACACACCATTATCTTCAGGATACATTCTTATATCGAACACTCCAATAGATGTCTCAAAAATCTTTTGCGAATAACTATTTTCATGTAATTTATTTTCATAATCTACGCACTCGTCATTCGTACATATTTTGTATAAATTGGCTCCAGGCATTCGTGTTGACGAAACAGTTTTATTCAGAAAGCTACTATAAATTCTATTAGTTGACTCCCTTGGTGAATTTTTTTCAAAAAAACTACTTTTAAACGACTCATCAAAATCAAGTGTTTTCGCATATCCACCCGGAAGTTGATAAGTTACTGTATACTTACTATTAGCTACTTGTTTTTTATTGAATTCTAAATAAATAAAAGTAATCAAAACAAGTAAAACTAAAATAAAAATTCCTTTTTTGTGTTTCATTTAATAACCACCTTAAAAATTCTGCTTGAAAAAAGGCATTATATCATTATCCATATATAATTCATATGGGTATAAAATTGCATTCGAACCTCTTTTATTATTTCCATATGATCCTAAATCAACACCTGTATATCTATTGGCGTAATATGCATAATAGACAAGTTCTGAACAATAAAATGAACTTGGATCACCTAACGATATTCCTGGGAACGTATATTTCTTTCCAACTTGAGCAGAAGCTAAATCCGCTGATGCATTTGTAGCACCTGAATAGTAATTACTTCCAAAACGGAATTTAGTCAAATAACTGTATGCCATTTTATCATTATTGTTGTAGTGCCAATTAGAATAACTTAATTTTTGCACCCCTTTCCCTGGACCAACTGCTTCTGTTGTATAAGTTCCTGAAACTGTATTGGATTTTTGTGTTATTATTGCAGCATGTCCCCATCTAACTCCAAGAGAACCATTTGAAAAATTGTTTAATATATCCCCTCGACCCAATTGTTCGAACGCACCTTTTGTTTGTGCACCAAACATGTCGTCTTTTTCTAGATATGTTGTCATTTCCCCTGTATTTTCATTATAATCAAAATTCCCCTTTGATATTTCTGCCATTCTAGGATTTAATTCCATAAATGCCTCATCTTGTGACAAACCTTTTTCTGCTGCAATTTTATCAACAATAGCTTTCGTCACTTTTTCCTTTTGACCACTAAGTTCCGCAATAATGCTACCATATGCATCATTTTTCACCTGTTCTAAATTTTCTAGTGGAGAGGGATTTTCTTCATCAGCCATTAACATTTGCTCTATCTCTTTGTTTGTTGCCAAAACTTCACGAGCTGCTTCTTCAGAAGACATTTTTTTGTATTCAATATATGCATCCTTTAAATTTTGTTCAGTAAAAATTCTTGGTGATGCATTTTCTAAACTAGTAAAATATGTAAATAATGAATCGGCATTCCACCAATTATCATCACCATTTGCAATAAAATTTTGAATGACAATTTTAACTTCTCCATTCTTTTCTACAAGATCTCCCTTTTCATATTTTGATCCATTTTGTGGATTCCAAGTTGATACTTCTTTCTCTTCTCCTGAAATTTCTACTGTCTTTTTTTGATCAATTGTCTCCGCGTTTACACTTGTAAAATTAACTTGTGAAACGATTGACAACAGTAATAAAATAACAAACAAAACTTTTTTAAAAAAACTCATTTTTTCCTCTGTGGGGACTATTTTCTTACGACTATAACCCAATCAGTTATTTTCTCCCCTAACCAACAAGTAAGCAAGTAAGTAAAATAAGTATATCAAAATAAATAACTTTTGTCAACATTTTCATTATAATAGAATGAGTATTAAAGTAAATGGAAAATTGGACTAATAACTCATATTTTTGTTTTGATGAAAATTAAATTTAAACACTTGTCTTTTCTAATAATTTTATGAACTGTTTCTTTGTTCCATTCCATGCCCACCAACTAGCAAGTAAAACTAAGACAATTATTATACTAAATGCAATGTATTCAGGTAAAAAGATTATTGCTGCAATTGCAAGACCACTGATTGGTAATGCACTAAATGAAATCAAAAGACCATATAAAGTAACAGTATTTTGTTTAATTGCTTTGATTTCTGAATCCCAGTCTAATGTTGGATTAATTGCCCCGATCCAAAGTTCTAAAATATTGATAAGAAGTGTTGTTGCAGCTGTCAAAACAATTGCTATACTCAAATCAATTAGTGAGAGTGGAACAAAAATTTGAACTCCGATAATTATAATTAGTATTGAGGCATATCCAAGTATTAGGGCTGGTGTCAATTTAGCTTGTAAATAATTGTCATAATTAATTGGTATTACTTTCAATAAATTAAAATCTTTTCCTTCACGGGTAATTGCTGTTGTTGCAACATTGGAAATTCCTGATATAAAAATTGCCGCTCCAAACAACCCAATTATTACATATTTAGCTTCAATCACTGTGAAAATACTACTCGTAAGCTCAGTAATACTTTGTCCATTAATTGCTGAATTATTTAGTGAGATAAATGCACTTCCACCCAAAAAAATTGGGATGATA
Source organism: Mycoplasmatales bacterium (assembly GCA_051649085.1). GTDB lineage: Bacteria > Bacillota_I > Bacilli_A > UBA3375 > UBA3375 > JBOFGK01. Next base: position 65,124 of record JBOFGK010000034.1, on the reverse strand, counting down.
AATGGTGAAATGCATAAATTAATGAAATATGTTGAAGATCTAAATAACTGCTTAAATTCTTTTTGGACAAATGTTTTATAATGAGATTTTTCACGACTTAATTTTGTAATTGTTGTTTGACTTATTTTTTTATTTTTACCTGTGATATCAAATGTTTTGATTAAAGTGCTTATATAATATTTATTTGCAAACACAACCATTAGATATGTGACCCCAATTGCAAAAATCACAAAGTATAATCCAGATAAATAATCACCTTGTGCAAATTTACCAAGCCAAACGTTAAAGAAAAAGTAACTTACATAACCACTTAAACCTTGATAAACTTCTTCTAATGTTGTTCCAGTGTAGACTGGACCAACCGAAATTATTAGTGCTCCAATCGCAATTGCTATTACTCCACTAAATAAGTTATAGCGTTCCTTATTAGCGAAAAAACGAGTAAAACTCATAATAAGAATTATGAAAAATAGTGCAAAGAAAATTGTAAGTAATGGTAAAATAAATATTGCGAGTACAAGGGTTACTGCCCAGCTAAATGTAAAACCTTGAAAAATACCTAATAAAATTGTTACTGGTAAAATTCCGAAAAGAGCTATTAAAAATTCATAAATAAAACTTGTCACAACTTTAGCCAAAAGAATGTCTGAAGGTTTTACAGGTAGTGGTAAAAGCACTTTAACATCGTTTGAAAAATAAAATACGCCTGGAATCATTAGCAGTGCGAAAAAGAAAATCATAAGTGTATATGAAGTAATCAATAGGCTATAACTAGTTGCAAGCTGTTGTGGTTGTGAGAATGTTGAGAACAGTGTAATTGCACCTGCAATCGAAAAACCACCAAGTATTCCCCCAAAATAAATAACTCCAATGATTGTAGCAATTATCGCCATTTTCTTATTTTTCATTTGACCTGAAAATGATGTCTTCAGAAAAATTTTTGTCAGTAAAAGTATTTTATTAGTTTTCATTACTATCATCTTCTTTTCTTGTCATTTCAAGGAATATTTCTTCTAAACTTCGATTACTACCATATATTTCTTTAATCTCTTCAATTGTTCCAGTAAAAATAATTTTTCCTAAATTTATTATTACAACTTTGTCACAAAGTTTTTCCGCTACCTCTAACACATGTGTTGAGAAGAAAACTGAATTTCCGTTATTTACATGTTCTTTCATTAATACTTTTAATTCAAAGGCCGATTGTGGATCAAGTCCTGTTAGCGGTTCATCAAGTATCCATAAATATGGATCATGAATTAACGCTCCAATTACGACTATTTTTTGTCTCATCCCATGAGAATAACTTGCAATTTTGTCGCCTAATGCATTTTCAAGTTCAAACCTTTTAGCTAAATTCTCTATTCTTTGAACACGAAGTTCTTGTGGTACTTCATAAATATCAGCCATAAAATTTAAATATTCAATCCCTTTTAAACTTAAGTAAACATCAGGATTATCTGGTACAAAGCCAAATTGTTTCTTTGCCTCTATACTATTTGTACTAATATCAAGACCATTTATCGTAATTGTACCGGTGCTTGGACTTAAACTTCCAGTTAGCATATTAATCGTTGTTGTTTTCCCTGCCCCATTCGGCCCAATAAAACCAACGATTTTACCTCGCTCAATTTCAATTGAAATATTATCTACTGCTCTTTTTCCTTTTCCTCCATATACTTTTGAAACATCGATTATTTGGACTCCATTGTTCATTTTTTCTCCTATTTTTCAGTTTATATTTTTTAAGTTTTACTATTTTTTATTTATAATTATTGGAAGAACGTCAAACTTATTCCGACAACAAAAATAAAGACTGCTACAATTAATAGACCATATTTATTTCCTAAATTTATCGTCCAACCAATTCCAATTCGTTTTTCTAGAAAAATTGCTGGATCATCCTTATTTATATAGAATGTTCCCCAATACCAATTTTCATCCGTTGTAATAATATCTGTTTCAATTTCTGAACTTTGATCACGATTTCTAATTGCTTGATACAAGCGAAAAACAATAATTATTGAAATAAGTGTACATATAATTGAAATGATTTGGTAGTTTAGCGGTGTGGAAATTTCAACTATTAGTAGTAATTCATTTAAGAATTGTGTAATAATGACTAATAATAAATAATATAGATAGATTGAAGATTTAGACAAATACTTTAAATTACTTTTTGCACTTGCTTGTGGATTTGCTGGTGCTAAGTTCTGTTTTACTTTTTTCAAACTAAAATTAATTCCCCAGAACAGTAAAATCACTCCATAAATTGTCGCAAATAAGTAAAATAGTACATTCATTTTTGGGGCAATTGCTAGCCCTTCTCCTGTTAAGTCTAATTGACTCGCTAACATGTCTGGAAGTTGATTAAATATTTGAACGATGTAAAGTAGTATAATTGTTATAAGGCCAATCAATCCTAGATAGTAACCTGAACTTACCACTTTAAGTTTTGTTTTAAAACTTGTATCAATAAATACTTTGGTTGTTTCATATTTTTCTTGCCAATTTTGGTTTTGTTTTATTTTTTTTACTTTTTCAAAGCAATCAATGAAAAATATAACTACAAATAACGCGTATAGAAACATTGGGCTTAAGGCAGTGATGATATTATTTTGAACAAAAAAACTCCCTATACTTAAAATAATTAATACTATTGTGTTCTGCTTAATGAATCTACTTTTTAAATTTTTTATTTCTGGGTCTTTAAAAGCAGACACTGGAATACTCACACCCATAAAATATTGTCCTTGATGGATATTAGTTGTTGAAATAACTAATAAATATACAATAAGTAATTGTATTATACTTAAAAAAATCATTGCTCTCCCTTCTGAAAAATTTGTGAAATAATTTCTAAAACTTGATCCTGTTTAATCCCCTTTGAAATTGCCTTTGTAATTACAATATCTAGTTTCGTTTCAAGCTCTGCCAAATCTATAGCTTCTGATTGATAATTTTGTTTCTTTTCTATGATAACACCCTTATTTGAAATACTAACATAACCTTCTTCTTTAAGTACTGCATATGCTTTATTGACTGTATGCATATTAACTCCTAAATCTAAAGCTAAATTTCGAATACTTGGTAAACTCTCACCTTCAACAAGCTCATTTCTAACAATTGCATCAATAATTTGATTGCATAGTTGACTAAAAATAGGTTCTGATGAAGCTGCATCAATTGATAAAAGCATTTTTCACCTCCACTGTTATAGTCATAGTATAACACGATTTATTTCTTTAAACAAGTTTTTACTTAAATTTGTAAAGTAAAATCCAAATTTTGCCATAAAAAAATACACATCGCTATTTAGTAATAACGAGGTGTATTTTAAAGTAACTTATCTTTTTATGTTATATTAATATCCTTCACAATGGATTCTCTTACCGTTTCTCAACAGTTATTTAATAATTAAAATAAATATATTTTAGGACTTTTTCATTTTTACTGAAATTCAGTCACTTTTTTGGAAAATCTCCAAATTAGAAGATTAGAAGCTGCATATACAAGCACAATATAAAATACATTATTATCGAATTCCCCTAAATAAAACATTGCAATTAAAGCCATATTTAGTGTTAAAAAAATCAAATTTCTTTTAACTTTAACATGCATAACCATACACCTCCTATCCTATTTTCTCTCTTTTAAGATTTAAAGCTTATCCGTAACTTTCTTTAAAAACCTTGTTATAAAATCATTATATCATAATTTAGAATATGTTAATAAAAAAAGAGCATTCTAAACAAATACTCTTTTATTTTTTTTCAATCACAACGATTATTGGTGGATTATTAACATTTAGTAATTCATATTTAGAGACAATATATTGATACTTATTAATTGTCTTTAAGTAATTTAATACCGCTTTTGCTTCTACACCCTGATCATGCCCTTGATATATTGAAAGTATGATTGCCCCATTCTGAATTAATTTATTAAGACCTGATTCAATTGATTTAATTGTTGTTTTCGCCTGTGTTTGAACGTTTTTATCGCTATTAGGCAAATAACCAAGGTTGTATATTATTAGTGAAACATCATTGTATTCAGGCAATACCTCGTGCGATTGCATTAATAATTCTACATTAGGCAATGATGAGCAACGTTCACGAGTTATACTTATCGCTTGAATTTGCACATCGATTCCAATTATACGAGAGCTTGGATATTTTGTTGCAAGCTTAAAAGTGTCATAACCATTTCCACATGTTGCATCGATAATTGTTGTATTTGGTTGCGCATACAAGGCAATTTGTTGTTCAACATATTCGTTCAAATTAATTGTCTTCATGAAATTTCGCTCCCTGATAGGTATCACGTCTAACCATCTCTTTATCAATATCGTTAATCACTGCTGTTTTCTTAACGCTCCAGTCAGGTCCTATAAGTAGGTCTAATGGTGCATCACCTGTTAAGCGATGAACAACAATATGCTCCGGAATTACCTCTAATTGATCAACGACTAGATTTATATAATCTGCTCGATTCATCAACTCGAATCGTCCTTGTGCTAGTTGTTTTTCCATTACTGTTTCTTTCATTACATGTAATAAATGGATTTTTATTCCTTGAATATCTGATTTAGCTAAATATTTAGCTGTGTTCATCATATCATCATATGTTTCATCAATTAAACCGTTTATTATATGAACAACAACATCAATATTTGCAGCTCTTAATCGCTTAAGAGAGGCTTCGAAATCAGCTAGATATTGTCGTTGATTGATTTTTAAACTTGTTTTATCATTACTTGTTTGAAGACCAATTTCAACCATTATCTCTTTTTTTTGAGCCAATTCTGCAAGTAAGTCCACAACATCTTGTTCGAGACAATCACTTCTTGTCCCAATTGAAATTCCTAGACATTCTTCTAGATTAACAAATGTTTCAAATTTTTCTCGTAAGACATCGACGGGGGCATATGTATTTGTAAAAGCTTGAAAGTAAGCAATAAATTTAGAATCCGGCCATTTTCGTTGCATCATTTGTTTTCCTTGTTCCCACTGAGTCAATAAATCATCTCGAGGATTACCCGCAAAATCTCCACTACCATTTACATTGCAAAAAGTGCAACCACCTTTTGCTTTTGTCCCATCAATATTTGGGCAAGTAAAACCGGCATTAATTGGAATTCTTGATACTTTTGTTCCATATTTTTGCTTAAAGTAATAATCAAGTGTATAGTACCTTTTGTTCGTATTAGAATACTTAAAGTCATTAAGTTTTTTCATCTTGTCCTCATTTTACTTATTTTTTTGTTTAAAAAAAACCACATAAAGTGGTTTTGAAATTATACTAATTCGATGTTTGCTTTTTTTAAACCTTTTTGGTTTTTAAGCGCTCTTGCAGATAAGTATACTGTTTGAACTTTTCCGTTCATTAGTACTTTTTTCTTTTGTAAGTTAGCTTTTACTGTTCTTTTTGTTGAGTTCATCGCGTGAGAACGATTTTGTCCACTTGATGTTTTACGCCCTGTTGCTACACATACTTTTGCCATTTTGCCTCCTAAATTTATAAGTTAATTTTTGCATTCTAGAATATTATAGCATAAAAACCCTTTATTGTCTAGCTTATTTTGTCTGTATTGCACATTTTTTGCTTTTTTCTCAAATCTTGAGTGCATAAATTACAAATATTACTTTTTTTGATTACAAGTGTGTGCTTAAAAAATAAACCTATCACTTTTACGTGATAGATTTATCAAAATTACATTAAATTTGCAATTACATTTTGAGCTGCAATTGAACCATCATTAACTGCAGTTGTTACCTGTCTAAGCGTTTTTGGTCTAACATCACCGGCTACATATAAGCCTTTAATATTAGTCGCCATTGTTTCGTTATCAACAATCAATTCGTTATTTTCATCGAAAATATCTAAATCAGTAAAATTAGAAGTTACTGGTATTAAACCAACATAGATGAAAACAGCCTCAACATTAATTGTTTTTGTTTCTTTTGTTGCAACATTTTCTAAATCTATATGCTTAACTTTTCCTTCACCATAAATTTTTGTTGCTACTGAATCAAGTTCATAATTGACATTTGTACGCTTCTTTAAAGCATCCACAGCATGTTTTTCTGCTCTGAATTCTTGACGACGATGAATTATTGTTACACTTTTACAAATATCCGCTAAATATGTTGCTTCTTCAATTGCACTATTTCCACCACCGATAACTGCAACATCTTGATCTTTAAAGAAGTTACCATCACAAATTGCACAATATGAAACACCACGTCCCATATACTCTTCTTCACCTTCTACACCTAAACGTTTGTTATCAGTTCCAGTTGCAAGAATAATATTTTTCGCTTCATAAGTTTCCATGTTTGTAACAACTGTTTTACTTTCACCATTATCAATAATTTTTTGAACATCACCATATTGATATGTTGCCCCAAATTTCAATGCATGTTTGTGCATTGTTTGCGCAAGCTCACGCCCACCAATTGACTCATAACCAGGATAATTTTCAATTAAATGCGTCAAAAAGACTTTTCCACCTGGTGCACCACGTTCAATAATCATTGTATCTAATCCAGCTCTTGAGGCATAAATTGCGGCTGTTAAACCGGCTGGTCCTGCTCCTATAATAATTAAGTCTTTCATTTTACATCCTTTTTTATTGTTTTTTCAGTTCATCTATATTTTTTTATTATCATCTTCTGTAGTTGAGTCAGTTGTTTCTTGTTGCAGAATTTCATCTATTTCAACTGTTTCTAAACCTACATTTTCTACTTCAACATTTTCAGTTATTTCATTAGTTGGACTTTCTTCTTCTACAACGTCTTCATGTTCTATTTCATTTGCTTTAGCTAACTCTTGCTCTTCGTTTTCTTCTTCAGCATTGTCAATTGTTTCATTAGTTGTACTTTCGTCTTCTACTGCATCTTCATGTTCTATTTCATTTGCTTTCGTTAACTCTAAATCTTCGGTTTCTATTTCAATATTTTCTGTTGTTTCATCCGTTGAATTTTCTACTTCTGTTTGGTCTAAAACATCAACTTTTTCCATGATTTGTTTTAGTTTTTCGTGCCCACCTTCTGGTTTTTGAAAGTATTTCAAAATCTTTGGATATAGTATGAATACATAGAATCCAAGTACTATTATTAATAACCAAACAAATGTTTGAGCTGCAAATAACACTGGGTAGACAATTAATAAGACAATTGCTCCGATAATTAATGCTATTTGGATATATAATTTGTTATATGTTTTTTCAAGTTCTGTTTCGACAACTGTTGCCAAAATATGAATTACTAAGAATACTGCAAAAGATATTCCTACTCCGACCAGTGTTCTTGTTGTAGTTTCATTAATCATTTGGTATAAATACTCCGGAACTACTGTACTTATCCACGAATCAACACTATTTACAATTAATCCTTTAAATGGAATAAGAAGATTATTACCTATTCCATCAATTAAATTATGCAATAAGTCTTTTGAACTAAAATTAATTGAATTTACAATTATTGTTGCAATTGTTGCAAAAGAAATTACTGCAATTGCTTGAACGGTTGCAACAATCATTGCAAGTTTAGAAATAATTTTTGCAAATTTTTGTGCATAAATGTGCGTTTTTGTGAGATCAATATTTTTCGCACCAAGAATAACAATTGGAATAAAGCAAATTGCTTGAAGAATAATTAACACGTAAATAAATCCAAATAATGTTTGACTAGTTGGACTTATCAATGACACAATATAATTCACTAATGGATTTAATGATATAAATGCCTTGACAATCACCGCACTAATAACTACATAAGCAAAATAACCTAAACTCTTAGAAAATGAGTATTCTTTTTTTTGCTTGATGAAAAGAAGTGGTAATTGAAAAACAATTATGATGAATCCAATTAGTGAAATAGCACAACTTACTAAAAATTTTGTATTATCTAGAACAATTTTTATTAACGATAATGCTTGCTCAATAGCTGCTGTATTTAGTAAATTGATATTGAATGATTGCAGTAATGCATTAAACGTCTCGTAATTTACTATAAGCTGGTCGTATCCATTATTTTTCCCTGATATTTGTAAACCAATAAATATTTCAACACAGCTTAATATGACAATTAAAGCTGTTAAAACAATTATTGAAATTTTCGATATACCGGCTAATTTTTTTATCATTTTTCTCCTTTACTTGTCACTTATATTATAATATAAAAATATTTATATATCATATTTTTGCATAGTGACGATTTCTTTTTAATAGTTACAATTTTTTGTTGTTCTTGGGTACGGAATTACATCTCGAATATTCTCCATCCCCGTTACATACATTACTAATCTTTCAAATCCAATTCCGTATCCAGCATGTACTACACCACCAAATTCGCGTAATTTTACATACCATTCATAATCTTTTGGATCTAGATGATGGGCTTGCATTAAGCTTTCTAAAACATCTAATCGTTCTTCACGTTGTGAACCTCCAATTAATTCTCCAATTCCTGGAACTAATAAGTCAGTAGCAGCAACTGTTTTTTGATCATCATTTAAACGCATATAAAAAGCTTTAAAATCACGAGGATAATCTGTTACAAAGACAGGTGTCATAAATTTCTCATCAGTTAAATATTTTTCATGCTCAGTTGCAAGATCAATTCCCCATTCAACTTTGTTTTCGAATTTTTTTCCATTTTGAACAGCTTCTAATAAAGTATCAATTGCTTCAGTATAAGTAATTCTATTCATTTTACCTGAAACTAAATTAGCTAATCTTTCTTCTAAATCGTAATCAACTAATGTATTTAAAAAAGCAATTTCTTTTTCGCATTTTTTAGTTGTTTCCCCAACAACATATTTAAGAACATCTTCAATATTTTTAATAATTCCATTTAAATCAGTAAATGCCATTTCTGGTTCAATCATCCAAAACTCTGCCGCGTGTCTTGTTGTATTTGAATTTTCTGCTCTAAATGTTGGTCCAAATGTATATACATTTGAAAAAGCCATGGCAAATGGTTCAACATGTAATTGACCCGTAACTGTTAATTTAATATCTTTAGTGAAGAAATCTTTTTTATAGTCAACTTTTCCTTCATCTGTTTTAGGTACATTATTTAGATCATGTGTTGTTACTTGAAACATTTCACCAGCACCTTCTGAATCACTTTCAGTCAAAATTGGTGTATGAATATAATCAAATCCTTCTTTGGCAAAAAACTCATGAATTTTTTGAGCTAAAACTGATCTAATTTTAAAAACAGCATAAAAAGTATTTGAACGCATTCTTAAATGGGCAATCTCTCTTAAATATTCATATGTATGTTTTTTTGGTTGAAGTGGATAATCTTCGGTTGAACTTGCAAGTACAACAATTTTTTGCCCCAAAATTTCAAAAGGCTGCTTGGCATCAGGTGTAACTTTAATTGTTCCTGTTATTTCTAATGCAGATGCAATATTTTGACTTTCAACTTCTTGTTGATTCTCAAGCTCTTTATATACTACTTGAATTACATCAAAGCATGTTCCATCAGTAACATTTAAAAAGCTAATTGCTTTACCATTTCGTTTATTTCTAACCCATCCATTGATTGTAATTTCTTTTCCATCTAACATCTTATAGTCTTCTACTAATTTTTTGATTTTCATTTTAATACTCCTTGCTTTTTAAATACATCAAATCTTTGTTTATTTGTTCAATCAATTTGTCAACGCTGTCAAATTTTTGTTCATCTCGAATTCTTTCAACAAATTCAACGCATATTTCTTCTCCATATATATTTCCAGAATAGCTATCGATATACGTTTCAACCGATAATTCATTTACACCAAACGTTGGATTTAGACCAACATTCGTTAACGAATAGTATTTTTTTCGTCCAATTGTTGTTTTGGTTAAATACGTCCCTCTAGCAATTACTAGAAAACTAGTTCTAATATTTGCTGTCGGAAAACCAATTTCTCGTCCATTTTTCTTACCGTCAATTACTACACCTTTAATATAGTAATTATATCCAAGTAATTCGTTTGCTCGATTTAAACTACCTAGAAGCAACAATCTCCTAATTGTTGAAGATGATACTTTTTCTTCTAAATCCATTATGAAATCTTCTTCCATTATTACAAATTTTTCTTTAAGCATATCAATATCACCAACACCACCGTAACCAAATCTAATATCACTTCCAACAAATAACTGCTTAATTTTGAGCGCTTGCATGTAAGCAATAAATTGTTGGGCTGTGTGCACTTTTATTTTTTCGGTTTTCAAAACCAATGTTAAATCAACACCCATGTTTTCAATTAGTTTTAATTTTTCGTCAAGCGGAATTAGTTGAGCACAAGCATTCACCTTAGGTTTTGAATCAAAGGTAATTACTGTTGATGTTAAATTGTTCTTTTTAGCAAATTCAACCATTCGTGTGATTAACTGTTGATGACCCGTATGCATTCCATCGAAAAAACCAATGGTTGCGCATTTATTTTGACCAAAGTCAAAAACGAAAAAATTAGTCACTTCTTTAATTCTCATCAAGCTCCTTCAAAAAAATAATTGGTTTTATTTTATTGTCAGCAACTTTATCATAAATAGCTAGTAATTTTCTACTTACTTGGTCTTGATAAAGAACAGGGTATTTTACATCTGCTTGTGCTGTTAATATTGCTCCATTATTTACTAATATCTTTATTTTATCATAAACTTCTATTGTCTGATAATGTTTTTTCAAATATTTTCCTAATGAATGTATATCAGATGTTGTGATTGAGTGAATACTTTTTGCTTCCTCTAAAGTAAAGCCATCTGTTTTAGATCTAATCAAGTTACTCATAGTCCCAATAGTCCCCATTTTTTCGGCTATATCTTCAATTAAACTACGAATGTATGTTCCTTTAGAGACAACAACTCTAAATGTAAATTCTTCTTCATTATTAATTTCTAACAATTCAATTTCTGTTATTTCTATTGTTTGTGATTTTATTTCGACATGTTCGTCTGCAAGTGCATATTCATATAGACGTTTTCCTGCAACCTTTTTATTTGAATAGATTGGTGGTAACTGTTCACTTGTTCCTAAAAATGTCTTTAACATTTGATCCAATTCTTGAAACTCAAGCTCTGTTTGCAATTTTTTAGTTGGGACTTCTTTTTTAATTGTTTTTCCAAAAACATCACCAGTTTCAGTTTTAATTCCTAATTTTGCTCTAGCAATATATTCTTTTGTTTTATTTTCACTTAAAATTGGAATAAATTTTGTTGCTATTCCCACTGCAATTACAACAAGCCCACTTGTCTGCATATCTAATGTTCCAGTATGTCCATATTTTGCTTTTCCAATTTTTTTTCGTAAATCACGAATCAAATCAAACGAACTAACACCAGCTTCTTTATTCACTAAGATAAAACCATCTTTTATACTTGTTTCTGTAGTTTTAATCATTTTTTTTCCTTGCTTTGTCAATTTTGAAATTACCTTTTATTTCTTTTGTATCATTAATATTAATGAAAACCTCAATGTTATTATCATCAATATAGTGAGATAATTTATGAATTTCATATTCGTTTAAAATTACCATAATCAATTCTTTTTGTTTATGTGTGAAACCACCTTGTGCATGAAAGACTGTCGTTCCACGATTTAATTCAAAATTTATATAATCGTTTATTAAGTGGAGGTCTTCCCCAACTATCCACGCGGTCTTTGTATCTTGATTTGTGTACAACAACTTCATTGTCAATGTTCTTGCCATAAAACTTAAAATTGTGTATAACGCAATTTCAAAGCTCCCAATCACAATTGAAATAAGTATAATCACAATTGTTATAAAATTATTAATTTTTGTAAACGGCTGATTAAATACGCGAACAAAATATAATCCAATAATATCTGTTCCTCCACTTGATGAACCTATGTTTAGTAATGATCCAATTGCATAACCCATCGCTATTCCACCAAAAATACAGTTAATTATCATATCATCTGTTATTTTTATAACTGGAACTATTCTAAGTCCAATTGATACTGTAACAACTGAAATTAAAGATAAATACGCTAATCGTTTATTTACTTTAAAATATGCTAGAATAAAAACAGGAATATTTAAAAGTAAATAAAAGAACGAGTAATCTAACCCGAGACCTAATTTTGTTGATATGTGTACCAGAATTTGGGCAATTCCTGCAAAACCAGTTGCAAAAATATCAATTGACGCAACAAAAAGATTAAAACCTAGTACATAAATAAGTGAATAGACAATTGTTTGAATCATTACTTTTGAATTAATCATTGTTATCCTTAACTTAATTTAAAAGCCAATGATAAACATTGGCTTTGTTGTTCTATTTGTTCGTTTCTTCTTGAGCTTCTTCTTCGATTTTTTCTTCTGTTACTTCTTCAACTTTTTCTTCAGTTACTTCTTCAACTTTTTCTTCAGTTGCTTCTTCAACTTTTTCTTCAGTTGCTTCTTCTACAACTTCTGTTGAATTTGAAAATGAAAAACCTTCATTATCTTCTTCAATTAATTCTACTGTTTCTTCTTTTGGAATCATTGCGTATGCAATAATTATAATAATCACCATGAAAATTAATGAAGGTAATAAAATAACAACATCATAAATTAGTTGTGGAACTAAACCAAAAAATAATGCTTCGTATACTGCAAATACAAAGAATGGCAATACAGATTTAACATTCGATTTGCTTAATTTTACAAAAACAATTGTGAATGCTAATGTAATTATTGCTGCAACAAGTAATAACGGTCCATATGTAGATATTACTTGGCCAATTGGTACTTGTCCTTGCTGAAGTGCGTTTAAAGTTGTGAACATCTTTTCTCCTTTTTTTATAGCTCTGGTTCAACGATAACGTTTTTCAGTTCTATATTTTTCTCGATTAATTTTATTTTGTCTCTCAATTCGTGTTCCTTTAATTTGGAATCTTTAATATTATAACATATTTCATGTGATTTAACTAAAATATAATTTGTTTTTTCTGTGTTTATTACTTGAATTACTCGATGTGGAGCCGATTTCACGTTTCCAAAAAGTTCTTTATATGTTGTATTGTAATTTAAAGTACTTGTTTCCAATTTAAAATAACCACCTTTATCAGTGAATAACAACATTTTTTCTCCGATTGAAATTGCACATATCGTTTGATTTTTTTTAAGTCTTCCTGCTTTTCGACCAACACGACGAAGTGCTCCTGTTTCTTTTTCTTCTTCTGGTACAATATAGTATTCATCATTTGAGGCAATCGCAACAATTTTATCCGATAAAGAATTCATTAGTTTAACAGCAACTACTTCATCATCTTTTTTTATTTTTTGGGCAATTATTGCACGCTTTACTGACGATTGCATAATCTCTTTGACAGAAAAAATTGAATATATCCCATTTTTGGTCATTGAAATTAATAATTTTTCTTCATTTTCTTTATTTCCGACAAACATTCCTAATATTTTTACACCATCGTTTACTTTAACTATTTGTGAAATATGATTTCCACGATCTTTCCATTTTCCTTCTGGTATATCAAATCCATTAATATTAACTACACTTCCATCGTCAAAATAAATAATTGCTTGATCTTTATTCGAAATTTTCTTAGCTGCAACTAGGTAATCACCTTCGATATATTCAGGATAGCTTGTGCTTGAAACAAATGACCGTGTTGGACTTCGTTTTATATATCCATTGTGAGAGATTGAAATAAAAATTTCTTCTTCTTGAATTAGATCTGCTTTATCAATTTCAATTTCAATAATTTCTGCTTCAATTTTAGTTAAACGCGGCTCTTTAATTACTTTTATAACTTCACTAAGTTCTGTTGAAATTAATTTTGTACGAATTTCTTTTTTCTCAATTAATTGTTTATTAATCATTATTTCCGTTGTTAGACGTTCGTGTTCTTCAATTAAAATTGAAATATCTGTATTTGTTAATCGATATAACTGCATCATCACAATTGCTTCTGCTTGTACTTCATCTAGTGGAAACGCACTCATTAAATTTTGCTTAGCATCTGCTTTATTGTTTGACTTACGAATTATCTTAATAACTTCTTCTAAATTAAGCATTGCTAATTTCAAACCATCGACAATATGCATTCTTTTTTCAGCTTTTTCAAGTAAAAAACTACTTCGTTTAGTTATTACATCATCACGATGTTCTAAAAATGAATTTAAAAAAGCGACAAGTCCCATTTGTTTCGGATGGCGTTTATCAATTGCAATCATATTAAAGTTATATGATTTTTGCAAATCAGTATTTTTAAGTAAGAAATTCATAATTACTTCTGGATTGGCTTCTTTTTTCACACGAATCAAAATTGAAAGACCATTTTGATCTGACTGATCAATAATTTCAGCTATTCCTTGTACTCTTTGATTAATTTTATGCTGTTCTATTTTTTGAAGTAGCACTGATTTATTTACTTCATATGGAATTTCGGTAATAATAATATCATGTTTTTTTATTTCATATTTTGAACAAACAATAATTCTACCCTTACCTGTTTCATATGCATTTTTAATTTGATCAAGTCCTTGAATTGTTCCACCTGTTGGAAAATCAGGTCCTTTAATAATCTCCATAATTTTATCTAGCGTTGCATTTGGATGTTCATTTACATATTTAGCAGCCTTTAATATTTCTTCTGGATTATGTGGTGGAATATCTGTGGCATATCCTGCTGAAATTCCGCTTGTACCATTTATCAACAAATTCGGAATTCTTGTTGGTAGAACCGTTGGTTCTAATTCAGTATCATCAAAATTAAGTGTCATACTGACAGTTTCAAGTTCAATATCTTGAAGTAGAAAATTAGCGTATTCTGATAATTTTGCTTCCGTATAACGCATTGCAGCGGCCGTATCTCCATCAATTGATCCGTTATTTCCGTGCATTACAACAAGTGGCATTCGCATTTTCCAAGATTGAGACATTCTAACCATCGCATCATAAACTGAGATGTCACCATGTGGATGGTAATTACCAATAACATTTCCGACTGTTTTAGCCGATTTTCTAAATTGATTTTTAAAAGTATTACCTTCTTTATTCATTGAATACAAGATTCTTCTTTGAACTGGTTTAAGTCCATCTCTCGCATCTGGAAGGGCACGATCTTGAATAATATATTTTGAATAATTACTGAAACGATCAGCAAATATTTCTTCAATTGTTAAATCTAAAAAATGCGTTAATTCTTTTTTAGTTGACATTTATTCTCCTATTTTTCCACTTGATATGTATCAATTTTATCGAAATTAATATTTGTTTCAATCCATTCACGTCTTGAACTTACTTCTTCACCCATTAACGTTGTAATTTGTTTTTCAGCCTCAATTATATCATCAATTGTAACTCTGATAAGTACACGACTTTCTGGATCCATTGTTGTTTCCCAAAGTTGAGGGGCGTTCATTTCACCAAGTCCTTTATACCTTTGAATAAAATACTTTTTCTTGAATGCTTTTTTTGCTTGATTTAATTGTTCTTCAGTCCATGCATAAACAATTTGCTTATTGTCCGCAGAAAAAACTTTATATAACGGGGGTTGAGCGATGTATATATGACCATTCTCGATTAATGGTCTCATGTATCGATAAAAGAATGTCAGTAGTAATATTTGAATATGTGCTCCATCGGTATCAGCATCGGTCATTATGATTACTTTATTATATTGTAAATTTTCAATTTCAAAATCATTTCCAACACTAGCACCTAAGGTTGTAATGATTGTACCTAATTCTTCATTTTTGAGAATATCTTCAAGTTTTGCTTTTTGGGTATTAACAACCTTTCCACGTAGTGGTAAAATTGCTTGTGTTCGACGATCTCGTCCTTGTTTTGCACTTCCACCCGCAGAATCACCCTCGACTAGAAAAATTTCACGTTCTGCTACTTTTTTTGATTGAGCCGGTGTTAACTTCCCTGACAAGGCAATCTCATTTTTTTTAGTTTTACCTTTTCGAGATTCCAGTCGTGCTTTTTTGGCAGCTTCACGAGCATTTCTCGCTTGAAGTGATTTGTTAATAATGCTTTTTATATCATTATTGTTTTGATCAAAATACAACGATAAATTTGCAACTAATGTATTTTCAATAGCAGCTTTTGCTTCTGTTGTACCAAGTTTAGATTTTGTTTGACCTTCAAATTGTAATAGAAACTCTGGCACTTTAATCGAAATTATTGCGATAACTCCTTCTCGTACATCAGTTCCTTCTAAATTTTTATCTTTTGTCTTCAAAATTCCATTTGTTCTCGCATATTCATTAATAATTTTAGTTAAAGCTGTTTTAAATCCAACTTCGTGCGTTCCACCATCTTTAGTTCGAACATTGTTTACAAATGAAATAATTTCTTCATTATAACTATCGGTATATTGTAAACCAATCGCCACTTCTATTTGATTTTTTTCGTCATTTACAACTATTGGTTTTGAAAGAATTTTTTTACCTTTAGTTAAAACATCTAGAAAAGCCAATAGTCCATTTTCGTAGACAAATAGTTCCTCTTGATTTGTTCTATGATCAATTAATTGCATAGCTAAATTGGGATTTAAGAATGCTGATTCTTGCATACGTTTTGCAATTTTCGTAAAAGTGTAGACTAACTCAGAAAAAATTGTAGCATCAGGTTTAAATGTAACTTTAGTCCCTGTATTCTTACTTTTTTTTCCTTTTTGAAGTTTCCCGATTTTCGTTCCACCATCTTCATATCGTTGAGTCCACACATAACCATCACGTTCAATTGTTACTTCCATATACTCACTTAGAGCATTTACAACACTCGATCCAACTCCGTGTAATCCACCACTTGTTTTATAACCATCATCACCAAATTTTCCTCCAGCGTGTAAAGTTGTGAAAATAACTTCGCATGCAGGTACACCACTTGCATGCATATCAACTGGTACTCCACGACCAAAATCGGTTACTGAAATCGAATTATCTTTGTGTATTTCCACAATAATTTTATTTCCATAACCGTTAAGTGCCTCATCAATTGCATTGTCAACAATTTCCCATACTAAATGATGAAGTCCACGTGTATCTGTGCTTCCGATATACATTCCCGGACGTTTTCTTACTGCTGTTAATCCTTCTAATATTTGAATAGATGATCCGTCATATTTTTTTGGCATACTTCTCCTTCAACTTATTAGATTTTAACATATTTTTTAGAAATTTCATAATTTAATTCACTTTTTTTCAAATACTTTTAGTTTTTAATTACTTTTAATCTGAATTTTATTCTAATTTTTTCAATTTACAGTGCAAACAAAATATTCGAAATATATATTTTCATTAAAAAGCTATTATTATAATTACATATTTTTATGGAAAAAGGCGGTCTTAACGACCACCTACTTTTCATAATGTTTTTGTTTTACTTTTTTGTTATCGTTTTTAATTCGTTTGCCACAAATTCAACATCTGGTCCAACAATAATTTGAACATTATCTTTCTTATTTGAAAATACCTTTATAATGCATTCTCCATAATGTTTATATCTATTTGAGAGAGATTTGAAATCATGCTTTACTTAATACTTACAAAATACATCGAAACATTTCCTTGACTTTGTTTTTTTTATTTGTTATAATTTAGTAAACTGTTAGTTTGCACTGTATTAAAATTTAAGAGAAAAGGAGAACAATGAAAAGAATTGTAACTTTAAGTTTAGTTTTTTTATTTATTTTCGGAACACAAGTTGATGTATTTGCATACACTGAATCGGCAGAAAAATTTCAGTTCAACACTCTTCTATCAAGAAACAAAGACTATAATAAAGTAATTGAGTTCTATACTAGTGAAAATGTTGAATACTCCAAAGTGCAAAAAATCATTACTAATTTAAAAAAGGGTATTTTACCTCTTTCTGATACAAATAAGGAAGCACCTATTAGAACTAAAAAGCAAATCACAAAAAATTCAGAAAAATATATATTTAATTTTTCTGATGGATCAATCGCTACTAGAGAGGTGAATTTTTCAAATTGTAAAAGTGGAAGTGGATACACAACCTGTGATGCTTATTTTTCAGATCAAAACTCTTCAACCGGAGCAGCGGGTAATGTAAGATTCACTCGTGTCCAAGGACGTAATAATGATTCTGTTTCATCTATTTGGGGAGCTGTTGCATGGAGTAAGATCCCTGGTTTGAAAATTTCCAATGTAGCACAAAGAGTTTGTCGCTCAAAAGAAACAGCTACATATGCTGCTAGTGCAGAAGTATCTTTCAAGGCAGGCGCTGTTTCGGGAAATGTAGTACGATTCAAAGTTAAAAATGAGAAAACAAGTACATACAGACGTACATTTGGAGATAGTAATACAACATTAGCAGCCTGTTAAAATAAAAGCAGATATTTACAGTACAGTGCATAGTAATTTTTGAAGGAAGTTTGAAAACCTCTCAGTAAAAGAAAAATCTCAAGATACCGCTTTGGTTTCTGGGATTTTTCTTTTTATAATTTTATGGATTTCTAAACCACTTACTTCTGTTGCAACAATGAATCTTTTATTTATTATAGCTTGAACATTATATGCAAGACTTAACTCTTTAAAATCAAAACTATTATCTTTTACATTTATAGATATTGCATCTTCATCTGTTTTTAAGTAATATTTTCTTCCGTTTAATATTCTTTATTTTTCTGTATATTTATGTTTTCTAATGAAATAGCCACATGAAACAAATATTTTCACGTGCTGCGGCTATTGTAGAGTTAATACCATGGGTAAAACCTTGCAAACTTATCATACAGTGGTCTATCAATAGTCTCTTTATATTGATTTTCTAATATAATTTTGTTCTGTGTCTAATGACATCAAAAATTTGTCCACTGTCACTTTTCATAGAAAAAACCTAGTTTTCGACTAGGTTTCTAAGAATTTTCTTTTACTGAGAATAGTTTTAACGCTCTCACTTTTTATTTATCTGTTATTTTCTTTAATTCTTTCGCAACAAATTCAACTGTTGGTCCAATAATTATTTGAACTTGCGTTTTTGTTGGTTTTACAATTCCAGCTGTACCGGCTTTTTTGATTGCGGCTTCATCAATAATCGATGAATCCTTAATTTCTAATCGTAAACGTGTTGCACAATTATCAATTTGAACAATATTATCAACTCCAACTGCTGCCGCAATTTTTTCAGCCATTACCGCGTGTCTTTGATTAGATGATTCTTCTGAACCTTCTCCATCTACTTCATCAAACTCACCAGCTATTCTCCCTGGAGTCATTATATTAAATTTAGCAATTGCAAATTTAAAGATAAAGTAGTATAATGCTGCAAACACTAGCCCTTGAACTAAAAGTAAAATTGGTTGATTTGCTAATGGATTTACAAAATTTAAAACATAATCTACAAATCCAGCACTGAATCCAAATCCATTTACAAATTGGAATAATGATGCAATAAATAAGGATAATCCTGTTAATAATGCATGAATTACATATAATGGGAAAGCTACAAACATGAACGAGAATTCTAAAGGTTCAGTAACTCCTGTAAAGAATGATGCGAATGCACCTGCTAATAAAATCGATCCAACTTTTTTACGGTTTTCTGGAATCGCTGCTTGATACATTGCTAAGGCTCCTGCCGGTAAACCAAACATCATAATTGGGAAAAACCCAGCTTGATACATTCCCGTTGTTCCTTTAACTGCTTCTACACCATCCTTAACTTTACAAATACCTGTTGCAGCATCAAAATTATTTGCTGTACATCCTAAATAATTTCCAATATCATTAATTCCTGCAATATCAAACCAGAATACTGCATTCAACGCATGATGCAATCCTGTTGGAATAAGTAGACGGTTTAAAAAACCATAAATTCCCGCTCCTGCTGGACCCATTTTTTGAATATTTTCACCTAAAACTACTAATCCGTTAAATAAAATTGGCCATGCTACAAATAAAATTCCTGAAAAAACAATTGCTACAACTGCCCCAATTATTGGAACTAATCTACGTCCACTAAAAAAGCTTAATGCTGCTGGTAATTCAACATCTGAGAAACGGTTGTAAAGTACTGATGAAATTATCCCAATCATAATTCCAAGAAATGCATTGTTTAATTTGGCAAACGAAAGTGCTTGAATTACTCCGATTTTCTCTCCAAGTAAATCAGCAGCCGCAACTCCATCCACTTTTTCAATTCCAAGTAATGTAACTAGATTTTCTTGTTTTAATAAATTAAAAACAATAAACCAAATTACAATAGCCGGCAAAACTGCTGCCCCATTTTTATCTTTCGATAGTCCATATGCAAGTCCTATTGCAAATAACATTGCCATATTATCTAAAATTGCTGTACCTGACATAAATAAAATATTTGCAATTACTGGAATTACTCCAATTGTTACAAGCCAGTTCCCAAGACCTGCTAAAATTGCTGCTGCCGGTAAAACAGCTACTGGCATCATTAACGATTTTCCGATATTTCTTAAATAGTTCATAGAACCTCCTCTTATTTGTGTTGCTATTTATAGACAGAATAATTCTGTTCAACTGTCTATACTAATTTTAATAATCGTTCAACATGAATTGTTAAATATAATTTTTCAGAATCTGAAATCGTATATTTATATCGCTTCAAGATTGCCTCATGAATCTTTAAGACAATTTTGTGTGCTTCTTCATATTTCTTTCTAATTACTTCATATAACTCATTATCACTGCTTGTTGAAACATACTCTCGTTTACTAATTATTCTTTCTGCAAAAAACTTTAAATGGGTTATAAAGCGAAAATACTCAATCGAATTTTCATCAATTTCGCCAATTTCTGTTACTACCGCACTAATAACTGTATCAACAAGTTCAGTAATTTCTTTGACACTTTGAAAATTATTTCCACTACTTGCATTTATAATGTGAGTAGAGAAAAATCCAATTTCATCCTCTGGAAGTTTAACATTAAACTTTTCATTCACAAGTTCTAATGCATACTTTGCAACTTTATACTCGTCTGGATAAATCCTTTTGATTTCATGTAAAAGTCCATGGACAAAAAATTGATTTTCATGATATCGATAAATTGAAAAATATATGTGATCACTTAACGTGAAAATTAGACTATCTGACAATTGACGACCCAATTTTTCTTTTGCATAATTGGTTATTTGCTCTGCAAGTAGAATATACTCGTAGGGAATTTGATTCAACAATTCATCTACTGCATGCTTATTTTGATAATCTGTTAGTACATATTGCTTTTCAATTTGTGAAATATTAACGTCTTTTCCTATTTTTGCGCCAAAACCTATTCCTTTCCCCATTAAAACAACTTCTTCTAATTGAGCGTTTTTGGAAATTACCACATTATTATTAATCACCCTAATAATTTGCATCTCTTCCTCCCGAAGTTTTTACTCTTCAAATACATATCTATTTCTATTATATCGTATATATAAAAATATTTTGATAATTATTCTTTGAAAAAACAGAATATAAAAAAAAGTAGACAAAAACTTCGAAAAGTTTTTGCCTACTTAAAGTAACAACGCTTATATTTCTACTATATTATACTAAAATATTCAATCAATGTCAAGTTTTTTCTAAAAATGAATTTGTTTTCCTATGAATTAGTATTTAAATAGTCCAAATCAATTTCTTAATGCCGTTTATTTTCTATTTTGTCATCACTCTTTCAAAGTTATTAACTTTTTTATAGCATATTTTTAAACTTTTGTTAAATTTCTTTTTAAATTTTTTTCGAAAAATTGATGTCCAAATTTCCAAACCGTTGAAATTAGAAGAATAGTCGTTGAAAAAATCGCAACAAAAACAATGAAGACTTCCTCTGTTTTAAAGGCAATTGTATCAAGTCCATTCAAAAAATATATATCTAGCCCTTTTGAAATAAAACTAAAAAGAATCGTAATTAAAATAGTCACTAGATAAAAACTATATGCAACTGTTTTTTTTGGACTTGTCAATTCATAAAAAAGCGTAACCAATAATGCAAGCATCACTAAAGATGTTAATGATTCACTTATTAAACTAGCGGTTTCTAACCATTTGAACGCTGGAAGATCTCCATAAGTTCCAGCATTGTAAGCCCAATTTATGTTACGATAAAATACTACAAACATCAGTAAAATTGTGCAACATATTTTATAAATTTGCTTGAGCATTTAAGCACCTCCTATAATTAAGTTTATTTATTTGGATCATTTAGATCGAATATATTTACTGTGTCACCTTCTATCAGATTCACATTGATTGGCACATCATCTATTTTTTTAAATTCCTTTTTCACATCATATAAACTAACTTTATCTTCATTAATTTTATAAATTCCCAACAGTTGATCTGCTTGATCATATATGATGTCAAAGTTTGGTCCAACGTTGTCAACTAATCCATCTTTATTTGGGATTTGAGTTTTTGCCAAATCATCTTCTTCATTTAACCATACACCGGTTTCTTTTAAAACAACTTTATTTGTTTTAACATTTTTAATTGTTAATTCTTTATTTTTATCAGAAAGCTCTATTTTATAGCATGAATTAGCATTTATTATATATTCTGGATTTAATAATTCTAAACTTTGTTTCAAGCCACAACTCTTAACTAGATTTTTAGTTTTTTGATCATTTTCCACATTTATAATTTCGCCTTTTTCAGTTATTTTATACATACTATTTAATGTTCCATTAGTCGTAAAATAATATTCTTTGTCAATCATCTTTCCAATATGAACTAGCATTGGTTTTTCCGAAAGGAACTCTAGTTCAATTGAAGATCCAATAACAGTTGCTTTTTCAAGCCCTTTTTCTTTACTTGATACAGCTGGTACTTCATTAATATTTGGTAACAATGGATTTTGAACAAAATATTCATTTATAGTAATTTGTTTTTTCTCTCGATTATACATATATTGCTTTGGATTCATTCCATTACTGATTGGTTGAAAATTACCAACATATTTAATATACTCAGATAACTGTAATTTATCATTTAATTGTATTTTTCCTGAACTATCATAACTAACAGTAGTGTTGTACATAGACAAATTATCTCTATTTGTTTTAAACTCTTCTACTTTATAGTCACTATTTCTACTCACACCATAAATTACTTGTTGTCCTGAAGTATAATCATATGCTTGAAAAATTATTTCATCATTATTATTTGGGACATTTATTAATGTTTTTCCAAACTTTTGATAAACTCCAAACAATGAACTAATTGCCATAACAATTAATAGAATTGGTAATAAAAGGGTTAACCATTGTAATTTTTTCATTTTTTTCCTTTCCTAAACATCAGTTTTCGTATATAAGTACGAGCCAATTGCTATTGAAGTTATAGCACCCATTCCCCAAATTATCACAAGTATTTCAAAGCTTTGACTATAAAATATAATATTTAAACAAAACATAAATCCAATGAAACATAAAACTGATTCCACTAGAATAGTTATTAATTTCCATGCGAGTGGTAGTGATGCTAATATTTCAAGTCTTGTTGTTAGAATAATACTTGAAATTATATTACCCGCGATTATAAAAGAAAAGAAAATAATCATTACAGCTAAACTGAATCTATATATACTATCCAAATTTCCAATCTCTTGTGTCAACTGATAAATTAATAAATTGTAATTAAAATTTGACATAGCTAAGCCATAGATACATAATACATTTGCACCTGTTATGATTATTCCAACTGAATATGCAAATTGATGCGTTATGTACAATACATATTTTTTTAAGGGCAAAGTTTTGTAGATTAAATTTTTACGATTGACAACATCATAAACAAAGAGTACTGGTTCAATTGCAAAAACTAAAAAGGAGACGACAATTAATCCAAATTTCAAAATTTCAAATTTTGTAACATAGGCAATTACTAAACATATAAACAAGAAACAAATTTCGAAAAATAAACGTTGAAGTCTTTCGGTCATCATATAATTAAATAGTTTAAACATTTGAATACACCTCCCTATAAACATCTACCAATGTTTTTCCTGCAAAAGAAATTTCTTCCATTGTATTTTGATAAACAATTTTACTGTCCTTAAAGAAAATTACTTCATCAAAGATATATTGCATTTCCGATGGATAATGTGTTGTAATAACAACCGTTGAATCTGTTGAATAATTTTGTAAAATAAGCTGTAAAATTTTTTCTTGAAGTAAGATATCTATTCCTCCAAAAGGTTCATCAAGTAAAAAGACACTCGCATCTCTTGACATAGTAAGTCCACAGTAAATTTGTTCTTTTTGGCCTTTTGATAATGAACTAAATTTTTTGTTTTTTTCAATTTTTATATTATCCATAAAAAGTGAAAACTTTTCTTGATTAAAATCTTCAAAGAAATCAATATACATTTGCTCGATATCAGTAATTGTCATCCATGATAGAAACGATGGATGATCACTCATATATGCTATTTGTTTCTTACGTTTAACAATATCCGTTTCTCCATCAACTCGAATCAATCCACTATTTACATTGTTAACACCTGCTAGCATTTTAAGCAATGTTGTTTTCCCCTCACCATTTGGTGCAAACAAACCGTAAATTTTACCTTTTTCAAGCTTCAAATCAAAGTTATCTAAAACTTTTTTTCGACCATACATTTTATTCAAACCATTTACTTCAACAAATCCTTTTGTCAATATTGACTCATCTGATTTTTCTTCTTTGATATCAGTTGATTGACTATTTATATCTAACACTTGATTTTCTTCTTCCGATATTTGAATCAAATCTTTCATAGTTGCTCCTTTACAAGTTTTAAAATTTCTTCTTCCTTAAATCCCAACGCTTTCATCGTATCAATGAAAGTAACAATTACTTCTTGCATTTTTTCTTGTTTTAAATCTCTAATTAATTCCTCATCAGTTGTAACAAATCTACCTTTACCGCGATCAATAATTGTTAGTCCTTCTCTATCGAGTTCTGCAAAAGCTTTATTTACAGTGTTGATATTAATTTTATGGCTGACACTATATTCACGGACTGAAATAATTTGTTCACCCATGGCATATTCACTACTAAGGATTTTAGCCTTTATATCATTTTTTATTTGAATATAAATTGATAGTTGATCCACAGTTCCTCCATTCTATTTTCCACCTTTGTTATAGTGTACTATTTCTATGACACACATAGTATACAAAAAAAAACTCTCTTTGTCAAGTCTTTTCTTTTTTATTTGATTAAAAAAACTATTCAAAGCGAATAGTCTTTATTTTAATTTTTTAATTGTTAATTGGATATTTTTTGCCATCTGTTTTTCATCGGTAATAATAAATTTACCATAACGTCTTATTGCAATGGTTGAAAGTGATTTTATTTGCTGATCGTTTTTTCGACAAATAACATTATTTATTGTGACATCTTGATTAGAAATTAGTTTTTTCGCAATGTCTCTATTTTTCCGAATTAATTGTTTGACAATCAAATCTGCACGCATTGAGTTAACTGATATTTTCAAAACATCAAATTCTAATTCATCAACTGTGAAAGCTTTAAGTGCTTTTACTTTCATTTTTTGTTTATTAATATGAACTACTTGATTAATTAATTTCATGTAGCCAGTTGGTGATACTTGAATTTGAATTTTCCCTTCTGTAAGGCGAATCTCTCCCAGTTCATGTACATCTAAGTACCCATTAAGTAAAGTTCCCAGTACATGTGGATGCTTTATTTCAAAATAGTTTTTCTTGTAGGATAATTCAATATACATAATTGTAAAGCAATTTGTTTCTAAATCAAGCGTTTCATCATAATAATTTTTTTCTGATACTACCAATTTATTTATGAGAATAATTAAAGCAAAAACATCTGAACTATTGTTAATTACTTCTAATTTTAAATCAGAAAATTCTTGAATCAATCGTTCAATAATATTATATTCTACTTGATTAAAAAAACCAAAAAACTGTTCCTCTTGACTTATACTAATTACTTTTATTTTTGAAAATATATCTTTTGTAAATTGCTGATATTCTTTTGGTTGATTACTTGTAAATTTCTTGATATTTAGCAATTGCTTCCTTTGTTTTCGACATTGACTTGATTTTTTTATTTTTAAGAAATTGTTCAAGATCTTTTAATGCTTGATAGTATAATTCATCTAAATTTTTTTTCCCAAATTGTTCTCTAAGATTTACCGCTTCTTGATGAGTACGACCAAATTCACATTTGTCTGCAATAAATAAAACTTTTGATAAATCACTTGCTTGACAACTACCCTCAGTATGTTCACAAAGAGCATTAATTATTTCCTGGTCTGTTTGTTCAATATAGTTTTTTTTAATCGAATATATAGATGCAGTATATGAATGGTACAAATTTCTACTTTTAGGTACTGAATTATAAAGTCCCGCACGTTTTAGACAACTCTTCTGCCATGTTAATGTCTTATCTTTCGTAATATCATGTAATAGTCCTGCAAGATAAGCTCTTTCTACATCAATATTATATAGTTCTGCCAATTGACGACACATATTTGCAACACCAATTACATGCGTGTATCGAGCTTCAGATACACTTTTTTTCAGATCTTCTAAAATTTCTAAATTTTTCTCATTATTCATTAGAACTTCATTCTTTTTTCTGGATCTTTATTTTGTTTATATAAGATAATTGTTGTTCCAATCACACCACATACATTTACGTCTTTTAGTTTTGTGCTTATTTCATTGGCAATTTCTTTCGTAATTTTACTATCTGTTTTATCAATTCGATTAACTTTTAATTTTATTATTTCAACATTTGTAAAACCTTCATCTAACGCTTTTAAAAATGTTTCATGTATACTTCCCCCACCAACTTGAAAAGTAGCACTAATTAATTGTGCTCTTTTTCTTACTTCTGCTTTTTGTTTACTTGTTAATGTCATTTAGACTCCTTTTATATGATTGATTTTCTAGTGGACAATCCAACACTTTTAGGAATAATTAATTCTAAATCAACCGGTTCTTTTAGAGTATTAATTGTAATCCATCCTAAACCATCAATAACTATATCTGTTTTTGCTGATTTAATTGTTAATTTATGTGTTTCAAATTCATTTATTTTTGTAACTTCTTCATTTATTGGCATTTGAAATAAACTTGTTCCCCAATGTTTTTCACGTAATTCTTCTGCATTTTCAAGCTTTGTTCGATGAATATTTATATTGTTTGATGCATAAACTGTGAATGAAGTTCGACTTCCCGCTAAAAAGTTAAATTGGACAAGACCAGTTATGAAAAGTGTTTGTTCTGGATTTAGTTGAAAACCGATTGGACGAACTTCATTTTTTAAATTAATAATTTTCAAGCTATCAACCGATAGCAATTGTGATAATTGCTTCGAATTAATAATACCTGGTGTATCAATTATCGCTGTTTTATTATCAAGCGGAATTTCAATTGTTGCAAGCGTTGTTCCTGCATAATATGATGTTGTTATTGTCTTATTTGTTTTTCCTGTTACTGCATCAATAATTGCATTAATTGTTGTACTTTTTCCAGTATTAGTTGTTCCTAATACGTAAACGTTTCTGTTTTTTCGGTGTTCATTTATTTTTTTGATTAACGTATCTATATTATATTTTTTATGTGCTGAAATTATAATATAATCCAAAACATTTAAATTTCCTGTTTGTAGATTATCTTTTACCCAATGCAGTAATCTTGTTTTATTGACAGACTTTGGCAATAAATCTAATTTGTTGACGACAATTAATGTGTCTTTTCCTTTTAGCTTTTTATGTATAATATCAAGATTTGTTCCATGCATATCGAATACATCTAAAATCAAAACATTCATTGCATCTTCAAGTGCAATATCATCTAAAATTCTCAAAAAATCTGCATTTGTTAAAAGGCTATCTGGTGTTTCGTTATACATTTTTAATCTAAAACATCTTTTACAAAGTTCTGCTTCAAGATTAGGTGTATAGCCTATCTCATCTTTATTTTCTGATTGTAAAAAAGATCCACAACCAACACATTTAGTCTCTCCAGTCATTGTAATACCTTCCTTTCTTAAACCCCGTAAAAAGGGAAACAACATGATCAGCAACTATCATAATTTTGCTATACCAAGGATTAAATTCAACATACATTGGATCAACTAATATTGATTTAGCTTTAAATATATTGGCTCCGATAATATCTGTTGCCATTTTGTCACCAATAAAAATAATTTGTTCTTTGGAATAATTGTTTAGTATCTCATTTTCTTGATATTTTTTTTGAAATGGCTTATGCATTTGTGCTATATATGGTAATTCAAAATAGTCTGCAAAAATTTGTACGCGTTTAGCAATTGCATTATTTGAGACAATAATTATTTCAAACTCTTTTTTTAAATTCGTAATCAATTCTTCAATTCCTGGAGTGAATTCTAAATGATCTTGATCAGGTCGATCTAATGTATTATCCAAATCAAAACACAGAAGTTTAATCCCCTTTTTTTTCAAAAAATCATAGTCTATTTCGAAGACCGATTTTACATAGATTGTTGCTTTAAATTTACTCATTTTTTAACCTTTCAAATAATGCAATGCTATTAGCATATAATTGCTTTTCTATTTCTTCTTTTGATTCAATACGCAGCTCTGAGATTTTTTCAATAATGTATTGAAGATAACTTGGTTCATTTCTTTTTCCACGATATGGTACTGGCGTTAAAAAAGGGCAGTCAGTCTCAATTACAAGTCGTTGAAGGTCAAGCTTTGCTGTCACATCTTGTTGTGTAAGTCCGTTTTTAAAAGTAACAGGACCACTTATCCCAATGTACATTCCAAGTTGTGTGAATCGAATTGCATCTTCATAATCACCGGCAAAAGAATGCATAACACCTTTTATAGGTTTGTATTTTTCTAAAATTTTAAAGGTATCATCATTTGCTTCTCGAGAATGGATTATGATTGGCAATTCAAGTTCTTGTGCAAGTTCTATTTGTTTTTCAAATATTTTTTTTTGCTGTTCTTTTGTTTCAGGATACCAATGATAATCTAAACCAATTTCACCAATTGCAACAATTTTTGTATTTGTAGTTGCATGTTGTCTTAGCTCAGTTATAAGTTGTTCGTCCCACTCTTCAACATCGACTGGATGTAAACCAATTGCTGAATATATGTTTTTATATGTTTGCGATAACATAAGTGTTTTGCTTCTTGATTTTTGATCACAACCAATATCTATAATTTTATTAATCCCTGCTTCTTCTGCTCGTTTGATTATCTGTTCATAATCTTCAAGAAATTGTTCGTGGTTTATATGGGCATGTGTTTCAATTATCATTATTCTAACACCGATCCAACTGGAAGCTGTACTGCATCAACAACCTCTAATTTACCATTATTCTCAGCCGAAAGAATCATCCCTTGTGATTCAACTCCACGAATTTTTGCCGGTTTTAAATTTGCAACAAGTAAAACTTTTTTCCCAACCATTTGCTCGTTCGTATAAAACTTGGCAATTCCTGAGACAACAGTTCTAATTTCTGTTCCAATATTAACTTGCATAACAAGCAAAGAATCTGCATTAGGATGTTTTATACACTCAACAACTTCACCAACAACTATTTTCGTTTTTTTGAATTCTTCAAAACTTATTGTTTCTACCATTTCTGAATTATTCATTTCTTTTTTAGGAACATATTTTTGCATTTCATTAATAATTTTTTTGATTTCATCTTCTTTTTCTAAACGTGGAAAAACCGGCGTCCCTTTTTCGACAACAGTATATTTTTCTTGATATTCATCTTCAAATAAAAAAGAATTTACATTTATTTCACGTTTGATTTTTTCAGCAGATGTTGGCATAAATGGATTAACAAAACGAGCCAATTCATCTATTCTTCGAACCAAATCAAAAAGTGCTTGTTCTAATAAATCTTTGTTTTCATCATCTTTTGCAAGTACCCAAGGTTGTGTTAAATCAATATATTTGTTGCAAGCACTAATATTTTTCCACAAGCTTTCTAACGCTCTTGAATATTGTAGTTTTTCCATGTTTTGTTCATAATCAGTACTATTTTGATTGAATTCTCCATTTAACCATTCATTATGTTCCGTTATAACATTTCTATTTTCGACTGTTCCAGAAAAGTATTTATTTACCATTGAAACTGTTCTATTTACTAAATTCCCTAAGTCATTTGCTAAGTCATTGTTTATTCTCGTAATATACGCTTCCGGTGTAAATTGTCCATCATCACCGAATGGTAACTCTCTCATTAAGAAATATCTTACAGTGTCTGAACCATAGTTTTCAATCAAAAACTCAGTATAAATAACATTTCCTTTTGATTTTGACATTTTCCCTTCGTTCATTAACAACCAACCATGACCAAAAATATGTTTTGGTAATGGTAAATCAAGTGCCATTAAAAACATTGGCCAATATACAACGTGAAATCTTGTTATCTCTTTTCCAATTAAATGAACATCAGCCGGCCAAAAATCAACCATTTTGTCTTCTAAATCATTATGATAACCTAATGCTCCAATGTAATTTGTTAGCGCATCTAACCAAACATAAACAACGTGTTTGGGGTCACTTTTGACAGGAATTCCCCAATCAAACGTTGTTCTTGAAACAGCTAAATCTTGTAATCCTGGTTTGATAAAATTATTAATAACTTCATTTTTTCTCGATACAGGTAGAACAAATCCAGGATTTTCATCAAAATAAGTCATTAACTTATCAACGTACTTGCTGCACTTGAAAAAGTAACATTCTTCTTCAACATATTTTAATTCTCCATCGCAATCTGTACATTTGTTGTTATTTTCTTTAGCAATTGTATCTGTAAAGTATGTTTCACATGAAACACAATATTGACCTGCATATTTATCTAAATAAATATCTCCTTGCTCAATCAAACGATCAAAAATATATTGAACCGTTTTGTAATGATGTGAATCTGATGTACGATAGAAAACATCATATTCAATTTCTAAAGATGACCATAGCTTTTTGGCAGAATCAACTATTGGTGTAACAAACTCTAACGGACTAACTCCTGCACCCGATGCTTTTTCTTGAATTTTTTGACCATGTTCATCTGTCCCAGTCAAATAATAAGCGTTGTATCCTTTTTGCTTCTTATAACGTGTTATTACATCTCCTGCAATTGTTGTGTATGCAGTACCTAAATGAAAATTACCTGATGGGTAATAGATTGGTGTTGTCACATAAAAATTTTTTCTCTCCATGTTTCTCCTTGTCGTTTATTTAAATAGAAAAAAGTTGATGTTTCACATGAAACATCAAGCGTTTTACATCTATTCTTCTTCTAGTATCGTATTTTTTTCTTCATCATCCTGAACGGAAATGTTTTTTTCATTTTCTACAAGATTTATTTCTGTTTCAAGTTCTTCTTCTTCGCTTGGAATGATTTCTGTTGTTGAAATATAATCTTCATCTGGTAAACGCATTATACGTACACCTTGTGTGTCTCTTCCTGATCGACTAATATTATTAACCGAAACACGAATAACTTGTCCATTTTCACTAATAATAATTAAATCAGATGTTAATATTTCGTCTTCTGATAAAATTTTAATTGAACTAACTACACCATTTTTATCTGATAGTTTAACATTTTTCGTTCCTTTACCACCACGTTTTTGTACGCGATATTTATCAATCGATGTTAATTTACCGAATCCTTTTGTTGTAACTGTTAGCACATTACTATTTTCTTGAACAATTCCTGCTTCAACTACATAATCGTTTTCCGAACTAAATCGTAATGCACGAACACCACGACCCATTCTACCCATAGCTCTGAAATCTTCTATATTTGCAAGGATTGCTTTTCCCAAATGCGAAGCAATTAAAATTTTATCTTCATTTTTGCAAACTAAAACGGAATTAACTTCATCGTTTTCTTGTAAAGTAATTGCTTTTTTACCATTTTTATTAACTCTTACGTACTCCGTTAAAGCTGTTTTTTTACCAATCCCCATATTTGTAACAAAAAGTAAGAACATATCATCTTCATATTCTTTAATTGTTATAATATTAGTTATTTTGTCTTCTTTTTCAATGTCAATTAAATTAACAATTGGAATTCCTTTAGCTGTTCTTGAAGCATTTGGCACTTTATGTGTTCTTGTTCTAAATACTTTACCTTGGTCTGTAAAAAACAATAAATCACTATGTGTAGAAGCAGTAATAATATGAGTCACTGTGTCTTCATCATTCACATTCATTCCTTTAAGCCCTTTACCTCCACGATTTTGAACACGATAATCACTTGGTGTGCTTCTTTTTACATATCCATTTGAAGTTAACATTACAACAACGTCTTCTTCTTCAATTAATTCTTCATAATCCATTCCACTATCAAAATAACCTTCAATTACTTCACTACGACGAGGTGTGTTGTATTTATCTTTGACATATTGAAGTTCACTTTCTATTATTTGATTAACTCTGACAGGATTTGCAAGAATATCACGTAAATCAGTAATAATTAGCATCAGTTCATCAATTTCACTTGCTAGCTTGTCAATCTCTAAACCTGTTAATTTTTGTAATCTCATTTCTAAAATAGCTTTAACTTGACGATCTGAAAGTTCAAAAGCATTTGATAAACCTTCTGCTGCTGTTGCGGTATCTTTTGAAGAACGAATAATTTTAATAACTTGATCAATGTTATCAACAGCTATTTTTAAACCTTCTAAAATGTGAATTCTTTCTTCTGCTTTATTTAAATCAAAACGTGTTCTACGTTCAATCACATTAACTTGATGACGAATGTAGTAAAATAATATTTCTTTCAACTTTAATATTTTTGGCTCACCATCAACAAGCGCTAGCATATTGAAAGAAAAACTTGATTCTAGTTGAGTAAATTTAAATAAGTTATTAATAATAACATCAGGAGAAACGCCTTTTCGAAGCTCAATTACAATTCTGATTCCATCACGATCTGATTCATCTCTTAAATCGGTAATTCCATCAACACGTTTATTCTTTGCGCATTCTGCAATTTTTTCCACAAGAACTGCTTTATTAACTTGATAAGGGATTTCTGAAATAATAATTGCTTGCTTATGTTTATCCATATCAATCACTGTATATTTGGAGCGTACTTTAACTGAACCATTTCCCGTTGCATAAGCTTTTTTAAAACCAGCATCACCTAAAATTTGTCCCCCTAGTGGAAAATCTGGCCCTTTTATATGTGTGAATAATTCCATATCATCAATCTCTGGATTATGAAGCATTGCAATCGTTGCATCAATTACTTCTCCTAAATTATGAGGTGGTATTGATGTTGCCATCCCAACCGCAATTCCATTCGTACCATTTACAAGTAAATTTGGATATTTAGCTGGTAAAACTGTTGGTTCTAATTCATTACCATCGTAATTTTCTGCAAAATCAATCGTATCCTTATTAATATCTTTAAT
Source organism: Mycoplasmatales bacterium (assembly GCA_051649085.1). Classification (GTDB taxonomy): domain Bacteria; phylum Bacillota_I; class Bacilli_A; order UBA3375; family UBA3375; genus JBOFGK01. Next base: position 31,749 of record JBOFGK010000034.1, on the reverse strand, counting down.
CAATTCCATTGCAAGTTTTGACATTCTTGCTTCAGTATAACGCATTGCAGCAGCCCCATCACCATCAATCGAACCAAAGTTTCCATGTCCATCAACAAGAGGTGCTCTAAATGCAAAATCTTGAGCCATTCTCACCATTGCATCGTAAACCGCTATATCACCATGAGGATGATATTTACCAATAACATCACCAACAATACGCGCTGATTTTTTATATGGTTTATCAGCATAATTGTTAATTTGTGTCATTGCATAAATAATTCGACGATGAACTGGTTTTAGTCCATCACGAACATCTGGAAGCGCACGAGAAACAATTACGCTCATTGCATAATCTAAAAACGAATTGGACATTTCATCAATTATACTTTTATTCCTAATTTTATCACTAGTACTCATTTAAAACTCCATTCTTAAATATCCACTGATGCATACTTTGCATTTTTTTGAATAAATATCTTACGTGGCTCTGTTTCATCACCCATAAGTGTTTCGAAAATCATATCAGCTTTCATTGCATCTTCAATATCAATTTGAATTAAAATTCGTACTTCAGGATCCATTGTTGTTTCCCAAAGTTGTTCTGGATTCATTTCTCCTAAACCCTTATAACGTTGAATATTCGTACGACTAGCATCAAATTGTTCCATAAGTAAATCTTTTTGCGTATCGTCATAAGCATACTCTACTTTTTTTCCTGCACTTAATTTGTATAAAGGCGGTTGAGCTACAAAGATATTTCCTTCTAATATAAGTTCTTTCATATAGCGATAGAAAAACGTTAATAATAATGTACGAATATGTGCACCATCAACATCGGCATCTGTCATAATAATTATCTTTTTATAGCGTAACTTTTCAATATTGAAATCATCAGCAACTCCTGCTCCAATTGCTGAAACCATCGCTAAAATCTCGTTATTTTGAAAGATTTTATCAACACTTGCTTTTTCTACATTAATTACTTTACCACGAAGCGGTAAGATTGCTTGGAAATTTCGGTCACGTCCTTGTTTCGCACTTCCACCTGCCGAATCCCCCTCGACAATGTATAGTTCGCAAATATCTGCATCTTTAGAAGAACAATCTGCTAATTTCCCAGGTAATGACGTTGATTCAAATCCTGTTTTCTTACGTGTTAATTCTCGAGCTCTTTTGGCTGCTTGACGAGCACGTGAAGCAGTCATTGCCTTTTCAATAATCAATTTAGCTTCTTTTGGGTTTTCCATTAAGAACGTATCAAATTTTTCCGCAAAAACTTCTGATACAGCTTGACGGGCATCACTATTTGATAGCTTTCCTTTTGTTTGTCCCTCAAATTGTGGATGTGGATGTTTAATTGAAATTATTGCAACAATTCCTTCACGAACATCTTCACCTATTAAAGACTCACCCTTTAATAAATTGGAATTTTTCCCATAATTATTTATGATACGAGTTAACGACGTTTTAAATCCTTCTTCGTGCGTTCCCCCTTCATGGGTTGTAATATTATTTACATACGAGAAAATTTTCGAATGATATGATTCGTTATACTGTAAAGCAACATCAACAATTATATCGTTTGTTGTCCCCTCTGCTGCCATAATCGTTTCATTAACAACTTCTTTATTTTGATTAAGTTCTTTAATATATTCGCTTATTCCAATTTCAAAAAAATACTCATTCGCTTGTTCAGTATCTGGACGATGATCTTCTACAATCATTTTGATCCCTTTATTTAAATACGCTAATTCCTTTAAACGAGTATCTAACTGTTCAAATTCAAAAACCGTTGTCTCTTTAAAAATCTCTGGATCTGGTAAAAAAGTCACATGTGTCCCTGTAATGTCAGTTGTACCGATAATTTTCACTTCATCTACGATTTTTCCTTTTGCATATTCTTGATAGAAAATTTTCCCCTCACGGTGAACAGTAACTTTAGTCGATTCACTTAAGGCGTTTACTACACTCGCACCTACACCATGTAATCCACCAGATACTTTATATCCGCCTCCACCGAATTTTCCTCCGGCATGTAAAACAGTCATAATTGTCTCAAGTGCACTTTTTTTAGTTTTTTCATGCATATCAGTCGGAATTCCACGACCATTATCAATGACAGTTATTGAATTGTTTGGATTTATAAAAACAGAAATCTCGTTAGCATATCCTGCCAACGCTTCATCAATTGAATTATCTACTATTTCCCACACTAAATGGTGAAGTCCTTTACTATTCGTTGACCCAATGTACATCCCTGGTCTTTTACGAACAGCTTCTAATCCTTCAAGGACATCAATATTACTCGCATCATAATTGCTTTCATTTACATTTTTCGTTGTTTTTTCCATTAAACTCCTCCATATAATTATACCATTTTTTTGCCTTTTTCACACGTTTTTTTAAGGTTTTCCATCCTTTTAAAGCTGCTTTTTTTCACCTTTTTCAATTGAAAAAATCTGACTGTTTTTAATCACTTTTTCTGGTAATTTATTAACATCTGTCGTTGCATATATAATTTGTGCCTTCTTTGTTATTAATTCAAATAATGTTGCTTGACGTTCTTCATCTAATTCTAAGTGGACATCATCAATTACAATTATTGGATATTCTTTTTTTTGCTGATAAACAACTTCCATTTGACTTAAAATCATTGCGATTGCAACTGTTCTCTTTTGCCCTTGTGATCCAAAATTTTTCACTTCAAAGTCATTTATTAACAAATTGAAATCATCAAATTGAATTCCATACATGCTTCGACGATTTTTTTGTTCGATTTTCAAATTAACTTTATCTGTTTCTTTGTAATTAACCGTTAATTTTTCTGTTCCTATTGATAACAAATGGACAACATTATTAGCAAAAATTACTGTTTCTTCTAAAAAAGTAAGACGACGTAAACGAATCTTTTCAATTAAGAAATCGTATTTGGTTGTGATGATTTCTAGAAAATCCAAATCAGAATCTGGATTTTTCAAAAGCAGATTCCTTTGTTTAACTATTTTTGTATATTCTGTTAATAATTTTAAATAATTTGAATCTACCTGTGCTATATACATATCAAGGAAACGACGACGAACTTTTGGTCCACCATCTACTAAATTAATTGAGATTGGATCTAATAAAATTACACTCAATTGACCTAAAAGCTCCATTCTAGTATTGAAAGCTTGTTTATTTAAAATAAAACGCTTCGCTTTATCACTTATACCAACAACCAATTTATTTTCTACACTTTTTTCGTTAACAAAATCTAGCTCGATTGTCAGAAAACTCTCTTCAAATTTAATCAATTCTTTTGGATAGTTTGTACGAAAAGAAGTGAAAAAACAACAATAGTAAATTGCTTCTACTATTGTTGTCTTCCCAGCTCCATTTTTTCCAATCAACACACTATTTTGTTGATTGAAATCAATTTTCATTTCGCTAATATTTCTAATATTTTTAATTTGTAATTGTGTGATTTTCATCATAAACCTTTATTATAATTTCATCATTTATTTTTATTATATCACCATTATAAATTTTTTTTCGTTTCCTTTTTTCAAGTTCACCGTTATAGTAAACATCATTTTCTGTTATAAAAGCTGTTATTTCGCTTCCTGCACTAATAATTGCTTCGTATTTAAGTAACTGAACCAAGGTTATATATTCACCTTTTATTTGTGTCGTTATTTCTTGCATTTTTACCCCATTCTAATTGGTGATATTACTTGTTTATTTGTTTCATCATCGATTGCTGTAATTAAAAATGGTGATGTTTCTGAAACAAAATTAAATTTTAAGTCTTCACTATCAATTGAATGAATTGCATCAATTACATATTGAGGATCAAAAGCTATTTTAAATGGATCACCTGATAAATCTTTGAATTGTACACGTTCTTCAACAGAACCTAAATCATAAGCAAAAAATTTAACAATCATTGCGTTTTGATCAAAGTCAACCGTTACAACACTACTTGTTTTATCTGAGATTAATTTAATCTTTTCAAGTGTATTTAATAGTCTAGCACTTGATGTTTTAAATCTAAAACTTGAATCTGCAGGAATTAATTTTTCTGCTTCAGGAAATTTCCCATCAAGCACTCTTCCTTTAACTTTTAAATTCTTTGTTTCAAAATAAAATTGATTGTTAGCATTTGATAATTTCAAAGTTTGACAATCTATTAATTCTAAAATTTTAGAAATATCAGAAAATAAATATTTGCTAATTGTTAGTGTATTTTCGTAATTGTCAATCGCCGGATATGTTAAGTATGTTAATCGGCGTTGATCAGTTGAAGCTGCAACTATTTCATTTTCTTTAAATTGGAGATTTATACCACTCAAAATTATGTTGATTGCATTTGAACTTGTTGAGTATTTTGCTTTATTATAAATTTGTGAAAAAATTGCTTTATCTAACTCGACTAAGTCACCTTCATTATCTGTGTTGATCGTTGGATATGTAGAAACATCAAACAAAAGTAAATTTATTTTAGAATTTAATGTCTTAATTTGTAAAGTATTCTCAACTTTTGTCAATTCGACAAATTCTTCATTATTCATCTTTTTAATAATTGATATAAATTGTGTTCCACTTACTACAACCGATCCAGATTCAAAAATTTCCATTTCTTCTGTAAGTTCTAATTTGTATTCAATCGATAAATCTGATTTAGAGGCACAAAAAATGATATGATTACTTTTTACATCTATTTTAATTCCTTTTAAACTTTCAATAATTACTTTAGAACTTAGACCTTTTTCTAAAATAACTAATATTTTTTGTAAATCATTAATTTTTATTTTGATTTTCATAAAATCCTCCATGACAAAGTATATTTCTATTATACCATATTTAACTAATTTTGGGCGTTAACATTTAAAATTAAAAAATAGCAATCTTCTTTTATTATATTATTGAACTTTTATATTTTTTAACTGTCAAATTATAAGTGATATTTAAAACTAAAAACCAAATTGGTGTGAAAATTAAAGCAAGTTTTGTTGTATTATCAAAAGCCAAAATAATTATTCCAAAAGCTAAAAATCCAATCACAAAATAATTACTATATGGGGCAAATGGCATTTTGAATACATTACTTTGAACAGCTTCTTGTTTTATCTTTCGATATTTTAAGTGTGCCATCAAAATTGTAAACCAAATAAAAATAAAACAAACCGTTGAAACTCCACTAATTATATCAAAAACAATTACAGCATTAGGAATAAAGTAATTTAATAAAATAGTTAATGCAATTAGTACACAAGAAAAAAATAAGGCCGTAGAAGGTACTTTGTGTTTCGATAAATGAGTAAATTTTTTAGGAGCATCGTCATTTTTTGCAAGTGAATATAGCATTCTACTTGTACTAAAAATTGCACTATTACATGCTGAAGCTGCAGAAGTTAAAACAACAAAATTAACAATAGTAGCGGCGGCTGTTATTCCTGCCGCTGCAAAGACATTTACAAAAGGACTCTCTTCTGGATTAACAACATCCCACGGATAAATAGACATAATCACGACTAAAGAACCAATATAAAACAGAAAGATTCTAAACGGAATGCTATTAATCGCTTTTGGTAATGATTTTAATGGATTTGCTGTCTCTCCTGCAGTTAATCCGATTAATTCAATTCCCGCAAAAGCAAAAATAACCATTTGAAAGGACAATAAGAATCCACTAAATCCTTGGGCAAAAAACCCTCCACGATCATACAAGTGAGAAAAATTTGCAACAATAGTTTCACCAGTAGAACTTTGATAAGAAATTTTCGTAAAAATCAAATAGACACCAACAATTATTAACGTAATAATGGCAATAATTTTAATTAAAGCAAACCAAAACTCAAATTCACCAAATAACTTAACTGTTAACAAGTTAATTACTACTAATAAAGCTAAACCAATTAAACCAGGAAGCCAGGTCGGGATATCTGGAATCCAATATTGAATATATATTCCAACAGCTGTTAAATCAGCCATTGCAACACATATCCAACAAAGCCAATAACTCCATCCGACTAAAAAAGCCCAACGTGTTCCTAAAAATTCTTTTGTAAAATCAACAAAGGAATTATATTTTAAATCAGAAACTAATAATTCACCGAGTGCTCTCATAATAAAGAACAGTATAATTCCAGTAATTGTATAGGTTAGCAAGATCGAAGGACCTGCTAAATGAATAGACTTTCCAGATCCAAGAAATAAACCTGTTCCAATGGCACCACCAATTGCGATTAATTGTAGATGTCTATTTGACAAACCACGCTCTAATTCTTCATTTTCAATAACTTTATTCTCATTCATACTTTCTCCAATCAATATACTTAATACTTAATAAAATTTAAGAAATCTACTTATAATAACTTAATTTTATTTATTAATAGTATATCAAAAACAAAATAATTATGTATATATTCGTTAAAAAGAAAATAAAAATTGGAAAAGAGCGTATGCGTATATATTACTAATAACTATAAAATAGTAATAGTATTAGTCTCGTGCTATTGCGCTTTTCTAAATAAAGTCAGTGTTGGCCTAGTAAAAACAAGCACATTATCCATTCATATATTTTGTCAATTTTTCATAATCAACTCGATATTTTACTGTATCATGTTTATTTTCAATCTCGCGAACGGCTCTCATCGCACTAGTGTGCTCACGTAATCCAAGGTATAGTGCTATTTTCTTAAAAGGAAGCTTTAATTTTGTATATAAAAAGTATGATGCAAAGCGACGAGCATTGACAAATTTAGCTTTTTTAGAATTAGACACAATATCTTGCACATCAATCTCAAAATAGGTGCATACAATGCGAATGATCTCTTGAGCGGTAAGTTTATTAATATTTCCAGTAGAAGAATTAATAAGTTGTAAAGCTTGTTGTTTTGTGAAAATTGGTGAATCTAAATCATCATTGATTGAATAAAGTGTGATTGTATTTAAATATCCAAGTAAAGCACGAATATTGTTAGAATTTTCAATAAAAATATTAACGGCACTTTCTTCAATTTCTAAACTTTTTTGATCAGCATAGTAATTAAATATTTGTCTTTTAGTGTCTGAATTTGGCGCTTCTATTTCTAATGAAAGCCCAGATGTAAAACGTGTAATTAAACGTTCTTCAAAATGAATATCTTCAGGTTTTTTATCAGATGTAATAATAATCATTTTATCATTTGTACGTAGTTTTTCGAAAATTGAAAAAAATTCAATAAGCGTAGACTCTTTCCCTTCTAAAATTTGAATATCATCAAAGAAAAGAACATCAAGCTTATAGTATTTTTCTTTAAATGAATCGGTAGCGTCAACATTAGTCAGACCACCTTTAAATAAATTTGTATATTCTTCAAGAAAATCAGTCGCAGTTGTATAATAAACATTTAAATTTTTATTAAGTTTAAAAATTTCATTTCCAATCGCATTAATTAAATGTGTTTTTCCAATACCACTTTGTCCATATAAAAAGAAAGGATTAAAATCTGGTTTAGAAATATTATCAATAATCATTTTACAAGCTTTGATAATTTGTTTATTTTCATAAGAATAAAAGAAATTTTTAAATGTGAAATTAGCACGAAGATGTGACTCTTGATAACTGTTAATTTTAAAGTCATTAGAACTAGTTGAAATAGTTCCATTGCTTTCAAGAATAGAAGTATGATTTTGAGACATAATTTGCTTTTCTTCAGAAATCTTTGGCTTTTCTTCTATATAATCAGAAGTTTTTGTTTCATTTTCTTCAAAATGAGCAACAAAAGGTTTATTTTGTTTTTCATAATTGTCATAAAAAAGATTGCGTTTTTTTTGATCATTTTCTTCTAAGTAAAGTTCAACATTGTTACCAATAATGGTTTGACAAATATTCTTTACATGTTTGGAAAAATTAGGATCCAATTCAAAAAGCATATAGGAAATAGAATCAATCCCTATTACTACTTTGTTACTATCAATATGAATCGGTTTGGCAGAGCTGAAAAGTAAAACAAAATTATCAGCCCCAAGTGATTTTGTTAATTCCTCTAAAATTAAATCCCATTTTCGTAGTTCAATCATATTTCCTCCAGTTACTATGTATATATTATAGCATAGAAAAGCACAGAAAAAAAGTGCACAAAAGAAGTGCAATGTGCAAAAAGGAGGAAAAACACAAAAAGTTATGCACAAAACACAGTGTTTTTATGAAAAAAAAGGCTTTTTTATGTGCAAAAAAGTGGTGCGTATTATTTTAAAACACAATAAAGCACAAAAAAAAGCACATTAGTGCTTTTCTAGTTTTTTTTGCTGAACTTAATTAAGATTAAAGAATTTCTTTGTAGAAACTTCCTTTAATATAGTTGTTTTCAAGCTTTCTTTCTATTTTTTTAGGATTAATTAAAGATTCAATAATTGCTTTTATTTGTTGAGTTGTTTCATCAGTGAAACGTAGATGAAAATTAGAAAAGTGCTTTGCTTTAAGTGAAAAGTGCTCAGCTATTAGATTGATTGGACGTTCTGAATACATACCAATACGATAATTTCCTTCATATAATAAAGGAAATTTACGATCAAAATTATCTTCTAATTGATAATCGCCATTATGACATCTTGTACAACTTCCACATGTTTCAGCTTTTTGCATATTTATTGGACAATAATCCATAAGCATAACAGGAACTCGTCCATATATGTTAATGATTGAGTGTATGTTTATAAATTTCAATAATTTCTTTTCATTTAATTCAATCGATATTATTTGTTTTCCAACACCTTGTGTTTTTAAAAAACTTTGACTTAAATGATTAGTTGTATTTAATGAAAAGTTAGATATTAGATTACGACTATGATACTTTTCAATCATTGAATATTCTGAAACAACAAGATTTTCATGAGTTTGTACAAATTTTTCAATTTCTGTAACTTCATCATCATAAATAACTCGAGGTAAAACTAAATAGTCTTCGGCTGCAATATCTTTTGCAAGTCGATAGTTACTAACAAAAATTGGATAATCATAATTTTCTTTAACAAAATTATATTGTTCAAGTGTGTTAACTTCAATGAAATAATTAACAGTTTCTGGTGCAGTGAGACATTTTGTTGATTGATCAACTAAAACATTTGATTGAATAAGTTGTTGATAATTTGTTTCAAAACGTTCTTTGAAAATGATTTTTTCATATGCACTAATAATTTCTCTTTTCAAAGTATTTAAATTTTTAATTTGTGTAAATAAATCTTCATCGTAATCTAGTTGTATTAAATTAATTGAGAAATAAGAATCGTTTGTTTTAGCAAGTTGCGCTTTTATTTTTTCTATAGTGATTGGCATTTTCTGGGCCTTTTCGAAAGAAATAGCAGATTCAAATTTATGATTATCGATGAAAAAAAACACAGAGCGAGTAGTAATTGAAAGTTTAACATTGATAATTTGTTTTTTGAAATTGTCTTCAAGTTCACGATGAACATTTGCTAATAAACTGGCTTTTTGAGTTCGAAAGACTTGGGCCCCGATTGGAACAGAACAATTACTTAAAACTTGATTACCTTTTAACTGATCAATATTTTGTCCATCTTCATATCCCTCAGCCACAAATCGAATATTATCTTGAAGACTTAGTGTTTCATTAGTTGTAATCGTGATTAAAAATTTATAAAAACCTAATTTTTTATCATTATTCTTTTCAATCTTCGAAACAGTCCCAAGAAAATGTCCATTATTATTAGGTCGATTTAAGTTTACTAAATCTAGTCCATTTTGATTGAAAAAACGGCCATTTGTAAAGGAACGATTATAAACATCAGTCAGATCATTTTGAGCATGTCGACGTCCAAGTGCACTTGCAAGAGTACTGGTAGTTACAGCAGTATAGTCAAATTGTTTCAAACGCCCTTCAATCTTAAATGAATCAACACCAGCTTCTATATACTTATCAACATTTGCAATATTTGACAGGTCTTTTAAATTTAATGGATATTGTCCAGTAGAAACGACACGATTAGTTCGAGTATTAACAATTCTTTGGGGCATGCGACAATATTGTGAACAGCGACCACGATTTGCAGAATTTGTATTAAGTAATGTTGAATCAAAGCATTGACCAGAATAAGAGACACAAAGAGCACCATGGATAAAGCACTCGATTGCTAATTCGGTTTGTAATCGAAGTTTACTTATGCGTTCAAAACTCATTTCACGCGGTACGACAACTCTTGAAAAATTATTAGCACTTAGCATTTTACAACCAAAAGAATTCATAATATTCATTTGTGTTGACGCATGAACTTCTAGATCAGGAAAAAATTGAGCGATAATCGCACCAAGAGCCATATCTTGAACAATAATGCCCGTTGCCCCAGCAAGATAAACCTGATTGATTTCTGAAAAATAGCTTGCTAGTTCGTCATTGAAAACAACATTATTAAAGGTGAAAAACGTTGCAACTTGAAAACTATTTGCAAGTTTAACAATTTCAACTGTTTCTTCAATTGTAATAGTAGCGTTCATTCGAGCACCAAAACTAGGAGCTCCTAAATAAATAGCATCAGCCCCAAAATGAATTGCTGCTTTAGCAGATTTTAAATCTTTAACAGGTGTTAGTATTTCCATTTTCCCTCACTTTTCTAAAAAAAACTATCATTTCACTAAGGAAAATGATAGTAATATTATTTAATCTCTTGTCATTGCAAATAGTCGTAAAATGTTTAAAAGAGTAACAACAACAGCTGTAACATATGTCATAGCAGCAGCATTTAAAACGCTTTGTGCTCCAGAATATTCAGATGTTGTAACTAAATTTAAATTTTTTATTTTGGCAAGTGCACGTTTTGAGGCATCAAATTCAACTGGTAATGTTGCAATTTGGAAAAATAAAATAGCAATTAATGCAATGATTCCCAAATAAATTAAGCCAGAAATTTGTGACCAAATACCAATAAGTAAAGTAAATCCAAGAAATGGTGATGTAATACGTACTAATCCGTAAGTTGCAGTTCTAAGCGCAAGTCCTGCATACGCCTTGTGATGTTGAATCGCATGACCAACCTCATGTGCAGCAATACATGTCGCGGCAACACTTCTTCCATTATAAATATCAGATGATAGATTAACCGTTCGGTTTGCAGGATTATAATTATCAGATAATTTTCCTCCAGTTTGTAAAACTTGGACATTTGTAATACCTTCACTTTGTAAAATAAAACGGGCAACTTCTGCACCAGTCATTTGACTTTGAACCGGTATTTTTGAAAAACGTTTAAATGTACTATTAACATTAATTGAAGCCATTAAAGGTAAAATCAAAATAATGACAAAGACCAATAAGCTATTCTGTGCTACAAAATCAAGCATAAAACTCCTTTTACTAATATATTTTTAATTCTTGTTTGCATAAATTTAATTTAAGATACTCACTATTTAAGTGCGTACACAAATAGTATATCATAAAAATAAGAAAAAGTATATTTCAGTAGGCGTATAACAGTGTTTTTTGTGTGTATTTTTTAATAGATTAATAAAATATGCTTTAAAGAAAAGGAGAAAAATGACAACGTTGATTGAAAAAAACTATACGGAAAATTATTAAAACTGGATAAACAAGTAACGAGAAAAAAGAACAGTATGAATGAAAAAAGGACGAAAAAAAAAGAAGATATTAAAGACAATTAAAAAGAATTATGGTATAATTAAAAAGTGTCATAATAGATGGAATAAATATCGAACCAGGTCAGGACTTGATTGGAGCAGCCTTAAGGTATATATTTTAGTCTATTATTGGCACTTTTTTTTAATTTAAAAATCGAGGTAAAAATGGCTAGACAAACACTGTATCGTAAATATCGACCAAATACATTTGCAGAAGTAAAAGGTCAAGAATTAATCGTAAAGACATTATTAAATGCAATTAAAAACGAACAAGTTGCACATGCCTATTTATTTAATGGAACAAGAGGTACAGGAAAAACTTCAATTGCAAAAATTTTCGCAAAAAGTGTGAACTGTTATAATCTTGAAAAACCACTTTGTGGAGAATGTGATGCATGTCTAAAGTTTCAATTGGAACAAGAGATTCCAGATATTTATGAATTAGATGCCGCAAGTAATAATGGGGTAGATGAAATTCGTAATCTAATCGATAATGTAAAGTTCTTACCGCTAACATTAAAATATAAAGTTTATATTATCGATGAGGTTCATATGCTTAGTAAAGGAGCATTTAACGCTTTACTTAAAACACTTGAAGAGCCACCAAAACATGCTATTTTTATCTTGGCAACTACAGAAGTAAATAAAATTCCATTAACAATTTTATCTAGATGTCAGCGATTTGATTTTCGTCGAATTGAAAAAACAATAATGATTAACCATTTAAAAAATATTTTTGAACAAGAAGCAATAAATTACGATGATGATGGTGTTGAATCAATCGCTAAATTAGCAGATGGTTCAATGCGTGATGCTCTAAGTTTAAGTGACAAAGTTATTGCAAGCGGGATTGAGGTCACAGAACAAACAGTTGTGGAAAATTTACAAATAGCTACAAAAAACATTAATAATCAATTATTAAATGCATTGTTAGATAGAAACGTAGAAACAGTGTTACAAATTTGGCATCAATTAGTTGCAAACGGGATTGATGAATTAAATTTTGTTTTAAACTTCCAATATTATCTTCGTGATTTACTATTAGAACAAATTACTGATGATGTTCAAAAAGAACGATTAATTGGGATGATTAGTGACTTTGCTGAAATAATGAATAATCTTCGAACAGTAAAAATGTCGACAATCCTAGTTGAAATTAAATTAATTGAAATGTGTAAAGCACTAGAAATTAAACAGCCAACGTTCATTACAGAACCAAAATTTTTAAATAAGCAAGTGACAATGCAACCTGAAATGCCAAATTTACAGTCAACTATTTCAGAAACAGAATCAATTTCAGCAGCAAGTCCTGAAATAATCGAGCGACAAGAAATGAATTATGATGAATCGATTGATGTTAGTGAAACAAGTATAGAAGAACAAACAAAAAAAACAGAAAATTTGTTTGAAGCATCGATAATGCCCGAAGTAAGAATCCCGAAAAAAATTCACATTGATGATATTTTAGAAGAGGCAACTAAAAATCATAAAAATGAATATGCAAATTTATATTTTTTAATTAAAGATGAATTAGAAGCAGAACAAAAATATGGTTTAGCTAAATTTTTTGAGCTCTCTAAAGTTCAAGCAGCTAGTCCAAAAGGATGTATTATAATAATTGATGATTCGGTCAAGGAAGCTTATTTAGGTCGAGTTAGTGAAATCCAAAGAATCTTTATGAAGGCATTACAAAGAGAATTGTGGATAGAACTATTAGGTCACCAAGAATGGCAAACAATTCGACGAGAGTTTTTAGAGAAAAAAACACAAAAAGAAAATGGTGTTTTACAAACAGCGATAAAATTTTTCGGTGAAGACAAAGTAAGAAAAAAATAATCAAAGATCATCGAAAGGAGGAATATGCAGCTTTTAATTGGACTAGCAGTAATCAATATTATTATCTTAATTATTATAGGAATGTTAATTATTCTAAATCAAAAAAGTAAAAGAGCAATTGAGAAATCAGCAATTCAACAATTAGAAAAACAAATTGTTTTTCTACAAACAGCTTTAGAAAATCGAATTTCTAATCAATCAATTGAACTTGCTCAAAAAGATGAAATGAATTTGGCAAAAGTAGATAATCGATTAACGAATCAAAACGTTCAAATTGCTAATAGTATTAATCAAATAATGGGTAAAGTTGCAAAATTAGATGCAAGTCAACAACAATTATTAGAACTTGGTTCAAGCATTGATAGTTTAAAAAGAATACTTGGAGATAAAAAAACACGAGGAATGTATGGTGAGTTGCAACTACAAACAATTTTTCAATCAATTTTTGGTGAAAAAAATGACAATTTATTTGCCGAACAAGTAAGCTTATCAACGGGAGTAAAAGTTGATTTTGTAATTCATGCACCAGCTCCATTAGGAATGATAGCTATTGATTCAAAATTTCCTTTAGAAAATTATGAAAAGATGATTGTAGATGATTTAGATAAAATAATTTTAGATAAATATCGAAAAGAATTTAAAAACAATGTGAAAAAACACATTAATGATATTGCGTCTAAATATATAATTGAAGGAGAAACCGCTGATCAGGCAATAATGTTTATTCCATCAGAAGCTATTTTTTCAGAAATCAATGCTTATCATCAAGACTTAATTGATTTAGCTCATCAGAAAAAGGTTGCTATTACATCTCCAACAACAATTGTAGCGGTGTTAAACATTCTGCAAATACTGCTTAGAGACATTAAGCGAGCAGAACATGCTAAAGTAATTGATCAACATTTGAAAGATTTAGGTCAAGAATTTGAACGGTTGAATACAAGATTTGTTAATTTGATGAAATCAAATGAGCGTGTATATAAAGATATAAATGATGTTTCAATAACCGCAAATAAATTAATTAAAAAATTCGATAAAATAAATCAAGGTGAGATAGGAGTGGATGACGATGAATAAATCAATATTAGAAGTAACGGGTTGGGATGAACCAAAAATTGAAAATTTTTCTAATGAAAATGATCTAAGTGTTGCACATGTAACATACATTGTTAAAGGTTGGTTAGAGGGAACAATAAAAGCTTGTTATGTAATTCACTATACAAATTATGATGAAAATAATCCTCATGCCGCAGTTTCGACTTTTACAGGTTATTCGAAATTCAAGGGAGAGATTAATGGTAAAGCCGGAACAATTGTGTTTTTAGAAGCAGGAGAATATGCAAGTGGTTTATTTTCAAAATTAACAATTAAACCAGAAACGGCGACAGGTGCTTTTGTAAACTTAGAAGGAAAAGCAAGTTATTCAATAATGGAAAAGATGGTAGTTTTAGAAACAGAATTTTAAAATTTAAACAAAAAAGAACCGACGTTAATGTCTGTTCTTTTTTCTTTAATCTAGTGCTTAAAGTGAAATAAATTCAATTGACTCAAGTTGATCACGAATTACTCGTTCTTTATTAACATCTACTTCTGCTTTAGAATATCCAAAGGCCGTTAATGTGACAATTCCATATTCTTCTAAGTCAACACCTAAAAGTTTGGCAACTTCATCTTCAATAAATCCCCCCATTATTAATGAATTGATTCCTAATGCTTCGGCTTGTAAAACCATTTGTGCAGTAGCATATGGAACTTGTTCACGAAAGTAATTTCCATCAATGTTTGGCATGACCATTTGTAAATATTGTTCAATTTTCTCATCATTTAAACCACTTTTTTTTAGTTTTGAAATAAAGAAGTCAGGATTTCTTTCCAAGTATTTTGATTTAACGTAAAGAGCTGCAACAACAAAAGAACAATCAGTGATAGGTGCTTGACCATATGCTACTTTTTGTAGCTCACTACGATCACCATCAATGACAATAAATTTCCATGCTTCAACTCCAAAACCATTTGGGGCATGTAAACCAGCATTTAAAATAACTGCTTGATCTGCTTTATTAACTTGTTTTGTTGGATCAAAGTAACGCATTGAATGGCGACTACTTACTGCTTGAGATACTGTTTTTTCCATTTTATTTCTCCTTTGATATTTTCTTTAGACTAATTATATCAAATAAATTTAAAAAACTAAGTTTTTTACTTATTCTTGTATAAATTTAATAGTTGTAATAAGTGTTTAACTGAGCGTCTAACTTGTTGATCAGTATAGTCGGAATAAGTTGTTTGTGGTACAGAAATATAGATGTCACGAACAACACGAGTTTTCTCTTTGGAAGAAAAGCCAATTGTTAAGAAATTATCATGACCTAATAAACTTGTAAACATTGAATCTTGATAAGTAAAAGGATTTACAAGTACACAATTTACATGTTCGTTATAATGCTTTTTGAAACTATCAGCTAAAATTTGGGGTTGATGTTTAGAAATAAAATAATAGTATTGTGTTAGAAATTCAGTAAATGAATTTTTGGTGTTTTCAAAGACACGATTTTCTAGGTCAAAGCGTTTTTCAATATCATTTTGAATTAGATTTAAAAAATTGATTTGAGGATAACTTGGAAGATATTTTTGAAAGTAATAGATTAATGTTGTTCCAATAATTAAATCTTGGACATTTTGTTCTTGAATATTATGCGAAAGTAATTTAAAATTGGAAATAACTAAACCACCTGTTGGATGAAGGGGTGAATTATATTCATTGTGAAATTTAATTCCAATCCCATATTCGGTTTCCCAATCAATAATATTTTGAGAATAATCATCAACTAAGACACAATCCTTAAGCGTAGTTAGATTAAAAATCTTTTTCACAGTAATTGGTTTGGGTTCATCTTCAAAAATTGTAATATATTTTTTTCGATTTTTAGAATCCGATAGATTCTCAAGTTCTTCAACTGTAATCCCAAGTAATTTTGCAATACGAATTCGTTTATATTTTTCATAAATTTTATTATTTGTTTTAGTAAGAACATAAAAATTATCTTGATTAATTAACAGTTCTTTGATTACTTTGGAATCAGAACAAATCGATCCTTCATACATTAATTTAATTGCTTCTTCATTCGTAACCGGGTCATGACCAAAAATATTATGAATTCGTCCTTCAGTGTTGTTTGAATAGGAACTTGTATGTTCTAAAATAGTGTTATCAACGTCTAGAAAAAATAGCATAATTCTCCTTAAATTTATTATATTCATATTATAACTAAATAATATTTGTTTTGGTATTTTTCTTTTACATAAATTTGTTGTTTAAAAAAAGTGTCATTAGACACTTTAAATTTTTTAATTTTGTTGCTCTAGCTTTTTATCAGTATTTTTTGCTTGTTTTGGTTTCTGATTTGGTTTTTTTCCTTCGGATTTGTTGTGTGGTTTTTGTGCTGACTTAGGCTTCGAATTCTTTTTGATTGCACCAACTGTTTTTGGTGTTACAAGTTTAGGTTTAACTTTCTTTGGTATTACAGGTGTTTGATTTTGAACTTCTTCTGGTTGAAGTGTATTTACAAATTTGTGATCATATTGAATTAAATTTGTAGAAACTAAAGGAATTTTACCTGTTTTCTTAAAGATAAAGCTACTCATTTGGGAATTTAAAAGTAATTGTAATTCTTCATCTTCTAGTTTTGAATTTGAATTAAATAAACGAGTAAACTCTGTTTGAAAGGCACGTAATAAATTTAATGATTCGTTAATTACAATGAAACCACGAGTTGTAATTTGAGGGAATGTAATAAGCTTACGGTTTTGGTTATAAGTTGCAACAAACACCATAATTCCATCACTTGCTAACTTATCCATTGACGATTCAGAAAGCGAAACATTAATGTTGTTTCCACTCACATACATACTATTTCCTGGTGCATAACGACGAGAAATACTAGGTTTTCGGTTATTGAAAGAAAGACAATCTCCGTTGTCAATTAATAAACATTTTTCTTCCGGAACACCTAATTGTATTGCAGTCTTTTTGTGAGCAACTTGCATATTGTATGTACCGTGAATAGGTGCGAAAAATTCCGGTTGAAATAAAGTGATTAACAGCTTTTGTTCTTCCTGAGATGCATGTCCAGAAGCATGTGTTTTAAAGACATCAGAGTTACGAATAATTTTACAATTTCTTTGGTGTAAAATATCAATAACTTTTCCAATTTGATAGTTGTTACCAGGAATTGGATTAGAAGCAAAAACAACAGTATCATTTTCACTAAGCGTAAAATGAGGATTTAAATTACCAGCAATACGTGCAAGGGCAGCTAAACTTTCCCCTTGTGAACCTGTACAAATAATACAAACTTTATCAGCAGGTAATGACTTAATCATTTTTGGTTCAATTAAATCTTTTTTAGTCACCTTAATATATTTTGTTTTTGATCCTGTATCTAAGGCATTTACAAGTGAACGTCCAATAACACAAATTTTTCGATCGTTTTCTAATGCACCCTCAATAATTTGTTGAACACGATTAATGTTTGATGCAAACGTAGTAAATAAAATTCTTCCAGTTGATTCTGCAATTAGAGTTTTAAGATTGTTACCTACAGTTTTTTCTGATAAACTAAAACCTGGTGTTTGTGCGTTTGTACTATCAGACATTAAACACATTACTCCACGCTTGGCAATTTCAACCATTTTTTGGAAGTCGGCTGCTTTTTGTCCGGGTGGAGAAAAGTCAACTTTGAAATCCCCTGTAGTTACTAAATTACCATCAGGTGTCCCAATGAAAAACCCTAATGAATCTGGAATACTGTGGGTTTGTCTAAATGACTCAATTGTAAGTGTTCCAAAGTCAAGAATAGAATTATCGTGTATTTCTGTAATCTCAATTTTAATTTTTGCTTCTTTTAATTTTTTTTCAATCATTAATTTAGCAGTTTTAGGTGCATAGATTTTTGGTATTTTAACTTTGCGTAATAGGAAGGGTATTCCCCCAATATGATCTTCGTGTCCATGTGTAATAAACAATCCTTTAATTCGATGTTGATTTTTCAATAGATATTCATAATTTGGTAAGATATAATCAATTCCCAATTGATCCTTATCAGGGAACATTACCCCATAGTCGATAACATATATTTCGTCTTTATAATCTATCACATAACAGTTTTTTCCAACTTCACCTAAACCACCAAGAGCCAATATTTTAATTTCACCATTCGGTGTTTTCATTTTTGGTTTGCTTTTTGTTTGGTTAGAAGTCGGTTTACTAATTTCTTTATTCATGTAAACCTCCATTTACGTATAAACATGTTGCTTTAACTAAATTATACCATGTATATGGGGTAGTTTGGAAAATTCTAGACTTACACGGACAGTAATTGTTTTTTAGTAGGTAACACTCATCACATTTTTGCCATAATAAATAAGTGATGTTGAATGTGGTTTATTATGTTATTATAAATGGCAAATCCAAAAGTGTTAGAATAGGTTGAGCGAAGCTTTGGTCTATAGTCACTCCAATTAATTATCAGCACATTTGGGAAAAACAAAGAAAGTGATCGTTCGTAATGAATGTGAAAAGATTATTTAAAAAACAATAAAAACGACTTTTTAATGATATAATATAAAGATGGGGCTGCAAACAATTCCATAAATGGAGACGGAAAAATGAAAAAGATTATAATCATCTTATTTTTAGTAATAGTATTAAATCCTGTATTAACATTAAGTGCAGCACCTGCATTTAGTGCAAAATTACTTGGTGGTTTTCCAGTATATTATGGATTATCAACGGATGCAGCCAAGCGTGGTTGGACGAGTATTGTAGATGATGCAGTAAAGTCATGGACTGGATCTGTATCTGGTGTTACAGCAAAAAATACAGGAATACGTAATGATAGTCAAGCAGATTTTTATCATAGTACAAGCGTGAATGGTTATGCAAATGCAAGTACTTCATATACTTTTGCACCTTGTACAAGTAATCTTAATCCTAATAATTGTAACTGGGTTTACACTAATGTTACAATTTATGGAAATCTTATGGTTGCAAACAAATATTCAAGAGCAGCAAAACAAGGGGTTATTGCACATGAATTTGGGCATGTACTTGGATTAAAGGATTTTAACACGAGCCCATATTCAATTATGTGTCAAGCAGGATCAGGAAGAAAAGTGACAGTTCCAAGCACTGACGACAAAAAAACAATAAAAAATAAATATTAGGAAAGGGTATGATGAAAAAAATAGTTTATAGTAGTATTTTCATACTAATAATTGCTGTTGTTTTTGGAATTCAAAACAGTAATAAAGCAACAGTAGAATCAAATGTAGTTAAAGAAGATGTAAATAAACAGTACACAAATGACTATATTGCAACACTAAATGATCCAAAACTTGCACTTGATCCAAAACTTGTCACAAATATGAAATTAAGTCTGGACTTGATCTTTGATTTCAATGATATTAATAAAATACAAAATTATTTTGATTCTACATTTATTGTAAAGATAAATAAAGCTAAAAGTGTATATGTTGATCAGGGAGACATTTTTACAATCTATGAAGCAACAGTCTTAAAATCGACAAACAAGGATATTTCGGAAAATGAGACGATTGAAATTTATAAGGGTTCTGGATGTGTGAAAACTTCAGTATTTCAACAAAGTCTAGGATCAGAAACAGAAAAAGGACAAACCGCAAATGCTTCAAATCAATTTACATGTACTTTTTCAGAAGATGATATTAATTTAGAAGTTGGTAGTACTGTTCTCATGATGACTGAAAAAAAGCCTTTAAATGGGGTTGATAAAAGTTTTCCAATTGGCTATGGAAACTCAACAATGAAGCTTGAGAATGGACAACCAATTTCAAATACAACTAATCAAAAGATAGTAGTTGAAGAGCTAAATAAGATCTTGAAAAATGCTGAAATTAGAAAAACGTGGTCAGAATTCAGTCAATAATTATGCTTGAAATATGTTTTTGGATAGCTCAAACATAAAAGTCTATTAAATTATATATAAAAACTTTAAATTTCAGTTATTTGAAATTTAAAGTTTTCTTTTATTGAAGTATATTTAATTAAAATTTAGTGCTTATTTAGTAGCATTAATTCTTTCTTCTTGTGTCATTAGTGCTAATTGTTTTATTTGATCTACATCTAAATCAAGTAGTTTAGCAACTCTTGTTCCATAGTCACTACTTGCTTTATAGAATAATGCCGTTTGTCTTAATTGAATATGTAATTTTGCATCCTTTAGATGTGAAGCAATGTTGTTTGTTAATCTTGTTTTTTCTTCTTCACTAAGGACCTCTTCATACAATTTACCTGCTTGGATAAAGTCAGCATCTTCAATTGGTCTGATATGACGATCTAGAACAGCTTGAACTTCAATTGCTGGAGGCGTAAATCCTTCGCTTGGCTGATTAATTTCTGTAGAGTTTGGAGTATAGTTAGGATTATTCGATCCATTGTTTATTGCCATTGATCCATCTCTTTGAGTTGTTTGTACATCATTTTTAGGTTTGTTTACTGGAATTTGAGAGTGGTTTGCTCCTAGGCGATATCTTTGTGCATCTGCATATGCAAATAAACGTCCTTGTAGTAATTTATCTGGTGATGGTCCTATTCCATCTACAAAGTTACTTGGAGATAAAGCTACTTGTTCAGTTTCTGCAAAGAAGTTTTCTGGATTTTCATTTAATTCTAAATGTCCAATCTCCATTAGTGGGAAGTCTTTTTGGTACCATACTTTTGTAATATCAAATGGGTCAAATTCATATTCTTTTGCTTGTTCTTGAGTCATTATTTGTACATAAACTGTCCAACTAGGGAATAGATTATTTGCAATTGCATTGTAAAGATCACGTGTTGCATGATCTGGATCAGTTCCTGATAAAATATCTGCCTCTTCTTGTGTTAAATTTTCTATTTTTTGATTTGTTTTAAAGTGAAGTTTGATCCATACATACTCATTTTCTTCATTATACCACATGTATGTATGTGATGAATATCCATTCATATGACGATAACTTTTTGGTATTCCACGATCACTAAATAAAATTGTTACTTGATGGATTGATTCTGGTGTTAATGAGAAGAAGTCCCAAAACATATCTGCATCTTTTAAGTTTGTTTGCGGATCTCTTTTTTGAGTGTGAATTAAATCAGGAAACTTCATTGCATCACGAATAAAGAAGATCGGTGTATTATTACCTACTAAGTCATAGTTTCCTTTTTCCGTGTAGAATTTTAAGGCAAATCCACGTGGATCACGTGCAGAATCTGATGATCCTTTTTCTCCTCCAACGGTTGAGAATCGTAAAAACACTTTTGTTTTTTTACCTTTTTCTGATAAGAAATCTGCTCTTGTGTATTTTTTCAAGTCGTCATTTGTTACGGTAAATTCACCGTATGCACCGCTTCCTTTTGCATGTACGACACGTTCTGGAATACGCTCACGGTTAAAGTGTGCTAATTTTTCCATTAAATACACATCTTGCATTACTACATATCCTTCTTTTTCTCCTGTTGAAATTGATTGGTTGTCGTTTAGTACAGGATTTCCTTGTGCTGTTGTTAGAGTTTTTTTCACTTTTCTCCTTATTTAATTATTTTTAAGTTTTTAAAAACATATTTTATATTTTTTCTATCTAAAATAACTTTTATCAAAATGTATGTGAAAATTATTATATATAGAATTATTACTATGTTCATATACTGCCATTTTATATCACTTGTAATTCCAAAGAATACGACACAAAAAGATAATATAGTTGTTCGTCCGATTACTGCATAAAATAAATATTTAGGATAATTTACTTCTTTTGCAAATAAAAATGTTGTTGATAACACTACATTCATTGTTGTTGCAGAAAACCCCATAATCGGATAGTAACCAAAGTTATCAATTATGTAAGAGATTTTTTTTTGCCATTTTTTGAATCGATTAAATTTTTCTACTTTTAAGAACTTATATCCTATCGTTCTAAAAATAAATATGGCTGTCACATTTCCAAGTGCTATAAAAAAGCCACTTATAAAAATTGTGATTATGTTTAAGTCTGAAAGCCCAATTATTCCTCCGATTGTTATTGTTGCGGGTGGAAAGAATATTAAAAAGGTGTCAGCTAAAGACATAAAGAACGATAAAATTGCTGTTATAATAATCGGGATGATATCCATTTAAAATCTCCTTTCGAATTACAATTTAATTGTAACAAATTAATTAAATATTATAACTATAAACACATACAATTTTTTATTCAAGGCAAAGTTTAATTTTTTTAATTAGTCTGAAGTAAATAATAATTTTCTAATTAATCCTTTCTTAATGCATGTTTTTTGGCGATTGTCATCATGATTATTAATGCAACAATTGTTGAAATTATATCTGCGATTGGAATTGCGAAAAATATGGACATAGTATTATCAGGAATTAACATTAATTTTTCATTTATAATTGGAATCAATATTACAAGCGGAACAATTGCAAAAATTTGTCTTGTTAATCCTAAAAATACTGATGTCATTTCATAGTTTGTTACTTGTAAGTACGTTATTACTGGATATATTATTCCTACAAGTGGCAATGTAAAAAATATTATTGTGCTAATTGATAATGTTAGTTCATATATATCTTGGGTTGATTTAAATAGTGCGAATAAAATATCGTTGTAAAAGTAGTTTGCTACTACGATAACTATTCCGTATGTTATCGCATATAAAACTGTTTTTCTGATGATTTTATTTTGTTTTGCTTTGTCTTTATTAAAGTATGCTATTATTGTTTGATTGGCATTGGAAAGTCCAATGATTGGCATTATTAATAACATATATATTTTCTGAACAACATTAAATGCTGCTAAGTAAGCAGCCCCACCAAGTGTGATTAAACTATCATTTATTATGAATCCGGTTGCACTAGCAAGCGACTGAAATACAGTTTGGGCAAACCCAATTTTAAATAGTGCATATGCTGTTTTAATAAATGTTTTTAATGAATATTTTGTTTTTAGTTCTACATAGTTGGTTTTGCTTATGTAAATAACTGATATAAGGGCAGCTACGATTTCGCTAATTAAAGTTGAGGTTGCAATTCCTTGTATTCCAAATTTAAAACCGAATACGAAAATTGCATTTAAAACGATATTAATAACAATTGCCAATGTAATTATTATTAACTCTTGTCGTGGCTTTCCGATTGCTCGTATTGCGCTAGTTAATGTGTATCCAATTGAACTAAATATATTACTTATTAGTTGGATTGTTAAGAATTTTTTTGCTTGAATGAAAACAGCTTCCGATGCATTTAGGTTTGTGATTATTTGATCAATAAATATATAAAATAATAATGATACTATTGTTGAAAGTAAAATACTCATAATTGTACCAGTCATTAGATTTATATTTAGCTTTCGTTTATTATGAAGATATTTTGCGATCATTATTCCAGTGGATGCAGCAAATAAGGTTTGTAATGCTATAAATAATCCAAGGATCGGGCTTATTAACCCCATTGCAGCTAATGAATCTGCACTTTCTATTCCAATCTGCGCTGCGAATATCGTATCTACAACTGATGTTAATAATTCCATTATTAATGCGATTATTGCAGGAATTGCAAAGTACATTATAAGTTTGTTTAAGCTCTTTGTTTCATATACGTTATTTTTTTCCATTACCCCTCTTTTGTATTCATAATTATGGTCCATTAATTGCTATTTTGTAATAATTATATCATATTATATTAATAATTATTTATGTTTACTTCAAAACAACTTTAACCAATGAAATTCATGCTTATTTTAAGTTTATTATGTACTTTTAGTTTGACAGGAAAGCTCGATAAATATCAAAAAATTGTTAATGATGACAAAAAAAGTAAGCGGCGTTAAGCTCCTTACTTTTTAAAGTCTCAATAAATGTTTTAAGTTAAATTTTTTATCTTTTTTGTGGTGGTAAAAGTTCATTGATTTTTGCTTGAAACATGTTAGTTTGCTGATTTGAATAGTCGATAACTAATAAATTGTAAAGTGCTGTTGCTCTAAGTTCAACATCGACAACTGGGTTATTTGTTGTGTGCTTTAAACTTAAAATAACAGCTTGTCCTTTAAGTAATTTTTGTCCTGCTGGTGAAAAAGCAAGTGGACGTAAATAAGGTGAATCATAATTTTGGTCTTCGATGAGGAAAACTAAATTAAGTAAAATTCTTTGATATTTATATTTTGAATTATTTTTGTCAGCTGCAAGCTCAGCCCAAGTAGCTAAATTATAAATTCCTGAAGATTCTTGCATTTCAAAAGCTGCGAATAATTGCTCTTTATCCTGATTTTTTAAATAAATTTCTAAAAGTCGCTTAAGTAGTTGATTATTTTCAGCTAGTTTAATTGACAATTGAGCGTTTAAAGCATATGTTAAATTAAGATAGGCTGTTGAAATTAATGTCTGATTTGCAAAACTTGTATCCAGTAAATTTGCCTCAACATCAGCTTGTAAAAAAGGCGTGATATCATGGTTTTGTAAATGCAATTTACGAATTGCACTAGCACTTGTAATATTTTCACTTGGCTTTACACGCTTGACTAAATGAACATCAATTGATGCCTTAAGTTTTTCAACTGCTTTTAAATAACTAATACCTAAAATATCATTTGCTTGAAAGGCTCCTAAATTAGAATTTTTCCCTTGCTTATAAGTACTGTATTGAAAATTATATTGCATTGTTTTAAGTAAATTAATATCCCCAGTTTCTGAACCAAAAACTAAGTCAGTTACACCAACTGATTGCAAAATTTTCACAGCGTGATATGCAAAATAGTCAGCACCTTGATTGGCAAAGACAAACGGTAATTCTAAAACTAAATCAATGCCTAAATCAGTTAAGATTTTTGCTTTTGTCGTTTTGGATAGACATGATAATTCCCCACGTTGAACATAGTTTCCACTTATTACAATTACAGTTGATTGACCATTGGCAATCTTCAAAAATTGTTCAAGAAAATACTGATGTCCATTATGAAACGGATTAAGTTCCATAATTGTTCCATAAATTTTAGCCATTGTTCTCCATTTTTTAAATACTTGTTTAAATATCAAAACATAGATAAATATCACAAATAACTCTTTAATTTGTATTTAAACCTTCAAATCTTATTATACCTGAATTTTGCCTAGATGTGTTAAAATAAGGTGTTTTCAGATCAATTCAAGGCTATTTTCAATAATAGTAAAAGAGTATGTAGAGAAATGATTATGTAAATATAAAATATTAGTTGAACAATTGAAAAAGATTGGTCATTAAAATGCAACATAAAACGATAAGAAGCGTGAATGCATCTTTAAAAATTAATTTGATTAGAACAAAAAAACTAA
The DNA here is from genome assembly GCA_051649085.1 of Mycoplasmatales bacterium. Taxonomy (GTDB): domain Bacteria; phylum Bacillota_I; class Bacilli_A; order UBA3375; family UBA3375; genus JBOFGK01. Next base: position 5,941 of record JBOFGK010000034.1, on the reverse strand, counting down.
CTGCTAAAGCAGTTAGTTAATTTATAGTTAAACTTTTTATAAATAAATTATAGAAAATTGCATATTTTTGAAAGGAAATTACTTTACATTGTTTTTCTTTTGCTTATTATAAATTTTATAATTGAATAAATAATTGCCACTAGAATAGCAAGTATTGTAATTGGAAATAGTAAAGCAAAGATATTTTCCATTTTTTCTCCTAATAGACTTTTTTTTAAATAAACCCCAACCAACAAATAGAAACGTTTCACTTTGATTGGGCCCTATTATAGCATAAAACAGTATAAATAGTAATATTATTTATAGTTTTGTATCAAATAAAAGTAATGATAGGTTAATATAATATAAAATTATAAGAAGTATGAATTCCTTTTTAATAATTAAATTGGAATTTCTAGTTGAACTTTTTATAATAAATTATAGAAAACTTCATACTTTTGAAAGATGATTACTTTAAATTGTTTTTTTGTTTTTTTCTTTTTGACAATTGTATAAACTTATAAACAATTGCTCCTACAACAATAATTAATATAAACGCTACTAAGATTGGATATATATTTACCATTAAAAAGTCACCGATGTTGTTAAAGTATTACCTGATACCGATGCGTTTAACTTATAAGTATATGAAATAAAAGAAGTTTGATTTACATTTAGTTTATAGACAACTTTTGTACGATCACTACTTCTAGTGAAAGATTCTCCAGAAACTGAAGCACCAATTGTTGTATACCACTCATTGTAGTATGAAGTTATCGTTGTTGCTCCTGACGATGGATTCGAGACTATAATTTTATATCCAAAATTAATTACTCCACCATACCAATATACATCAAAATATGATGTTCCATTTGAAATATTAGTAGATGCTCGAGAATCTCTTGAAACCGTTGGTGATATAGTCAAAGATCCGAATTCTCCATTTGGAAGCTCAATCACTTTCGTTTGAGTTTCTAATGTCGTTAAATCAAATTCATTTTCTGCGCTAATTGAACGTATGTCATCAATATTAGTTATATCATTTGTTTCCACAAAATCTGGTACAATTATCTTTTTCCCATTAATTAGTAATTCTTTTGCTTCCGGCACTTGATTGTTTGTGTCTTTTTGTACTACAGCAGCTGAAAATGATGTCCCAGCAGTTGTAAAAACAATCAAAAAAAGCAGAATTGTTTTAAAAATTTTTTTCATATGTCCTCCTAATAGATTTTTTTTAAATAAACCCCAACCAATAGATGGAAACGTTTGTACCTTGGTTGGACCCTATTATAGCATAAAATAGCATAAATTTCAATATTATTTATAGTTTTGTATCAAATAATACTGATAATCTCCGATTATATCAAAAATAAAAATGTCCTAACATGCATCATTTATTCATTCAGTATAGTGTAAGATGATTTAATTTTTAATATTATGTTCAAGAAAAAGCATATGAAAATTTATGTAAGGTTCAATCTGTAAAGTGGATATTTAAACATCTTGATTTTTTAGCAGTTAAGAACGAATGCTATCATTATTATACTAATCTATAAAATTACTAACATCGAAAAGTAGTTTAAAAATGAAATGTAAAAAGACATTTTTTTAATTTTCAGAAAAATGTAAGTTTTTTTTGAGTTTTGGGTAATAATATATTTATGGGGTATTTAAAAGAAAAAATACAAGAAAATATTGTTGCGATTGGAATAACAATTGTAATTTTAGGTTATTTTCTGTATAGTACCTTTAGTCAACCAGCAACGATAGTTGAAAATGATCAAGTTTCAGAACATGCAAAAACAGCGGCTACAACTGTGGAAAAAACCAAACTCGTGAAAATTGTGATTGATGTGAAAGGAGCAATCACCAAACCAGGAGTATATGAACTAGAAAATGGTAAACGAATAAAAGATATTATTGAGCTTGCTGGTGGCTTTAAGGGGGCAAATGAAATTTGTGTTAATTTAGCTCAATTGCTTAAAGATGAGCAAAAGATAATTATACCGAGAAGTGAGGAAGAATGTACAAGTTCTTTAGTAAATCAAACAGAAGAAGGTGTTCAGATTGTAAATTTAAATACAGCAACAGAACTTGAATTAATGACATTACCAGGAATTGGTGAAGGTAGAGCAAAAGCGATTATTGAGTATCGAGAAAAATCAGGTAATTTTCAAACAATAGACGATTTAAAAAATGTTAGTGGTTTTGGGGAAAGTACATTTGAAAAGTTGAAAGATGCAATTACTGTATGAAAATGCAATTGCAATTAATATTTAAACAGCACAGAAAGCCAATTTTTGTTGGTCTATTGTTACTAAATCTTTTGTTTCTTAGAGTGGTTTTAAGTGTTCAAAATCTTGAGCTTAAAAGTGAACAATCCGATCGATTAGCATTTCAAATCCATAAAGAAAGCAAGTTAGTAATTCGAGTGATAAGAAATATTAAAGTTAGTGAATTTAATCAATCATTTGAAGCAAATATCAAAGGTAAAATGGTTAAAGTAACAGTTTCTAAATTAAAACCAATTGCTTATGGAGATATAATTCATGGGGTTGTAGAAAAACAAACGAAAATAGAAAATAAACGAAAAAACTTAGGGAGCTTTGATTACGAAAAATATTTATTGAGTCGAGAGATTACGACAGAAATTCAAATAAGAGTTATTAAAATTATTTCTCAGCCAAATTTAATTGAAAGGTTAGCTAATATTCGTTTAAATTTAATTGATTTAAATGAAAAAAAATATTTAAAAAGTGCAAACTACATAAATGCACTTGTATATGGAAATAATGAACTTTCGAAAAATGAGAATCAATTGTATGCTCAAGTTGGTATTATTCATTTATTTTCAATTTCGGGAACACATATTAGTTTTTTAATAATCTTCTTCAGAGTAATCTTTTCGCGATTAAACATTTCGTTACCAACAATTGATAAAATTTTGTTAGTGTGTTTACCACTATATTTAATTTTTGTCGGTTTTGCAATTGGAGCGATTAGGGTGATACTTACAGAAATTTGTGTTATATGTTTACCAAATGTTTCTCGTTTGAAAATTTTATTGACAATTTTATATGGACTTTTACTGATAAATCCGTTCTATATACTTAATTTTGGCTTTCAATTAAGTTTCCTAATAAGTATCATATTATATGGATTTATAAATTTTAAAATTAAATTATCAACATTTGAAGTATCAGTTTTGATTTGGATTAGTACGATCATTTTTACGACAAATAGTACATCAACTATGAATATATTAACGGCAGTTGCAAATTATTTGATTGTTCCAGTAGTAACAATTGTGATGACACCACTTGCAATTTTATTTACACTAATAAATGTTTCATTGATTACTAATTTATTTGACAGTTTCTTTTACTTTATGATTGTTTGCCTTACAAAAGCTTCAGAATTATTTAATGGATTAACGATAAATGTCGGACAAATTAATTATGTTAAGGGCTTGGTGTTGTGTTATTTACTATTTAAAATTGGTAAGAAATTATTGGAACATCGAGCATATAGTTCGAAAATAACAAGCTATGTACTACTAAGTGTAATAATTATTTTGTTTCCAAGCAATCTTAGAAGCGTGATCTCATTTGTTGATATTGGCCAAGGAGATTTAACAATAATTCAAAGTGTATTTCCTAAATATACAATTGTAATTGATACGGGTTCACAAAAAGAACAAACGGAATTAGCAAGTGTTTTAAAAGCAAAAGCGATTAGAGAAATTGATGCACTAATAATTACTCATATGCATGAGGATCATAATGGGAATACAGAGTTCATTATTCGAAATTATAAAGTAAAAAAAGTTTATCGCCCACCTACAAAACAAGAGATATGGACAACTTTTAGAAGTGAAGAACTTAGTTGTGGACAAAGTTTAAAAGTAGCAACTTTAAAATTCGATGTACTTAGTCCATGTCAAACAGCTGAAAACCCTAATAATGAATCGCTAGTTTTACAATTTGATTTTGGGAAAAAACGAATATTATTAACAGGTGATATCGAGGCAGAAATTGAAAAGACACTTGTAAGTAACTATCAAAATCAACTGGAAAGTGATGTTTTGAAAGTTGGACATCATGGCTCGAAAACCTCATCAACAGAAGAGTTCATAAAAAAAGTAAATCCAAAGATTGCAGTAATAAGTGTTGGGAAAACAAATAGGTACGGGCATCCTGCACCAGAAGTTGTTAGACGTTTAGAGGAGAGAAAAATTGGAATTTGGAAAACGTCTGAAAGAGGAGAACTTGTAGTATATTTTTAATAACAATAAAAAAAGTGTTTTCATACGAAAAGTAAGTTTATTTGATATAATATTATTAAAGGAGTGAAATGATATATATTATTATCGCATTAGTTTTTGCAATACTAGAAATTTTTACAACGGGAATCTTTGCGATTTTTATTGCTTTTGGTTTTTTAGTCGCGGGACTAGTATCCTTCTTTACAGATAATTATTTTATAATATTTGTTGTGGGATTTTTAGCAAGTTGTTTATCTATTGCCTGTCTTCGAAGTTATTTTGTTGAAAAAATGCATAAGCAAAACAAAGTAATAAATACTGGAAGTGATGAATTAATTGGAAAAACTACTTTCTTAGTTGAAGATACCGATGACGAATTTAATTCGGAAATTAAAATAAATGGTGTTATTTGGAGAGTAGATACATTAGGTATAAAGTTAAAAAAAGGAACAAAAGTTCGAGTTGTAAAGTTAAGAGGATCACATTTAAAAGTTGAAAAAGTAGAAGAATAAAAAACAAATAAAAAGGAGAAAAAATGTTCGTTTTAATACTATTAGCAGTGTTAGTCTTGTTTGCATTAATTTTAATTTTTTCAAGTATCAAAGTTATTTCACAATCAAATGTTTATATTGTTGAAAGGTTTGGTAGCTATAAGACTACATTATCATCAGGGTTACAATACATTGTTCCGTTTGTTGATCGAGTTGCAAGAAAACTTGATATCAGAGAACAAGTAATTAATTTTGAACCACAGCCAGTAATTACAAAAGATAATGTTACAATGAGAATTGATACGGTTATCTTTGTAATGATTGTAGATCCAGTAAAATATTGTTATGGAGTTGGAAATCCAATGTCAGCATTAGAAAATTTAACGGCAACAACTCTGAGAAATATTATTGGAGACTTAGAACTTGATTCAACACTTACATCTCGTGACGTAATCAATACGAAGATTCGTATTACGTTAGATGAAGCAACGGATGCTTGGGGATTAAAAGTGACACGTGTTGAGGTGAAAAACATTATTCCACCACAAGATATTCAGCAAGCAATGGAAAAACAAATGCGTGCAGAACGTGAAAAACGTGAAAAAATTCTAATTGCTGAAGGAAATAAGACTAAAGAAATTACTGAAGCCGAGGGGATGAAGCAAGCAACAATTTTACGTGCTGAAGCCAAAAAACAAGAATCAATTTTACTGGCAGAAGGAGAAGCATTAGCGTTATTAAAAGTGCAAGAGGCCCATGCAAAATCACTTGATTTACTGAATAATTCACAACCATGTGAAAATGTCTTAAAACTAAAAGGATTTGAAGCCTTAACAAAGATTGGTGAAGGAAAAAGTACAAAATTAATTATTCCGTCAGATTTAGGGAATATTGCCTCACTATCTTCAATTTTTAAAGAAACAACCAACTTAATCGATGAGAAAAAAGAAGAGGCCTAGTTATCTAGGCTTTTTTCATTTTTAAACTAAAGTAAGAGTTGAATAGTTTGATTTTCGATCACGAACAGGTAAGGTACGTACTCCTTCAATTGGAGTAGTTGTGTACAAGTTTGGTTTTTTCAAGTAGTAGTTTTGGTGTTCAAGAAATTTCCAAATAGGAATAATAATTACTCGGTAATTCGGAAAGTTCATTTTGAGCTTTAAAATAATGAAATTAGTATATTGAGTCTCATTTTGGGAGACAAGAA
>JBOFGK010000033.1:0-24481 GCA_051649085.1 Mycoplasmatales bacterium | reverse complement strand
CATCATGCTCTGTTCCAAGCGTAACTGCTGCAAGTGCTTGCGTTTCTCCACGAGTAAATAATGCTGTTCCGTGAACTCTTGTAATTAGTTCAACTTCACTCGCAAGTGGACGAATTTCCGCAATTTTTCGACCATCAAGACGGTATTTTTCTTGAGCAATCAAACGAATAAATTCTTCTTTATATAATTTATCAAAGACTTTTTCCACAACCTCGTGTTGTTCTTCTTCAAACTTTTGTTTAACTTCATCAATAAAATTTGTCATTTTCTCATGTCGAGTGTGACGATCTATATCTTTAACAATTGTTTGAAATTCAGCAAAATAAGCTGTCTTCAAGTCCAAATAAAGTGTTTCGAATTCTTCATCAACTGACTTAATATATGGAACTTTTTCAATATTTTGATCGGTGAAAATAGCTGTTTGCCAAGTATTTATTCGTTTAATTTCTTCAAAACCAAACATTATTGCATCAAGTACAACTTCTTCTGATAATTCATTTGCTTTAGCTTCAACCATGTTGATTGCATTGTTCGTACCCGCAATTCTAAGTTCAAGTTCTGATTGTTCTTTTTGTTCAAGTGTTGGGTTAATGATAAACTCACCATCAATTAGTCCAATATGCACACCAGCAACTGGTCCTTCAAATGGAATTTCAGCTGCTAATCCAAGTGCAATCGAAGCAGCATTTATTGCCATTATTTCTGGCTCATGATCAGGATCATGTCCTAAAACTGTTACTACTACTTGAACTTCATTGTCATAACCATCTGGAAACAACGGTCTTAATGGTCGATCAATAAGTCGACATGCAAGAATTGCGTTATCAGTTGGTCTTCCTTCACGTCTTCCATAACTTCCTGGAATTTTCCCCGTTGCGTACATCTTTTCTTCATAGTTTACAACAAGTGGAAAGAAACCTTTTGATTGTTCCAATTTCTTTTCCACAACCGTTGCTAATAATACTGTTTCACCATACGTAAGCAATAATGAACCATCTGCTTGTTTAGCAAATTTATTTAATTCAATCTCCACATTTTTCCCACCGATTACGGTTTGATAGCAATTATTCATCAGTTGTAACCTCCTTTTCTTTTAATTCTACTAAAATTTTTTCAATTTTCTTCCCTGTAACTTCAATGATTGTATAAACGAAATGGTCATCTTCAAATTTTTCGTGTAAGTCAGGTATTTTTTCTGCAAGTTCTAAAATATAACCTGCAATTGTTGATTCTTCGGTTTCAGCTTCAACATCTTTAATTTCAAATAAGTCATTGAACTCATTCAAATTCATGTCACCAATCACTTCAAATGTTGTTTCATTTATTTTATGGTATTCAAGTACAACATCATCGTGTTCATCCCAAATATCCCCAACTAATTCTTCAATTATATCTTCAAGTGTAATTAATCCTTGTACTGTTCCACGTTCATCAACAACCATAACCATTTGTAAGTGTTCTTTTTGCATTTTGTACATTAATCGCGAAATTTTAAGTGTATCTGGTACAAACACAACTTCACGAGCAATATCTTGAATATTAAATTTTTCATCATTTGCATATCTAAACAAAAAGTCTCGTTCAGAAATTATTCCAATAATATTTTCTTCGCGTTCTTCAAAAATCGGAATTCGTGAATAACGTTCTTGACATAAAATGTTATAAATATTTGCATGAGTTTCAGTCACATTGATCATTACCATTTTATCTTTAGGTTGCAAAATTTCAGCTACACGAATGTCATTAAATTCAATCGCATTTCTAATTAATTCACCTTCTTCTTCATTAATTGTTCCATCTTGTGAGCTTTCTTCAATAATTGTTAGTATCTCGTCTTCAATTTCTACAGCTAAGCTATTATCTTTTGATTTATTAACTAGTAATTTTTTTACTAAACTTGTTGTATAAGTAAAGAAAATGACTATCGGGAAAAAGATTTTTTTGATGAAAATAATTAAATAGACTGTTGAGTTAAGCACACTTTCTGCATGTTCTTTACAGTATATTTTTGGAACGATCTCACCAAATATTAAGAGAATAACCGACATAAACACAGTTGAAACAGTTAATCCTAAAGCTGGGTTTGAGAAGAAAATCCCAAGAAAAATTATTGATGATAATGTTGGTAAAATAATATTTATTAAATTATTAACAACAATCACAGTTGTAATACTGCGATCGTAATCACTAATTATTTCTAAAATTTTTTCGGCTTTTATATCACCATTTTCAGCTCTTGTTTTTATTCTAATTCGATTTACTGAAGAAATCGCCATTTCTAGACCTGCAAAAATTGCGGTTGCAATTAGTAAGATAAATAATATTATAAGCAACGTCGGGATGTCACTGAGGTTTTCGTTCACTTTTGTTCTCCTTTTTTTAAATAATCTTTTTTAAATGGTTCACTATTTTCTAATCCTTGAAAATTAATTTGACGCATCAAATCAAAAGTTACTAATGCTACGCAATTAGCTAAATTGATTGAACGCATTTCACTCTTCATTGGGATTCTAAATGTATTGTCAACATACTTTTGTAAAATTTCTTGTGGAATTCCTGCATCTTCACTTCCAAACACTAAATAAACATCTTCCAATAGTTCTTGCGCTTGTGAAATTGGATAATTTGTCTGATCATAAGTATTAATTCCATATCTTGTCAGAAAAAATATTTTAGCACCTGCCGCTTTTTCAAGAAACTTATCAAAATTTGCGTGCATATGTAAATCTACAAGCTCCATATAATTTGCTGATGCACGTTTAAGTTGAGGATGATCACGAGTAATATCAAACGGAATCGGCTCAATAATATGTAAACTTGCATTAGTTGCCACTGCCGTTCTAACGATATTTGCAACATTTCCAGCCATTTTTGGTTCAAATAAAACAATATTACAATTCTTCATCGGTATCTTCTAATGTCCCTTCAAAGATTTCATCTAAGTCTTCGTCTAAGTCATCTTCAATATCAAGTGGATCGATAAAATCATCATCTTCATCTTCAATAATATCATCTTCTTCATCAATTTCATCTAAATCAATTGCATCGGCTTCGAATAAATCTTCTTCATCTGATAAAATGATTTTACGTGTAATTTCATCTTCATCTTCATCAGCAAGTGCCATTAACTCATCTAGTTCATCTTCAAGTGAAAATTCTAATGATTTATGTTTAGCAATTTCAGCTAACGTATAATTATCTTTTAAATCCCACATTCCTGATACTAAAATGAAACGTCCATCAGAAATTAGTTCTGAATATACAATTGACATATTCATATTTATATCATCAGTTGTAAAGTGTCCTGGATTAATTTCTTTTATTAAGTCTTGAATTCCAATTGGTTCTTGTTTTTCTTTTAAAATATCAATAGTAGTTTCGATTATGCTCTTCATAATTTTCTCCATTCTTTGTACGATTTGTACTTACATTTTGTGTTTTGCTTCAATTCCTAATGTCCATAGTCCATCATGAATAACTGTTTTGATTGCTTTAGCAATAATAATCTTTTTAATTGTTTCATTTTTATCTTCACCAAAAACTCGTTCATTGTTATAATATTTGTGATAAAGTGCAGCAATGTCGTATAGATAATTGGCTAAAATGTGTGGTAATCGCTTGGTAGCTGCCGAATTTATTGTTAACTCATATCTCCCAAGTTGACTAACAAGTTCTTGTTCTAATTCACTTAGCGGAGCAGTTATTTTTCCAGCAGAAAATTCAATATTTTGTTCAACTGCCGTTTCTAATAGCGAACAAATACGAGCGTGTGCGTATTGAATATAATACACGGGATTGTCATTTGATTGTTTTTTCGCAACAGCAATATCAAAGTCAAGTTGTGTATCAGGATTTTTCGCAACAAAGAAATAACGAAGTACATCTGGGTCAATTTCTTCTAAGAAATCAATAATTCTAACTGATGTTCCCGCACGTTTAGACATTTTTACTGCTTGATTATTTTCTAAAATACTTATCATTTGCAATAAGACCACTTCAAAGTTTTCAGCTTCATATCCTAACGCTTTAATTGCTGATTTCATTCGGGCAACGTATCCGTGGTGATCTCCACCCCAAACATCAATTAAGATATCATGTCCACGTTCAAACTTTCCTAAATGATAAATAATATCCGGAGCTAAGTATGTTAAGCTACCATCACTTTTTACTAGTACTCGATCTTTATCATCATAATAGTCTGTCGACTTAAGCCATAGTGCACCATCTTCTTCAAATAATGCATCATGTTTTTTTAGTTCGTCAAGCATATGCTCTAACTGATTATCAGCTAATAACGTTTTTTCACTAAACCAACTATCAAAATGAACATTTAAACTCGTTAATATTTTTTCAATGTTTGCCAAATTAATTTTAACTGATAATTCATTGAAGAAACTAACATCTTCATCCACTTTTGAGGTTCCGTAGTTAGTAGCAAGTTCTTTTCCAATTGCCTGAATTTCAACTCCTCGATAGCCATCTTCAGGAAACTCACTAGCAATACCTAAATTTTCTAAGTAATAGTATTTAACCGAATATCCTAAATTATTAATTTGATTACCTGCATCATTAATATAATATTCAGTTTTTACATCTATTCCACTTTTTTTCATTACTTTAGCTAAAGCATCTCCATAAATTGCATTTCGTGCATGACCTAAATGCAAATCACCTGTCGGATTAGCTGAAACATATTCAATTAGATAGCGATTAGCATCGGTTGATTCAAATTGAAAGCTACATGTCGCGTTTATTTCTTCAACAATGCTTTTGAAAAAGTCATCATTTAAATAAAAATTAATAAAACCAGGACCAGCAATTTCAATACGTTCAATCTCAGTTCCCGCTGTCACGTATTTCTCAACAATTGTTGTCGCAATTTCACGCGGGTTTTTACGTAGAACTTTAGTTAACTTCATCGCAGCATTTGTCGCAAAATGACCATTTTTACATTCCGCAGGAATTTCTAACTCAAAGCTTAGTTCGGCATCTGTGTCAACTTCAAACTCCTGTCTGATTATTTCTAAAATATTTTGTTCGATTGTTTGTTTTAATTTTGTAAAGATCATTTTTTCCTCCAATCATAAATTACAGTTGTTAACACTTCATTTGTAATATATGATATTTCAATTTTTGATTGTTCAAGTTTAATATCAACTGTTTTAACAGTGAAGTCAACATTAAAAATTCCTTCAGCTGTTTTAATCGTTCCATCAACTTTATCAATTTTAGTTTTATCATGGCAAATTGTAAAATTATAAACACCTGTTTTCTCGATGCTAACAATTTTTTTTTGTAAATCGTAATTTACATTTACATATGTTTTAGTAGTCGGTTCTTTATAAATGAATGAGGTTTCATTAAAAGTTGCAATTAAATTATAATGTTCATTTTGAATTTCACTTTGAATGCTTACAGCAAGTTTACTTTTGTTCATATACGACAAAACACCTCAACTCTCGTGATTTTATTTTAACTTCTTTTAACGAAAATTCGATTAATGGTGAAACTTTTTGAATTGGCTCGATTGATTTATCTTCAAGTTGAATATAAATATCTTCATGTTCTCGTAAAAGTTTTTTCTCATGACTTGGCACAACGATTTCAATTAATCCTTGATTTTGTTTTAAACGTGGTTTATCAACTGAAACATTTGCTTGTGTCATAAACGCTTTTGCAAGTGATGCCATAAATGGATCTATTTCATATTGTAATTTATCAATAATTCCTAAAAGCTTATAATCATCAAGTTCTAAAAACTGGGAAATTGAAAATTCCTTTTTGAAAAACGGCATTAGTAAATTGATATTTGTATGGAACAGATAATCTGTGTCTTCTAAAACTTTAACTCTAAATAATAACTGTTTTAAGATTTGTTCAAACAATAATGTTTTTTCATTTAAATAAACTTGATTAAACATATGATATCTTGAGAAAATAAAATCTTCAATTGTGTGAATAGCTGCTTGTGGAAAAATTAGTTTTTCATCATCAGCATTAACGTGTTTAAGTAGCCTTCTAACATCAAATTGGCCATAAACAACACCTGAAAAATATGAATCGCGGATCAAATAATCCATACGATCAGCATCAATTGCTGAACTTAAAATACTATTTAACACTTGGTTTTCGTGTGTCTTTTTTATAAATTTAACAACATCATCAACCATTTTTGCCTCATTTAAAATCGGAAAGATATTCCCGCATGGATTTAAAATAATTGCAATAGTTAAATCTTCATGAAAATATTCAAATACTTCTTCTGATGTATGGGAAAATGGTCCATGTCCAACATCATGTAAAAGTAGTGCAACTTCTAATGCTCGTTGTTCTTTAGAATCGAATCTAATTCCACGTTTTTTTTCTAACTCTTGAATAAATTGTTTCCCTAAATGATAAACACCAATTGAATGTGTATAGCGAGAATGTTCAGCACCTGGAAATACTAAATATGTTAATCCAAGTTGTTTAATTCTTCTTAATCGTTGAAATTCTGGTGTTTGTAGTAGATTAATTATTAAGTCACTTCCAATTGTAATATCATTATGAATTACATCACGAATTACCATCTTATTCTCCATCTTTTAACTTTTCTAATAAATCATCATATTTTTTGGCACTTATTATCATATCATCAACTAGTACAAAATGATCATTTGCACCCGGCCCACAATAGCTTAAACATTGATTACTTATCTCATCTGTTTTTAAAATAGCCTGTAAATCTTCATTAACCTTTTCAATACTCTTTATTCGTTTTTTATCATGGCATCTTTTACAATAGCCTACTTGCATGTTTCTCCTTTTTTCAAAAATAAAAATTCGACACTTTATGTCGAGTTACTTTAATATTAAATCAAATTTGCATTGTTTTTTGTAAAATCATTCATTTAACCTCAAAACTATTATACCATATTTTTACTTAAAAAGGGATTATCTAGCAAATTACACTGTTTTTACAAGTGTTTTTATCGTGACTATTTTACTCAATTTACTTTCCCTATAAATGTTCCAAAATAGTTTCAACATGATTTTTCACACGCACGTTTGTAAATTGTTTTTCAATAACACCATCCTCATTAATTATAAAGGTTGAACGAACAATCCCATAATATTCTTTTCCATAGTTTTTCTTTAATTGCCAAACACCATATTCATTACATACTTTACCATCAACATCAGTTAAAATTGGAAAGTTTAATTCGTGCTTGCAACTGAAATTCATTGATTTTTTAAGTGTATCAATTGTCACACCAAGGACAACTACATTCTTCGCTCTAAATTGCTCGAGATTTGCTTTGAATTCTTGAGCTTCTAGTGTACAACCTGGTGTATTGTTTTTCGGATAAAAGTATAACACCACTTTTTGACCACGAAAATCCTTAAGCGTGATCATGTCACCAGTCGTTGCTTCTAATGTAAAATCAGGTGCTTTTGTTTGTTCTTTAAGCATTTTTCTCCATTCTTTAACACATTTTTTAATTAAACGGCTTTTTTCGAGCAATTTTATTTAGACTATACAAAATAACTACAAAACTTAAACCTAAAAAGATTAATAAGCTTAAATAATTTACTTTTTGATTAACAATTGCTAGTCCACCTGCAAAATAAAATGGATTTAGCTTATTAACAACTTTAAATGTATCATTTAAATTTGCAAAACTGCTTATAAAATATAACCCAAAAACTGCTAGACTAAAGTAAGTTGTTGCTCGTTTACTTGTAATTAATTGACAACCAATAAAAGTCAGTGAAATTCCGATTATATAAGCGTAAAAATGAATTAAACTTAAATACTCGATAAATTTATCTTCATTTACTGTAAGTGCACTTAAAACAACTAGAACATACACAATTAAGTTAATTATTGTATATTGACTTAATGCACTCAAAACTTTCATTTGAAATAATTTTTGTCGTCCAATTGGTTTACTCGCAAGATATTCATTTTGATTACATGCTTGTAATTTATTAGCAACTTTAACAAAAAATAAAATCGAATAGGTAAGCAAAATATAATTATAAGCTAAGCCGTAAAAACCTGTATAAGTTGCTAAATTAAAACCATTTAGTCCATAAATAATTTTAAGTACTTCTGGTAACTTATCTAAGATTACTAAGCCTGTTGGATCTTGAACATACAACTCTGCCTTTGTAATAACCGAAACACATAAAAAGTAAATCAAAATGATGGAAAAGAAAATTGTCCATTTATCTCGCTTTAAATCAAATAGCATAAATTTCATTTTACCTCCCGTTTAGCATCGACAACTACACAACATAAAGTAAGTATAAATAAACAAAATAACATCCAAATACCTGCTGTTGGTAATTTTGCTATTTCAAGGTATTTTTGATAAGCAAAAACATCCCAAACACTTAGACTTTTAAGTAGATCAAAATGCAATGAGTTTGCTAAGAAATTTTGTAAAAAGAGTAATAGTGCAGTAACAATTCCCAAGGTTGCCACTTGTTTAAAACGCTTAATAAATACGGCTATTATGCATGCAAGTAGACTAACACTTAAACAAAATCCTAATGTCAATAGTGAATAATAGCTAAAAATTTTAGGTGAAAGCTGTCCATAAAAACTAATTAAGGCATAACTAAGCGTTTGTAAGAGACAAACAAAAATTAAATTACAAATTATAACTGCTACAAACTTCTGTAAATTATAAGTAATTCGCGAAATTGGTTTGGCAAACAAATAATCATTTAATCGGTTATTATTAGCTTCAAGCATAATCGAATAGGCGATCTTCGCACTGAAAATTGCTAGAAAAAGGTAGACAAAATTCATTGTAAAAGCAATAAATCCTTCATATGTGAACATTGTTTCGGGATTAATTTTCAAAAGTTCAACAACTGTTTTTGGTAGAGAATTTAACACATCAACAAATGGTTGGGCCGCTTCCTTAAAGGTTGGATAAATGCTTAAATACACAAGTAAAAACAAGGCGGTTGCTATGACAAAATAAACTATTTCTTTTAAATTTCGTCTGCAAATAAAATAAATATTATTCATAATAATGCATAAACAATTCTTCAAGACTTGGATCATTAATTTGAATGTCTGTAATTGGATATTCACTTAACTTACTAAGCAAGAATTGATAATCTCCTTTATAATGTAGTTTTGTAACTTCACCATCAACCCATTTGTTTGTTATGCCTGTAAATTCAAGATCACCAACCGTTTTAACAATAACTTCTTTAAAGTTCAAACGTTCATTTTTCAGATCAATCTCTTGAAGAATTTTCCCATTTTTAATAATACTAACTTTATCGCAAATTTTTTGGACATCACTTAAAACATGTGATGAGAAAAAAATAGTTTTTCCTTGAGCTTTTTTCTCAAGAATAAGTTCAAATAATTTCTTTTGAATTAGCGGATCCAATCCATTTGTTGGCTCGTCTAAAATGATCAATTCCGGATTGTGTTGTAATGCATCAATAATTCCTAATTTTTTTTTATTTCCTAAACTCAGTTTACCGATTTTCATCGATAAATCAAAATCGAGAAGTTTCGCTAAGCGTTCACGTTCTTTGGAAAAATCTTGTTTATAAAAACTTTCACTATATTTAAGTAAATCAAGTGCTTTTAAATTGTCATATAAGAAAATCTCTCCAGGTAAATAACCGATTTTACGTAATAATTCAGTTGAAAAAACTTGATTAAAAATTAATATTTCACCTTGATCTTTGTCAAGCATGTCTAAAATCATTCTAATTGTTGTCGATTTACCTGCACCATTTGGTCCAATAAAGCCGTAAATTTCCCCTTCTTTTACTGTTAAAGAAATATTATCGATTACTAACTTATTCCCAAATGATTTAGATACATTTAAAAGTTTAAGCATTCATTCTCCTTTTAAAAACTAATTTTATTAAATTATACCATTTTTTTCACAACAACATATATAAATTAATATTTAGATAATTAATATTTTAAACAACATTAAATTTTTAATTTATTTCAAGCAATATGTATGAAAAAAGACAAATTTCACTTGTCTTTTTTTTAGAGATATTTTTTAGTTTTTGTTACTTCTTTGTGTATTCTTATTCACAACTAATGTCGAATATTTTACAATTCTTTGTGTATCCTTGCTCACAACTAGTGCCCGATATTTAAGAGTTTAGTTGTCTAATCCTTTTAAAAAATCTCTAACAACATTTACTTCTGCTTCTGTAAATTTTGAAGCTAAATTTTTTAATAAATCTTCTGCTACAATTAATGAAACAACTTCAACATTTCTTTCTGCAAAACTAGTTTTTGATTTATTTAATGAATAACTGAAAATTGAAATTCCACCAACAACTTCTAATTCTAAACGTCTCGCTTCATCAATTGCTTGATTAATTGATTTTCCAGTTGAAATTAAATCTTCAACAATTACTACTTTTTGACCTTTAGTAAATTTTCCTTCTATTAATGACTTCGTTCCATGATCTTTTGGTTTACTTCTAAAGTAAACTAATGGTAAATCAAGTTTATCGGCAACACTTGTTCCATGGGGAATTCCCGCTGTCGCACATGCACCGATTAAATTGGCATCAGGAAACTTCTCACTAACTAATTTTGCAAGTTCACTTGCTACTAATTTTCGAAGTTTAACATCACCAATTATTTGACGGTTATCAGTATAAATTGGTGATTTTATTCCAGATGTCCATGTAAACAAGTCATTTGGACTAATTTGAATTGCTCCTATTTCCATAATTTGGTTAATGATTTCAGTTTTCATTTTACTCTCCTAAAAATTGTTTTTTTACTTCTAAATACGCTAAATATGGGTCACTACTTGCTGTAATACTTCGACCAACTACTATTAAATTACTGCCGTTATCACTTGCATTTTTAGGTGTTGCAACTCGTTTTTGGTCATCAGCATTATCTCCAAGAAGACGAATTCCTGGTGTGATAAAAGCAAGTTTTGTTACCGCGTTTGCTCGGAGTGTTTTAATGTCATTTGCCGAACAAATTATCCCAAATAATCCGGCAATTTGTGCTCTTTTGGCAAGTTCAATAATTACATCTTCTTCCGTTTGATTTGTTTGAATAAGTTCATCAATTGCTTGTGATGTTAAAAGGGTTACACCGAGTAGTTTAGTTTTTGTTCCTGCAACAATTGTTTGGGCAGCACTTAGCAGCTTAGGACCACCTAACGTATGAACTGTAATGAATTCAACTTCTAGTTCTACTAAGTTTTTAAGCGCTTTTTGAACAGTATTTGGTATATCATATAATTTTAAATCTAAAAAAATTTTATAGCCCATTGCTTTAATCTCTTTTACGATCTCATTGCCATATTTATAGTAAAGTTCCATCCCGATTTTCACAAATGGCTTCTCATTTTTCAAACTTTTGAGAAAATTAATTGTTTCTGCTTTTGTTGAAAAGTCCAATGCGATTATTACATCTTTTTGAACTGAACACACGTTATCTGAATTCATTTTTCTCTCCTAAATTTAATTATTAAATGCACGATTTTTAAATTCTGTTACATGTTCAACACCTAGTTCATCCATTAAGTCAAGTAAATCGACTAACACATCAATACAAACTAGTGGATTATTGAAATTAGCGGTTCCAATTTGAACTGCACTTGCACCAACACTTAAAAATTCAATAATATCTGTTGCACTTTGAATTCCACCAATTCCGATAATTGGAATTGTTACTACTTGACTTACTTCATACACTTGTTTTAAAGCAACTGGTTTGATCGCCGGACCTGAAAACCCACCAATTTTATTTGCAAGAATTGGTCTACCTGTCTTATAATCAATCGCCATTCCCACTAGTGTATTAATCATCGTTATTCCATCAGCACCGGCTTTTTCTGCAGCAATTGCCAACTTTTTCACATCAGTTACATTTGGTGTTAATTTAACAAATACTGGAAATTTAGCAAGTTGTTTTACTTTTTGAACAAGCTCAAATAAATAATTTTCATCTGTTCCAAAATGAATACCACCTGCTTTTACATTTGGACACGAAACATTTAATTCTAGTGCGGAAATATAAGCTGATTTATTTAAAGCTTCTACACATTTCAAATAACTTTCTTCATCACTCCCGGCTACATTGACAATTACATGTGTATCATATTTTGCAAGTGCTGGTAAATATTCATTGACAACCGTTTCAACTCCAGGATTTTGTAAACCAATCGCATTTAACATGCCCGCTTCAACCTCAAAAATACGATGCGGTGGATTTCCTAAATATTCCTCGTTAGTTGTACTTTTAACGACAATGGCTCCAAGCACTGACAGATCATAAATTTCTGCAAGTTCTTGACCAAACGAACAACACCCACTCGCAGGCATGACAATATTTTTTAAATTTAAACCGGCAATTTCAACGTTTAAGCGTGCTTGATTTACAACAATCTTTTCAATTTTTTGCTTAATGTTCATTTGGCTCCTCAAATAGTAAATTACTTGCTTCAAAGACTGGTCCTGATTTACAACTTTTTTCATAACCGTTCTTTGTTTTCACAACACAACCAGAACATATCCCAATTCCACATGCCATATGCGCTTCAACTGATAACTGAGCTTCGTTTGTTTTAGCTTTCACAGCTTTTAATAAAGGCATTGGACCACATGCAAATGTATAATCATCGAGATTTAATGCCTGTGTTGGATAGCCTTTTGTTCCAAAGCTTCCATCTTCTGTATAAACATCAAGTTCAACGCTCACATTACTTGTAGTAAGCTCATTAGTTTGCTTAATTATTTGTTCAAAGTCTTCAACTAAAAAAACTTCTGATTTTGTTCGGTAACCAAGATGGATTGCAATCGTTAATTTTTGCTCACTGTTAGCTAACTGTTTAACTAATTCAACCATTGGTGCAACGCCAATTCCCCCTGCAACAATCTGAACTTTTGTTGTATTTTGGGGAATTTTCGAAACTTCAAACACTGAGTCTCCTAAGTTTGGGATTACTTTAATTTGTAACGCTTGACTTTCGCTTAAATTTTTTGTGCCTTGACCAAAGGTTTTATAGACAAAAGTCAATTGATTATCAATTATTTGTGAAATACTTATTGGACGTTTTAAGTACTTATTTGGTACTTCAATCATTGCAAACTGTCCAACTTTTGCCGCTTTAAAACTTTCATGTTCTAAGACTAATTTATAAACATCCTTAGCAATTTTTTGATGAGTAACAACTCGTGCAATTACATTTATTTTAGGTATCATATTTTACTCACAATATTACTTTTAGCTTCAATTACACTTAGAACAGCTTCTAATGTATCAATTGATGAAAAACATGGAATATTTAAACTAATTGCTAAGTCACGGATTTTTCGTTCAGCTTTTTGCGTTTTTTGATCACTACTTGAAATATTTAAGATGTAGTTTACTTTATTGTCAGCCATTAATTCAGGAATTGCATTTGCTCCTTCTTCACCGATTTTTGTCACTAATGTTACGTCAACATTTTCCTCTTTTAAAAAGTTAGCCGTGTTTTTCGTTGCATAGACAACAAAACCAAGTGCACTAAATTGCTTAGCAAACTTAAGTACTGCATGTTTAGATTGATCATCAATTGTCAACATAACTCCACCATTCATTTTGATGTCAATTCCTGAGGCAATAAAGGCTTTATATAATGCTTTTTCAAACGTGATGTCTGTTCCCATTACTTCACCAGTTGATTTCATTTCTGGCCCTAAGAAATTGTTAAGTGCTTTTACTTTGGTAAACGAAAAGACTGGCGCTTTAACTGAAATTAACTTAGCTTCCTCAGCAATCAATTCGGTAATCCCTTGTTTTTTTAATGAATGACCTAAAATAGCATTTGTTGCTAATTGCACAACGTTGTACTTTGTCGTTTTAACTAAGAACGGAACTGTTCTTGACGCTCTTGGATTTACCTCAATTACATAAATTTGATTATCCATAATAATAAATTGAATATTCATTAAACCAACAATTTTAAACTGTTTAGCAATTCTTCGCGTTATTTCAACAATCTCTGCTTTTTGATCAAAGCTAATTCGTTGTGGTGGGTAAACTCCCATTGAGTCACCAGAATGTATTCCCGAACTTTCAACGTGTTCAATAATCCCCGGAATAAAGATTGTTTCACCGTCACATACAGCGTCAACTTCTAATTCCATTCCACGAATATATTTGTCAATTAAAATTGAATTTTCAAAATAATTAACATCTAATTCTTCAAAGTATTGATCAAGTTCTTGACTATTTTCGACAATTTTCATTGCTTCTCCACCAAGGACAAACGATGGACGACATAGTACTGGATAATGTAATTGTTCGGCAACAGCTAATGCTTCTGCTTTCGAATTAACTATTTTTCCTAATGGTTGTCGGACATTAATTGCTTGTAAGCCTTGTTCAAATAAATCACGGTCTTCACAAGCATCAACTTGACTTGATGATGTTCCAAGAATTTTGATTCCCTTTTGCTCTAAATCACTCCCTAAATTTATTGCTGTTTGTCCACCAAACTGAATTATTACTCCAATTGGCTTTTCATGCTTAATAATATCATATACTTCTTCAAATAATAATGGGACAACATATAATTTGTCTGCAAGCTCATAGTCAGTTGACACTGTTTCAGGATTGTTGTTAATAACAATTGCTTCATAACCAAGTTTTTGAATTGCTTTAATTGAATGAACCGTTGCATAATCAAATTCAATTCCTTGACCAATTCTAATCGGTCCTGAACCAATTACAATAATTTTTTGTTTATCAGTTGGTTCTGATTCGTTTTCTTGACCAAAGGTTGAGTAAAAATATGAAGTTTTCGAAACATACTCAGCGGCACATGTATCAACCATTTTATAGACACGTTTAATTTGATTTTCTGCGAGTAAGTTCTCAACATCTTCAACACTAACCTCCCAGTATTTGGCAATTATATCATTAGCAAATCCATTCTTTTTAGCTTTTTTCAAGGTTTTCACACAATTAACATTTGTTTTTAATTCTATTTCTAACTCGATAATTCGATGATAAACATTTAAGAATAGTCGATCAATTAACGTTATTTGATGAATTTCTTCAATTGACACACCTTTTCTTAATAAGGCAAAGATTTGAAAAATCTGTTCATCTGTATCAATTAAAATTCGTTCTAATAATTCACTACTTGCCATTTCTTCATAACTTTCTTTCATAAAGTACTTAGGCTTTACTTCTAATGAACGAATACTTTTTATAAAGGCAGCTTGTAAATTCGTATCCATTGTTAATGTTTCACCTGTTGCTTGCATTTGTGTTCCAAGTTGATTATTTTTCGTTTTTAATTTATCAAACGGAAAACGAGGGAATTTCAAAGCGACATAATCAAGGGCAGGTTCAACTGCAGCTGATGTAACTTTTGTAATTGGATTGGTTATTTCATCCAAGTTATAACCAATTGCAATTAGCGTTGATATTTTTGCAATCGGGTAACCTGTTGCTTTTGAGGCTAAAGCTGAGCTTCGACTAACTCGTGGATTTACTTCAATAATGTAGAAATTTGCTGAATGCGGATCTTGCGCTAATTGTACGTTACACCCACCAGCGATATTTAGTGCTTTAATAATTGAAAGTGAGACATGTCTTAATCTTTGGTATTCTTCATCTGTTAATGTTTGTGATGGCGCAACTACAATTGAATCTCCCGTGTGAACACCAACTGGATTAATATTTTCCATATTACAAACAACGATTGCTTGACTTTTATTATCACAAATTACTTCATATTCAATTTCTTTATATCCTTTAATACTTTTTTCAACTAAAACTTGTGTAATTGGCGAAAGAGAAAGTCCATTTGAAACAATTTTACGGAACTCAGTTTCATCATCAGCAATTCCACCACCTGTCCCACCTAATGTATAAGCTGGACGAATAATTAATGGATAACCAACTTCAGCTGCAAACTTTAAACCTGATTCTAAGTCATTGACAATTGCACTTTCAGGAATTGGTAAATTTAAGCGTTCCATTAATTGTTTAAATAAATCACGGTCCTCAGCTTCTTTAATTGCCGTTGTATTTACTCCGATTAATTGCACATTGTATTTTGCTAAAATTCCTAATTCATCTAGTTCGAGTGCTAAGTTTAGACCTGTTTGTCCACCAAGAGTTGGTAGTAGTGAATCTGGACGTTCTTTGGCAATAACTCGTTCAACAAATTCAGCTGTTAATGGTTCGATATACACGTGATCTGCAACATCAGTATCTGTCATAATTGTTGCAGGATTTGAATTAATTAAAACTACTTCAATTCCTTCTGCTTTTAGTGCAAGACAAGCTTGAACCCCCGCATAATCAAATTCAGCAGCTTGACCAATAATAATTGGACCACTTCCGATTACTAAAACTTTTTTTATCTCATTATTTTTTGGCATGGTTCTCCTCTACTAAGTCAATGAAACGATCGAACAAGTAATCAACTTCTGGTCCTTGATTTCCTTCTGGATGAAATTGAACCGTAAATGTTGGATGTTCAACTGAGCGAATCCCTTCAATTGACTGATCGTTTAACGATTTATGTGTGACAATTACTTTTGTGGTATCAATTGAATTTTCTTCAATCATATATCCATGATTTTGCGTTGTGATTGATATTTGATCAGTCTCTAGATCGACAACTGGATGATTTGATGAATGATGACCAAATTTCATTTTCACGATATTACAATCAGTTGCAAGTCCAAATAATTGGTTTCCTAAACAAATTCCAAACATCGGATATTTTCCATTTAGTTGTTTAATTACTTCAACTACTTCTGGTAAGTCTCTTGGGTCTCCAGGACCATTACTTAAGACGATTCCTGCTGGATCTAGACGTTTTATTTCATCAAAGCTCGTATTAAATGGGACAACAATCACTTCACACCCACGATTTGTTAACTTTTCAACAATTGAACTTTTACAACCAAAGTCAATTAAAACAATTCTACGACCTGGATTCGGACAAATGTATGCTTGTTTTACACTGACATCTTTTACATGGTCATTGTACTGCCAAGCTTTTAATTCGTCAAAGTTTACCTCGACATCATCTTCAACAATAATTGCCTTTAAACATCCATATTCACGAATAATATTTGTTAGTGCACGTGTGTCAATTCCTGATAAACCAATAACATTATGTTTCTCTAAATAATTTGCTAATGATTGATTTGCATCTGTATGTGAATAATATTCTTGATATTCATTGACAATTAAAGCTGTTAAATGAGGATTAAATGCCTCAAAATCACTTGAATTGATTCCATAATTACCTACAAGTGGATAAGTTACAACGACCATTTGTTTATAATACGAAGGATCGGTTATAATTTCTTGATATCCCGTCATCGAAGTTGCAAAAATTATTTCTGAAGCAATATTGATTGCACCTTTGGCACCAAATGCTTCTCCTTCAAATACATGTCCAGTTTCTAATACTAATTTCATTTTGTTCCTTTCATATAGACAATGTCACCATTAACAATTGTCAAGTTTGTCTCTCCAAATACTTTTTTCCCAATAAACGGACTATTGCTGGATTTAGAAGCAAAGCCCTCACTACCAATCTCTCGTTCAGCTTCTAAGTCAATTACAACTAAATTTGCTAGTTTACCTATTTTAAGTTCAGGAACTTCAATTCCAAAACGCTTAGCCGGATTGGTTGACATCGTATGGATTAAATACTCAAGCGTCACAAGAGACGTTTTCACAAACTCTGTGTATAGTAAACTAAAAGCATCTTCAAGTCCAATTATTCCAAAAGCAGCTCTTATCATTGAATCAGATTTATCAGCAGCCGAATGGGGTGCATGATCAGTTGCGATAATGTCTAGTTCACCTTGAATAAATGCTTGACGTAAGCGTTCTAAGTCAGTTCGACTTCGAAGCGGTGGATTCATTTTATAATTAACATCATCGCCTGGGATATCTTCATCACAAAGTAATAAATGATGAGGACTTACTTCCGCAGTTGCATCAACTCCCCAACTTTTTGCAAGTTTCAATAATTCAAATGATTGTTTAGTTGAAATGTGACAAATATGATATTTACAAGTTGTTTCACGAGCGAGTAATAATTCTGTCGCCACTGCCGTGCTTTCTACGGCATTCATAATTCCCGGTAATCCAAGTTTTTCGGAAACAGCGCCTTTATTCATCACACCACCGTTTAAAATACTTTCCGTTTCTGAATGTGAAACATACATTGCGTCAACTTTTACAAGTTCTGTCATCATTTGATGAATTGTATTAGCCGATTGTACTCCTTTACCATCATTTGTAAAAGCAATTGCTCCAGCTGCTTTCATCCCTTGATAGTCTGATAATTCTTCTTCACTAATTAAACCTTGACTAAGTGTTCCATATGGTTTTACATTCACACAGCAATGTTCAGCTGCAAGCGCTTTAACTTGTTCTAGTACTTCAACTGTATCTGTACAAGGAAAAGTATTTGGCATTGGACAAATTGTTGCATAACCACCTTTTGCTGCTGCTTGACCTAATGTTGTAAAGTCTTCTTTATATTCAAAGCCTGGTGTTCGTGCATGGACGTGCACATCAACAAATGCTGGAGCAATCAACTGACCGCGTACGTCAATTACTTGAAAATCAACAGCATCAATTTTTTCTGTTTGAGCTGGTTTAATTTTTTCAATTATTCCATCAATAATTTCCAAATCAACTAATTCTACTGCTGAAGCAACATGTGCATTTTTGATTAATATCTTTTTCATTTTAATTCTCCTAACGTTTGCATGAAGATTGCTGTTCGTGCATGAACTCCATTTGTTACTTGTTCGAAAATTTTCACTCGTGAATCTTTTAAAATTTGTTCGTCTAATTCAACACCTCGATTAAATGGTCCTGGATGCATTACTATGGCTGAAGCTTTTAAAGTGTTTAACCTTGTACTTGTCATCCCGTGTTCTTTAAGAAAAGTTTGTTCATCTAGTAATTTTTCGTTATGACGCTCAAGTTGATTTCTAAGTAGCATTACAACATCAAACTTGCTTAGATCATCCATACTTTCAAGATACTCAACCTCAAGTTCTGGAACTTTCATTGTATGAGGAGCATAAACTTGAACATTCATTTCTAGTCGTTTCATCACTTTAATATTAGTTGAAGCAACTCGACTATGTTTAATATCGCCAACAATTAGTACATTTAAACCAGCAAACTCACCGAACTGCTCATAAATTGTTACTAAATCAAGAAGCGCTTGTGATGGATGCTCGTTGGCGCCGTCCCCGCCATTTATAATTGCTAGATCTGTGGTTATTTTTTCATAGTAAAATTCTTCACTACTGCGAATAACAACCGCACTACATCCTAAAGCCTCAAGTGTATCAATTGTGTCTTGTAAGGTTTCTCCTTTTGAAAATGAACTTGTCTGAGCATCTAAATTTAATAAACGCATACTAAGATTTTGGGCAGCCACCTCAAATGATAATTTTGTTCTTGTACTCGGTTCTAGAAAAATAGTTGTTACGTATTTACCATTTACTTGTCCAATCATTTTTTGATCATTTTCAGTTAATTCTTGATTTTTAATGCGAAGTGTCAAATCAATTAACTTTTGAATTTCGATTACATTCATTTGTGAAAGTGCTAAGAATTTTTGCATGTCAACTCCTTTTAGTCAAAAAAAAATCAAATGGAAAAACCATTTGAAATTAATAAAATAAATATAAAATTAAGAAAGAAAAAAGAAAAAAAGGAAAAATAATGTCACCCAGTAAATGTTTCTTAGCTACCTTGAATTGAGTCATCATTTTTCCTCCTTTGAATTTTCTAATATCAATTATACTTTATTACCGAGCATTTGTCAAGTATTATTTTTATTTTTTTGAAGAGTATCAAACAAAAGTGATAATATCTTATTTGCAAATGTTTTAGCAATAATTATCATAACATTTTCTGTAAATCGATGTATTCATTTCATCAAAACATCTGCAGAGCTTCAAACAATAATTTTCTCAAATTTTTAAGCACTTTTCTTTTTTGTTGTTTTATCTAGCACTAGTCTATATTTATTTTATAGACTACTTCTTAGAAAATATCTACATACATTTACGAATCACTTAGAACTTAGTACTTTGTAAATACTGTATCCATCATTTTTTAAATACTTCACTGGAAACAGATTAATAACAAGTGTTTCAATTAAAAGAATAGTTATGATATAATCATTTATTGATGTATAAAAGCTAAATAATAAATATACAAAAACATTCATTATAAAACCCATCAAATAAAAAGTAATTTGGATTTTTTTTGACTTTTTCACTAGCACATCATTATTAAATAATAATCCAGCAGATGTGATAACTGGGCTAAATTGGCTTTTTTTTACTCTAATACTTAAAAATTCACTGCCAATTCTAAAATTATAAATAGGGACTTTACACGCCTTTGCTACAAGTAAATGACCAATTTCATGAAAAAAAACATACACTATAAAATAAATATAATATATCATTTTCTTACCTTAATTGAAAAAATTAAGACGACAAATAAGTATGACATTAAAAGTATTGGAAGAAGAAAGTAGAATGTGTAGATACTTAGATAAATACTTCTCAATAATGGAATAGTAATCAAACTTATCAGTGAAAAATAAAATGAGATTGCAAGTAAATTCAAGAACAGAACTTTTTTCTTGTTCAGGAGAGTATTCACTAAATAACGATTATATTGGAACATATCTAAAAAATGTTGAAGAAATACAAAGAAAATAAAACCCATGTAGATAACTGTAAACACTATACTAAACACAAATGCTTTTTGCATAATTGGTTTATTTTTATCTCTAACAAGTTTTTTATTTGATTCTGACGTTACTACTACTGACGCGTTAAATTCTTTCATAATTTCAGTTGCAAATTCAGTTTCTTTTCCAGGTTTTGTAACAATTAACGACACAAATGGACTATTTGGGTGGATATATTGACCATCAATTAAAAATTTACTTAATTCATCAAGTTTTTGATCAAAATTTTTATTTTTTGAATTAACAAATGATTCATCTGTCTCATCATAACTTACACACATAACATTTAATGCATTAATACCTATTATTGTATAGCCATCTACTTTGGATTCATTTAATTTAATTTGTCCACTATTTTTTTTAGCAAAATCTCTAGTAGAAATCGTTGCTGTTTTTGTAAAATCAAGTGGCATTTTTCCTTTGATTAATCGTTTTTCTGCACATGCATATCCATTTTTAATAACTTCATTATCAGTTATTACATTGGGAATAGATTGCTTAACGATTTTTGAAGTTGCTTGTGACTCATTTATTTCTATATTTTGTTGATCAATCAATTTTAAATTTTCGACAAGAATGTAATCAACTCTTGGATCTGATTTAATTTTTTTCAAATATGAAAAATCCATATTTTGTCCTGGACATTTCTTTTCATCAGTTGAAAGTATACCTATATCTTCAGCACATGCAATTTCACTACTTTCCACATAAATTGCATTTTCAGCAAACTTTTGCGTTTCTAAAGCGTTAGAAGATATCCACGTATCTAAATTTATTGTAAAAAAACATATTCCAATAATCAATAATAAAGATGTAAATATTAAGATGTTTTTTTTTAGTAATCTAAAGAATGCTAATTTAAACTGTTGATTTTTACATTCAAAAGTTTCTATGACAACTGTTTTTTCTGTGTGTGGTGATAAATGCTCAACTAACATAGCATTTTTTTCATAAATTGTTTCTTCTGTCTCAAATGAAAATCTCTTATCATGACTTACAATAATAACTTTTTTTTGCGATGCCAAATTATACATCAATTCTTTTAATTTTTCAACTGAGCCATCATCTAAATTATTTGTTGGCTCGTCAAAAACATAAACTCTTGCAGTTTTTAGTAAACATCTTATAATACTTATTTTTTGTTTTTCACCACCGCTTAATTTTTGGAATTTCATATTTATATACGAATTATCCAATCCAAGTTGCTCAAAATATGAATAAACGACTTCTAGTGAAAAATCTTCATATCCAAAGGCAAGGTAGTCGTGAACAGATGTATTAAAGGATGGTACTGTTTGAGAAAAGAAAGAAACATCTTGATTATTTTTCATATTCAAAAAAGTTTTTTCAAGTGAATATGTTTTTCCAATCCCATTTGCACCTTCCAAAAAATACATTCCTGTTTTTTCTATATTTATAACATCATTTTTTATTTTTAGATCCATTTTACTCCTTGTGTATAGAGTCACAGTTTATTTTATAGAAAATCTTATTTAAGAAGATCATTTGTTTTTAATAACTATAACACCTATTATTTATTATTAAAAAAACAACTTAAATTTATTGTATTCGAATTAAATTTTACTGACTACTTTCAAAATATTTCTTCTAATAACTTTAAAGAAAATATACAAAAGTATTATATAAACAATCGTGAATTCATTTTTATACGCATAGTCATTCAGCATTAAAAGCAAATAAAGTAATAGAATTAATATGATTGTTATTATAGTATTTCTGTTGTTTGCATAAGCTTGGCACAATTCTTTTTTTGAATAACCAAAATGGTAATATATTTTTAATTTTTCGTTAGCAACTTTTCGAATGTTTAGTAAAAATAAGATACAAAAAAGAATAAGAACAACTACAGTCAGAAGTATTTGTTGTAATATATTAAATTGATTTTGAATATTTTTTATAGCTTCAAATACTTTTTTTGTATTTGAATTACTAATTATAAGATTATCCCCAAATTCCTTTCGAATTTCACTGGCCGATTTATTATCAATTCTTGCACTTACTATTTGATATCCACTTAAATTGTTACTGTTTTTTTTATAGTAATTTTCATCAAAACTAAAAATAACTCCATTTATGTCAGCATTTTTTTCGATTGAAAATTCTTTTTCCAGCTGTTCTACTCTATCTTTTGAGACATCAGATCCAACAATTATTGTATCCGTGCTTTCAATAGAATAGTTACTTTCATCAAGCGGATATACTTTGGACATGTCAATTGAATCATCTATTGACATAACTTCACTATACTTTTCTTCCATTACTTTTGTTGGAAGATCTATATACTCTCTTAAATCATTACTTGCTAACTCCAATATATATTTTATCTCAGGAGAGTTTTTCAAAAATATTTTTTTCGTGTCTTTAGCAAAAATATCTTTATATTTATTTATGCATAAATACTTTTGAACCACATCAACATCACTTTGCATACACTCATATAATTCTAACGGCATTGCTTCATCTATTTTAATATTTGATGAGGCTATTGTGTATATATAATTTTCATTCAAAGTATCAACCATGTTTTCCTCTTTTATATATATAAATATTGTCGAAAAAAAATACATTGTAAACAATAAAAGTATTCCAAAAGCGATATATAATTTTTGATGAATACAAGAAGTTTTTTTTCTTAGTCTTCTCGAATTCAATAACTCAATATTACTATCCATTTTTCCATTACTTTCTTTTGGTCCTTTGAAAATAATGTCACCCTCAATTATAAGTATTTCTTGATAATTTAGTCGTTGAAAATATGGATGATGATCCACAATAATTAATATACTTTCAGTTGCTAAATCGTTAATAATCGTAATAAGTATTTCAACAGCATTATCATCAATATCATTAAATGGTTCATCAAGCAAAATAATCCTTGCTTGAGAAAAAAGATATTTCAAAGTCTGAATAAATCTTGTTTGACCACCACTTAGCTTTTTTATATCCCAATTAAGTATATAATCTATGTTATATTTTTCTAAATTTTCGATTACTTCTTTTCTTCTCGATTTGTCATCAACAGTCAGATAACTTAACACATTCATATATATATTCACAATTTCTGCATTTTGAATACAATAACTCATTGAGTTATTGTATTCTTTATTTGCAAAAAAAAGTTGATTGAGTAAGGTTGTTTTACCAGCACCATTTTTACCTTGTACTTTATAAATTCCAAATGAACTAAATTCAATCATTGACTCATTTAATATTGTTTTCTCATCAACTATATATGGTAAAATTCTATATTTTATCATTGTATCATAAAATCAACAACTAATGTATTGGCTTTATTTGTAAAATTTTTTCGAGTTAATAAGTATCTGTATTTATCTTTCCCATTTGTACTATGTGCATACCACTCACCATAATAAGTATTATTTTTATTTACATAGCCATCTTTATATTCCAATGTCCAAACATTATCTTTTGATGTGTTTTTATACAAAATATTATATCTATTTCCATTTTTACCTGCAATACCAAGTGTTTGGTTTATTCCATAGTAAAGATTA
Source organism: Mycoplasmatales bacterium (assembly GCA_051649085.1). Lineage (GTDB taxonomy): Bacteria > Bacillota_I > Bacilli_A > UBA3375 > UBA3375 > JBOFGK01. The sequence goes on along the minus strand of JBOFGK010000033.1, from coordinate 174 downwards.
CCTTTTATCCATCCTTTTAATTGTGTTCCTATTTCTTGATTGGTTTTCCCGTTAGCAGAATATTTGATTGTTGCTGTTTCAGCGACATCAATTCCCGACATTCCATATCTATACTGTGCTGTTGATATTGCAAGTGATACAATTGCAATGACAATACCAACTACCGCAACAACT
>JBOFGK010000032.1:0-3992 GCA_051649085.1 Mycoplasmatales bacterium | reverse complement strand
TTTAAAGAGAAAGATAAAAGAGTTTTTTTCATTATTTAAAAAATATTTTATAATTTCTCAAAATAAGTGAATTGTAAAAAAAAATGATGCTTTATCTATTATGTTTTAATAAAGTGCAATTAAGTCAATAGTACTGTTATATCAAAAATAACTTATTGATTTATATTATGAACTTCATCTTTATTAACACTTAATACTCCTTTTATTTTTTGAAAATATTCAGTGGTTTGTTCTAATGATTTATCTGAAGGAATTTGAATAGCAATAGCATTGAAATTATTATAATCATAAATTATTTTTCCTCCAAAACTATCAACTTCTTTTTTTAGCTGTTCAAGTGAAATTTCTTCACTGTAATAGATAATTACATTATTAACTACATTTTTGTTGAAGCTATTGGTTTCTTCTTTAACTGATGTTTTGGGACTTTTGCATTGAATGAAAATCAAAGATCCTATGAAAATGAAAACTAAAATGAAATGTGGTACTCTTATTTTACGCATGATAAAAAACTTAATAAACCAAAAGTAACGAAAAAAATGAAGCTGGCAATATTAAGAAATGCATATTCAACAGTTAAAATATTTGTGGTGAAACAAATATTTTAAAAGGAAGTTTAGTTCTTGATTCTACGTTTTGTGTAATCGATTTGGTGAGGTTTTATCGTAGTTATTTTTAAATAAAATTACGACTTATCGTCCAGTTTTGTGCCATTTTTGACCTTGTATGATTATTAGCACTCTTTTAAATTTATCTTATAATTTTTAATAGTTAAATAATGAGTACAAAAAATTTTCAAGAAAAAATCAAAGATCGTTTATTAAATGGATTTGCAAATTGGAACAAAGGTTATGAATCATGGTTAAAGTGGTGTGATACCTTATATGAACCAGATGCTCACTATAATACAGGGACTTTTCATTGGACTTTACAAGAGTATAAAGATAATATGAAATCAGTTTTTGAAGGATATGATGTTTTATTAGGGGAGTTTCACAACATGTTGATTATTGATGATTGGTGTGCAATCAGATATACTGTTTTTATTACAGATAAAAAGACTGGAGTAACTATTAAACAAGAAACAATGGAATTTGTTCATTTTAAAGAGAATCCAGACCCAATTGGAGCAAGAGTTATTGAAGGATGGGCTCTTTCAGACACTCCCATTGTATAACAAAATTTTAATATGTAATAGGTTGGTATTGTTTATAAGGTAGTGCTGTTTAAATAATATCAACCTATATTATAAAGGTTTGTTTTTAAATAAAGAAAAGAAGTGTGTTATTATATTTATAATTGAGATATTATTTATGAAAATGAATTTATTTGATTTAACAGGTAAGGTGGTTGTTATTACTGGAGGTGCAAGTGGACTTGGTCTAGCATATGCTAGAGGTATTGCTAAACATGGAGGAAACTTGTCTATATGGGATGTTTCTGAATCGAAAATTGAAAGTGCGAAAAATGAACTTAAAGAATATGGAATTAATGTAACAACCCAAGTAGTCGATGTTAAATCTGAAGAACAGATTATTGCTGCTTATGAACAAGTACTAAAGGATCATGGACGTTTAGACTGTGTTTTTGCTAATGCAGGCGTACCTCCTAATTCACGTTCTATTTTCGATATGACTTCACAAAATTATCTAGATTTGATTAATGTTAATATGCATGGAGCATTTTATACATTGAAAGAAGGAGCACGTTTGATGGTGGAACGAGCTAAGGCAGGTGAACCAGGAGGATCTTTAGTTTTTACAGGAAGTTTAGCTTTATTTAAGGGCATTCCAGGAATAGAAAATTATGCTGCAGCAAAGGGTGCCATTGCAGCTGTTATACGAGGTTTGGCAGTGGAATTAGCACAGTTTGGAATTCGCGCTAATACAATTGCACCAGGCTATATTAAAACAGGTATGACAAATGGTCAACAAGAGATGTCTGCTATTGATGCATCTATGATTGCTAATATCCCAATGGGAAGAGCAGGTTATCCAGAAGACTTTGAAGCAATTGCCGTTTATTTTTGTAGTGATGCATCGTCATTCCATACAGGTGATACTGTTATTTTGGATGGAGCAGATCATATTAAAGGGTAATAAGAATCTCTTTAAAAACTTTAGGTTATCAGTAATAAAATTCTAAACAAGCTCGAGAGGAAAATAGTTTAGTTGTATTCTTTAAAAGAGTGAAATTTTAATATAATACTGATAATAATAAATAATTTTATAAATAGATCTAAATTGTTGATTTAGATTATAGTAGTTATGGTTATAGCAAGAAGTAGTTTACGAACTTTGTTCGTTTTTGTTTTTTTTCTAGTGATAATGCAAAATAGTTTTGGACAAGTTCAGACTTCAGCAAATACTCAATTTGATTCTCCATATATTGATATGAAAGAATGGCGAGATGTACCAATCCGACATTTATATGTACACGGTGGGTTTAAGGGAACAGATACTAGATTTTCGTTCTATTTTCCAGTAAAGGATTTGTATGAAGGTCGTTTTTATCAATATATCACTCCTTTTCCTGATAATGAAAATCTGTCTCAGAATGCTAGTTTTGAAGAAGATAAGATTGGATTTTCTTTGACTCATGGAGCATATTTTATCGAAACTAATGGAGGAGGAAAGCTTAAACCAAATGAGAGTCAGTTAATTACTGCTTATCTTGCAAATGCAGCTTGTGCCTCATATTCGAGAATAATCGCCGCGGAGATTTATGGAGATCATCGTCCATATGGTTATTGTTTTGGAGGAAGTGGAGGAGCTTATCGAACAATAGGAAGTATAGAAAATACAGATGGAGTATGGGATGGAGCAGTTCCATATATAATGGGATCACCAATGGCTATTCCTAATGTTTTCTCTGTACGTATGCATGCTATGAGAATATTAAAAGACAAACTCTTACAGGTTGTTGATGCTTTAGAACCTGGAGGTAGCGGCGATATGTATGAAGGGCTAAATGAAATAGAATCTGCTGCTCTCAAAGAGGTTACTGAGATGGGGTTTGAACCAAAATCTTGGTTTGGTTATAAAACAATGGGGGTTCATGGATTTTCAGCTATTTATCAAGGAATGGTAAGTATGGACCCAGAGTATTTTGTTGATTTTTGGAATAAACCAGGTTACTTGGGGTATGATCAGCCAAATTCCTTTATTAAAGACCGTATTACGCAATTCTCTCGCATTAAGGCAATTGTCTATGAGAATGAAGCAATCAGTTTAGGGTTGATACCAAAACCTACTAAGAAGGAGAGAGGAACTGCTGATTTAGCTTGGAAAGGACAAGGGAAAAATGAAGACGAAGAACTTCCTATTGCATTTGTATTGGAAGATACTTTAATTGATATTGATTTTTTAGGTGGAGATTTGAAATTATTAGATGGTGATCATGCTGATCGGATTATTCAAATTTCTAAAATTGATAAAAATTATGTTGTTATTGGAGTTGGAGAGTATCCTTTTATTTCAGAAGTTAAAGTAGGAGATCGTATTTTAATTGATAATTCCAATTTTTTAGCAGCGCAGACCTATCATCGTCACCAGATACCTTCTGTAAAAGAGTATCCTGTTTGGAACCAATATTTAGATCTAGAAGGAAAACCATTGTATCCCCAAAGGAAACTTCTGATTGCTCCTATTTTTACAAAATCAGCTTCGGGTGTTTTACCATCTGGTAAAATTAAAGGGAAAGTTATTGTCCTTTCTTCCCTATGGGATAGAGAAGCATTTCCTTGGCAAGCAGATTGGTACAGATCAAGAGTCATAGAGCATTTAGATGAAAAAATAGATGAGAATTTTCGTTTATGGTACACAGATCGTGCTTTACATGGGGATGCAACACTTCAAGAAGATCCAAACAGAACAATTAGTTATTTAGGTGTTTTACAACAAGCATTGCTTGATTTGAGTCAATGGGTTGAAAAAGGTATTGAACCACCCCAAAGTACACAATATAAAGTTGAGAATGGACAGATAATAGTA
>JBOFGK010000031.1:0-31841 GCA_051649085.1 Mycoplasmatales bacterium | reverse complement strand
CAAGAAAAAAGCTTTGCATCTTGCCTCCATAACTCACAAATTTGTTCAATCATTTCTATTATTAATTCATTACTCTGATATACATATTCATCGGTTATCCTTAAATAATTAGCATCAACCGAAAATTTTCTTTTATCTAAATCTAATTTAGAAATAATTTCTTCTGTCAGTTCAACTCCTGTTCTAAGTCTGAGCCCTAACATAATTTTTTCTTCTAAAAAACTTTCACTTGAAATTGCTTCTGTTTCATAAATTGGTAGTTGCTGACTAGCAATTTTCGTATAATATGTTTGCAATGATGATGTATTTGTATATCTAGTTCTTTGTTCATAACCACTTGCTCCAATCCCTAGTGCGTAGTACTCTTGATTATGCCAATATACTTGGTTATGTTTCGATTCAAATCCAACTTGTGCATAATTAGAAATTTCATATTGATTAAATCCTAACTCAGCTAGACGATCACGTAAATATTCATAGACTTTCAATTCTTTTTCTTCATTCCACAATTTGAATTTTTGAGTATCAAGAATTGTATTTTTTTCTAAAATCAAACTATAATAAGAGATATGTTTAATGTTATATTTACTTATAAATTCAAGTGAATTTTCAATATCAGTCAAAGATTGCCTAGGTAAATTATACATCAAATCAACTGAAACATTCGCAAAATGCTCACATGCAGTCGCAATTCCTCGTTCAATTTCTAAAATTGTTACATTTCGTTTAAGTTTTAAAAGTATTTCTTGATTAAGAGTTTGAATGCCAATACTTAAACGATTGACTTTACAACGTTTTAAAAGCATTAAGAGTTCCAAAGTTATATCATCTGGATTGCATTCAAATGTATATTCATAATCTTCAACTAATTCGACATTTCGCTCAATAAAGGTTAAAAGCACTTCTAATTCATCAAGTGGTAAAGCACTTGGTGTTCCACCACCAATATAAATTGTTTGCAGTTTTACTTTAGTTTCTAAGCCATGTTTCGAATCAGTTGAGCCATTAAATTTCAACCGCCATTCTTCGATAACATTTTCCACATATTTACGTGTATCTTGTTTTTGGATATATTTTTTCGTAAAATCGCAATAAGCACAAATATACTTACAAAAAGGGATATGTAAGTATAAACTATTTACCATTTTGAAGTTCCTTATATTGCTTACCAAATTCATCAATAAAATCAAGTAGTGGTTTTTCAAGCAAACGCAACTTTGTTTCTAGCATTCTAACCTGGTTTTTAAGTACTTGTTTTTCCTCTGGTGTTACTGCATTTTCATATGTTTCAATAAGTTGTTGATATTCTAAACTATGCACAACATTACAAAACTCAGTTGAGTATAATTGATACTCAACTGTCTCTTTAATATTTTCCAAAAGTGTCACTAAAGAATTGTTCGTTTCGTTTTTCTTCAATTTTTCGCTCCTTCAGATTATTCTTTTCCACAATTACTGTTATTAGTATTCCAATACTTAAAAACATAAAAGAGTTTACTCCACGTGAAATAAAAGGAAGTGTAACTCCTGTCATCGGAATTACCCCCGTAACTCCACCAATATTAATAAAAGTTTGAGCAACTATTAACATTGCAAAACCATAGCAGTAGAGCATTCCAAATCGATCCTTTGCTCTTTTCCCAACTTTGATGATTAAATAAGCAAGTCCCATCAAACTTACAATTACAAATAATGCACCGATTATTCCAAGCTCTTCACAAATAATTGAAAAAATGAAATCTGTATCAGCTTGGGTAAGATTCCTTGTTTTTTGGGTTGAATTGAAAAGCCCAACTCCAAGTAATCCACCATTTGAAATAGCCACATATGACATTATTGGTTGAAAACCAGATTCTTTCGGATCAATGAACGGATTTATCCATGTGGAAAATCTTGCTGATTGATAGCTTTGAAGTAAAATTGGAAGTGATAGAATTACTCCACCAATCGTTAAAACTCCATATTGAAGCATTTGCATCACATACTGTCCATTTAAAACAAAGATCATTCCAATTACTGCTGCAGAAATAATTGCTCCACCTAAGTCAGGTTGTAAAGCAATTAAACCGATTCCAAGTGCTGGCAAATAGAGCATTTTAAGTAATTCTTTAAATGTACTGTTATATTTGACTGTTGACATTTTCTTAGCCAAAAAAAGAATTACTGCAATTTTAAATAATTCTAATGGTTGAAAATCGATTATTCCAAGTGGAATAACACTTCGTGCACCTCCACGTTTACTCAGATCACCTAATCCCAAAACTACTAATAAACATATTAAGGTTGCAAAAAAAAGTGGATATGTAATTTTATTTAGTATTTTATATAAATTAATTCTTCTGCTCGTCAGCAAAATAAAAATCAAAGCCGACAAAATAATTAATATATAAGCCCATTGTGCAATTAGTACAGTATATTGACTAGCATCGTTTGCAACTGTACTTGTTGATAAGGAACTATAAATCATTACTGAACCAAATAATGCAATTGCCAACCATAAAAGAATAATTCGACTATATAAAGGGATTTTGTTCATTTTATCCTTTCAAATGACTTTGGACTGCCATTCCACTTGCAAAAAGTCCAATAACTGCTCCAACACTTGGTGTCAAGACGATAACATATTTTTGGACTTCAGCTACCGGTAATAATTGTCCTTTTATGTATAAAAGCTGTTCTATATTCATTCCATATTTATACCCAAGAAGCACTATTACACCAGCAAGTCCTCCACCAATGATTCCGATTAATAATCCTTCAATCAAAAATGGTCGAGTAATATACGCTCTTGTTCCACCAACAAGTCGCATAATTGCAATTTCTCGTCTCCTTGCATTAATCGTTAATTTAACCGTATTAGATATTAAAAATACTGAACTAACAAATAGACCTGCTACTATTACAAGCGATCCTTTCTGGATAAGTTGTAGTGTATCAATAAATTTTGAAGTACTTCCAGGTTCACCGTATTTAACTTTGGAAACTGTTGGGATTTTTTCAATTTTACTAGCAGTTGCTTTTATATCAATTTGCATATCATCAAGTTGAACTTGATATACATCATCTAAAGGATTTTGATCACCACCAAAATATTCATTAATGAATTTTTTATTTTCTTCTGGAAACATCGTCAACAAACTAGAAAGTTCTTCGTTTTTAGATGAAAACGCAACTTGTCCAATTCCATCAATTTTTTCAATTTCCTCTTTTAATGCATCTTTTTTGGCTTGATCGACATCTCCATCAGCATACACTGTTATACTAAGTGTTTTAAATACTTCTTTAGTCAAATTGTTTGTATTAAGAGCAAGAACAATAACTCCTCCAAAAATAAACAATGTGATAATAACTAAAATCAACGAAGCAAATGACATCGAAAAGTTACGGAAAATCCCTTTTAACGCATTTTTCAAACTACTCATAGATGTACTCTCCTTTTACTTCATTTTTAATTGCACCTTTTTTGATTAAAACTACACGATGCTTAAACATATTGACGATCCCAACATCATGCGTTGCCATAATGACTGTTGTTCCATTTAAATTAATTTCTTTCATCAATTTCATAATTGCAACTGCACTTTCAGGATCTAGATTTCCTGTTGGTTCATCAGCAAGAATAAGTTTTGGTTCTGCAACAATCGCACGTGCAATTGCAACAAATTGCTGTTGTCCACCCGACAATTCATTTGGATATTTATTACTTAATTCGTATATTCCAACTTGCTTTAAAATTTTATTTACTTGCTCTTTACGTTTTTTTCTTGGATAACCAATAATTTCTAATGCAAATCTTACATTTTCAAAAACATTTTTATCTGGTAGTAAACGGAAGTCTTGAAAAATAACTCCAATTCTTCGTCGTAAATAAGGAAGTTTCCTTCTAGGAAATTTCGTTATATTTTCCCCATCTAATGTAACTGTACCAGTTGTATTTTTAAGTTCACGATATAATAATTTAATTATCGATGATTTTCCAGCTCCACTTGAACCTACAAAATAGACGAATTCACCTTTATTAATTGTCAAGTTTATATTTTTTAAAATAGTATCATTTTCAATTTTAAGTTCCACATCAGTAAAACGAATTTGCTCTTCATTTTGTGCAACCGCATAGATATTTTCAAGCATTTCATTTGTTACAGTTTCGGCTTTCGCTTCCTTCGTGTAATCAAATTCTTTAAATGTTTCTTTTTTATTACCTTGTATATTTGTATCGATTGTTCGTTCAATACGTTTAGACAAATCACGAACGTGTCTTACTGAATCGCGATTTAAATTCAATTCTTGTGTGAAAATTTCATTTATTTTTTTATCTGTTTCCGACTCTTCTAATTCATCTGTTGGAAATTCGACATCTTGAAAACTAAACTCACTTATTATTACGGTTTCTTCACGGTTTGAGTTTTCAGTCAAATCTTTTTGGTCTTTTAATAAGTCCGTTTGCTGTTTTAGTTCAACAGTTCTTAAATGATCTGCTGCACTACGACGCTCACTATATTCTTTTAGTTCATTCGATTCAACAATTTTTTTTTCATCATCTGTTTTCATACGACCTCACTTCTATTTTTTCAATAAATTATGGTACAAAAAGTCATCCAATTGCCCGCCTAAAACTTTATCAGGTTGCGATGACTCAAAGTTAGATAAATGATCTTTGACCATTTTGTATGGGTGCAAAACATAACTCCGTTTTTGATTTCCCCAGCCAATTTCAGTTTCATCATTAATTTTATCTTGACGTTCTTTGTTTAATTCATTTAGTTCCAATTCGTATAACTTTGACTTTAGTACTTTTAATGCAACTTCCTTATTTTTAATTTGGCTCCGTTCATTTTGACAAGTAACAACAGTGTTTGTTGGTAAGTGAGTAATCCTAACTGCTGAATCGGTTGTGTTTACTCCTTGTCCACCTGCTCCACTCGAACGAAATGTGTCTATACGCAAGTCAGCATCTTTAATTTCAATTACAATGTCATCACTTACAATTGGCGACACCCTAACGGCTGCAAACGAAGTATGTCGACGATTTGCTGTATCAAACGGGGATATTCGAACAAGTCTATGAACTCCTGTTTCACCTTTTAATAATCCATAAGCATTTTGACCTTTTACTTCAATCATTGCATTTTTAATGCCTGCTGTTTCACCTGCTTGATAGTTAAGTGTCTGTTCTTTAAATGCGGATTTTTGTAAATATTTTTTATACATTTCAAAAAGCATTTGTGCCCAATCTTGAGATTCAGTTCCACCAGCTCCAGGATTTATTTCAATTAAGCAATCAAGTTGGTCTGATTCAGCACTTAAAAGCACGTCAACTTCTGCAAGTTTCATCTGCTCATCGAACTTTATAAAATCATTTTCTAAAGCTTGCTCATCATATTCTCCTGCTTCACAAAATTCAATCGCAAGTTCTAATTCTTCATATTGTGCTGCTAACTCTTCAAATTGTCGAATGCGGTTTTTTAAATTCGTTTGTTTTTTTAAATTAAGAGAAGCAGTTTCTGGATTATCCCAAAAACCGCTTTCTAAACTAGCTTTTTCCAATACTTTTAACTCAATGTTTAACTGCTCAATATTAATTGTTGAAATTAACACCGCTAGTTTTTCTTTTAATTCAATCGTTTGTTTTTTTACTAAATACAATTCCATTATCGCCCGTGACAATCTTTGAATTTTTTTCCGCTACCGCATTCACATAGTTCATTTCGACCTTGTTTTTTTACACTTTTAGTTGGACCATTTTGATTTGCAAGTCCTGTGATATTTCCATGATCTGATTCCATTCTTCTTTGAACTAATTCACGTTGCTCATTTGAATATACTTTTCCTTTTAAAATGAATTTTGTTGAATCAGCTTCAATTGAACTTACCATTTCTTCAAACATACGACGACCTTCTCCTTGGTATTCGTGTAATGGATTCACCTGACCATATCCACGTAATCCAATTGTTTGACGTAATGTTTGCATTTCATCAATGTGATTAATCCAAACTGTATCAAGAACTTTAATAATAACTGTTTTAGCAAAATCATTAAATCCTTCTTCAGTTAATTTTTCAATTTTACTGTCCACTTCTGCTTGTGCATACTCCATAATTTGCTCAACCAAATCACCTTCAACATCAAGTTCTACATCATTATTTGAAATATTCAATTTAACAAATTCAACTAAATCTTCTGTACTACCGTTTGTTGTATAGTAATCCACTTGTCCTTCAACGTATTCACGAATCATTTCAATTGTATCGTTTGTAATGTCAGTGTTATCTAAAATATAATCTCTTTGTCCATAAATATTTTCACGTTGTTCACGAAGAACATCATCATATTTAAGTAGATTTTTACGAGAATCATAATTAATTCCTTCAATTTGTGTTTGTGCAGCTTCAATACGTTTCGTAATTGCTTTTGCTTCTAGCATCTCATCAGGGAATCTTGCAAGTAATGCTTCCATTGTTGGATTCATAAAACGCTTCATTAAATCATCTTCAAATGAAACATAAAAAACACTTTCCCCGTGATCACCTTGTCGCCCTGAACGTCCACGTAACTGATTATCAATACGACGAGCTTCATGACGCTCAGTCCCAACAATTAATAACCCTGCTGGATTAACGATGCTTTCTTCAAGTTCACTTTCGTATTCTTCAAGCATACGTACTTCAGTACTTAACTTAATATCTGTACCACGTCCGGCCATGTTAGTTGCAATTGTTACCGCACCAACTTGTCCTGCATCTTTAATAATTTGTGCTTCTTCATCATGTTTTTTAGCATTAAGTACATTATGCTTTATATTATGTTTATGTAATTCTTCAGCAATTTCCTCTGATGTTTCAATTGCAACTGTACCGATAAGAATTGGTTGTCCATGTGCATGTCTTTCACGAATAAATTCAATCATATGTGCGTATTTTGCAGCTTTTGATTTAAAGATTCGATCATCACGATCTAAACGAATTATCGGTTTATTCGTTGGAATTTGAATAACATCCATTCCATACGTTTTCAAGAACTCTTCTTCTTCTGTTTTGGCAGTACCTGTCATCCCTGATAATTGATCGTATAATCTAAAGAAATTTTGGTACGTAATTGTTGCAAGCGTTTTTGTTTCCTCTTGAATATCGACATGTTCTTTTGCCTCTAATGCTTGGTGAAGACCATCACTGTACGAACGACCTTCCATCAATCTTCCTGTAAATTGATCAACAATAATAATTTTCCCATCTTTTGTTACATAATCAACATCTTTATGCATACACCAAACAGCTTTAAGTGCTTGATTAATTGCATGTAACAAGTCAGAATTTTCTAAATCGAACAAGTTACCTTTTGCAAGTGTTTGTTCAACTTTATCAATCCCTGCTTCTAATAAGTGTGCGTTTTTATCACGAACATTCATTTTGAAATCATGGTCTTCTGTCATATTTTTTACAAGTGCATCAACAATTGTGTATAAGTTTTGTGTTTTCTTTGGTTGTCCTGAAATAATCAACGGTGTTCTTGACTCATCAATTAAAATTGAATCGACCTCATCGACAATAGCATAACGTAATCCACGTAATACACGTTGTGATAAATGAAGTGCCATATTATCACGTAAATAATCAAACCCTAACTCACTGTTTGTTGTATATGTAATGTCACATGCATATTGTTCACGTTTTTCATCCGCACTTAGTTCACGATCGTTTAATCCAACTGTAAGACCAAGGAAATTATATAACACTCCCATTTCTTCTGAATCACGACGAGCTAGATAGTCATTCACGGTAATTACATGAACACCCTTTCCTTCAAGCGCCATTAAATAAACTGCTAAAGTTGCTGTTAAAGTTTTACCCTCACCAGTTTTCATCTCAGATATATTTCCGTCATATAGTGCTGCTGCACCCATTATTTGGACGTGGAAAGGCTCCATTCCTAAAGAACGCTTCGCCGCTTCTCTAACTGTTGCAAAAGCTTCAACACGTAAATCATATGGCGCTGTTCCATCAGCAATTAATTGTTTGAATTCTTCTGTCTTTCCTTTTAATTCGTCATCCGATAACTTCGAATACTCTTCTTGCTTTTCTACTACAAGATCTGCTAATTGTGTATAGCTTTGTAAGTATGTACGTTCAACGTCAAAATATTTTTTAAGCTTTTTAAGCATAATACCACATCCTTTTCTTCCGGTTATATTTTAGCAAAAAAAACGACTTTTATGTGGTTTTTAGCTAATTTTCAATGATTTTCATTCTTTTTTTACTTTTTTTAGTTTTTTTAACTTGATTTTTATACTCAAGCACTTAAATCTACTACCAATTCAATAGTTTTGGAAGGATTCCATTTGGATCAAAGGTCATCGGATAATCACTTGGAAACAAGAAAGTTAATCGATAAATCCAATAAATTACCAAGGCAATTGCAAGCACAATATAAATTTGATTTCTTCTTTTTTTCTCTAAAAACAAATATGCTAAAGGCACGATTGGTAGCACGTAAATGAAAATATGCGTTTCAAGTGCAAACAAAAATTGTCCACGTAATATAAAATATAGAGCAGTCGTAAGACCACAACTTGGACATGGGAATCCTGTTACTGCTCTAAATGGACAAAGTTCAACTCCAACAATAAAATTCAAAATTGTATAACAAACTAATACCACTACTACAAGTGCTGCCATTTTAAGATTTAGAGAATCTTTAATTTCCCTAATCGACATATTTGTTTTTTTCATTATACTCCATAACATAATTAAAGTAAGAGCATTGCTCTTACCTTAGTTGATAAACGATTTTTAAAATTCTAAAATCCCGTACTCACCATCTTTACGATTATATAACACTTTGACTTGATCTGTATTGAAATCTTCAAAAACATAGAAATCATGTCCTACTAATTCGAACTGAAGAATTGCTTCTTCTTCGCTCATTGGTTTTAATTCAACTTCTTTACGACGAACAATTGCTTTAGATTCCTCAGGTTCGTGTCCTAATTCTAAAAAGAATTTTTGAAGTTCAGCTTTTTCACTTCGGTTATGATTATGAAGACGATCTTTAATTCTTCTTAATTGCTCTTCTAATTTCTCAGCTGCAACATCAATTGCCAAATATAAATCTCTATCTACTGCTTCTTGACGTAATGTATGGCTTTTATCCAATTCGAGTGCAATTTCTATTTTTTGACCAATGTGATATGTTTTAATAACAACTTTAGCTTTTAACTCTTCATTTGAGTATCGATCTAAATGACTAAGCGCTTCATTTATTCTAGCACTAATCCCTTCAGTTACTTCAACATTTTTTCCAAGAATTTGTATATTCATGTTTCCTCCAATTAAAATTTATTATACTCCATTATAACATTTTTTCACAGGTTCAGTATGCTTTTCTATTTTTTAAAGCTGTTTTTTTGTATTTAACTAAAATATATATGTACACAGTTTCGTAAGTGTTAACAAAAAATGTGTTCTTGTTCTTTTTTTTATATCCGTCTGCGATTTTTGTATACTGCTAAACCTAAAAAGAAAAATGCAACTACATACGCAATTCCTAATGAAATATACAAGTTTATAAGTGATGTATCTGTCCCTAAAAATATTTTTGGAAAAAGTGCACCAAATTGACTCGAGGGAATTTTGTAGGAAATGTTCCTGATAAATTCCGGAAATGACTCAACTGTTGCTCCCATTGAACCTGAAATTATCATAATCGCAAAATAGATAAACATCGTTAACGGATATACCCAAGAAAATTTTGGTAGTAAAATTGTAATTGCATATGAAAAAATAAAAATAGCTATGGCATAAATCATGTGCAAAAATAAAAATAATACTAGATCAAAAAAGTTTAAATTATCGATTTCTAAAATAATCGGAACCAAAGTTACATATAAAATAAGTGCAAGCAAAACGACCGTTAGATAAGCAATCGCTTTGGCAACTAAAATTTGAATTATTGAATATCCAAATAGATTCATTCTTAAGTTGACTTTTGCTTGAATATCTCTAACAAAAGTTGCTGGAAATCCAATTAAAATTATTGCCATCGCAATCAAACTCGCATTAACTGTAAATGTTGGGATATAAAAATATTCCATGCGAAATTCTACGGGAATTGATTGACCAATCGAAAGAGAAAGCATACTTGTCATGAAAATCGGGAAAAAAACTCCAAAGAAAATTGTCATTACGTTCCCGAGAATTCCTAAAAATTCACCCTTGATCAAATTTCTTTTAATTAATCTATTGTTCATCAAACTCCTCTCCAGTTGATCGAATTGCATTAAACGATAATATTTCAATATCTTGATTACTACGTTTGAAATTAATGTTCCTCTCAACTAAATAATTAATCACCCTTGATTCTTCTTCAAGATTATTACACTTGATGACAATTAAATGTGCAGGAGCCGATAACATTTCAACATTTTCGGTATATTTCAAGTTTTCTGGTGTTTTTTCCAAAATAATTATACTATAACCACAATATTTGGCAAATAAATTATCTACTGTGTCAAAATCAACAATTGTTCCTCTATCTAAAATCAGTAATTTATTTACTAAAAAATCTAATTCATCATAGTAATGTGACACAAAGCAAATTGCTGAATCAGACTTATTATACCAAGTTCGAAGTTTATTGATTAACATTTTACGTGTTTCAAAGTCAAGTCCTGATGTTACTTCATCAAAAAAAGTAATTTTTGACTCTTGCATCAGCACAAGTATTAATGTTAAACGTTGTTTTTGACCACCTGATAATTTTTCATATTTCTTTTTCAAGCAATCTTCAAATTCAAAAAAACTAATTAACTCAAGTAACTTTTCATTTTTCAAAAGTTTTGTATCTAAAATCATTTCAAGAATATTCTTTACTGTCAAATGCTCAGAATAGTTATTTTCTTGAAGATGAACTGCCATTTCACGGGCGGAAATTTCCGACTTTATTTCCCCTTCATATGTTTGAATTCCTAACAGTGCATTTATAAGTGTTGATTTACCAGCACCATTCGCACCAATTATTCCAATTCGGTCGCCTTTAGAAATTTCAAATGGTCTTTCTATATTTAACGCCACTGTACCACTAAACTTAACTTTCAACTTCTGGACTTTAATCATTTTTCTCCTAAAAATTATTTCTAATTAGTCTTACAAAACGTAAAAACATTTACTTTTTTTTGTTAAAATGAAAAACTTGAGGTTCTACTCAAGAATTTCATTAATTCATTTAACTTTTTACTTTTATTGTTGTTATCACTTTAACTTTATATCAATAAAAACCTCAAAAAACTTTTTTCTTTTAATGATATTTATTGGCAAGTTCACTTGGGCTCATTCCTCTAATGAAATCTTCAATTATTTTACAACTTACATCCATTGAAAACCCAAGTTCTGCTTGTTCTGCTTTTGAAAAACGATCAAGGACATAATCAAGTGCTTTTTTCTGACCTTCAACTTGAATCCCGAACTTCAATCGACAAAACTTTTGTGAATGCAAATGATTAATAATATCTTTAATCCCATTATGTCCGCCTGCCGAAGAATTTGTTTTAATCTTTAATTTCGTGAAATTCAAATCCACATCATCATGAATAACAAGTATATCATCTAATTCTAGATTATAAAAACTGACGATTTTACGAACAGCTTCACCACTTCGATTCATGTACGTATTTGGTTTTACTAACCAGACTTTTTCACCAAACAAATTTAATTCGCAATAGAAGTAATTGTCTTTTTGCTTAAACAATTGACCATTTTTTTGGGCAAATTCATTTAAAATCATAAAACCAATATTATGTCTTGTCAAATCATATTTAGGTTCTGGATTTCCTAGTCCGACAATTAATTTCAACTAGTTTCCACCAAATAAATCTTTCATTGATTTACCTTCATAAATATTTTTAATTGCTTTAGCTAAAATTTCATCAACAGAAATAACTTCAATTTTGTTTGTTTCAAATTTTGGTTGTTGGATCGAGTCAGTAATAATTAATTTCGAAATATCTGATTTTTCAATTCTCTCTAATGCTGGGTGTGATAAAATACCATGAATACAACATGCAATAACTTTTGTCGCACCAAACGAAAGTAATTTATCTGCACCTAATGTAAGTGTTCCAGCTGTATCGACCATATCATCATACATAATTGCAATTTTCCCTTCAACATCACCAATAATATACTCAACTTCTGCTTCGTTTGGTCTTGGTCTTTTCTTATCGATTATAGCAATTCCACAATCACCAAGTGCTTTCGCTAATTTCCTTGCACGTTTAACTCCACCATGGTCTGGTGAAACAACTACTATTTCATCTGTATCAATATCTAAAATTGACTTCAAATGTTTTTCAACTGCTTTTGTTGCAGTTAGGTGATCTGTTGGAATATCAAAGAACCCTTGAATTTGCGATGCATGTAAATCTAATGTAATTACACGATCGGCTCCTGCTCTTTCAACTAGATTCGCAACTAATTTTGCTGATATTGGTTGTCGAGACTTTGCTTTACGATCTTGTCTTGAGTATCCATAGTATGGCATAACAATATTAATTTCTTTCGCTGATGCACGTTTAAGTGCATCAATGAAAATTAGTAATTCCATCAAATTCTCATTAACCGGTTTCGATGTCGATTGAATAACGAAAATAATATCGTTACGGATACTATCTTGAATATCAATATGTACTTCTCCATCCGCAAATCTTTCAGCTGAACAGCTTGATAGCGGTACTCCAATTAAATCAGATACTTTTTCTGCTAAATCCTTATTTGAATTTAATGCAAATAATCTAATATTATTATTATCCTTTGAAAAACTCATTGTTGTGTATTCACTCATCTTAATTTCTCCTTCACTTGTGCTTTAACTCTTCCAATTATTAATTTATCTTCTTTCACATCATTTGATACTGTAGTACCTGCTGCAATAAACGCACCATCTCCAACTGTAATCGGAGCAATTAAATTAACATTTGAACCAATCATTACATTGTTTCCAATTATCGTTTGGTACTTATTTTTCCCATCATAATTTACTGTAATTGATCCACATCCAAAATTAACATTTGAACCAACAGTTGCATCACCTATATATGTCAAATGTGCACATTTAACTCCATCAGCTAATGTACTTTTCTTAATTTCGACAAAATTTCCAATTCGGCAATTTGAACCAATGACAGCTTTTTCTCTTAAATATGCCATAGGTCCTATTGAATTATGATCTCCAATTGTTGTATCATCAATTTTGGTATTACTTAAAATGTGATTATTTTTTCCAATATTTGTCTCACCCATTATCGATGTTCCTGGTTCGATGATTGTCTGTACACCAATCGATACATTTGGACCAATATAAGTTCTTTTTGGATCTAAAATATTAACACCATTAATTTGGTGCATATAATTTATTCTATTTTGCAAAACTTTAGCAACACGACTAAGTGAAACAAGATCATTTACACCTTCTAGTTGTTTATAGTCAGCAACAACACAAACTCCAACTTTCAAATTGTCATTACTCATCAATTCAACCAAATCAGTAAGATAATATTCTGCTTGTGCATTGTTATTTTTTATTTGTGGAATGTATTTAAGTAACATCTCTGTCTCCACGCACATCACACCGCTATTTACTTCTTTAATTCCACGTTGTTCGCTATCGCAATCTTTCTCTTCGACAATTGCTAATAAACGATCATCAGCTGTTCTAATAATTCGTCCATAACCTACTGGATTATCCACTCTTGTAGAAAGGACTGTTAATTGATTTTCTTCTTCTGTATGCTCGTTAATGATTAACTGATACGTCTCACTTGTAATTAGTGGTGTGTCACCAAATGTAATTATCGTATGCTTGACATTTGGATCAAGTTGATCAAGTGCACAACTTACTGCATGACCTGTTCCTAACTGCTCTGGTTGTAGGGCAAGTTTTACCTTGAATTTTGGATCAAGTCTTTCTTTTACAACTTCTGATTTGTACCCAATTACCGCGACAATTTTCTCAACATCAGCGCAAACTAGCTCTTTCATAACTAAGTTTATCATCTCATATCCAAGTACTTGATGAACAACTTTAGGTAGTTCAGACTTCATTCTAGTCCCTTTTCCACCACCTAGTACAATTGCATTAATCATTTTTCTCCTATTTTACTAATCGGTTGATTAGTAGCACAATCTCAAAACTATAAGTTTATTTCATAGTTCGAATTATACTTTCTTTTTATGATTTTTTCTTTTTGAAACAACTGTATTTTCAAAAATGACAGTATATTGCTACATATAAATTATAATAACTTTTCGCCATCATGTCAAGTTAATTTACAACTAGTTGTTTGGAAAATAGATTATCCTAACTAATTATAAAGAAAATCACAGAAAAATAACTTTTTTCTGTGATTTTCATTAGTTTTTGACCACAATTCATCAATACACCATAAATTCTTTATACTCACCATTATATGATCTTCCAGTGTCAAATGATTGACGTAAAACATTCAATTCTTCTATCGGAATTATTGAATAATAAACACCATCATTAAAATCTTCATAAGTCGGAGAGAGCATTTGGACTTCAAGGGAAATCGGTTTTATATCCTCTATTCGTTTGCCCTCTTTATCTAGTCGAGGAGTTCCACTTGGAACATTTAACATATCTTTGTTTACAAGCACACGATAGATATAATTACTTTCTTCTTCCCATGATTGAAACTTATCATAAATTTTGCTTGGGTCCTGTTTAGCAATGTTGTTTTGATTAAGTCCCAGTACTTCAAATGAATTATATGCTAAATTATCTGCAGCATACATATTATCAACAATATCCAGTGTGATTTTTTCTCCGTACGACAATAACTTCATCGCATTTTGATATAAATTTGCCGCATATTGTGCAAGATTTAGTACAAAGTCAATTGAAATATTATTTGTCGTATCTGTTGCAAGAATTGGTGCAATTTTTGTTGCATATTTCTCTGGTTCTTTTGCAACTTTTGCAATAATCGCACTAATTAATTGTTGTTGACGCATCTCTCGTTCAGCGGCAGTCGAACCATATCGATTTCTTGCATAGGCTAAAGCCATTTCACCATTCATATTGTATGTTTTACCTTTTTCAAAGAAAAAAACATCTTTGTTACCTTTACTATCTTGTTCACGAACACTTTCTTGCGCCCATGTCATTTCAACACCACCAACTGCATCGATCAATTTAATAAAAGTATTGAAATTTACTGCGATATAATAATCGATTTCTGTATCCATTAACATCGAAACACTTTCCTTAGTACAAGCGATTGCTGCTTCTAATGTTTGAGGTTCTCCTTCTCCAAAACCATTATTGTACCCATAAGATGCTGCTTCTGTTATTTTAGTTTCTGCACCTAAACACGGTACATAAGTTAGTGTATCTCGAGGAATTGAAATAACATTTACACTTGCTGCACCACGTTCATTTTTCGGATTGAAAGTTGCTAACATTAAAGCATCTGTTCTAATTCCATCTTTGTCAACGTCACGCACACCTCCACCATCAACATCTGTTCCCGCAAGTAAAATTGAAAATGACTTTGGTAATTCAACATTCTTTTTTTGTGTTATCGCATTGACCACAAGCCCCTTTGCTGCAAAATACCCAACTTGAACAATCGAATATACACACACTACTATTACTAAAGCTCTTATCATTCGTAAGTAGATTAATTTGTTTTTCATTCTTCTCCTAATTCACTATTTAATTATACCCAAATATTGCTATTTAAAGGATTTTTCATAATTTTTAATTTTTCCACTAATTTCCTTCTAGACTACAACGTAAAAATTTTGAATAAGAATTTGCAAAATTCCACTCTTGAGTTTGATCCCAATTAACTACCACGTCATTAAGCCTTTTAAATCCCCTTCCAAATTTCTTGAATAGTTAATTACTTCTTCAATTTGTCGGGGATTTTGAATATAACTTTTAGGCGAAACATTTTTACTCGCTGGTAAACCAATTACTAATTTTTCTGGAGGAATACGATAAAAACTAGTTGACCAATCAGCAGAATGACCTGTTGTAATATTCAAAATTAACGCTTGTAAAAACAACTCACGATCCTTTTCTTTTGTTGCAATATAACCATTCAATTCAAAATCTCCCTGACTATACACTTGTAAGTTCACCCAATCATAATATCCTTCTAAAGCTAGTAAATACGGAACATATGCAGCACGATTTGTTTTATTTTTTTCAATTCTAACAATCGGATAATTCCATGTCTGATGTAAAAGGCCATTTGAATTTTCAAATGCATCATTTGTCTGTTGAAAAAATTTCAAATTGTCGACAACTGGATTCTGTGCTGTTTTTTTAGCTTTTGGACCAGATGTTTTATATGGAAAATAATTCAAATTATTCCGTTTTAACTGAAGACCTGAAGCAGTAGGTGCAAGTGTAACAATAAAATTTTCTCCTAGTTTTCGAAAATGATTTTTCACAATTTTTACAGCTGATGTTATTGCCAATTGATTTCCGAAACGATCTCGAGCATTATCTTCTAGATCTATATCAAATCCATCAAATCCATATTTTTCCACAACATCTAGCAAATGCTGTGCCAACTCCGCTCCTTGTTCTGGTCTTAAATCTATCAATTGACCTTTTTGACCACCGATAGATAGAAGTACTGTTTTTCCTTCTTGATTAAGGATTTGAACATCATTTTTGAACTCTTCATCGGTTTTATAAATATTTTTATTTGGAGAAAAAGTTGGTATTTGACCTTTTTTTGTGGAATTCATAAATGATACAACAACAACATTATAAGCGTCATTAACTTCCGTAAGCTTAAATCCAGGCGGTGTTGTTACTGCACTTCCTTTGTTATACCAATAACCGACCAAAACTTGATCCGTTGGATTAATCATCTGAACATTTTGAGTGTTTGTACTTACTTTTTCAAAAGCATTAAAAGGTACAACTTGTGCATTCAAACTAATAATAAGTAGCAATGTTATAATTTTTTTCATTACGTCGCTCCACTAGAAACAAAAATGTTCCTTTAACTATTTAAACATTTTTCTTTATTATAACATTTGTTATGATTATTGGCAACTATTCTTGTAGTTATTGTTAAAATTTCTTTTAATATTTATATAAGATATTTGTACAATTATCATCGTTTATATGCGGATTATATTTTCCGTTATAAGGTTTTCCATTACGAAGATTATTTCGAACAGAACTTAATGTTTCAGCGGCTAAACATGTTTTTTTATCAATACTTTGAAACTCAGGTGACATTAGCATTAATTCCATATTTATCGCTTTAACTGGGGTAGTCTCTTTTTGGGGAGGAACTGAGCTTGGAACATTTAACATTTCATTTGTAATTAAAAATTGATATACATAATTATCTGTTTGTTCCCATGGTTGAAATACTTTATAGACATCTTGTGGATCTTGCTTTTTCACATTTTGTTCGGATACACCAAGAATATTGAAAGGACTTATACCTGATGTTTTTGCTTGATAAGCATTTTCAATTACATCCAAACGAATTTTCTGACCATATGACAACGCTTTTATTTGCTGCTGATAAAAATTCGCTCCATATCTTGCCATTGAAAGAATAAAATTCAAATCATTTATATTTGTTTTTCCTTCTTTTAAAACAACCGTCCCCACAGCCACTGCATATTTATCTGGATTTTTAATTATTTTAGAGATTACAGCGCCAATTACTTGTTGTTGTCTTAAATCTCGATCTGATGTAGAGAACTCTCCTTGAGCATCGTGATGACGACTCCTAGCAAAAGCCAAAGCCATTTCACCATTCATTTTTTGTTTTACACCTTTTTTGAAGCAAAATGCTTGTTGTTTTCCTTGACTATCTTGTTCGCAATAATCTTCTTCATTCCAAGTAAGTTCAACTCCATCTATTACATCGACTATTTTCATGAAAATACTGAAATCAACTGACATATAATAATCAATTTGTGTATCTAAATACGTTTCAGCTGTATCAACTGTACAATTAATTCCTGCTTGTACTCCAGGTTCTTCTGCTTCATATCCATATTGAAAACCTTGAGACATGGCAGCATTCATTGTTTCAATCATTCCTAAACCATCAACATCCGCATTACATGGAACATAGACATACACGTCTCGAGGAATCGATATCATTTTTAAACTCATATCTCCACGCTCATTTTTGGGAGTAAATGATAAAACGATATTTGTATCATTTCTCATTCCGGTTTTATCCGCTGCACGCATTCCTGTTGTTTTCGAAACATCGTTATCAGTTCCGATTAACAGCAAATTAAACGCATCGGGAGCTTGCGTCTGCTCATTTTGAGTAATTGTATTCACAACTTGCGCTTTTACAAAGTGGATAATCACTTTATATATCGAAAAAACACACACTAAAATTAATGCGACTCGAAAAATTCTCAATATTTTTATATTATTCATTAATCTACTCCATACTTAATTTAATACTATATACTATAATCACTTCACTCTCTTTTTTCTTTTTCAAAATAACTTTAGTATACTATATATCCTTATTATTACTTAAAATATAAAACGCCAAAATTATATTTTGGCGTCTATTTTAAAGCTTATTTATTTGCATCAGATTGCATTTTTTTCATAATTTGTTTAACACGTTTTTGAGTTGGAGCTTGACCCATTGAACTAAGCATTGAAGCAATCATCTCCTCAGTTATCGGTGGATTTTTTCTGAAATATTCTTTTGAAGTATATCTAGATAAATATGTACCCAATACAATTCCAACTAAAACGGCTGCGATTAGTGCAAGAACTAACCAAAAACCTGATAAAACCATTTAAATTCCTTACTTCATTAATGATGACAATAATTTAGCAGTTCTTACTAATTGGTTTGTATATGACATTTCATTGTCATACCAAGCAACAGTTTTAACTAATTGTTCACCATTAACTTCCATAATTCTTGTTTGTGTTGCATCAAATAATGATCCAAATTCACAACCAATAATATCTGTTGATACGATTTCATCAGTAGTATATCCGAATGATTCATTTGCAGCAGCTTTCATAGCAGCATTAACTTCTTCAACTGTTGTATTTTTTTCTAAAACAACTGTTAATTCAGTTAATGATCCTGTAATTACTGGAACACGTTGAGCTCCACCATCTAATTTTCCGTTTAATGCTGGAATAACTAAACCGATTGCTTTTGCAGCTCCTGTTGAGTTTGGAACGATTGATGCAGCAGCAGCACGTCCACGACGTAAATCACCTTTTGCATGTGGTGCGTCCAATGTGTTTTGATCATTAGTGTATGCATGAATTGTAGTCATAAATCCGTGTTTTACACCAAATTGATCTTGAAGAACTTGTGCCATTGGCGCAAGACAGTTTGTAGTACATGAAGCTCCTGAAATAACAGTCTCTTCACCAGTTAAAATATCGTGGTTTACATTGTAAACAACAGTTGGTAAATCATCACCTGCTGGTGCTGAAATAATACATTTTTTAGCTCCTGCTTTAATGTGTTTTTCTCCACCTGCTTTACTTGCGAAGAATCCAGTACTTTCGATTACTACATCAACACCTAAATCTCCCCATGGTAAATCTTCAGGGTTTCTTTCAGCATAAATTCTTACTTCTTTACCATCAACAGTGATTCCGTTTGAAGTTGCTTCAATTGAACCTGTTTTGTAAGATCCTTGTGCTGAATCGTATTTCAATAAATGCGCTAATGTTGTTGCATCCGTTAAATCGTTGATTGCAACGATATCGAATTCTGGGTTATCAAACATTACTCTAAACGCTAGACGTCCGATACGTCCGAATCCATTAATTGCTATTTTTGTAGCCATTGTATTTCCTCCTGAGTTTTAATTTTACTAACGTATATATTATAGCAAAAAATTGCCTGTTGTGCTTTTTTTTACGGTTTTTTCTTATTTTCCATTTAAAAAGGAAATTTTTTTCTCATCACTTTTGGTTATTTTATGAATAGTAATATAGTTGTCCTCTTTCGATGTATGAAATTTGTTCACAGATATTCACTAAATGATCACCTGTTCTTTCAAATAATTTTGCTAATAAAAAGATTCTAGTATATTTCTTTGCATCACTTTTACCAATTTCTTGAGTAATTGCTGTATTAATCTTCTCAAATAACTGCGTTGATAATTCATCAATTTCTTTATCTCGATGTGCAATACTTTTGGCAGCTTTATGGTCCGAATTCATAAATGCTTCTAATGTTTCTTCAAGACGTTCTTGGAGAAGATTAATCATTAATTTAATTTCTTCTTCAAATCCTTTGCAGTCACCATCTGTTTTGATCATTGTTCTTGCGAAATTTTTTAAATAATCACCAATTCTTTCTAAGTCATATGATAATGTATGTGAACCAAGTGCAACTCGTAAGTCATTTGCCATTGGCTGTTCTTTTATAATAAAGTTACTTACTTCAACGATTAGATCTTTTTGTAGTTGATCAACATATTTGTCTTCATCAATCAAATCTAGTGCAATTTCTTTTGAATTAGATTCTAAAATAATTTCGGCAATATCAAACATTTTATCAACTTGATTGAAAATTGCTGCAACTGATGCTTTGATTTGTCCAACTGCTTCTTCTTTTCTTTGTCCAACTTTGTTTGTTAAAACTTTTGTACTCATTATCCAAACCTCCCTGTAATATAATCGCTTGTTCGTTGGTCTTTTGGATTAGAAAAGACTTCCGTTGTTTCACCCATCTCAATTAAATCACCAGATAAGAAAAACGCTGTATAATCTGAAATTCTTGCTGCTTGTTGCATAGAGTGCGTAACAATCACTACTGTATAATTTTCTTTTAATGATTCCATCAATTCTTCTATTTTAGCTGTTGAAATTGGATCTAATGCACTTGTCGGTTCATCCATAAGCAATACTTCAGGTTTCATTGCAATTGCACGAGCAATACATAAACGTTGTTGTTGTCCACCAGATAGTCCAAGTGCAGAATCGTGCAATCGATTTTTAACCTCTTCCCAAAGCGATGCTTCTCGAAGAGAACTTTCAACTAAATCACTTAATACTTTTTTGTCACTCACACCTTGGCATTTTGGACCATATGTAATGTTATCGTAAATACTCATTGGAAAGGGATTTGGCTTTTGAAAAACCATTCCGATTTTAGTTCTCAGTTCGTTAACATCAATTTTTTGATCATAAATGTCTTCATCGTGATATTCAATCGATCCGGTAATTTTACAAATTTCAATTAAATCATTCATTCGATTTAAAGTACGTAAAAAAGTACTTTTTCCACATCCACTTGGACCAATTAAGGCTGTAACTTTATTTTTTTCTAATTCTAAATTAATATCAAAAAGCGCTTGCTTTTGCCCATAGAATAAGTTTAAGTGTTTAACTTCAAATATTTTTTCCATTTTTATTTACTCCTAGCGTAATTTACGTTCATATTTTCTAACAACTAATTTAGCAATTATATTTAGTATTAATACAATAAAGATTATTATAATTCCAATAGCTGCAGCACCACTGATGTCTCCGAGCTCTTTTGTTAAAATGTAGGCTTTAACTGTTAATGTCGAAGCTGAATCTGTCAAGGCCGTTGGAATTTTATCAAATGTTCCCATTGTGAAAATCAAAATTGCACTCTCCCCAATCACACGACCGACTGCTAAAATCACCGCAACTAAAATCCCAGGAACTGCAGCTGGTAGAACAACTTTAAAAATTGTTTGAAGTTTATTGGCACCTAGCCCATACGAAGCCTCTCGATAGAGATTAGGAACAGAATGTAATGCCTCTTCCGTTGTTCTAATAATTGTTGGTAATAGCATAATTGTCATTGTTAATGCACCAGAAAGTACACTAACTCCTAAACCAAGTAATCCAACAAAAAATAACGAACCAAATAATCCATATACAATTGAAGGAATTCCAGCCAACGAATCGATTGCAAAATGAATAACTGCTTGTATTTTTCCTTTTGGTGAATATTCAACTAAGTAAATTGCACTAATAATCCCGATCGGTAAAGCAATTACGAGTGATGTAATGATTGCAAACATGGTTGCTATTATCGGCCCCATTAATCCTTGTACCTGTTTGGTAATTTTAAGTTCAATTGGCTTATTAGCATATATTAACTCATCAATTTCTTTTTCACTCAGCAAACTTACTGGTTGACCATCAACCGTACTTATTGTTATTTTTGTAAAATCAATTTTTTCATCTGCATCTACTTTAATCATTGAAGGTTTCGCTTCTTCAATCACAAGTCTTTTTCCACCATCAAGTTTATACTTTAAAGTATCAGGGGTAATTCCTGATGCTGTTACAACTTGCGTTTCAACTGATGAAGTACTAAATACATAATTAAAAGACAACTTACTCATTCCATTTGAAAAAATGAACCCTAAAATAACTGCAAGTATTGCAACAACAATTCCAGATGATGAATAAATCAATCCATATTGTAGTTTGTTTTTATAGCGAAGAGCTTTTTTGGACTTGAACGGAATTAGTAAAATTAAACCAATTACGAAAATACAAAAAGCGACTGTCATAAGCAGTAATATAAAATTTATATAGTCCATTTTATCTACTTCCTTTCGCGTTTACGATTCGATAAATTATTATATTTAATACGATAATAATAATAAATAGGATTAATCCAGTACTAAATAAAAGATCTTGGTGTACTCCTTGTGCGTATCCTAATTCAAGCGCTATATTTGCCGTCAATGGACGAACACCACTAAATAAAAATTGAGGAATTCCGTTGTAGAACAGTTCGCCAGTTCCTACTCCAAAAACAGAACCACCCTCAACATTTCCTGCAACTAAAATAATTGCCATTGTTTCTCCGACAGCACGTCCTATTCCTAAAACAACTCCTGATGTTATTCCACGTTTTGCAGCAGGTACGATTACTTTAAAAATTGTTTGTAAGTGGTTTGCACCCAATCCAAGTGACGCTTCCATATAAGTATGTGGTACTGCTTTAATTGAAGAAATCGCAATTGCCGTGATTGTCGGTAAAATCATAATTGCAAGTACGATAATTACCGCAAGTAACGACGTTCCTTGTGGTAGTGGAGAGATCGCTGCTAATTTTGGTACAATAAAACCAAGTCCAAATAATCCAAAAAGTACTGATGGAATTCCTGCTAACATTTCAATTGCATATTGAATTGGCTTAGCAATTTTTTTCGGTAGTACTTCAGCAACTGCAATCGCCGAAATAATTCCTAATGGTACTGCAATTAATACTGCTCCCAACATCGAGAGTGTTGTCCCAAGAATCATATATCCAATTCCATATATTTGTTGACTTGGACGCCACTCCATCCCGAATAAGAATTCTCCAATTCCTGGGTGGGGTTCACTTGAGAAAAAGGCTGCTGTTCCCTTTACTCCTAAAAATATTGTAATGAATAACAATGATAAAATTGAGATCATTGTTACTGTAAAAAATAGATATTTAAATAATTTTTCCGTATATGCACGTTTGTTCATTGTACCTCCATCAAAAGTATAACAAATATTAGATTTAACATTGTTAAAAAAACTTTTATTTTACTACTATTCTTGGTTCTTTTTAGCCTTTAATATGGCAATGTACTTATTATTGTGGCAAAAATCAAAAATAAAAATACGAAGTAAATTATCAACATGAAAATCGAAAAACAAATTTGGGCTAAAAACGCAAAACCGAGTGCTGTATTCGCTGAATCATTTTTCTCATAACCGATAATTTGACCATCACTATTTTTAAATTTATTTGTTAGAAGTAACACTATGTCAACAAGTTGCCAAATTCCACATCCTCCGCATGTTAAAAACATCAAAACACCTAGTCCGATTTGCTTATTTAACATTCGATGAATTCCAGTATATCCTGCAAAAAAAGCAAGTAAAAGTGTTTCTGAGTATTTTTTACCTGTTATTTTTTCAACTTCTACTTGCTTAAAATTAGTTTCATTTGGTAAAGCTCCCGACGTATTTTGCTGTTCTTGTTCTACCTTAGACTCATTTTGAACTGTACGAGCATCGATAAATGGCAATTCTTCAATTTCTTGTTCAACAAGTTGTTTTTCTAATGTAAATTCTGTTGTATTTAACACCAAATCTTCTGATTGAATTTGATAATCTACATCAATTTCATTTTCATTATTTTGAGCATTTTCAAGATCAATTTGCTTTTGTTGTTCTAAACTTTCTTCTCTCTCTTTTTTTTGTTCATCAAGCTCCAAATCTACATTTTCAAATTCATTTTTTCCCATTTTTTCTCCTCAATCTTTTTTACATACATTTTAGCATTATTTATGTTTTGTGTCAAACTTCATTACCTTTTTAGATATAATATCAAACTAAATAATTAGAAATTTAAAAAAACCGGCAATTTATACCGGTTTTTCACTTTAATATTGGCTTTATTTAAAAATACTTTTAACTTTTTCAAAGAAATTTTCTTGTTCAACATCCGCTTTTTCAAGTGTTGCATATTTCTTTAACAATTCTTTTTCTTCCGAACTAATTTTAGTTGGAACAGTAATATTAACTTTAACAAGTTGATCACCGTTTGCACCACGTTCAGGATGCACACCTTTTCCACGAAGACGGAGTACACTTCCTGTTTGTGTCCCACTCGGAATTTTCAAAGAAACATCTCCATGAATCGTTGGAACATCAATTGTTGCCCCAAGGACTGCTTGAGTATACGAAATTGGAATTTCTACTCGAATATTATTTCCATCACGTTTAAAATGCTTATCAATTTGAACTCTAACTTGTAAATAAAGATCACCTGACGGACCTCCGTTTACTCCACCTTCACCTTTGCCATTAATACGCATATATGCTCCATCTTCAACACCTGCTGGAATTGAAATTGATAGTTCTTTTGTATATGCTTTTCGACCTTGACCATGGCACTCGTTACATGGATTTGTAATTTGTTTACCTTGACCATGACAAGTTGGACAAACTGTTTCTGTCACCATTGATCCAAGAATTGTTTGCTGTTGACGCTGAACACGACCACGTCCACCACAAGTTGAACAGTTTTTCACATCACTTGCGTTTTTCGCACCACTTCCAGAACATGTATGACAACTTTCTTTAACAGTGTATTTGATACTTTTCTTTGTCCCAAAGACACTTTCTGAAAAAGTTACTAATATTTGTTGTTCTAAATCATTCCCTTTTTGTGGTGCATTTGGATCTTGACGACGACGTCCACCGCCAAAACCACCACCGAAAATATCCGAAAAGATATCTCCCATGTCAAAGCCACCAAAACCTCCATGACCGCCACCGTAGCCACCTTGCTCAAATGCTGCATGACCAAATTGATCGTATTGAGCTCGTTTTTGATCATCCGATAAGACTCCATATGCTTCTTGAACTTCTTTGAATTTCTCATCAGCATTTGCTTCTTTATTAATATCAGGATGATATTGCTTGGCTAATTTTTTAAATGATCTTTTTATTTCTTTTGCATCTGCACCTTTAGATACACCAAGTACCTCATAATAATCACGTTTGTCCATCAGCCTCCTTTATTTATAATGTTTTTTTTTACTATTCTCAAACTAAAATACTATTCATTTGAATAGCATTCTAGTCTACGTTATTAACGACTACTTCCAAAAATCAGTCTAATTAATGTCATAATCGCGTAAACAATCACCCAAATTACCGCAATTAAAAGTAAAAACACTGCAAGTAATG
The DNA here is from genome assembly GCA_051649085.1 of Mycoplasmatales bacterium. GTDB lineage: Bacteria > Bacillota_I > Bacilli_A > UBA3375 > UBA3375 > JBOFGK01. The sequence goes on along the minus strand of JBOFGK010000031.1, from coordinate 6,106 downwards.
CAAATAAGATATAGTGATACCATCTAAGTTTAATTTTAACTTGCTGGAATCCTGCTCCCCAGTTTCGAGGGTCAGCATACGTCTGATAACCATTTCCACGTCGTTGATTCTCACTATATTGATTATGACCCATTTGATCATATTCTTCTTTTTTTTGTTCATCACCTAGCACATCATATGCTTTTTGAATTTGTTTAAAAACTTCTTCAGCACCTGGCTCTTTATTTATGTCGGGATGATATTTTTTCACTAAAACTTTATATGCTTTTTTTATTTCTTCACTTGTTGCATTTTTTTCAAGTCCTAAGATGCTGTAGTAGTCTTTATCCATTTACTTCCTTATTTTTCCTCAAATTCAGCATCAATTACATCATCATGTGCTGAATTTGTTTGATTTGCATCAGCTGGTTGATCTGCATTTGCTTGTGCACCAGCTTGTTGATACATTCTTGTTACAATTGGTTCTACGGCTTTATTTACTTCTTCTACTTTAGCTTTAATTGCTTCAACATCTTTAGTTTCAGCTGCAAGTAAAGTTGATAACTCCTCTTTTAAAGCAGTAAGTTGTGTTTTTTCTTCTTCTGTAATGTGCTCTTTTGTATCTTCAATTGTTTTATCAATTGAGTAGACAGTTTGTTCAGCCGTATTTAAGATTTCAACTTGTTCTTTTTTCGCTTTATCAGCTTCTGCATTTGCTTCTGCTTCTTTTACCATTTTATCAATCTCATCATCTGATAAGTTTGTTGACGATTGAATTGTAATCGCTGCTTCTTTTCCTGTACCTAATTCTTTTGCTTTTACATGCACAATCCCATTTGCATCAATATCAAATGTAACTTCGATTTGTGGTACTCCACGAGGTGCTGCTGGAATTTCACTTAACTGGAAGTTTCCAAGTTTTTTGTTGTCTGCTGCCATTTCACGCTCACCTTGTAAAACAACAATATCAACAGATGTTTGGTTATCAGCAGCAGTTGAGAAAACTTGTGATTTACTTGTTGGAATAGTCGTATTTCTTTCGATTAGTTTTGTACATACTCCACCTAATGTTTCAAGTCCAAGTGATAAAGGTGTTACATCAAGTAAAACAATATCTTGAACATCTCCGGCTAAAACTCCACCTTGAATTGCTGCACCCATAGCAACAACTTCATCAGGGTTTACTCCTTGGTGTAGATCTTTTCCTAATTCCTTTTTAACAGCTTCTTGAACTGCAGGAATTCTTGTACTTCCTCCAACCATGATGATTTCGTCAATCTCACTTGCTGCAAGTCCAGCATCACTTAATGCTGTACGCACAGGTCCTAATGTTCTTGCAACTAAATCTTGTGTCATTTCATCAAATTTAGCACGTGATAAATCAAGTTCTAAGTGTAGAGGTCCTGCTTCTCCTTGTGAAATAAATGGTAACGAAATATGTGTTGTTGTTACACTTGATAAATCTTTTTTCGCTTTTTCAGCAGCATCTTTTAAACGTTGCATCGCCATTTTATCTGCAGATAAATCTATTCCATTATCTTTTTTGAATTCTGCAACTAAGTGTTCAATAATTTTTTGATCAAAATCATCTCCACCTAATTTGTTGTCTCCACTTGTTGAAACAACTTCAAAAACACCACTTCCTAATTCAAGAACAGACACATCAAATGTTCCTCCTCCTAAATCATAAACCATAATTGTACTTTCTTCTTTTGTTTTATCTAAACCATATGCAAGTGCCGCAGCTGTTGGTTCATTAATAATACGCTCAACTTCAAGTCCGGCAATTCTTCCGGCATCTTTTGTTGCTTGTCTTTGTGCATCTGAAAAATATGCTGGTACTGTAATTACAGCTTTTGTAACAGTTTCTCCTAAATAAGCTTCTGCATAACCTTTTAAGTGTTGTAAAATAATTGCTGAAACTTCTTGTGGTGTTAATTTTTTATTATCAATTTCAACTGTATAATCTTCTCCCATGTGACGTTTGATTGATACAATTGTGTTTGGATTTGTAACTGCTTGTCTTTTAGCAGCTTCCCCAACAATTCTTTCCTCTGCTTTAAACGCAACAACTGATGGCGTCGTTCTATTTCCTTCGGCATTTGCAATTACTTTTGGTTCTCCACCTTCAATTACAGATACACATGAATTTGTTGTTCCTAAATCAATTCCAATAATTTTACTCATTTTTTTCTCCTTTATTAATTTACATTTTATTTTTTATTTACTTTTACCATTGCAGGTCTTACTAACATTTCTTCTACAATATATCCTTTTTGTAATACTTCAATAATCTCATCATCTTCTAATTCATCAACCTTATCAACTAATACGGCTTGATGATAATTCGGATCCATTAGTCCATCCGTTTCAACTTCTTCTAACCCAAGATTTGTTAAACGTTCAATCATTTGTTTATGAACCATTCCGATTCCATCTTTGAATTCTTTTGTTCCTGCATCATACGTAAGTGCACGATCAAAATTATCAATGACTTCTAACAATTGCTTAAATACATCAATTCGGCCACGAGTGCTGGCATTTAAACCTTCTTGTGCACTTCGTCGCTTGAAATTGTCAAAGTCGGCAAGTAAACGAGCATACTGATCTTTTAATTGTTGATTTTCTTTTTCAAGTGCATTGTTTTTTTCATCTTCAACACATACGCAATCCTCAGTCTTTTCACAAGTGGATTCTTCAATTTCTGGACTAGTTTCTTCATCGTTTATCGATGTTTGCTCTAGTTCTAATTCTTCAACAACATCTTCTATTTTTCTTTTTTTAGCCATTATATTCCTCCTAATACCTCGATATATTGATAAACTACACTATATATTCTAAGCTCTTTAGCATATTCAAATAGCTTATCAACATCCTTCTCGGGTTGTGCTAAGTAATTTTCTAAAATCTGCTTAATCATACTACTTTCATACTTGGTACGATGTCTAATAATATCACAAATCGTTCGTTCACGATCATATATTTTTATTTGACGACCGTTTTGGTCAATGATTTTCAAACCAATTTCAAAAAACTTGGAAGTTGTGTAATAGTATGAGAAAATCTCAAACGGTAACTTCGGCGGTTTTTGATCACGATTAAGTGTCAGAGTAATTCGACCTTCTTCACCGTCAAGTAATTTATAGTAGAATGCAGCAGAGGTTAGCGAGATTATTCCATGTTCAACAATTACATTTATATCCGTCATTTGCAAGCGTTCAACATCTCCGATTGAATAAACACCTTGATAGACTTTTTCTAAAATTCCATCATCAATCATTTTACTAATTACATAGTTACTGATTCCTTGTGCATTTAATTCTTTTGTTCGAAACACTATCCCAGTTTCGGATAAAATATCAATTATTTCATATTTCATAGCTCTCCTGATTTTTGAATCCTCGTTTACATCTAACTGCGGAACTTTTCCACAAATATATGATATCATATTTTTAAAAGTTTGTCAACATTTTTATGTAAGTGCGGAAATTTTGTAAAATGAATTGAATTTGAAAAGTTCATTTTTACCATTTAATAACCTATTTCCATCTTTATTTATATAAGTGTTATAATGAAATTGTCTTAAACACAAAAAATTGTTTATTTTCAAAAAAGGAGTTAATTATGCGAAAATATGTATTAATAACAGGTTCAAGTTCGGGTATTGGTCAGGCATTAGCGGAAGATTTTTTAAACGAATCAACAATCGTAATTGGCATTGACTGCAACAATTCAACTATTAATCACCCTAATTATCAACACATAATCTGTGACGTTTCAAATTTTACACAAGTTGAACAAGCCATTAAATCTATAACAATTCCGAGAATTGATCAACTTGTTAATTGTGCGGGAATTGTAGAAAAAGGACTTGCACTCGATCTTCCTGCTGACTTATTTGCGAGTCAAGTAAATACCAATTTAATCGGTACTTTTAATATTTGCAAATGTTCAATTCCGTTACTACTTTTAGCTCCAGATCCAGCCATTGTCAATATTTCATCGATTTTTGGTATTAAACCTGTTGTTGAAATGGCAGGCTATTCCAGTTCAAAGGCTGGAATAATTGCTTTAACAAAAACGTTAGCTTTAGAACATGCTCCAAAAATCAGGGTTAATGCTGTTGCACCTGGTGCAACACTTACGCCAATGCTTGAGCGTCGTTTTCAAAAGAGTCCAGAATTAGAACAACTATTCATAGAATCTTATCCACTTAAGCGAATTGCACAAATTTCAGAAATTATTTCAGTCATTCGTTTCTTACTTTCTAAAGATGCTAGTTTTATTACTGGTACGTGTATAGAAGTTGATGGTGGAATTAGTTTAATTTAAATGAAAATGAACCAAAAAGAATAATTGCTCTCCTATTAGAAATTAATAATTTGACCTTTGATTTTGAATCTAGTAAAACAAAGTACTCTTTGATAGTAATGAGCCATATAGACTCCAACTAATTATAAGAACAGTAGATAATGCACACGTCTCACTTAAATATAAAGAAGAATATAAAAATAAATGCAATTAGTCAAATTATTTATACATTTTTTATAAAGAAAATCCAATGCTAAATAACATTGGATTTTTGTTTATTTGAAACAGGAACCAATCAAACTGTTAATTGTTGACTGACTTGTCTATTCTTAAAACGATCATAAAACAGTTCTACGTATACGTTCACTAATTTCAACATACATTTTAATTATAATATTTTCTTTCGACGAATAACCAAACTAATTAAAAGTATCAAAGTAATAATCAATACTAATAGAATACTTTTTTGCATCGTTCCTGTTTCAAGAATTTTACTAAATTCATCATCTTTTTCAGGATTTACCGGTTCAACAGTGTTATTATTATTATTATTGTTGTTACTTGAGTCATCGGATGGATCAACTTCCGATGAAGTAACTTCTGAAAATTTCGCGATTAATTTAATGTTATTTGCAGGTGTTTTATCTAATGCAAAATTCCACTTCGCTCCATTTTCTTGGAACCACCCTTCAAATTTATAACCTTTTTTCTCAGGCGCTTTAGGTTCAGAAATCAATGAATTATAATCAGTAATTATGTTTGTTAGTTCACCATCTACATCAAATGTTACTGTGTATGAATTAACTGTAAACGATGCATGTAAATTAAGATCATTAGCAGGCATTGTTTCATTTTCATGTGTCCAACTACTTCGAACAGTTTTAAGAATCCAACCTGTAAACGTATGTCCAATTTTTACTGGTTCTTTTGGTTTTTTTGCTTTTTCACCATATTTTATAATCTGTAAATCATAAATTTCACCATCAACATAATGGATAAGCTTATATGAATTAATCGACCACATTGCATATAGTGTAATATTAGTTGATGGCATTTTACTATTTTCGAAATCCCATGTTGTCCCTGTACCATCAGAACTTGTATTCCACCCAATAAGTGAGTACCCTTCTTTTTCAAGTTTACTTTCTGGATTTTTAATTAATCCTTCAAAACTAACCTCTTGCATTTCTGGCACAATTCCTGTACCTGAATTTGCTTCAAATACTACTTGATATTTTATAGGCAACCATATCGCATACAGTGTTAAATCAGTAGTTTGCATAACATCCGTTGCAAAATCAAACACTTTACCACTACCATCTGCCTTCGTGTTCCAATTTACAAAGGTATAACCTTTACGGTCTGGAGTTATTGGTTCCGAAATTTTACTTCCATGTTTAACTTTTTGACCTTCTATTCTACCTAATCCACCATTTGTATTGAAATGAACATCGAAAGTACTATTATCCCAAAGTGCATATAATATAATATTATTTGCCGGCATCAAATCAGTTGAAAAATTCCATGTAGTACCCGTTCCATCTGCTTTCAAATTCCATCCAACAAAATCATAGTTTTCTCTTTGAGGAATTTTTGGCATTGGAATTTTCGAACCATATTCTATTTCTACTTCCTCTGCTTTAATTTGTGTTCCATCATTAATATTAAACATTACTTTATATTTATTTATTGACCACTGTGCATATAGTGTAATGTTTTTCGCTGGCATTTTATCAGTTGCAAAGTTCCATGTTTTACCTTTACCATCTACTGCTGTATTCCAACCATTAAATGTATAACCCGTTTTTGTTGGAAC
>JBOFGK010000030.1:0-43157 GCA_051649085.1 Mycoplasmatales bacterium | reverse complement strand
TGCTTCTCGTTTGAATACTTTACTTGTCGCTCTAAAATACTTTTTTCTCATAAAAAATCTTTCCATATTTCCTCCTATTTCGGATGTGTTGTAAAATTCACCCGTAAATATATTATTAGCTTTTTTCAGAAAAAGACTTCCTTTATTTTTAAAATTTAACTAGAAAGAATTTTTCAAGTAAGTTGGAAATAGTTTATAGTTTACAGTAATGAATATAATTGATAAAGCTTTATTTTCTTAGCAATTGTTTGAGAAAATTTTATTTATAAAGTAAAATTAACGTTTTATTTGACTATAACTTAATGATGTGCTAAAATTATGTGTAGAATCAAAGTTAGGAGTAAAATGCCAATAATTAAAATATATTCAACTGAAAAACCAAATAAATCGATTAAGGTAGAAGAATTTGTAACAGAAAAATTATTAGAAAAATTTATGGTTGATATTGATAAGGTGAAAATTTTTCATATCAATGTTGAAGGTGATGATGAACAAAGAACAATTATTGAATGGACACTTGTACGTGGACGGAATGTGAATAAAGCTGAAACAGCTGCCGCTTTATACGAATGTTATCAGAAGTATTATACAAGAGACGCTGATGTGATTATTCATGAAATAACAACCGAAGATGTCTATTTTAAGGGGACAATACCATTAATATTTAAATAAATTTTAAGAGTGGTATTGTGAAATGAAAAATAAAGGAGCGAAATGACAAACAAGCAATTATTTTATAAACATCTAAAATGTGGTTTATTGACATTTGGTGGTGGAAATGCAGTTATCCCGATTTTAAGAAGTGAATTTGTTGAACGTGATTCATTATCTAATGATGATTTTACAGAAATAATTTCAATTTGTAACTTAATACCTGGTCCAATTATGATTCAACTTGCATATGGAATAGGGAAAAAACTTTCTAACACAAAAGGTGCAATTATTTCGGGAATTGCAATATCAATTCCAAGTATTATTGTCTTTGTAGTCGTAATGGTTACAATTGGTTCGCTCATTGATTCAGAACAATTAAGTGTAATTACAGCACCAATCTTTGTAGTGTTAGCAATTTCAATGTTAGAAGTATGTTTAAATGTCTTTAAAACAATTGAGCATACGAAAAGTAAAGAAGTAATTAGTATCATAATCGCCTTAGTAACATTTGTGTTGATTTTCTTTTTGAAAGTAAATCCAACATTAATAATTTTTATAGGGATTTTATATACACTTCTTAAGGTTAAATATGTTAACTAGTTTATATCTTACACTTTATATTTTCGGGGTTAATTTCATTGTGTTTGGTGGTGGAGCTGTATATATTCCAATCTATTACACAATGTACATTCAAACATTTAATTTGTTGAGTGAGACAGAATTTTATGGAGTTGTTGCAATTGCTAATACACTCCCAGGGGTCATTGGGGGAAAACTTGCTGCATATGCATTATATTTAACAGCAGGTCCACTTGGAGCTGTAGTTGGTGCGGTTGCATTTACGTCATCTGCGGTTGTGATAATTCACTACACATATAAGTTAATTGAAAAAATCAAACATTCACAGTTTTTCACGGAAGTTAATAAAGTAATAAAGCCAATTGTAATTGGAAATTTATTAGCGGTTACAGCCGGTTTTGTAAAAACATCGTTTGTGAGTTTAAATTTAATTGTAATATGTGGCTTAGCAATATTAACTTTTTGGTGGCTTAAGAAAAAATTACCATTCCATTATCTTATTTTACTTGTAATTGGTGGAAGATTAATTTATTCAATGATCTAAATGGAGCTGAAAATTGTAATGGAAGTGTTCATTTAAGTTTATTTAGATAAAAATTCAAAAATTATTTTAAATCAAAGTCGATCGTCTTTGAAATGATGAATAAAACTTTTGAAAAAGTATATCTTATTTTTTTCAGTGAAAAATATCAAAAGCTCCGTAAAGCTATTTTTAAATACTTTATGGAGTTTTTCTTTATTAATAATTTTTTTTCAAAAATTCCTTAAATAATTACTCTAAAACAAAAAATGTAGCATAAAGTTAAAAATGTCCATTAATTTAAATAAAATGAAGCATAAAGTTAAAAAAATCCATTAATTTATATAAATTGTTGCATTAAGTAGAAAAAATGTGTATAATAATACATTTATGCTACAAAAACTGTGAAAAATCACTTTTTTTCGTACTTTTACAAAATATGATAATAAATATTGTATACTATTTAAGTATAGAATAATACAAGAATAAGTTTAAAAAATAACAGCTAAAAAATCAACGAGTAAAAATTTAAGTTCATAAAAAAAATAAGAAATCAAAGGGAGATTATAATGGAATACACATTAGAAGAAATAAAAAAAAGAATGGATATAATTGAAGAATACCAAAATAATGGTTACGTAGTACCATCTGAGTATGTTTTTGATGAAAAAATCATAGAAATATTAATAAAATGTAACGAAGAAAAAAGGGAAATAACTAAGGAAGAAGAAAAAACACTTGAATTTCAGGAGTTTGCTGGCGAAATACTAAATGTGTAAACATGACTGCATGAAGATTTATACTTGCGGATAATTCCAACTCATAGAGTCAAAAAAGTAGATATACAAAATAAACAAAGACAATTATCTTGGCATAGAGAAACTCGAAAACGAAAAGTATCAAAAATGTTTGGTGCTTAAAGTAGCGACTTCGTTACAACTAAAGTTTATTCGCTAGTTTAAGCAGTATAAAAGAAAAACTAGATCCTCAAATGTTTATAAGGAGGTATGAAAATGAAAAAGAGTAGATATAGAACTTTTGACGTAGTGATGTTCATTATATTTTGGATTTTTTTCTTCTCAGCATTTTTCATTATTCCATTTTTGTGATAAGAATTGTAATTGGAAATTCTATGGATAGCTTAAACTATATAAGCAAGTCCGTAAGAAAAAAGAGTTTTTTAGATTTTTATAATGTTTAAAATAGCGTTTATGGGAAATTATTATAACCTTAATTTTGAAAATTTGAATAAAAAGAACTCGAATCAAATTTAAAAAATATTAACTAAACTCACTTCATTGCTTAGTGAGATTTACGTATAGCAATTACAAGGAATAAATTTATATAATTCATTCAAACTAGAAATACAAAAGTTTTCCCAAAAGTCTTTTCACATTTGATATAATGAAGTGGAAGGAGAAATAATGAAATTTGAATACAATACTAAAACGTTTTTGGTAGATGGTAAACCAATAATCATTTTAGCTGGAGAAATCCACTATTATCGCTTAGACCCTAACGACTGGCAACACGCACTAGATGAATTAAAAAATGCGGGCTTCAATGCCGTTGCAACTTATATTCCGTGGTGTATTCATGAACAAATTGAAGGTGATTTTGACTTAACAGGAAAATATAAACCCCAATATGACATTATTATTTTCATGGAATTAATTAAAGAGAATGATTTATTCTTTATTCCACGTCCTGGTCCATTTACCATGGGAGAAATGGTTAAAGATGGAATTCCAACGTGGGTGAGTGAAAAACATCCTGAATGTTTAATTAAATCATGGAATGAAGCGGCTGCTACAACAGTTGATCATGATTATCTAGAACCTGGATTTTTAAGGGCTGCTCGCAATTGGTACGCCCAAATTATTCCACTAATTGCTAAATATCAAGACGATAATTTAGTGGGAATCCAGTTAGATAATGAAATTGGAATGCTAGCTTGGGTTTCTAATAGTCCAGTGTTAAATAAAAGTACAGTTGATGGCTTAATTGAGTATGTGGAGCAATTAGAAATAGCCCCGAAATTATCATTTGATTTAGGAGATAAAGTAGAAGTTCAGAAGAATTTGTACAGACCAACAGAAACAGATTCAATTATTTTACATGATCTATTAATGTCTTATTTTCGTGAACGCTTTGTTAAATACGTTGAATTACTTGAAAAGTGGTGTTATGAATTTGGCGTTAAAGAATGTCTATTTATGATTAATGTGCATGGAACGGGTGCAGGTAAATTATATGGTTATCCAATTGGACTTTCTCAACTTTATCAAACATTTAGTGGAAAGAAAAATTATATTTGTGGTTCAGATATTTATTTCAATGATTTAAATGTTCAGACAGTTCATGATACATATTTAACTTCGGCTTTAACCGAAGCTGTTAATGATGAACATCAACCATTAACTTGCTTAGAATTTAATGCTTCAGATGGTGACTTTGGTTTTTGTTATAGTGGACGTGTTAAAGCTTGTACACTGAATCATCGCGCGCGAATGATGCTAGGTCATTCAACTAAGCTTTTTAATTTTTACTTATTTACAGGGGGATTCAATGATTTCATGAATGCACCACTTGGTAATGGAACAGATCGCATCGGAACAACAGGGGAAAAGCATGGATATGGATCACCAATTCGTCAAGATATGACAAGAAATTATACATATGATCAAACAAAAGCCTTCGGTGAACTTGTTACTAATTTAAACGATAAATTAGCATCAATGTTACATGTAAAAGATCAAATTGGAATTGCTTTTATTCCAGATTATTTCAAAACGGAATATGCATATCCACAATCAGAAAGTTACCGTAGCTTACTTGAAAATATTCAAAGAAATACGATGGATGGTGCTAATGAAGTCTTAATGAGATATTTAATTATCCGTAATTACGCACCACTTGGTGTAAATGTTCAAGACAATATAATTGATGTAAATAAAGTCCAAACATTAGTTGTAAATAGTGCTTTATATATGGATGAAGCATCTCAAACAAATCTGGCAAATTATGTTCAAGCTGGTGGTAAATTGATCCTTTTCGGGGAATTACCACAATTTGATTTAGTTGCAAAACCATGTACAATTTTAGCGGATGCTTTAGGTTGTATTAAAGTAAAAGACATTGATTATCGATGGCCAAACACTAAACGTGTGGCTGTAACTCCAACTGGTTTTGCTGATGGATTACCAGCATCCTTTTTCGATATGGCAACAGCAATAAATTGTCATTTAAATCATCAAGTATTCTTGAAAGTGTATGAGACAAATGAGGCAATTGGAATATTAGTTGATGATAAAGTCAAGGCTGCAATCATAACTACTCAATATCGTTGTGATACTGCCCTTTTTGATAGGCTCTTTACTGCACTTGATGTTGAACAAACAGTAAAAGTTACAAGTGAGTTCGTTGGTGTTAATGTAACAAAACTTGCAAATACAGCAGGTGAAGGATTTTTAAATGTAATTAATATGGATGATTTTAGACGTCAAGTTAAGCTAGAATATCCACTAACAGCTACGACTCAAGAAGTACTTGACTTGACAGTTGAACCACTAGATGCAATGCTATTACCGATTAATGTAAAGTTCAAAGATGCTATTATTAATTATGCAACTAATGAATTACTTTCATATGAAGAAACGAGTGATTTAACATTAAAATTTAGATTATCAGGTTTAGCCTTTGAACTATTAGTAACAACTCAAAAAATGGTGGAAGCACCAGCTAATTATACGATTACTAGATTAAATGATACGCAAGTGAAAATTAAGATTTGTGAACGAAAATATGGCGAAGATACAGTGGAAATTATCATCAAATAAATAGTTTTGACTAATAGATAAGCTTTAAAGGTATGCTTCGGCATACCTTTTTCGAAACAAAGAGAAAAATAGGTCAAAAAACTAAAACGTATTAGAAAAATGCGAAAACGTATTAGTTTTTCACATAACTAAATCGTTTTATGGTAAAATAGATTTGAAAAGAGATTAGGAGATACATGAAAAAAATATTTTTTTGTCTATTAACATTAATGATTACAATTAGTCCAAAAACATTTTTAAATGCCCAAGAAATTGAACCAATAAATTTTACGAAAAACTGTGGTGAATACTATTGTTTGAAAAAAGGTCAACCACTTGCGCTTGAAATACCGGCAAAAGCTCAAAAGTATGCAATTGGAATTGAATATATTTCAAGTGGTAATTTAGTAATTGATGACAATGTTGAATTTAAACTTAATAATCAACTTGTAAATCAACAGTCATTTTTCACGTTACCGACAGCTTTTGAATATTCAAGTCAAAAATTTAAAGTTGATCGTTTTGGAAATGAAGTGTTACCTCAACAAAAAGTTAACATGTCAGTGCAGAAGTTTTTCTTACGTCCAACTGATGGAACAACAAGTGATTCTACGCAAGTGCAGTTTAAAGCTGGAAATAATAAATTGGAATTAACTGCCCTTACAAATGAAATTAAAATTAAAAATGTCTTTTTAAAAGCAGCTGAAACAAATTTAATGTATCCATCAACAAAGCCAACAGGTGAACAAATAGTAATTGAGGCTGAACATTTTACTCAAAAAAATGATTTGGCAATTAATGCGAAAAATGAAGTTTCTAATCTAGTGACACCAACTGAAACAAAATTAAAAAAAATTAACGTTGTTGATGGTAATACCTTTAAAAAGGGTGGACAACAAATAAGTTATGAGATTGATGTTCCAACAGCTGGTAATTATTTATTAGGACTACGTGGGCTAAATAATGATCGGGCCAAAACACCGGTACTTGTCAATATTTATGTCAATGGTGAAGTTCAATCGGATTATTTCCAAGGCTATAAAATTGCTAATACAAGCGCTTATCAAACACAAATGAGTGAAAAACCTTTATATTTAAAAGCTGGAAAAAATCAAATAACAATTGAATTGTCAGTTGAAGAATATAATCAGGTTCTAAGCGATTTAAATAATGTTTCGACGAAAGTCCAAACACTTGGTAAGGAAATTAATAAAATTACAGGTGGAACAGTTGATCAAAATCGTGATTGGCAACTAACAACATATTTACCAACCGTGACAAAAGATTTAGAGGAGATTAAAGCTCAGCTTGTTGCTGTAAAAGAAAAGTTACTTAAACAAACAAATGGCTTACCTTCAGAAAATTCTAATAGTGTTGATTTGATGATTGCTAATATTGACGAATTATTAACAGATCCGAATAATGTCCCAAACAATCTTGAGCTTTTTTCTAAAGGATCAACATCAGTACTTGCACTTACAACAAAACTGTTGAAAAGTATTGTTATTCATCCATATTCACTTGATAAGCTATATTTTGTCCCAGTTGGTAAAGGTCTAAGCGAAGAAATTCCTAGCTTTTGGAGTAATCAAATGTTTGCTTTAAATATTTTTTTCTCATCGTTTACTCAAAGTGAAACAAACGAACAAAAATATACAAAGGAAATTACAGTTTGGACAAAGCGTCCCCGCCAATATGTTGATGTTTTACAACAAATGACGGATGAAGAATTTACACCAAAAACGGGAATTAAAGTTAATTTTTCCTTAATGACTGATCAAAATAAAATCACTATGGCAAATTCAGCTGGTGTACAACCAGATATTGTAATGGGACTAGACAACTGGTATATTTGGGAACTTGGTTTTCGTGGTGCTTTTGCCGATGTAACTCAGTTTGCTCAAACAAAAGAAATTTTGAAGCCAATGGCTGCAGGTTCAGAAATAACAATGGCGTCTGGAGATAAGTTATTTGGAATTCCTGAAACACAAGAATCATATGTGATGTTTTATCGAAAAGATATTCTCGAAGAACAAAATTTAACGCCACCGAAAACGTGGGATGAAATGTTAGAAATGGTGCCGACTTTACAAAATAATGGAATGAATTTTTATTTACCAATTGCTGGAGACACAGCACTTAAACCATTTTTCACAACTTATCCATTCTACGCACAACGTGGTCTTGGTGTTTATTCAAAAGATGGAATTACAACAACGATTGATTCTCCTGAGTCAGTTGAGACGATGCAGTTTCTAGTTGATTTATACACGATTTATGGCTTACCAGCAAGTGTACCGATTTTCTATGATTCGTTTAGAGATGGCAGTATTCCAATCGGTGTTTCCAATTTTGCAAGTTATATTCAATTAGCCTATGCAGCTCCAGAATTAAGTGATAAATGGGCGATTGCACTTGCACCAGGAACAAGGCAAACGGACTCGACCATAAATCATTCGATGGGTGGTGGTCAGACGGCTTCGGCAATTTTAGATAAAAGTCCGAATAAAGCAGAAAGTATCGATTTTTTCAGTTGGTGGATGTCGACAGAAGTGCAAATAGAATATCAACAACGTGTGCTTGCAACTTATGGACCAGAATATTTGTGGAATTCAGCTAATAGCGAAGCATTTGCAGCTTTACCATTGCCACAAGCTGATTTAGACGTTTTTGCACAAACTTTCCCGTGGATTTTAGAAACGCCAAAAACGCCTGGTGGTTATGCTGTTGAGCGTGGAATTTCAGATATTTGGAATGGTGCAGTGTTTAAAGGGGAAAATGTTAAAGCACGAACAGATGAAGAAACGGATAAAATCAATAAAGAACTTCGTCGAAAATATCAAGAGTTCAATTATTTGGATGCCGAAGGAAACTTACTTAAACCGTATCCAATTCCAACGCTTGAATCACGAACGAAAGCACGGGAGGTTAACTAATGTTTAGAAAACTCGAAAGTAATAAATATGTCAAGAAAATTTTACCATGGCTATTTCTATCTCCTTATTTAATTGCCTTTACTTTATTCATTGTCATTCCAGTTGGTTTAGCAATTCTCTTATCTTTCACAAGATTTGATTTAGTCTCACCACCTGAATTTGTAGGCTTTCAAAATTACATCAATATTTTCACAAGTGATAATCTATTTTACTCAAAGATTATTCCCAATACACTTATTTTTGCCTTCTTTGTCGGGTTTGGTGGCTATTTCTTATCATTTATCTTAGCGTGGATGCTTGCCCAAATTCCAAGTAAACCGCGTAAAATACTTGCAATTATTATTTATATGCCCTCGATGGTTGCAGGAATTACAATTGCCGTAATTTGGAAAATTATTTTCTCAGGAGATGCATCTGGTTATTTGAATGCTTGGCTATTAGGAAATCAATATATTTCACAACCAATACAATTTCTAACCGACCCTAAATATATTATGTTTGTCATGATCATTGTCTCACTTTGGTCAAGTATGGGAATTGGTTTCTTAGCAATGCTTTCAGGAATTTTAGGTATCAATCCAGAATTATATGAAGCAGCATATATGGATGGAATCAAAAATCGCTATCAGGAAATAACTCAAATTACGATTCCTGCGATGAAACCACAAATGCTCTTTGGGGCAATAATGGCACTTGTTTCGGCCTTTAATGCTGGAATGATTGGAGTACAATTATCAGGAGTTAATCCAACACCTCAATATGCGGGACAATTATTAGGAAACCACATTGATGATTATGCACTTCAACGCTACGAAATGGGTTATGCTGCGGCCTTAAGTGTAATTTTACTTATCGTTGTCTATGTAATTTCGAAAATAGCATTTAAAGTATTCAGTGAAAAATAAAGGAGAGAATTATGGCATTTCAAGGATCAAAAATCAACCCAAGTCGACATGATAAAAGTCAGTTACCTTTTTATTTAATTTTAATTCCCTTTGCTTTATTTGCGCTTTTCCCGGTATTGTTTATCGTCTTTCACGCATTTAAACCAATGGATGAATTATTCGCTTTCCCCCCTAAATTTCTTCCGGAAAATCCGACATTAGACAATTTTCGAATGTTGTTTGAAACGGGAGCGAAAAGTACAGTTCAATTATCCCGTTATTTATTTAACTCAATTATCGTTACGGTAATTGTAATGATTTTTTCAGTTTTGTTTTCATCAATGGCGGGTTATATTTTATCTAAATATAAATTTACAGGAAAAAATTTTATTTTCAATTTAAATCAGTTAGCATTAATGTTTATCGGAACGGCAGTTGCAATTCCCCGCTATCTTGTTGTATCAAAGGCTGGAATTGTTGATTCATTTTGGGCGCATATTTTACCGCTAATTGCCATTCCAGTAGGTTTATTTTTACTTAAGCAATTTATAGATGGAATACCTGATGAAGTGATAGAAGCGGCGAAAATGGACGGTGCAAGTTCACTAGAAATTTACTTTAAAATAATTATTCCATTAATTAAACCAGCCCTTGCAACTGTTGCAATCTTATCTTTTCAAACAGTTTGGAATTCAACAGAAGCATCAATGTTTTTCATAAATGATGAGAATCTAAAAACATTTGCGTATTATATGACGACCCTTTCAAGTACAGCTGGGGGCACAAATATTGTTTCAGGTCAAGGGATGGCAGCAGCGGCTTCGTTAATCATGTTTATTCCAAATTTAGTAATTTTTATTATCTTCCAAAATAAAGTTATGAACACAATTTCACATTCGGGGTTAAAATAATGAAGAAAAAAATAATTAAAATTGCACTCATACTAGTAGTCTTTGGAGTTTTTTTAGGGGAGAACTTCAAGGCAGCGGGAAATGATACAATTATTCAAACTGCTGATGGAAACTATGAGTGGATTAAACCTGCATATGAATTGGGAGGCCAAGTTCCATATGTGTTTGAAGATCCAAATGACTTATTTGTTGATAAAAATGATAGTTTATACGTTGCCGATGGAAGTCAAGTATTGATTTTCCAAAAAGCTGGTAGAGGGATTATAATCACAAATGAATTAATGCAAGAAGCAACAGGGATTTTTGTTGACGAAAATTTAGAAATATATGTTGCAGATCAAAAGGCCCGAACAGTTTTTGTGTTTTCACAAAGTGGTCAACTTGTCCGAAAATATGAACGTCCAAAAGAAGTATACTTTGGAAAAGATACAGCGTATGCACCTGTTGATGTTGCAGTAAATAAAAGTGGAAAAATTTATATTGCAAGTACTGGAACAACGAGTGGTTTAATTATGCTTGATCAAACAGGGAAATTTCTTGGTTTTTTCGGAGCAAATGAATCGGAAAAAAGTATTTTTTCCTCAAAACAGAGAAGCTCTGGAAATGTATCAAGTTTTATAACGCCAGCACCTGCCAGTATTTCGAAGGTCAAAATTGATAATCAAGGGGTTATTTATACTTCGACAGAGGAAGAATCAGCTGCTGTTCGTAAACTTAATTATGCTGGAACAGATATTTTTGCGGAAAAAAATGTTGGAAATAATGAAATTATGATTGATTTTTGGGTTGATGAAGCGAAAAATATTTATACAGTTTCAACAGGAGAAAATAATGAAATTATAATTTATACACAAACAGGAAAATCACTACTCCAAATGGCAGATTACGGTGAGAATAAAGAGACTACAAACGGTTTACAACTACCGTCATCAATCGCGGTTGACACACAAGGTGTAATATTTGTGGCTGATGCAGAGACTAAAACTATTCAAACATATCTACCAACCAAAACAGGTACAGATTTAATTAGTGGAGCGAACTATTATGCAAATGGAATGTATGAAGAAGGTTCAAAGTATTTCCAAAATATTTTGAAGACAAATCCAAGCTATCCAATTGCCAACGATAATGCAGCAATGTTTGCTTATAAAAACGGTAAATATAAAGAAGCGCTTAATAACTTTGAAAATGCTGGAAATAAACAAAAATTTTCTGATTCATATTACTTTATTCGTGAAACTTGGATCAATCAAAACTTTATGCACATTTTACTGACAATTATTATTCTATTTGTAATTAGGTTTTTCTTTAGGAAGTTAATGGTTCTGGAAAAGTTACAAACGATAAAGGTAGTTAATCAGCTTGTAGAACAAATCCGTCAAGTTAAAGCCGTTATGAAAGCACCAAGTATAACAATGTATAAACTTAAGTATAAACAGCAATTTTCCGGTAGGATAGCGACAATTATTTATGGACTCGCATTAATTGTATTATGTGCATATTTATACTTAACAGATTATTTATTTGCCCCGCTTACCAATCCACAGTCACTTAAATTACTTGATATTATTGTCCTATTTATTGCTTGTAATGTAATTTATCAAGGAGCAAATTATTTAGTTGCACGCATCATGTATGGTGAAGGGAACTTTAAACAAATGTATATAGCAAATTCGTTAGTTTATGTCCCGTTTATTTTGCTTATGCCGTTTACGATTATTTTAAGTTATGTCTTAACATATAATGAAGCATCACTTTATTATGCGTTAATGATTATGATTGGTTTATGGATGAGTGTGATTCTCTTTTATACATTAAGTGAAATCCATAACTTTTTTACATCAAGAGTCTTTGTAAATATCTTATTGACAATTTTCACAATCATTGTTTTATTGACAACAGCTGCAACGATTTTCTATATTATTACAGAAATTATCAGCTTTATAAAAGCATTAGTAACGGAGGTGATTAACTGATGAAAAAATATTTACTTAGCTATGGATTAATTGTCCTTTTGTGTGGTCAATCAACAAATTTAATTGCAAGTGAATTCAAATTTGATGAAAATTATTTATATGACGCAAAACTTGAACCAAGTGCTCAAACTAGAGTTCAAAGTCAAGCAGTACCGAGTACATTTAAATTAATTGTAAAAAATTCCGAAACTAAAATGTATGCAGATTTAACATCAGCAAATATAATCATCGAAAATTTAAAAACTAATTATCGGTGGTTTGCAGCTCCACTCAAGTTGCAAGGAAAACTGAATGAAGCATGGCAAGCACAAATAAAATCACCATTTTTGATTGAGTACACAAAAGATGCCAAAACAATCGAACAAGCTAGTATGTTTGACGAAATGTCAAGCTTCAAAGTTAGTCAAATTGCTAATGGAATCGAGTATCAATTATCATTTCTCGAAGGCAAAATAAAATTAACAGCTAATGTAACATTAGTAAATAATAAATTGCAAGTGGAAATTCCCAAAAAACAAATTAAAGATAGTGAGCAAGCTAAACTACTTTCAATAAGTGTCTTACCTTTTTGGGGAGCAAGTTATCTTGATCAAATAGATGGAGATATTATTACTAGTTTTGATAACGGAATGAAAACAAAGTTTCGTGGAGCTAATCAGAAAATAAATAAAAGTTTTAGTGGAACTTACGCGCAAGATTTAAGTTTTAATCAAAATAAAGAAATGCAAAATAATTTGAGAATGCCACTATTCGGATTAATTCATGGAGAACAACAAAATGCAGTGGCAGTCTATGCCGTTGAAGGCTATAATGATGTCCAAAATATTGTTTATCCTGCGGGAAATTATACGGATTATAACACATCATTTTTCAAATATCAATATCGTTATCAATACACGCAAAAATTAAGTGAGGAAAAAAATCTCCAAAAAATATCGGAACCAGTTATGGGCAATGTTAAACAAGAGTATTCATTTCTTGCCAACGAAAATGCGAATTTTGTTGGGATTGGTAAAGCCTATAAACAAGTGTTGAAGTTTCCGAAACAAAACTATTCGTATAAACCAGAAATTCAAGTGTTGGGAATTGGAGGAAGACCTGGTTTGATTGGAGATCAAAATTATCCACTTACAACCTATTCAGAATTAACTAAGCTTGTTCAAACATTTGGAAAAGCGGGAATCAACGCTGACTATACATATCAATTACTACAAGATGGTACATATTTCAATACTTATAATTTAACAAAACCGGCAAAAAGTTTAGGAACTGAGAAAGAGTTTAACGAATTATTAGCAACCGTTCAACAGCAAAAAGCAAATTTATCAATGGAACTTGTAATGTGGGAAACGAGTGAAACAAGTAACGCAATTACAGGAAGTGAAAATTTCATCCGTTATCCACAAGGAGAGTATAATACAGATTTTTATGGAAATCGACGCTTGTCAATTAACGCTTTGAAAAGTGAAACCTCTGATATAATTAATTACTGCAAAAAAAATGGAATAGAGCATATATCAGTTGCTTTCCCAAGCTTTAGTACTGATGTGAAAAAACCGGAAGAACGTTTGCAGCAAACGCAAATAATTGAAGAATTTATCGCCGAGTTAGCTAAAGAAAAAATCACAGTTTCTTCAGTATTTGAACCAGATATTACAGCACTTGAAAACACAAAAAAAATTACGAGTAATTTAAAAAGTGAGGGTGTAGCTGTTTTAGAACAAGAAATTCCATTACTTTCAAGTGTGATTTCTGGGAGTAAACCAATTGTATCAGAACCACTTAATTACATGACATTTGATCGTAATTTATCTTTAAAACTAATTGAATATAATATTTATCCAACCGTTAGTGTTGCTGATGCTGAAATTACTGATTTCAAAAATTCATACATGGATTATGCGGCAACATCAAGATATGAAATTGTGAAAACTGATATCGAAGAACTTGATAAATTTGTAAAACCAGCCTTTAGTGCAACCGCGGGGAGTGCCATGACAAATTATGAAATTCTCGAAAAGAATGTTGTGAAAATCACGTATGAAAATGATGCGGTAATTTACATAAACTATAATATGAATAAAGTTGAAGTTGATGGACAACAACTTGAAGCACAAAACTTTAAGGTGGTGATATAATGAAAAAGATAAAAATAAATTGGGGTTATTTATTTGTAACACCATGGATTATTGGTTTTTTTGTCTTTGTTTTATACCCATTAATAACATCGTTTATGTATTCACAAAGTAAAGTAACAGTAACGGCCTTTGGCGTAAGGTTAACGCCTGCTGGCTGGGATAATTATATTTATGGACTAACACTTGATCCTAAATTTATTGAAGCGATCAAAGAAACCATAGTTCAATTACTTCTGCAAATTCCTTTAATAATTGTAATCTCAATTGTGGCTGCAATGCTACTTAACCATGCGTTTAAAGGTGTAGGATTTTTTCGAACAATCTACTTTTTACCAGTAGTTGTTCTAAGTGGTCCAACGATGGATTATATGTATAAAATTGGTTACTTAGGTGAGACAAATTTAGAAAAACAAGACTGGTTTATTGCCTTAAGTGAATCCGGGATTTGGTTAATTCAAATTATTGTTTATTTAATTGCTAACATTTCAACAATCCTTTGGTATAGCGGAATTTCAATTTTAATTTTCTTAGTTATAATGCAACGAATAAATCCTGATTTATATGAAGCAGCAGATATGGATGGGGCAACCAGTTGGGAGAAATTTTGGAAAGTTACATTGCCAGAATTAAAAGTTGGAATTACCATTAATATTATTTACTTAGTAGTGTTTATGGCAACGTTTGAAGGAAATTCAGTTATTAAATTAATTAAAGAGAATATTTTTGATGTTAAACGCGGATTAGGTTATGCAGCAATGCAATCATGGCTATA
This sequence comes from Mycoplasmatales bacterium, assembly GCA_051649085.1. Classification (GTDB taxonomy): domain Bacteria; phylum Bacillota_I; class Bacilli_A; order UBA3375; family UBA3375; genus JBOFGK01. The sequence continues at coordinate 27,969 of JBOFGK010000030.1, read as the reverse complement.
TACGCTTGTGATGTTAGTAATTTTATTAATCTTATTGTTAGCTTTTAATGGAGTACCTAAACGTCAAAAGAAAAGTAAAGATTTGACGGGACTTAAGTCTAAAAGAACTAAGTCAATTAAAATTGTAAAATTTTTAAAAGTACCTTTGAAATTTAAAGTGAAAAAAAACATAGGAGGTAAGACTGATGATTAAAACTAAACTAGAAAAAATGAATAAAGCAAAGTTTACACTAAGTTATCATACACGAAAGAAAATGAAGTTGATTACTTCTAAGACAATTGTTTACTTATTTTTAAGTATTTTTGGTTTTCTCTTAGTTTTCCCATTGTTTCAAGCACTTTCAACTTCTTTTAAAAGCTTAAGTGACATCAGTGATCCAACGGTCAATTATATACCTAAAAGTTTAACACTACAAAATTATCAAACGATTTTTGAGAGTATGAATATTTGGGAAAGTCTCTTTTTTTCAGTTATTTATGCTGGTGGAAGCGCACTTTTACAGACGATTAGTTGTGCATTTGTCGCATATGGACTTGCAAGATATGAATTTAAATTCAAAAAATTAATCTTTGTTCTAATCATGCTCGTCTTTTTAATTCCACCTCAAACGTTAATGACTCCCAGTTTTGTGTTAATGGGGACACTTAATTTGAATGATAGTTTACTTGCCTTTTTCTTACCAGCAATTCTTGGACAAGGAATTAAAAGTACGATTTTTATTTTAATCTTTTACAGTTTCTTTAAAGCGATTCCCGAAGATATTTATGAATCAGCAGCACTTGAAGGAGCAAAACCACTAGATATTTTTGTGAAAATAACACTGCCTTTAGTACGTGGTGCAATGGTCATAACTTTCTTATTATCATTCGTTTGGTATTTTAATGACACATATTTTGCTGATTTATACTATCGGGGAATTAATACATTACCACTTAAAGTTGCTTCAATAATTTCTGGTATTTTAGCCAAAGATCCTAATAAATTAGTAGATGTTCCAATCTATGATGGATTAATGTCAGCAGGAATTATTATCTTGATTATTCCCTTAATTATGTTTTACTTTATCTTGCAAAAACAATTTAAACAAGGAATTGAAAATACAGGAATGACAGGGCAATAAGCAATGAGTGATTTAAAAAATGAAACTAAAAAAGGAGAAAAAAATGAGTTATTTAGAACTAAAAAACATCTGTAAAAAATATGAAAATAATGATACACTATCGGTTGATAACTTCAATATAAAAATTGAAAAAGGAGAATTTATCGCATTTGTTGGACCATCAGGATGTGGGAAAAGTACAACGCTTAGAATGATTGCCGGTTTAGAAGAAATTTCCGAAGGAGAATTAATTTTAAACGATGAAGTAATTAATAATAAGGAACCACGTGATCGTGATATGGCAATGGTCTTCCAAAGTTATGCGCTTTATCCGCATATGAATGTTTTCGAAAATATGGCCTTCGGTTTAAAATTACGTAAAATTCCTCGTTATGAAATTGAAAATCGGATAAATGACGTTGCTGACTTACTTGGGTTATCACAATTTCTAGAACGTAAACCAAAAGATTTATCAGGTGGACAACGTCAAAGAGTCGCACTTGGTCGAGCGATTGTTCGTGAACCAAAAGTGTTTTTGATGGATGAACCACTATCAAACTTAGATGCAAAATTACGAGCATCGACACGTGTGGAAATTACTAAGCTTCATAAACGCTTAAATGCAACGACTATTTATGTAACTCATGATCAAATTGAAGCGATGACAATGGCTGATCGAATTGTAATTATGAAAGCAGGTGTTGTTCAACAAATTGGTTCACCACTTGAACTTTATAATAGTCCAGTAAACAAATTTGTTGCAAGCTTTATCGGTTCACCTCAGATGAATTTTATAAATGTCGTGTTAGAAGATGGCGAAATAAAATTAGGAAACAAATATTTAGCACTGCCGAAAGGAATTGCTGATGCTTTAAGAGCCAAAGGCTATGAAGGAAAAGAAATTACAATGGGAGTTCGTCCAGAAAATGTTATTTATGGTGAAGCAATTCTTGCACAAGAAGTTATAACACTTGGGAAAATTACACTTGACGTTGAATTGACTGAAAATATCGGTGCGCAAATTTACATTCACTCACAATTAAATGGGGCAAACTTTTTAGTAGCAGCCAATTCACGTGTTGGGAAAATAGAAGATAAAGTTGAAGTAGCAATTAATTTTAATCGTTGTCATTTCTTCGACAATAATACACAAGATATAATTGAATTACACTAAGGAGAGAGAAAATGAAGTACGCAAATTTTGAAATTGAATTACAACCAAATAAATTACTTAAAAATATTAAGTTAGCAGGAGTTCAATTAAATTTATTTAAATTAACTAATGTTGATACACCGCTTACAAATGTCCATGTGAAAAAGGCAGATAAATATTATACATTGCTATCAAATGAAAATCAAGTACAATTAGCGAAGTATGAAAATGGACTTGTTTATCAAGGGAAAGTAGCAGACATAAATTTAGAATTTACAGTAAGTTTTAAATTTACAAAAACAAATACAATCTTCGTTGATGTTGAATTAAGTGAAGCATTAGCAACTATCTTTGCAACTGATATCGGTCTAGGTGATGATAATGTTGGTGATAAATCGACATACAATTCGCAATATATTGATAATAAAGTTTTTGCGGATAAAACAATTGCAATGCGCCGAACATCAAGAACAGCAACTGGTTTTCCATATGGACAATATGGTTCGTTTAATCAAATTGAAAGTTATGTCACAGAAGGCTATGATTTCTTAGGTTTAAGTTATAAATATGATCGTACAATTAAAGGACTGAAAGCAAAAAATTTAGTCTCTCGTGCTCGTAATTATGAGCTGGCATTTGCTGCACTAGAAATTGCCCCAAGTCTTACATCAACTTTTTATATTTATGTAGAGCCAAATCGGGAATCAGCAATCGAACAACAATATCCAGAAACTGAGTTAAAAGCAAGTTACACCCAGTTTGAATATGTTGGACACCCACTTATAAGCAAAATAGACTATGAAACACTTGAATTAGTAAATGGGATTGAATATAGTGATGAAGAAATTTCCAAACTTTATCAAGTACAAATTACGAAACAAATAATTGATGGACAGATTGGGTCGTTTTTTACTGAAGAGCATGCACATGTTGTTTTACCGGTTAAAGAAAAACAAACAGAGCGTACGCATGCCCACATTATTACAACTGGTAATCAAACATTTATTAATGATACAACATTTGTTTCTTCAAACTATATGAATGGAGTCTTTTCTGCGCAAAATGCAGTTGGAAACACCCAATTTAACCAGCTGAATCGAAATGTATTATCATCACTATACGTGGCAAAATTAGAAGGAATGCGTTTTGTTTTACAGACAGAAACCGGTTTTCAATTGCTAAATATGCCATCAGTTTATGAAATGGGCTTTAATTATGCAAAATGGATTTATCAATTAGCAGACAAGCAAATTGAAGTAGTTGCCTACACAGATGAATTAGCGCCACAACTTGTAATTAAATTTGAAAGTACACAACCAGTTCACCTATTTGCAGTGGACAAATTAATGGATGTAATGACTCGTGATGAACAAGTAGTTGCTTTAAAAGCTGATTCTTTTCAAGCACAGAAATTACCTAATTTAAAATATGAATATCATTTAGAAAACGGAAAATTTACTAATGCCATGTTTGGAGAAGTAAATACTGTAATTGAGTTTGAAGGCCAAACAAGTGGACAAATAATAATTGTTGGTTCGAAAAACGAGTTGCCACAAGCACGAATGATCGACTTTGAAACAGCAAAAGCCAAATATGCTGCTTATTATGAAAGTTTACTTGGTGGTTTGAAGTTAGAAGTGGCTGGACTTGAAAGTGACAATATTACGAGTTATAATCATTTAATACATTGGTATGTACACAATGGTTTAATTCACTTTGCAACGCCGCACGGGGTCGAACAACATGGGGGGGCAGCTTGGGGAACACGTGATGTTTGTCAAGGGCCAGTCGAACTATTTTCAAGTTTAGGACGTTATGAAGAAGTTAGAGCAATTTTACTTCGAGTATTTGACAATCAATTTATCGAAGATGGAAATTGGCCACAATGGTTCATGTTTGATGAATATGAAAATATTCGTCCATACGATGCCCATGGGGATATTATTGTGTGGCCAATTAAAGCACTTGCTGATTACTTAGTTGAAACAAATGATCTCTCAATCTTAGAAGAAGAATGTGGATATTACAGTTATGAAGAAAAAAGAAGTGAAATTCGTGAGACAGTATTTGAACACGTTGTGCGTGAAATAAATTATATTAAAGCGAACTTCTTAGAAGGAACCCATATCTCAAGTTATGGTGAAGGTGACTGGGATGATACATTACAACCGGCTAATTCAAATTTACGTAAATATATGGCTTCAGGTTGGACTGTCCCATTAACCCATCAAGCGTTTAAAACATTTGGACAAGTGATTGCTAATTATCAACCGAAGCTTAGTCAAGAAGTATTAACAATTGCTGAAAAAATAAAAAATGATTACCAAAACATCATGATTAAAGATGGAGTAGCTGCAGGGTTTATTTATCGTGAACCAAATAGAGAAGTTGAATATATGCTGCATCCAAGTGATACAAAAACGGGAATTAAATATCGTTTATTGCCAATTAATCGCTCAATTATCTCAGGTGTCTTTAATGAAGAACAGATAAAAAAACATTTGCAAATAATTGATGAACACTTGCTATGCCCAGATGGAGTTCGTTTAATGGATGCACCTGCTCCGTATGTTGGTGGAGTTAGTAAAATTTTCCAACGAGCAGAAACCGCCTCAACGGTTGGAAGAGAAATTTCTTTACAGTATGTCCATGCGCATATTAGATATATTGAAGCAATGGCCAAAATTGGTGCAGCCAAACGAGTCTATAATGGATTAAATGTTGTTTCTCCATTCAACATTCATAATACAGTTAAAAATGCGAATATTCGTCAAGCAAATGCTTATTATTCCTCATCAGAAGGTGATTTTGATAATCGTTATCAGTATGCTGAAGATTTCTACAAATTAAAAAATGGTGATATTACAGTAAAATCAGGTTGGCGTATTTATAGTTCAGGACCAGGTATTTACTTAAAGCAATTGATCAGTGCCTTTTTGGGATTCAAACAATTAAATCAACAACAAGTAATTGATCCAGTAATTTGCGAATGCTTAGATGGATTGACAGTTACTAAAACAATTGCTGGAAAACAAGTGAAAATTAAATATAAAACAGCACAAACAGGTTGTAAACTTAATGGTGAACAGGTAAGCTTTGAACGTGTAAGTGAAACTTATCGTCAAGGTGGTTATATCATTGATCCAACAGTTTTAAATAATGGTGATATTTTAGAAATTGGTTTGAAGTAAATAAAAAAGAAGGAATAAAATCCTTCTTTAAAATTAACTTGATTAGGTGATAACTTTTCCAAAATAGAACTTAGATATTTTTGATTTCAAATGGCTCCATATAAATTCCACTTTTGTTATTTTTCATCAAAAGATTTAATGCTTCAACTGCATTTGAGCCTTTTTGACGGAAATCTTGACGAACAGTTGGCATTTGTGGATACGTATATTCTAATAAACGAATATCATCGAAGCCACAAACAAAGATTTTGGATTTAGTAGGTAAGTGCTTCTTGACAGTTAAAGCCATCATATCTGAGGCACAAACAATGCAATCAATGGTCGATAAATCGGTATCTTTAATTATTGTTTCAACCGTTTCTTTATTGAAATCACCATCACAATATGTCAGATTTACATTAGGTGTTTGGTTTGCAAATTTCATTGCACCATATTTTCGTTCGATTGAAACAAATGCATTTAAAGAACCACTTATATACAAATAGTTTTTAAAGTTATGCTTGGCGTGAACTTTTCGAAAAAGTTCATATTGAGCTTCTAAATCATCAATTGAGACTGATGAAGTTGTCTTGTTTTGATACTGAGCATCAATAATAACTTTATAAAACTTATCGTTGTTAATAATTTCTTTTAAAAGTATATTTTCTTTTGAAAGACCAAATAGGACGATTCCTTTAACACCTTTAGCAATAAATAGATTTTCAGCTTCTTGTGATGTCATATCTTTGATTGTATCGTATAAAATAATATATGGTTCAAGTTTTTTTGCATTAGCAGCTTCAACAATTGAAACAGTATAAAGCATTATAATTTCATCGATGTAATCGTGGTCTTCATTTGGGTTAATTAAAACTGCAATGATATTCGAATTTTTTTTCGATAAATTTGAGGCAAAGTTATTTGGATAGTATCCAAGTTGACTTGCTGCTTCAAAAATTTTAGTCTTCGTCTCAGGACGAATATCACTATAATCATTATAAGCTTTGGAAACAGATGAAATTGATACACCCGCGAGCTTTGCTACATCTTTTATATTAGCCATTAAATCTCCTTTTATATACGTATATTATAGCAAAAAAACGCTTTAGTTGGTAGTAAAAGCTTGAATAAGGAAAATAATTTATAAATAATAAATAGAAAAAGAAAAAAGTATTTAAAATGACTAAAAACATTGAAAAATACATTTTAGAAAGTGAAAAAATGAAAAATCAAACAGAAATTTTAGAGCGAGAGCTATTGGGATGCCTAAATTTTTTTCGAGATTATACTAATTTTGAAGAAAATTCCCCTGGTTTTGGATTGGTCGTCGATAGTACAAGTAACATACAAATTGCCTCAATTGCAAGTGTTGGTTTTGGTTTAACAGCATATCCAATTGCATGTGAACAGAACTTAATTTCAAGAGAAGAAGCGGTGGCAAAAGTGCGGAAAACACTATTGACTTTAAACAATAATATTGATCGTTACAAAGGAATCTATCCACACTTCATTGATATGCATACAGCAAAAAGAGTCAATAAATCAGAATTCTCAACGATCGATACATGCCTATTAGTTAATGGAATAATTACAGTTGAAAGTTATTTTGCAGACTTTGAAATAAGCAAATATGCAGATGCAATAATTAGTGAAATCAATTGGCAACATTTTATTGTTGAACGAGGGACTAAAAAACAATTAAGAATGGCATATAATGATCAAGTTGGTGGTGCATATGTCCAAGGTGAACCTGGGTTTATTCATCAATGGGATCATTATGCTGAACAACTTACGATGTATTTACAAGTGGCATTTGACGAACGAGTTTCGACGGCTGATGTACGCGCTCTATATAACGGTTTTGATCGAAATCTTGGCAGCTATAAATCAGCACCGTTTGTTTTTTGCCACGGAAATCCGCTGTTCATTCATCAGTTTTCTCATGCTTGGTTTCCCTTTCAAAAATATCTTGACGAATACGGTTTTAACTGGTTTGAAAACAGTGTAACTGCAACGGAAGCACAAATTTCCTTTTGCTTAGAGCAAACGGCTGAACATTTCAAAGCAGGACTATTTGGCTTGAGTGCTGGTGAGTGGCTAAACGAGAAAAATGAAGTTGGTTATAATGTCTTTGGTTCGCCACCGGTTAGGGATATGCAAAGAGTTGCAGAAATTAAAGGTGATGGAACAATTCAGCAATATGCAATAGCTGCGAGTATCAATTTCAAGCCTGTATATACACTTAAAACACTCCAATATCTTGAAGAAAAATATCCACAGGCACGTGGAAAATACGGTTATACTGATGGCATAAATCCATCTAAAGACTGGGTTAGTACAGCTTATCTAGGACTTGATAAAGGAATTACAATGATCATGCTAGATAACTTTTTACATGGAACAACTTGGAAATGTTTTGAACGGTCCAAGTACATTCAAAAAGCAATTAAACGCTTAAATTTTAAGGAGATAAAGTAAATGAAAGTAGATATCAATAAATTACTCGAGGAGATGACCCTCCAAGAAAAAATTGGGCAATTAGTCCATCCGTTTTCTGATCTTATTTTAGACTATCAAACGAACAATGAAGCACGAAAACAAGTTAATCTAGAAGATGAAAAAATTTTTACAGTTGGCTCAATTTCAGGATTAGGAAATCCACCAGAAATGCGTAAACTTCAAAGGCTAATCCTTGAGAAATCACGCTTGAAAATCCCCGTATTAAATATGATGGATGTTGTTCATGGTTATACAACAAATTACCAAATTGCTTTAGGTTTAGGTTGTAGTTTTGATCCAGAACAAGTTAAACAATTAAGTAGAACCTCTGGTTATGAAGCAGCAATTAATGGAATTCATGTAACTTATTCACCAATGGCAGATTTAACAACTGATCCAAGATGGGGACGTTTTATGGAAGTGCCAAGTGAAGATCCGTTATTAACTGCTGATTATATTAAAGCAATTGTTGAAGGATTCCAAAATAACCTAAGTTTAAAAAACGGGGATATTGCAGCATGTGTGAAACATTTTGCTGGTTATGGATTAGCAGAAGGTGGTCGTGATTACGGGAGTGCAGATGTTTCAAAACAGCAACTGTATGAGAAACATTTCAAACCATATCTAGCCGGAATTAATGCCAATTCTAAATTAGTAATGACGGCCTTTAATACATTAGATGGAGTAGCATGTACGGGTAATTATGAACTTTTACGGACAATTTTGCGTGAAAAATTCGGCTTTGAGGGGGTGATTATTTCTGATCATTCATCAGTCCAAGAACTTGTTAATCATGGTCATGCAAAAGATCGGCGAGAAGCGGCCAAAATTGCCATTAAATGTGGAGTTGATATTGAACTTGCAACAACTTGCTATGCGCAGTATTTAGAAGATTTAGTCTTAAGTGGTGAAGTTGAGCTTAAGTATATTAATGAATCAGTCGAAAGAGTTCTTAAATTAAAAGCAGAACTTGGCTTGTTTGAACATCCGTTTGCAGCGCTTGATGAAGAAAAAGCCAAAGAACTTTATCATTGTCAAAGTCATGCAGAAGCGTACACAAAAGCAAATATTGATTCGTTTGTCCTTTTGAAAAATCAAGCAAGTTGTTTACCAATTAGTAAAGCTGAAAAAATTGCATTAATTGGAACACATGTTGATAGCCAAGATTTAATTGGTTTTAACGCCTGTCGAGGGTATGTTGATCAAGTAGTCACAATTAAAGAATACTTTAAGCAAAAACAGGCAAAATTTATCGATGTGCATATTGCAAATTTTGAGCAAACAACAGCTGAAGAATTACACCAAGTAACTGAAGTAATCGAGCAAGTTGAGACTGTTGTAATGCCAATTGGTGAACAATCAAGATGGTCTGGTGAAGGTGTTTCAAGAGCAGATATCAAATTACCAGCAAGTCAGACGATGTTAGTTAAACAAATCAAAGCAGCTGGGAAAAAAGTTGTGTTATTAATTTTCGCAGGCCGTCCACTTGATTTAAGTGATGTTAATGAGTTGGTAGATGCAATCTTATATGTCTGGTTTCCAGGGCATCAAGCGGCAGCAGCAATTTATCAAGCCATTTATGGAGAAGCAAACATTACTGGTAAATTAAGTTGTTCGCTGCCAAGAAGTGTTGGTCAAATTCCGATCTATTATAATCACTTACCAACAGGGCGAGAAAAGAAATTTTTTGAACAAGAATATGTGAATGGTTATCGTGATTTAGCGAATGAACCACTTTATCCGTTTGGATTCGGACTTAGTTACTCGACTTATAAATATGCAAACTTTAAAGTAGTGGATAATTTAACATATTCAATTGATGTAGAAAATACTTCAAATGTCGATGGACACGAAATAGTCCAGTTATATATTCGAGATTTAGTTGCCGATGTTTCCCGTCCGGTTTTAGAGCTGAAAAAGTATCACAAAATTAAAATTAAGGCAGGAGAAAAAGTAACAGTTGTCTTTAAACTGACGCTTGATGATTTAAAATATTATAATAATCGTTTAGAATATAAGTTTGACGATGGTGAATTTTTGATTGGAATTGGTCCATCATCAGTTGAGTTAATTTCAAAAATAGTTGAGATTAAAAATTAAATTTAGCTTGATCGATGTAGAAGAAATAAATGCAAATAGTTGCTTAATTTACACAAACCAGCTAAATCTATTCTAGTTCGAGTAATTCAAGCAAAATTTATTTAGTCAACACTTCAATAAATTAAAACACGTTTTTGATCTAGGGAACATAGATTAGATCAATTATTAATCAAGAGTATAAAGTTTGGAATAAACATTCAACTCACCATTTAGTTAAATACTATTAAAGGTGTGCAAATGTCTTCCAAACTTTTTGTATGCATATGAAAACTAAGTTATCATGCCTTTATATTGTTTTTTCACCACTGACTATTTTCACGTTTAAAAAAGTTATAAATAAAGTTGACATTTATACTATATTATGTTATAACATGTTTGTAACCATTTTCTGAAATTATTTCCAAAATGGTTAGAAGTATATTTAAAAAAAATAAATAGGAGAAAAAATGAAAAAACTCTTTAAAACAATTACGCTTTTTTTGATTGCTTTTACAATAGCTGGGACATCATTTAATGCGGCTGAAACAGAAAAAGTAGTACCACAAACACGAAAAACAGTAGAATGTGGAGCAAATTGGACATATGGTGCAGGAGTATTTAATGCTTGGTCTAAAACTGTTTCAACTGTATGTGCTAAGTCAGCAACAGTGGTTACCTCAAAAGGAACAGGTGCTTCCGGAAGAATTGATGCTGGAAAAAGAGATGCATATGGAGAATCACCAAGAGGTGGAAGACACGAGTACTACTACAATATTTGGGAATAATTTTAAACTTCAAAAATACAAATTAATTTGAAAAATAAAAACTAGGAAATGCATCTTGCATTTCCTATTATTAGAGGAATTAAATGATATCTAAAAAAATATACTATATATTTTTTGTACAAGCAATGTTTTTACTGGCAGTTTCATTAGTTTTTGTGAAAATCGATTTTGAAAGTAAAATTGATAGTATTGGTGATACGTCAGAAACTAGATTAGTTGTACAAAAATTCGGAGAAAATGATCAAGCATTTCTTGAACAATTAGGAAAGAAATATACTGCGAACTTTATTTACACAAACTACGAAAACAATCGTATTGAATTAGCATCTGTATTAGGAGAGGTTTCAGACCTTGAATTTTTTCAAAAAACTCCCTTATTTTCAGATGAACTGTTGATTAATAAAGATACAAGTGGGTTAATTGATAAAGAAAATGTTGTTTTTACAATTTATGTTTCTAAAGCAAATGAACAAAATTTAATTAATGAGCTTAAAATCGATCAATATCAAATTTATGGAAAAAAATCGCCATCAAATGCTATCTTTCAATATGTAATAATTGTACTTGGAGTAATTTTCGCATTCGGTGCCTTACTTTTCTTATATCTAATGAAGGATTTAAGTCGTAATAATACACTTATTGTAAATTATGTTCTTTCAGGGAAGACAAATATTGAGATCCTTTCAAAATGTTTTGGAAAATTAGTATCAGTCTCAGTGATTTTGTTTATCTTTTTAGTAGCAGTTTTTGTGCTATTTATTAATCCATTTACTTCAATCGGTAAATTTATTTTACTACTATATTTATTGTATAATATTGGGGTGTATCTATTTATCTTTTTCATTTATTTAAAAATAACTAAAAACATAAATGAAGCTTTAAAAGGTAAGATTATTCTGAAATTTAATTTATTGTTGTATGTAATAAAATCTGCTGTTAGCTACTTCTTGATAATACTTGTAATCTTTTTTGGGATGAGTGCATTAATAAGCAATGAAAAGATTGCTAAAACTAAAAAAGTTTTTGAACCAATTATTGGATTTGGTTATATTGACATAAAAGGTGCAGTTGACTATGTGACGTTTCAAAAAGAAAGCGAAATTTGGACAGACTATATTTTAAATAACGAAAAGATAAACAAAATTTATTTTGATTATTATGTAGATCAAGATATTGAAAACAAATCAGTAACAGCTCCCGTCGTTAAACTAAATAAAGATTTTTTCTCTAAATATTATCCAAATGCTCAAGAAGGAACAATTTATGTAGCATCTGATTATAAAAATTTGGATTTTTTAGTTAAAAGTTTAGAACGAGATAACAGTATTGCAAACGGTGGTGATGGGGAAAAATACCAAATTGTCAAACTTGCAGAAAAAATCGAAATTCCTAATTTTGATTATCAAACAGGACAGAATTTGTCAACGCTTTCGAGTGAAAATGTTGCAATGGTAGTAGAACCAAAAGAGGCATTGAAAAATTATGGAAATGTGGCCGGGGGAGCTACTTCAAACATTAAAATAAATATTGATGAAATCGGGGAAGAACAATTAATTGAAGATCTTGTAAAGCTAGAAGCAAGTGAAACATATCGTGGGTTTATTACTTATGATAAATCAATTATGTTACTATTTGATGAAATAAAATCAAAAATTATTTCTATGTTGCTGATTATGGTGCTCTTGATAGTAATTTTCTTATTCTTTAATTATTATGTAATTCTGTTTTATACACAAAGTAATAAAAAAATAATTTTACTTAAATATTTAAAAGGAGAAAAACTAGCGAAAATCTATCGAATGATAATTACTCTAAGTAGTTTATTCTATTTTGGATCATTTATAACGATTGTTGGTGTAATTTATGTGAAAAAACCACAAATAGAACTTGTCTTTATGTGTGCAGCTGTTATAATAGTATCATTTATTTTTGAAATACTTGTAATCAACTTCTTAGCCAAAAAACTTACAAATAAACATATAAATGCATATATGAAAGGAATGGAATGTTAAAACTAGTAAATATCCAAAAGAATTTTAAACAAAAAAATATTTTTCAAAACTTTAATCTTGAAGTAGAAAAGGGAAGTTTCGTGACGATTTTTGGAGAAAGTGGTAAAGGTAAAACAACATTATTAAATATAATGGCTGTAATTGAAGAGACGAATGCAGGTGAAGTAATCTATAAAGGTAAACGACTTACGAAAGCAAATAGGAAAAGTTTTTATAAGTATGAATTAGGCTACTTGTTTCAAAATTATGGATTAGTTGAAGATAAAACAATTTATCAGAATATGTCATATTATTTACCTGATGCCATTTTCAAAAAACATTCTAAAGAATCAATAAATAAGAAACTGAAAGAGTTTAATTTAAACTTAGATTGTAATCAATATATTTATGAACTCTCAGGTGGTGAACAACAACGTGTTGCACTACTTAGGGTTATGCTGAAAGAGCCGTCGATTATTCTTGCGGATGAACCAACAGGAAATTTGGATAAAACAAATAAAAAATTTATATTAAGAACTTTAAAAAAACTTTCAGAAGCTGGAATCACAGTAATCGTTGTTTCACATGATGAAGAAGCTTTGAATTATGCAACGCAAGTTGTAAGTTTATAAGCGATAATTTCATGTAATAATATAATTAACAAAAAAAGTAAATGTAGAAGTTTACTTTTTTTATGAAAATGTTTGATAACTTTAATCGAAAATCACTAAAACGCTTTACTAAAACGAATTAGTGTGTTATAATAAAATTGTTGAAATTAAAATAAATAATCAGGGAGGACCAAATGAAAAAACTAGTATCACTATTTTTAGTAACATTAATCACGCTTACAGGGTGTAGTGGAGGTGGAAGTGCTGCTGCACCTGCCTACAAAGAATTAGATAAAACTAAAGAAGTTACACTTAAAGTAGCTGCTTGGAACATGGGAACAAAGGAAGCACCAGGTGTAGGACAAGCAATTGTCGATGAATATCAAAAACAAAATCCAAATGTAAAAATTGAAGTTGTAGATATGGGAGATAACTACGCTGAATCATTAACAAACTTAGCAGCAGCTGGAACACTGCCAGATGCCTTTATGGTTCCAAAGATGGATGAAGCAATTGCTAATGGTTGGGTTGCTGATATGAAAGCCTATACGGAAAAAGATCCAGAATTTGCAAAAATTCCCAAAGTAATTACTGATGCACAATATGTTAAAGACAAAATGTATCAAATTCCTGTACAAATTAACATAATGGGAATTTTCCAAAATCTAAGTTTATTAGAAAAATTAAATGTTGAACCACTTAAAAAGAACTTTACGCTTGACCAAATGATTGAACAAGCGAAAAAAACAACAACAGCAAACTCAATTGGATTTGATAACGATGAAATGCTTGGTTGGGGTGGAGCTGTTTCAGGAGGAACGTTAAAGTGGAATGCGTTTGATGGAAATAAATATGACTATGCTAATAAAGACTTTTCAGATCTTTTCAATAAACGTTCAGAACTTTGTAAAGCAAATGCAATTAAAGCATGTGCTGTAAAACCGCCAGCATTTGTTAGTGACCCTGCAGTTGCACCAGTTGCATCTGGAAAAGTTGTTATGCAATATGATGGAAGTTGGGCAAATTTAGAATCATTAGACAAAAATAAATGGGAATTTATTGGTTTACCAGATGATCAAGTAGTAGTAGCACCTGACTTTATGTCTGTTTCACAAACAACAAAAAATCCTGAATGGGCTTATGATTTTATTAAATTTGTGGGAACTGGTTCATACCAAGTACGTTACGATTTTGCAAAAGCTAAAAATGAAGCAGCACCGTTACCACTAATTGATAATCCAGATGAAGTTAAATTATTCAAAGAAGCATATGCAAAACAACCAAACATTATTACTGGTTATGAAAATGTGCTTTCAGGTTCAAAAGGAATTGTTGATGGATATAAATACATTCCAGGATACGCAAAAAGTGCTTTCGAAGCAGATACTGGAGTTGCTAAAGCTGATGGAAGTGGAACGTATACAACAATGGACTTAATGATTGCAGCGAGTAAGGGAGAAGTTAATTTTGCGGATTATCAAGCTCAAATGACAGAACTTACAAATAAAGAATATGAAGCGGCAAAAGCAACACTTAAATAATTTTTAAATATAATTAAAACTGTGTATATTAATAATTAATTTGAATTTATGCGCAGTTTAATTATATATTTTTCAGAAATTACTAAATCGTTTTAGGAGGAAAATGAGTGATTATGTTAGATTCAAAAATGTTCAAAAAAAATATCCAAATAGTCAAGAAATTACAGTGAAAAACTTTAATTTAGAAATTAAAAAAAATGAATTTATTGTTTTTGTCGGCCCAAGTGGTTGTGGTAAAAGTACAACTTTAAGAATGTTAGCTGGTCTTGAAGAAATAACAAATGGTGAAATAGAAATTGATGGAGTAGTTGTAAATAATATCCATCCAAAGGATCGCGATATTGCTTTTGTATTTCAAAATTATGCGTTATATCCGCATTTAACAGTTTATGATAATATTGCATTCGGTTTGAAAATTCGTAAATTCTCTAAAACAGAAATTGCAGAGAAAGTGAGTTGGGCTGCGGATGTGCTTGGACTTACTGAATTATTGAAACGAAAACCAAAGGATTTAAGTGGTGGTCAGCGTCAACGTGTTGCATTAGGAAGGGCAATTGTTCGTAATCCAAAAGTGTTTTTAATGGATGAACCACTATCGAACTTAGATGCTAAACTTCGTGGTGTAATGCGGAGTGAGATTACTAAATTGCATCGAAGCTTGGATGCAACAACAATTTATGTAACTCATGATCAAATTGAGGCAACTACAATGGCTGATAGAATAGTTGTTTTAAAAGACGGGATAATTCAGCAAATAGGGACACCGATGGGAATTTATCATCAGCCAAGTAATATCTTTGTGGCAGGTTTTATCGGTTCCCCTCAAATGAATTTTTTAGAAGTTATGTTAATCGGAACCGAATTACATTTCGAAAATGGAAAAAAAATTAAATTACCTGAGGGGATTCGAAAACAAATAAGTGAATATGAAGGACTCAAACTGATTTTAGGGATTAGACCTGAACACATTTTAAACGAACGAATTGCTTTGGAAAATTTTAATTTACAAAAAATGAGTGCGACAATTGAAAATTTAGAACGAATGGGAAATGAAAATCATGTTTTTGTGAAAATTGGTCAATCAGAGCTAGTTTTAAAAGTAAATTCACGAATGACTGAAGCGATTGGAGAAGAATTCGAATTTGTAATTGATATTAATAAATGTCATTTTTTCGATAAAAACTCAACTGCTTGTATTAAATGACACTAGAAAAGTATAAGAAGAAAATAGCAAAAAAAAATGAAATGGAGGATTGTCGATCAAAGGATTCGACTTAAAAATGAAAAAAATATTAACACTACTTATGGTTTTTGTATTGGTACTCTCAGGATGTTCAGCAGCAACAGACACAAAGAAAATTACAGTTTGGGCAATGGGAATGGAGGGTGAAAAGTTAGGAGAATTTTCGAAAAAATATACAGAAACATCAGGAATAACAGTTGAAGTTGTATCGATTCCTTGGGATCAAGCAAATGAAAAGATAACGACAGCGATTGCTTCTGGACAAGTACCTGATGCTTTGCAAATTGGTAATTCATGGATTGCCCAATTCGCTTCAACTGGAGCGTTTGCAGATTTAGCAAATTTCCAACAAGCGAATTTTTCTAAAGAAAATTTCTTTACAGGAGCCGCGTCATTAATGGAGTTTGATGGTAAAATGGTGACTGTTCCATGGTATGTTGATTCACGTGTACTTTTTTATCGTAAAGATGTTGTAAAAACAAGTTGTGGATCTGAAAATGCCCCAAAAGATTGGACTGAACTATATGATTGTGCTTTAAAATTATCTAAACGTGGTGATAACTTATTTGGAATAGACTTAGAAATAAAAGATCAAGCATTAATTTCACAATTTGCATGGGCTAATGGCTTTGAATATAAAACAAACGGTGATAAATCAGATTTTACTGATCCAAAAATGCTTGAAACAGCTGAATATTTTAATAAGTTTTTTGAAACAGGGGCGGCTAAAGCAAATACAGGTTTAGATTCGATTGCCTCATTCACGGATGAAAAAGCAACACTGCCGATGTTTATTTCGGGTCCATGGATGGTAAAACCGATTGATGAAGCTTTAAAAGGTGATAAATCAAAATGGGGTGTTGCCCCAATCCCTGCAGGAAAAGCAGGAAGTTTTTCAGTGATGGGTGGAACAAATTTAGCGATCATGGAAAAAGCTAAAAACAAAGAGGAAGCTGCAAAATACATTAATTGGTTAGTTGATGAAAAAACACAAGTTGATTGGTATAATACTATTGGGGCATTACCAGCTGTAAAAAGTGCTTGGTCTGATGAAAAATTACAAACAACTGAAAATAAAGTTTTTGAAGAAGCGCTTAAAACAGCTAAAACAACTCCGAATACTGTTGAATGGGAAGGATATGTACAAGAGTTAATTAAAGCAATGGATCGAATTCTTGTCGGAAAAGAAGATATAAATAAAGTATTTACGGAACTACAAGCAAAAACGTTTGGAGCTAAATAACAATGAACTATAAGAAAAATGCTTATCTATTTATTGCTCCTGCAATTATTTTATTACTAGTTTTCAGTGTACTTCCAATCTTCATTGCAACAATTGTCAGTTTAACGGATATGGACTTAACCGGTTTAATAGATTTTAGTAAAATAAATTTTATTGGAATAACCAATTATCTAGAATTATTTAAAGATAGAGAATTTATAGATGCAATCAAAAATACATTTTTCTATGTATTAATAGGTGTTCCACTTGTAATTATTTGTTCACTGACAGTTGCTGTGATGATAAATGCTGTTTCTGGAAAATTAGGTACTTTCTTTCGGGGAATTTACTATTTTCCAGCAATTACAAATTCGGTCGCAATTGCAGTAGTATGGTTGTTTCTTTATAATAATTCCTATGGACTTTTCAATTACATAATTCAAACATTTGGAGCAGAACCAATTCAGTGGTTAAATGATCCACGCTGGGCAAAACTAGCGTTAATTGTCCTTGCTGTTTGGAAAGGGCTAGGTTTAAATATGATCATTCTCTTAGCTGCAATTACAGCAGTTCCCAATGAACTATACGAAGCAGCGGCAATTGATGGAGCAAATACAATCCAAAGATTTTTCAAAGTAACATTGCCTCAATTAAAATATGCAATTTTCTTTGTCGTGATTACGACAACCATAGGTTAGATGCAGTTTTTTGATGAAATTTATGTGATGCGAATGAAAGAGACTGCCAATGTCCGATCACTTGCAGTTTATGTCTATGAAAATGGGTTTAAACCACCAATGAATTACGGTGATGGATCAGCAGCGTCAATTATGCTTTTTATAATTATTATCGTAATTACTGTGATTCAATTACGTGTAAAAAGGAGGTTGGATGCTTAAAAATCATTTCGCTAGAAATTTGGCAATTATTCTGTTAAGCTTAGGCACGATTGTTATGGTATTTCCATTAGTATGGATGGTAGCAACAACTTTTAAATCACCACTTGAAGCAATGGCGATGCCACCAACAATTTGGGCTAAAGAATTCAGCTTTGATGCCTACATTAGAGTGTTTACAAGAATGGATTTTTTGCTTTATTTAAAGAATACCTTAATTTTAGTTTTATTTCAATTTGGTGGATTATTTATCTCAGCACTTTGTGGATATGGATTTGCTAAATATGAATTTAAGCATAAAAATTTATTATTTATCTTAATCCTTGCAACAATGATGATTCCAAGTCAAGTTTCAATGATTCCTAACTTTATAATTATTACATCGTTTGGTTTGGCAAATACTTTTTTAGGAATGGCACTCCCCGGACTTGTTGGTGGCTTTACAATTTTCTTATTTAGACAATTTATGGAAAATTTACCAGATGAAATTATTGAGGCTGCACGAATTGAAGGAATGGGCGAGTTTCAAATTTTTCTTAAAGTTATTATACCAATGTCCAAACCAGTAATCGCAATTCAAGTTATTCTTGCATTTATTGGTTCTTGGAATGCTTTCTTATGGCCACTGATTGTTGCCCAATCGGCAGATAAATATCCACTTTCAGTTGCTTTTGCACTAACACAAGGACAAAATACAAACGACGTACCGATGCAAATGGCTGGAGCTACCTTAATGGTATTACCAATAATTGTTTTATTCATTATGATGCAAAAATATATTCTAGATGGATATAATACAAGTGGTATTAAATAGAAGATTGTTAGAAAATAAAAACGAAAGATTAAACGAGGAGTTAATATGGATTTACAAAAATTATTAAATGAAATGACACTTGAAGAAAAAATTGGTCAATGTGTGCAATTATCAGGTGAGTATTTTGGAATGAATGGAGAAATTACAGGACCATTAGAAGGATATGAATTAAGTGAAGAACAAATTTTTTCAGCAGGTTCAGTATTAGGGGTAACAGGTGCTGCAAATGTTAGAAAACTGCAAACAGCCTATTTGGAAAAAAGCCGCTTGAAAATACCGTTGATGTTTATGGCAGATATTGTCCATGGCTATGAAACTATTTTTCCAATTCCACTTGCAATGTCATCATCCTTTGATCCAAAACTTATCCGAAAAACAGCAGAAGTAACTGCCAAAGAAAGTTATGCAGCTGGATGTCATGTGACATTTGCCCCAATGGTTGATGTTGCTCGTGATGCCCGTTGGGGTAGAGTACTAGAAGGGAATGGTGAAGATTATCGTTTAAGTTCACTATTTGCCAAAGCATATGTAGAAGGCTTTCAAAGTACAGGAATTGCTAACAAAGATACATTAATCGCTTGTGTTAAGCACTTTGCAGCATATGGTGCTGTTGAATCGGGACGCGAATATAATACAGTTGATATGTCTGAAAGAGTTTTACGAGAGTTTTATTTACCACCATATAAAGCGGCCCTTGATGCAGGTGCGATGATGGTAATGACTTCATTTAACACAATCAATTCAATTCCTGCAACTGTTAATAAATGGTTAATGCGTGACGTTTTACGTGGAGAGTATAACTTTAAAAATGTTGTGATTTCTGATTGGGGTGCAGTTAAAGAACCGATTGCCCATGGTGTTTGTAAAGATCTTGATGATGCGGGAATTAAAGCAATGATTGCAGGCTGTGATATCGAAATGTCTTCACCTTGTTATTTTGTTGGCTTGAAAAAAGCAGTTGAAACAGGAGTGCTTGCTGAAGCAATAATTGATGAGGCAACCCTTAGAATTTTACAAATGAAAAAGGACTTAGGATTATTTGAAAATCCGTTTAGAGGTTGCGATGAAGAACGAGAAAAGGCAATTATTTTGTCTGAAGAGCATCAACAAGTTGCACTTGAAGCAGCCCTTAATTCAATTGTTTTATTGCAAAATAACCATAATGTTTTACCCCTTATGAAAAAAACAAAACTTGCAATTGTTGGACCTAATGCGATGGAACGCGAATTAAATGGTGGTTGGTCATGGCGCGGTCATGCTGATAATAATTTACTACTTTGTGAAGTTTTAAAAGCTGAATTTGAAATTTTGTATGTTGGTGAACGTTTTTTCACAGATCAAGTAAAACATGCTGATTACATTATATATGCAGGTGGTGAAAAGCAAGATATGTCAGGTGAGGCTCATTCAAGAAGCGAAATCACATTACCGTTTAACCAAGCCCAAGAATTAGAAGAACTTGCAAAATTAAATCTACCAATTATTTTCATTAATTATTCTGGAAGACCAATTGCAATGACTGATATGTATCAAAATGTTGAAGCAATCGTTCAAGCCTGGTTTTTAGGAACAATGACCAATCAGGCAGTTGGTCAAGTATTGACAGGAGCTTATAACCCAAGTGGTAAACTGACGATTTCTTTCCCAAGAAATGTTGGACAATGTCCAATTTTCTACAATGTAAATAATACAGGTCGACCATATTCACCTGAAAATGTTGAATATGTTTCGAAATATATTGATGTTGAAAATGATCCGTTATTTGTCTTCGGTCATGGACTTAATTATGGAAATGTTGAAATAACAAACATAAGTCAACCAGAAATTGTTAATGAACAAATTAGTTTTGAAGTAACGTGTATGAATAAAAGTGAGCGTCCAACAACCGAAGTATTACAAGTTTATTTCCGTGATTTAGTTGCTGATGTTGTCAGACCTGTTCAAGAATTAATTAAATTTGAAAAAATTACAGTTGAACCAAACGAACAAATAACTTCAAAGTTCGTAATTGATTATTCGGAACTTGCTTATGTCAATTTAAATAATGAGTATCAAATAGATGCTGGAGAAATTAAGTTCATGGTTGGCTTTGCATCAAATATGACAACTGATTTTAGTGTGGAAATTTAAAACCAACTATATTTTAAATAATGTAGAGTAGACAGTCAATAAAATAAATGGTAGATGATAAGTAAAGTAAAAAATTAATGATAAACAAAGTAAATAGTTAATGATAAAAAATAAATAGAATAGAAAAAGTGTGGACAAGTTTATCCACACTTTTTTGTTGAACTGATTTTTTAAAAGTTCTTTGTATGTTGTAATAAAGTTCAATTGGGGAAAAATTAATAGTTAGTTAATGAAACCAAAAACTAAAATTAAAGAAGTAATGATTGAAATAATCCATAACAATACCGAAAAGATAATTCCTTTAATACCAAGTGATTTTAAGTCTTTAATTTTAACTGCATATCCAACTAAAAAGAGTGCAAGCACCATTAAATATTTACTAATAACACTTAGTGAAATAATAAATTGACTATTTGTAAGTGAGGCAACAAGTGATGCGGCAATAAATAAAATAATGAAACTTGGGATTTGAACTTTTTGTTTATCACTTGGGTTAAGTTTAGCTAATACAAGGACAATTGGGATAATCCAAAGTGTTCGTGTTAACTTTAAAACGACTGCAACTTCGAGTGCTTGTTCACCATAAATTGATGAGGCACCGACAACGCTACTAACATCGTGAATACTTAAAGCTGCGAAAGTTCCGAATTGCATCTGGGACATATTGAAAAGATGACCAAGTGGTGGAAAAACGACTAAAGCAACTGAATTTAAAATAAAAACGATGGCAATACTAACTGCGATTTGTTTAGAGTTCGCTTTAATTAAGTTGGTTGTTGCGGCAATTGCACTCCCACCACAAATTCCTGTTCCAAATGTAATTAAACTCCCAGTTTTCTGATCGATTTTCAATAATTTAATTAAACTAAATCCTGCAATTAAAACAAAAATTAATGAAACAAGTGAAAGGACAATCCCTTGTCCCCCCAAGCTAATTACTTCACGAATATTTAATTTAAAGCCAAAGAAAATTATTGCGATATTTAAAACATGTTTACGATAGAAGTTAATTTTATCAGTTTGATATAAAAGCTTACTTTCCCCTAAGATGATTCCAATAATTAGGGCGATAATTAACGCATAGTCTTTAAGAAAATCAATTGAATTTAATAGGACTGTACTTAAAGCAATTGCAAGTAATAAATATTTTGATTGTAATATTTTTTGCATAATTCTCCTTATGAATTGATGTAAGTTTGGAAACTTATTTTCGAAAATTTGACTTACATTCATTATTATTATTCTATCACAAAAACAAATGAGTGTGTCTAAATAGTTAAAAATATATTTTAAAACAGAATTTTTGAAATTGTACTCAAAAGAAACGCTAAAATATGCTACAATATATATGAATGTCAAAAATGAAGGAGTAAAAAATGAATGGTATTAATGCAATTAGAATGTTATCAGTTGATATGATTGAACAAGCAAATAGTGGACATCCAGGGATCTGTTTAGGAGCAGCGCCTATGATGTATTCACTATATAGTGAACACTTAAATATATATGCGAAAAAAAGCAATTGGTTTAATCGTGATCGTTTTATTTTAGCAGCAGGACACGGAAGTGCAATGTTATATTCGACACTTCACTTGGCGGGATATGATATAAGTTTAACGGATTTAAAACAATTTAGAAAATTAAACTCAAAAACACCAGGACATCCTGAAGTTGGTCACACTGACGGGATTGATGCGACGAGCGGACCATTAGGTCAGGGGATTGCTCAAGCGGTTGGATTTGCAGTGGCAGAAGCTCATTTAGCTACAAAATTTAATGTTGGGAAAATAAAAGTTGTTGACCACTACACATATGTCCTTTGTGGTGATGGTGATCTACAAGAAGGAATCAGTGCTGAAGCGAGTTCACTTGCTGGTCACTTAAAGTTAAATAAGTTAATTGTCCTTTGGGATAGTAATGATATTCAACTTGATGATAAGACAAGTGTTGCAACAAGTGAGGATATTTTAAAGCGTTATGAATCGTATGGTTGGAATACACTTAAAGTTGAAAAAGGTCATGATTCTACAGAAATTTCTAAAGCAATTGAAAGTGCGAAAAAAAGTGATAAGCCAACAATGATAGAAGTAAAAACTGTAATTGGACATGGTTCACCAAATAAAGAAGGGACACCAGCTTGTCATGGTGCACCACTAGGACGTGATGAAGTTGTATTATTACGTAAAAAACTTAAATATACGGCAAATCCATTCGAAATTGCGGATGATATTTATGAAGAATTTGCTGGCAATACAATTGAAAACGGAGAAAATAAATTTAAAGAATGGGAAGCTAATCTTGAAAAGTTAAAAGAAAAAGACACAGCACTATACAATGAATTTATTCATGCAATTAATAATGGAATTGACTATAATTTTAAAATTAGAAAAGCTGATATTGCCAATAATGAAGCAACACGTGTTAGTAGTGGGAAAGCAATTAATATCGTAGCTAAATTATTTCCAAATGTTATCGGTGGAAGTGCTGATTTATCGAAATCAAATAATTCATTAATCAACGATTCAGGTGTAATGTCTGCAAAAGATTATTCACAAAGAAATATTTCATATGGTGTACGTGAGTTTGCAATGGGAGCTATTTCAAATGGGATTGTTTTACACGGTGGATTACGTGCGTATTGTGCAACATTCTTTGTATTTTCTGATTATTTAAAACCAGCAATGAGAATGTCAGCATTACAAAATATTCCAATGATTTATGTACTTACACATGACTCGGTTGCAGTTGGAGAAGATGGACCAACTCACCAACCAATTGAGCAATTAAGTGGGTTACGTGCAATTCCGAATTTAAATGTTATTCGTCCTGCTGATTCAAATGAAACGCTTGCTGCTTGGAAAGTTGCTTTAACAACTTTAACCGGTCCAACAGCAATTGTATTATCACGTCAAAACTTACCGTTATTACGTGACAATGACAACATTTTTGAAAATGTACGTCGTGGAGCATACGTTGTAAGTGATATGGAAGATTTTGATAAAGTCTTAATTGGAACAGGAAGTGAAGTTCACATTTTATTAGAAGCACAAAAGATTTTAGCAAAAAATGGAATGAAAGTACGTGTTATTTCAATGCCAAGTATTAATAGTTTCTTAAAACAAAGTATAACTTATCAAGAAGCAATTTTTGGTGAAAGTACGAGACGCAATCGTTACTTTGTAGAAATGGCAACAGCACAAGAAGCGTATAGATTTGCTGATAACATCTTTAACATCGAAACTTTTGGACTAAGTGGAGATGGAAATAAAGTAATTAACGAATTTGGTTTCACAGCTGAACAAATCGCTGAAAGAATAATTTTATAATGATTTTTGATTGTCACGGAGACATTCTAACTGATATTATTGAAAGTGGTAATCCTAAACGATTTAGTGATTATCACTTACCTTTATATAAGTCAGGTGGAATTAAAGCTTCAATTTTCGTAAACTACCATAGTCCATTTACGCAAACACGAGCTGATTTTGTCAGATATCATAATGCAATTGATTATTTACGCCAAGAAAAGTCGGTAAATATTATTGAAAATGTTGCTGATTTTTCCGAAACAAATGAAAAAATTGATATCATTTTAGGAATTGAAGGAGCAAGCCAAATTATTGATAATAATGAATTGACAGAATTATATGCAATGGGTTATCGTCATTTAGGAATAACTTGGAATGAGCAGAGTAAATATGCAAGTGGTTCAATTCAAACAGGTGGTTTAACAACACTTGGTGAAAGTTTAATTGCTAAAGCAGTTGAACTTGGTATGATTGTTGATGTAGCCCACTTAAATGAAGAATCTTTTTGGGGTGTAGCTAGAGTGCTTGAAAAACCACTTTTTGTTTCACATACAGCAGTAAAAAGTTTAGTAAATCATCCCCGAAATTTAACAGATGAACAAATTAAAAAAGTTGCAAGTTCAAATGGGGTAATTGGAGTTGCCGCAATGAATTTTTTCATTTCTAATAATAAAGAAACCGCGTGTTTAAATGATTTTATCGATCATGTACAATATATTGTTGAGTTAGTTGGTGATGATCATGTTGGTTTTGGTTTTGATTATTGTTATTACTTAGGTGAAGTGGACTATAACGATGTTCAAGAAATGAATCATATTAGTGATTCAGCAAAAATTTGTGCCGAACTTCAAAAACGTGGAATGTCAACAGAAACAATTGAGAAGATAATGTATAAGAACGTGATGAGAATTGTCAAAGAATATTTAAAGTAAAAAAACAAAAAAATGGAGAACAATGAGTATTTCAAAAATAAATTTAGCGACTTATGTTTCGCTTGTAAGTTTACTACTAAGCAGTTTAGTTATATATGGTGCTTTTAGTAAAACAATAGATTTTAACACCCAAGTTTTATTAATAATTGGATGTGGTGTAGTTGATATGTTAGATGGAAAAGTTGCGAGACGTTATAATCGTAACGAAAATGACAATATCTTTGGTGTGCAGGTGGATTCTTTAGTAGATGTGATTAGTTTTGGTGCAGCACCAGCTGTGATGTTTTTAGCCTGGAACGTTAATTTTTTAGTAGTATTTTTCTTTATGATGTGCGCTGTCCTTAGATTGGCATATTATAATACTTATTCGGCTAACAGTACAGAGCGTAGGTTTACAGGACTTCCAACAACATCGATTGTCGTAACATTACCACTTACATTAATAGCAATTAATAATTCTCCAGATTTTCTAATGTATTTAACAATTTATGTTGTTGCTCACTCGTTTTTGATGATTTCAAATTTACATTTTAAAAAACCAGGACCACGTATGTATCCATTCATGTTTGCACTTGGAGTTTTCATTGTCTATATGTATATGATTAAAGGAGTTCTTTAATGTATTATGATTCAACTACTAAGCAAATTGTCGAAACAAAACATCATAATTTAAGAGGACTAGAACTTGCATATAACAATCGATTTGGAAATTTCTTGATGGAACTTATTTTTAAGCGAAAGTTTTTCACAACTATAACTTCAAAATACTATTACTTAAAAAGTTCGACTTCTTTGATTGCAGAATTATGTCGTAATTATGAAATTGATGTGAATGAATTTATTGATCCAGTTGAAAGTTTTCAAACTTTTAATGAATTTTTCATTCGAAAATTAAAACCAAGTTCGCGTCCGTTTACAACACAAGTGAATCAACTTTCTTCACCAGCAGATGGGTATTTAAGTGTAATTGATGTTCATGCTGAACAGTTTTCAATTAAAGGGATAAAATACAACTTACAGCAATTTTTACAAGATCAAAAATTAACGACTAAATATGCAAATTCGACAATTGTCGTCGTTCGACTAACCCTTTCAGATTATCATCATTTTGCGTATGTGACTGATTCAGTATTGAAAAGACAGTATCAAATTGACGGATTTTTCCATACAGTTAACTATAATTATCATCCGGCTTATTTGAAAACGAATAAGCGTCAAGTTAGTGAGTATTCATCAACAGAATTTGGAGATTATCTTCAAATTGAAGTTGGAGCAATGGGTGTTGGAAAAATTGTTAATCATCCAGAAGCAGCAGTTAAAGGAAATTTAAAAGGCTATTTTGAATTCGGTGGCTCAACAGTTTGTTTAATGTTTGAAAAGCCAATTGAAATTGAACAAGAATTTCACGAACATTTAGTTAATGGCTTAGAAATAAAAGTAAAAATGGGACAAAAAATTGCCCAAATAAAGGAATGAAATGCGCTATTTAATCGATAAGAAATATAAAATGTATTCAGTTAGCGAAATAATTGCAGCTGGAACTAATAACTTAATTGAAAATGCACCAATCAAATGTATTGATTGTGGCTGTGAAATGACGATTGAAGATGGGAAAGTTTATACAAGGCTTGCGAATATTCATACTGTTGAAAATTGTCAATATGCAACAAATGCTCAGCTTGGAAAAGTTAAATATGATACAGTTGATTTTAACTTTGACAAACTCTTTAAAAAAATTTCAGAAGTACCAACTGCTGATTTAGGGAAACAAAAATTAGTTACGACAAAAGAATTAGTAATTGATCCTGAAGATAAAGGTCATAATCCAAGCCCAACTCAGAAAATAAGAACATTACGTCAATTGTATGATTTTTGTTTGTCAAAGCAGACTAGTCCGAAGATCAAAAAAGAATTTATTTATTTTGACTATAAAGGAAATCCAGATCTTTATCAAGAAGGAGTTCATGGTCGAAAAATAATCGAAGCTAAAGTACTGTCTTTTGATGAAGAAAAAATGTTCATTAAAGTTAAACCATTTGGTGAATCATGTAATCAAAAATTTACACTTAAATTTACGGATGAATCAACTTTTTATAAAGCACTTAACTTAATTGATTTTAATAATGATAAACTACCAGACTTGATTTTCATTGGCGTTATTAAATATAATAAATCAGCAAAAATTCATAATATTTCACAAATTTACACATACAGTAATTATAAAATAAGTAAATAAATTTAGTCTCGATTGAGGCTTTTTTTTTGTGAAAAAACGCTTCAAAAAATGTGAAACATTGTGAAACAAATACTCTCGTAAAATGAAAAGGCAATCATCTGAAAAGTTAGAAAAAAAAGTGGTTGTATAATATGTAGTGGGGGAAAAATTTATAGTTGCTCTTTTACTTAAAGAAATAAAAAAGCATCGTTTATGATATCATTTAAGTAACCAAACTATAAGGAGATATTCATAAACAATGCAAATACATTATACCTTA
>JBOFGK010000029.1:0-7798 GCA_051649085.1 Mycoplasmatales bacterium | reverse complement strand
TACGAGCTCCATCAAGTTTGTCTTCATTCCACGCAATTGTTGCTTCAAGTGGTCCCATAAACAGTTCATATAATCTGAGCGTATCAGCTCCTAATCTTTCTACGATATGATCAGGATTGACAACATTTCCTTTTGACTTAGACATTTTCTCATTATTTTCTCCAAGAATCATTCCTTGGTTTATTAATTTTTGGAATGGTTCTTTCGTACTTACATAACCAAGGTCATATAAGACTTTATGCCAAAAACGCGCATACAATAAATGCAATACTGCGTGTTCTGCACCACCGATATATAAATCAACTGGTAGCCATTTATCTGCAATCTCCTTCGAAATAAATTCTTTTTCATTGTGTGGATCTAAGTAACGTAAATAATACCAACAAGATCCTGCCCATTGTGGCATTGTATTTGTTTCACGTTTCCCTTTTTTTCCAGTAATTGGATCAGTATAATCTAACCAATCCGCAGCGTTAGCAAGTGGTGATGTTCCATCTTCACCTGGTGCAAAGCTTGTCATATGCGGTAATTCCACAGGAAGTTCACTTTCATCAAGTAACTTAATTGTTCCATCTTCCATGTGCACAACTGGAAATGGTTCTCCCCAATACCTTTGACGTGAAAATAACCAGTCTCGAAGTTTATAATTTACTTTTTTTTCTCCTAAACCAATTTCTTTAAGCTGGTTCGCAATTGTTTCAATTGCTTCTTCAATCATCATTCCATTGATTAAATCAGAATTAATATGAATACCATCTGCTGTGAATGCTTTTTCACTAATATCTCCCTCAACAACTTGAATCATTTCTAAATCGTATTTTTTCGCAAATTCATAATCTCGTTCATCGTGTGCAGGCACTCCCATTACAGCCCCTGTTCCATATGTTGCAAGCACATAATCACCGATTAAAATTGGAATTCGTTTATTTGTTAATGGATTAAGTGCATAACTTCCAGTAAAAACTCCACTTTTATCTTTATTAAGTTCTGTACGATCCATATCGCTTTTAGTTGCTTGTTCTTCAATAAAGGCTTTGACAACTTCTGCTTGATCTGCAGTAACTAACATTTCTACAAGTCTATGTTCAGGTGCAATTACAACATATGTAACTCCATATAGTGTATCTGCTCTTGTTGTAAAGGTCTCTAATTGTTCGGCGTGATTTTCAAGTTTAAAGTTTACTGTCACTCCAACACTTTTTCCAATCCAATTTCGTTGCATACTTTTTAAAGCTTCAGGCCAATCTAAATCATCTAGATCTGCTAATAGTCTTTCAGCATACTCTGTAATTTTTAATTCCCATTGTTTTAAATTTTTCTTAACTACTAAATGATCACCTCGCTCACAACGTCCATCAATAACTTCCTCGTTTGCAAGCACCGTTTTACATTCAGGGCAAAAATTTACTGGTAACTCTTTTAATTCTGCAAGTCCTTTATTATATAGTTGAGTGAAAATCCATTGTGTCCATTTATAGTATTTTGGATCAGTTGTTGCAATTTCACGTTCCCAATCAATTCCAAATCCTAAACTTTGGATTTGTTTTTTAAATGTTGCGATATTTTCATTTGTAAAACCAGCTGGATGATTTCCAGTCTTCAAAGCAAATTGTTCTGCAGGTAATCCAAATGCATCCCAACCCATTGGGTTTAAAACTTCAAAACCTTGCATTCTTTTCATACGTCCAACAATATCAATTGCTGTATAACTTTCAGGATGTCCTACATGTAATCCAGCTCCTGATGGATATGGAAACATTGATAATGTGTAATATTTTGGTTTATCACTTAAAACGTTCGTTTTATTTGTTTGATTTTCTTCCCAATATGCTTGCCACTTTTTCTCAATTTCTAAATGCTTATATGTATTCATTCTTCCTACTTTCCTAAACAGTATCTACTGAATAATTCGTTTATTAAATCATTTTTTACTTCAATTCCCAAAATTTCACCAAGTGCAAATAAGCTGTCTTTTAAATCAATTTCCACAAGATCAATTGGTAATCCCATTACAATACCTTCATTTGCGAGAATAAGTGCATTCACAGCTTTTAAAAGTAAACCACTTTGTCGTTGATTACTTAAATATTTTGAGTTTTCAACTGAGAAATCTTCAAGTTTAAATTGCTTGATAATTTCAGCTTCAATTTGTTTATTAATATCATCCAAATGGGCGGACAATTGAATATATTGTTCAAATACTTGGAGTTTTATTTTTTGTGTTAAATCATTTTTGTTGACAATAACAATATGTTTTAAATGTTTAATCTTCTTATAAAGTTCAAGTTCGCTTGCATCGAGTTCACGACTACCATCAACAACAAAAATTATTAATTCACTTTTAGTAATTGCCTCATAACTTTTTTCAATTCCAATTTTTTCAATTATATCATCTGTTTGACGCAAGCCAGCCGTATCTGAAAGGGTCAAAACAATTTTTCCTAAATTAATTTCCGTTTCAATTATATCACGGGTCGTTCCAGCAATATTTGTGACAATTGCTCGATCATCTTTTACTAATGCATTAAATAACGAGGATTTTCCGACGTTTGGGGCTCCAACAATTGCAGTTTTAATTCCATTTTTGAATAATTCACCTTTTTTTGTATCGTCAAGTATTGCTTGACCTTCACCAATTAATTCGACAAGTTTCGGAGCAATTAATGAATTTGTCAGTTCTTCAATATCTTCATATTCTGGATAATCGATGTTCACTTCAATTTGAGCAATAATTTCAATTAATTTTTGACGGAATTTTTCGATTCCTTCTAGGTTTTTTCCAAGCATATCTGATTGCACTAAACTTAAACTGAAATCATTTTTTGCGTTCATTAATTCTAAAATAGTTTCTGCTTTATCAAATGTAAGCTTTCCGTTTAAAAGCGCACGTTTAGAAAATTCACCAGGCTCTGCCAATCGAATATTATGGCTTAAAACAATATCTAATATTTGATTTGTTAAAACAACTCCTCCATGGCAATTAATCTCCACTACATCTTCTCCCGTAAAAGTATAAGGAGCGCACATATAACTGATTAACAATTCATCAATTACTTTTCCTTGATAAATCATTTTCGTATGTTTTAATTTATGTGATTGCAACTTTGAAAAATCAACATTTGGAAAAAGTGCTTCAATTTCACTAATAATATCATGACCACTTATTTTTATAATTGAAATTCCACCAACTCCAATCGGCGTTGCAATTGCAGCTATTATATCATTCATTTTGTCCCTCTAAGTATTGTTGATAGATTATATTTTTTTTGATTCCTGTTTCTTTTGCCACTTGTCTTATTGCATCACTTGCCTTACAGCCTGTTTCAATTAATTGTTTGACTTTAATCAATGGGTCGATAGCAACTTCCATTTTTTTCTGTCCTTTAAAGACAATTACACACTCACCTTTAACACCATGTTCTTGATAATGATTAAAAACTTCAGTCGCTGTTCCTTCAATATACTCTTCATATATTTTGGAAAGTTCACGTCCAACACATACTTCTGCTTCACTATCAAATTCAGATAAGAAACCAAGTGTTTTCAAAAGTTGATGAGGTGATTCATAAATTACAACTGGAATATTTTTTTCAAGTAATTGTGAAAGTTCTGTTTTTCTTTTAGATACACTTTTATTTAAGAATCCATAAAACAAAAACTGCTTCTCAGCTAGGTTTGAATGTACAATCGGTAACAAAAAAGCACTTGCTCCTGGTAAAACAACTACTTGATAGCCAGCTTCCTTAGCACTTTTAATAGCCAAAAAGCCTGGATCAGATATTCCAGGCATTCCAGCATCTGAGACTAATGCAACATTTTGATTGTTAGCGAGTAGCTCAATTATTTTATTAGTCTGCTTATCTTTATTATGTTCATGATAAGAAGCAAGTCGAGTATTGATTTCAAAAAAAGTTATTAATTTTTGTGTTACTCTTTTATCTTCACAAAAAATACAATCAACACTTTTCAGTACTTCAATTGAGCGAAAAGTCATATCCTGTAAATTACCAATAGGTGTCGGTACAATAAATAAAGTTGTTGTTGATTGTTGATAACTTTTTTGTATAATCACGATACTCCTTTATTTTTTATTTAAGAATTTTTCCTCTTGTTTTCGATTGAAGATATGCGTACGCTTAAAGTATAATGTTTGTAAAATTGAAAATAAATTACCAACAGTCCAATATAAAGTTAAGGCTGATGCACTTGTCATCCCTAGGAATAGGAACATCAAAGGAAATGCATATAACATCATCATCATCATCCCTTTTTGACTACCATCAGTGGATGTTCCCATCATCGATAATTTAGTCGATCCAAACATTGTAACTGCTGCAAGTACACCCCAAAGCATTGAAGGTAATGATAAGTCCATACCCAGCCAAATTCTTGAAATATCTTCTGCACCTAAATTAATAAGCCCTTGATATGCAACTTGTCCTGCTGGTTGCCCAACTGCTGTTCCATAAAATAATAATCCTTGAATTGCTCCATAAAACGCAAAGAATAAAGGCATTTGAATTAAAGCTGGTAAACAAGATGCCAATGGGTTAATATTATGTCTTTGATACAACGCTGCAATTTCTTGCTGCTTTTTCATCTTATCATCTTTAGACTCTTTGCCTTCAAATTTTTTATTGATTTTTGCCATTTCTGGTTGTAAAATCGACATTGCTTCTGAAGATTCCATTTGCTTCTTATATACCGGAATTTGTGCTACTCTAAAGATTATCGCTGCAACAATAATTCCCCATCCAATATTATTCCCAAGCATTCTTGAGAAAAAGATAATCATCTCTGCAAAAAATTTAATAAATATTTCCCAAATCCCATTTGCCTGGGCTTCAATTGGAACTTGTGCTCCACATCCTGTTAATGATACTACTAAAACAAGTAATAGTATAATTTTATAGTGTTTTCTCATTTTTTTCTAGCCTCTCAAATAAATTTAATAATTGCTTTTGTGTTGTTGCAAAATCAAGAGTAAGTGCTTTTTTCCCAACAATTATAACATAATGATTTTGGGAAATATCTAAGAGATTTTCACGAATAATATGTCTAATTCTTCGTTTATGAAAATTTCTGTTTACAGCATTTGCATTTTTCTTACCAACAGTAACTCCAAACTTTAGGTCCTGAGTATAAGGACAAGGTAAGAAGTATATAATGAAATATTGATTTCTTACCTGCTTACCTTGCTCTATGATCATATTAAATTCTGTATTTTTTTTTAAAATATATTTTTTTTTCATTTTATTACGCAGTTAAAAGTTTTCTTCCTTTTCTACGACGATTGGCGATTACTCTTCTTCCACCAACTGTTGCCATTCTACTACGAAACCCATGCTTTTTAGCTCTTTTTCTTGTGTTCGGTTGAAATGTTCTCTTCATGTTGCTCCTTTCAAAAAATAAGTATATATTACTTTACACTAGTACATTATAGCATATTTCTATACAAATAGCAAATTTTTCCGGCTGTTTTCAACTGAAATTCACTTGATTTTCTATCATCATTTTATTTTTACCTTGTTTCAATGTTTGGTTTATTTTTGCAATCGTTACCTTTAATTTGTAAGTTTTTCAGTCTGAAGCCTCTTTGTTATAGGTTATTTTTTATTTAATAAAATTTTCTGAAAAATTAACATCAAAAATTACCATATTTCCATCAAGATGCATCTTATAATCAAAATTATGAGACTCTAAAGTCTTCTTTACAATATATAAACCAATTCCGTGCCCACCACTTTTAGAGTTTCTCGAATCATCCAAACGATAGAATGGTTTAAATAATAACATCAAATCATTTTCATTAATTTCATTATTTGTATTTGTAACTCGCAATTTATGATTAACTAGTGAAATTGTGACTTTTGTCCCTTCTTCGGAATATTTAATCGCATTTTCGATAATATTCTTTACTGCTCGTTCTATGAGTGTCTCATCAACGTAAAGCCAAGTTTCATTAATATTTACATTCAGTGTCAACTTTTTTTCTTGTTGTTGAAGTTCTGTATCAACAAGCACCTTTTCAATAAACGATTTTACTTCAAAATGCTGACGACGTAGGTTATTATTTATCGTATCCAAACGGGCACTTGTTAAAATATCTTCAACCAATCGTTCCATTCTCTCAATCGTTTCAATGTTTTGAGCTAAATATTTTTCACGATTTGCATAATCACCAATGTTTTTGAGCATACAATCTGTATGGCCTTTAAGCACTGTTAATGGCGTCTTAAGTTCATGCGTCATAATAGACATTGTCATCCTTTGTTCACGCTCTTTAGCTTCAGCACGAGCAACATCATCGGAAAGCTCAGCAATATATTTTTCTAATTTCTCAGACATATTTTCTAAACTTCCCGAAAGTTGACCTAATTCATCTTCTGAATCAACAATATATTTATTTTCAAAATTTAATTTTTCGATTGCCTTAGCCTTTTTACTTAAAGTCACAACCGGACGGGAAATCATTTGCGAAAATGCAACTGCAAAGACGATTGAAATAAAGATTGTCAACATAATTATATAAGGAAATGCTAATAAAATTGAATGTCGAACTCCATTAATATTTTCTTTTTTAGGAATAAAAAAGAACTTTATTTCCGAGCCTTCATATTGTTGAACACGCGTCTCTACTAATTCACCAAGTTCATCATATTTTTTGAAATCCATCGTAAACGGAACAATTTCTGCCGTTGTTGTTTCCGCATTTCCATCTTGGGTAAACAAGTAATATGGTTTGTCTTTATATGTAAAATACACATTTATATCGT
The DNA here is from genome assembly GCA_051649085.1 of Mycoplasmatales bacterium. Classification (GTDB taxonomy): domain Bacteria; phylum Bacillota_I; class Bacilli_A; order UBA3375; family UBA3375; genus JBOFGK01. The sequence goes on along the minus strand of JBOFGK010000029.1, from coordinate 1,022 downwards.
TTAAAAATGTAATTTCAAGTGTATTGTTTTCAAAATTATTTTCTTTGAAATTATTACTTAAATACTTAGATACTTCGCCTGAAAATTGATCGGCATATTTTACAAGTCGCTCTTTTTCATATGACTCATATATTTTAGGTATTAGAAAAAACATTTGTAAAAATAAACCGACAATAATTACAACTAAAGAAAAAAATGTATACAAAAATATTTTTCTCCCAATTGATTTAATCCACAAAATTATATCCTAAACCTTTAATTGTTTTTATACAATCGATTCCTGTTTTCTTACGTATATTTTTAATGTGCGTATCAACATTTCTTTCATATCCATCATAATTAAAGCCCCATACATGTTCAAGGATTGCTTCACGTGTTACGATACGATTTTTATTTTCAATTAAATACTTTAGAATTTCAAATTCTTTTACAGTCATTTCAATTGGCTCATCATCCTTCAAAACTTCATATGTGTTAATATTTAATAATAAATCACCGATTTGTACAACATCTTGCATATTTTTAGTTCGACGTAAAACTGCTTCAACACGTTTAAGTACAATACTCACAGAAAATGGTTTTTTAATATAATCATCAATTCCAAACTCATACGCTTTTATTTCGTCATACTCTTGTGTTAATGCAGTCAACATAATTATTGGTATTTCTTTATTTTTCCCTCTAACTAATTTAACTAGTTCATATCCATCCATTAATGGCATCATTACATCTGTAATTAATAAATCAAAATCATTTTCTTTTATGATGTTATATGCTTCTACACCATTTTTAGCTTTTTCTACTTGGTACTTATTGCTCGCTAAAATTTCAGCTAACATATCCAAAATTGATTGTTCATCTTCTACAATAAGAATTTTAAAATTCATTTTTCTCCTAGTATAATAGAGTTATAGTTTATTTTGCAGTAAATCCATAATTATTATCGTGAATAAATCTTATGTCTTTTACTCTTATTAACTATAAAATCTAAAATTTTTTCTTTTTTTGCTTAAATTAACTAA
>JBOFGK010000028.1:0-4287 GCA_051649085.1 Mycoplasmatales bacterium | reverse complement strand
GACTATATGTTATACTACAACTACGAAAGACCACAAATGCACAAACAAAAAATGACACCCCACGAAGTGGAATGTCATATTATGTGTAGTTAAACTCTTTTATTTCTTATTCCACTTTTTGGGGTTCAGTTCAAAGTTTGTTTGATTTTTTTTATGAAAATTTAAAAATAATAGAGAAATAAATTATAAAAGCCAATATAAAAATACACTTGATGTGTCTGGAGTTAGTTCGATCTATATAACAGCTGTGGTTATTAATCGATTAAATTAGCATCCATAAATAAGAATGCAACAATAGATTATTTTAGTGGAATAAACAACATAATAAAATGATTAAGTAGTCCTTAGAATGGATAGAACATTGAGATTGCAATAAAAAAAGTAATTGATATATTTTTTTTCGTAATTTTTCTAAATAAATAACACAAGATAAAAAAGTATGTTATACTATATTCGAATGGGTAAAACTCATGAAAAGGAAAGTTCAAAAAAGAAAGAAAGTTTTTTCATAACAAAAACTATTAAATCTAAAAAGCAATTGCTTTTTACAATTTTTGCTATGAAACAAGTAAGGAAGAGAGAGGAAATGCTAAGAAAATTATTAAGAATATTTTTATTAACGCTTATTGCATATAATGCAATAAATTTTTCGCAACTTTTATTTGTTGCAGATTCAATTTCAGTTGAAAATGAAAGTGAAGTTAAAGTAGAAAACGAGAGTGAGCTTAAAGTAGAAAACGAAGGTGAACTTAAGGTCAAAAATGAAAAAGAAATACAAGAAACTCCTGCTACAAACGTTGTTTTACCACAACCGCAAGTAGTTCAAAATGGAGTGAGTCTTACAACGCAAGTTGCTAAAAGTCTTGACGACACAATACCGAGCGCTTCATCATTTACAGATTCACTAGATATTGATTTGACAACGATTCCCCGTATGCAAAGCTTTTATACATACATAAAAATAAATTATGAAAATAATTCTGGTCAAACAATGACAAATCCAGTTATTTCAATGAATATTCCAAAACAAAATGATCCAACATATTTTGAAGGAATAAACTTACCAAATACGCCAACAGAGCTGCAATTTACTAGTAATAAGCCTGCTGCAGCTGGAAATACAGACTTTCCAGGAGATGCATCATTTAATGTAAATCAGACAACAGGAAAAATTCAATGGACTGGAAAAAATATTCCTGCAGGGAGTTCTGGTGAAATATATATAAAAATGCCGATGCGTGATCCTTTTATGATGTTTGGAACATATGATTATACACCAAAACTTACATACACGCTAGATACTGCAAAAGAATTGACTGATACTGTTCGAATATCGGTTAGTGGAGTAAAAGATACAATTCAAACAACACTTACCCAAGAAAGTAACCTAGGATATATTCCAAATAGTCTTGATGCAAATGACTATTGGTATGTAAAAATGAATATAAGCACTGATTATGATTATGCATATCATGCTAATCCAACTGCAAATGAATTCGACCAATTTATTACTAATCCTCCAAAGATTCAGGTTAACTATGGGGCTGGAGCACAAATAATTGATGGAAGTTTGCAAATGGATGCAAATCAAAAAGCTCAACCAGTAGTTAGATACCCAAAAAGTATGTATCCAAATGGAACTAATGATATAATAATTAAAACGATAATTATTGGACGATATGCAGGAGAAACTGAATGGACATCTGTTCCTGGGTCATCAAAAGAGTTTACACTAAAAGCTGGTAACACACTTCAACCACAAGCAGATTTAGGGACTATGACTTTTAGGGATCCACCAATGACTTATTCAGAGGAAGCACTAAAGGAGAAGACAACAACTGTACGCCGTACACCACCATTTTCAATATCTGGTTCTGGAACAATTGGTGCTCAAAAAGTTGTATATGAAGCTGATAAATATGTTTTTGTCAGAGGTGGAATTGAAGAACCAGCCGATATAAAGTATAAAAAAATGGAATTTTTGATCCAAATGAGCGGAGCAGCGTTTTCAGCTGTTGACAAAGCGAAAGCAAGTGTTATTGCTGAGTATATAGATGGGACAAACGAAGTCCTTCTTGCAAATAAAGAATTACTTGAAACAGGATCACAACAAACAATTTATGCTAATAATAACTATGAAGCACCAAGTGGTAAAACATTGAAAAAAGTACGAGTAGAAGTAACAAATGTAAAATCAACTTATTCAATAATTGATTCATCAACATTGTATTTTGCTAGTTATAAGTCTGATGGTGCAAATATTCTACGTCATTATTTTTCAAGTACTGCTGAAAGTGAAATTAATGGATCACTTGTCACTGCAGGTGCTTCTGGGCAAAAAAAAGTAGATCATATAATTCAAAAAAATACAAAAATTAATCCTAATTTTACAGCTATACGAGCAAGTGGAAGCACAATTAGTCCTGGAGCGTTTGAGCAAATAAATGTGAATGTTTCTCATTCAGACGCAGCTAATCGTAATATTACAAATCCAACCCTATATGCATTGCTACCTCAAGGATTTGTTTTTTCTAAGTATAGCGATAAAAAAAATGAATCAAATTTAATTGAGCTGCCTGATGGGAAATTATCTGATGCTGAAGTAACAACGCTTGTAAATTATGCTGGAACAGGTAGAACATTAGTGAAAATAAGCTATACTGGGACTCTTCAATATTCGGAAATGATTGGTGGACAAATTGAAATAAAAGCATCAGGATATGCAACGAATGGTAATTATACAACAAATATTTATTTTAGTGGTGAAAATGTAGATTTTTCAAATGTACTTGCACAGGGAACATTGAATAAATCTGATATTTTTGATGTAAATGGCGATGGTTTGACTAGTGATAGAGTACTTGGAATTGACATTGCAATACCTATCCAACGTGGAGTTGGATCACTAGCATACACACAATTAAAAGGTAGTTTGGATCCAAGCTATACAAGTACTGCAACGACGAAGGTAGGACAAGTAAATAATGCGAAGTTAGTTTATGAATATAACGGATCGGCAGCTTTAAGTAATGTCGAATTAGTAGGAGTAGTTCCAAATGAAAATGATGGGAAAACAAAATTTGGGCAAACACTTGATGGTCAACAAGCTACTCTAGCAAATCCGATTGATGTAAGTGCATACCCAGGTGCAGTCGCATACTATAATGAAACTTCAACTAAAGATAAGGCAGCAGCAGGTTGGACAACAACATATTCTGCTACAGCAAAGTCAATTAAAGTAGTGTTTCCTTCGACCTTAACATTAGTATCTGGTGGTATAGAAAAAATTGAAATTCCAATAAGAATATCATTACCAAATGGAACGACAGTTGCGGAAAAGAAAAATGTTTCAGGGACAGGTTTTGTCCAAATGCAAGTTTATGCAACAGGCTTAGCACCAACAGGAATAAGTGGTGTTGAAAGTAATATCACTAATCTAGCACTAGGAATAGATTTTACGGCGTTTACTGATGCAAACAAAAATGGTGTGAAAGATACTGATGAAACACCAATAGAAAATCTAATTTTTAAAGTCTTTTTGAAAACGCAAGACCCAGAAAAAGATACGCCAATTGTACAAGCGTTAACAAATGAATTGGGTCAATACACAGTATTTGATGGAGATCATGACATAACACTTAATTTGGATCAATATATTGTTGTTTTAAGTGGGAACGATCCAGAAACAACTAAATTCACAACAAATATAGGTGATGTAACAACTGATGAAAATGGACGTCAAGTAGTAACCCTTTCAACGAGTAATCAAATTGCAAATCTAATTGCAGGAGTTCAGACAAGAGCATTTAATTTAACGTTTGATGTGAATGGTGGTGAAACTACATCTCCTACAACACAAGTATTGGACTATGGAACACTTGCATCTAGACCAGATGTTCCGACAAGAACAGGTTATACATTTAATGGTTGGAACACAGCAGCTGATGGAACAGGAACTTCATGGAATTTTGCTACAACTACAATGCCAAGTAGAAATCAAACATTATATGCACAGTGGTCAATAAATAAATATACAATTAGCTATAATGTTAATGGTGGAGATAGTTCAGCACCAGCAGATGAAACAATTGACTTTAATAGTAAAGTTACAGAACCACTGAACCAACACGTGATGGATATACTTTTGTTGGTTGGTATCAAAATGCAGAAACAACAGGAAATGCATGGGATTTTGCTAGTGATAAAGTACCAGCTAGAAATCAAACATTATATGCAAAATGGAATATAAATCAGTATACTGCTTCGTTTGATTTAAATGGTGGAACA
>JBOFGK010000027.1:0-20739 GCA_051649085.1 Mycoplasmatales bacterium | reverse complement strand
TTCAAACTTGAAAATAAATTTCTAGATTCCTTCATCAAACTCCCAACTTAGTATTGTTGATTTTTGTGCCAAGCATATGCAGAACTTACAATTTTTTCAATATCATCGTATTCAGGAACCCATTTTAAAACACTAATTGCTTTTTGATTGTCTGCAACGAGCATTGCTGGATCACCCGCACGTCTTTCAACTAATTCTTTTTTTATTTCTTTACCAACAACTTTTTCAACTCTAGTTATTATTTCTTTTACTGAAAAACCATGTCCGTATCCTAAATTTAAAGCATGACTTTGTTTATTTTCACTTAAATACTCAATTGCTAAAATATGTGCATTTACTAAATCAAGCACATGAATGTAATCACGAATACATGTTCCGTCTGCAGTCGGATAATCATCACCAAATACTTTGATTGATGTATCATTAATTGCTGCACGAATAACTAATGGTACTAGATGCGTCTCGGGATTGTGGGCTTCTCCAATACTTGCATCATCACTTGCACCTGCAACATTAAAATACCTTAATGAAATATAGTTTAAATCACTAACATCACTTGCCCATTTAATCATTTTTTCCATTGCAAGTTTTGTTTCTCCATAAGGTGATGTTGGATTCTTCGAATACTCTTCTGTAATTGGCATAATCTCATGCTCACCATATACCGCAGCTGTTGATGAAAAAACAATATTTAAAACTTTTGTTTCTCTCATCGCTTCTAATAATATTTGCATTCCATATACATTATTATTGTAATATTCAAGTGGTTTATTTACACTTTCACCGACAAGTGACAAAGCTGCAAAATGGATTACACCTTCTATCTCTTCATCTATTAATATTTTTTTTACAAGTTCTTTCTCTCTTAAATCACCTATGATTAGTTTAGCACGCTTGTCAACCGCCTGTTTAAATCCAGTATTTAAATTATCTAAAACTGTTATTGAATATCCTAAATCACACATAACTTTAACTTGGTGACTTCCAATATACCCCGCTCCACCTACTATTAAAATTTTTTTACTCATCAAACTCCTTTTAGTTTTCTCATTACTTTTACTTAATTTCACTACTCATATTATAACTCACTTCTAGCTAATTTTGGAAATACTCTCAATTTGCAATTGTTTTTAGTTTAGCTTTTATTCATAAATTGACTTTAGTGCTTGTATAAGTTTTTCACAGTTTGAAATCCCATTTTTATTTTCGAAGAAAAAGTCTTCAACTATTGCTAACTCTTGTGTTAATCTATTTTCAAGTTCACCTAATGATTCAACAACCACTCCAGGTGCTTGTACTTTATAATCAATTGCTTGTGTATACAAATGATTTGCATAAAATTGTTGTGGATTACTTTGAAAGAAAATGACTGGTTTTTTCAAATAAACCATATCTGCAAAGATTGACGAATAATCCGTTATTAATAATTTTGCTTGCAGAAGTTGTTCACGATAGATTATTTCCTGTGCTTTGTATACTAAACACTCTGTTTTCTTTTCAATGATTTTTTTCAAACTACTTGCTTGTGGGTGAAGAATTACAAGCGGAGTTAATCCACTTTGAGCAACTACATTAATTACTTGTATTAATTCCTGTGCATACTCTGAATTTTCTAAATCTTCTTCTTTGAGTTTTTGACGCCACGTAAAGTGAATCAAGGCATAATTCGTTTGCTTTTTCTCCAATTGAACAGTTTTAGCTAAACGATCAAATCTTGGAAGACCCGTTTCTAAATATTGGGTTTGAATAAACGGCAAGGTTTTTAAGCATACTTTTTGTTCAAGATAAGCACTAATAACCATTTTGTCAATTTTCTTTCGACATAACCAACTACTTAGATCATCAGTAATTACTCCATGTTGTAAAAAGATAAAACGAGCTTTAATCGAACTTGTATTGTGTCTTAGCTTTTGGAAGTTTTCAATTTCTGGATCAACTGAAGAACTAAAGATAAAATCCGCTTGATAATATAGTTTAACAAATTGAGCTGTTCCATAGCCAACTACTTTAACACCTTGAGTTCTTAATCGTTCAAAATCCGGACAATCTTCATCGATTATAAAATATGAATTCGGATATTTTTTGGCCATTTCTAAGTAGAGTACTTCGGCATTATCATCAGCTTTAGCTATCCGATCAAAGAAGAGTAGGACACTTGTTAATTTTAGTTTAACTTTATTTCGTTTAGCAATTCGTTTAGGAAAAAACTTCTTTGTTCCAATTTTCACATGTACCTTTGATTCCATTGGTACTGTAAATAAGATTCGCTTAACAAAAAAAGTACCATTTAATTCCTCATCTATTACAAATAAATCTTTTTGTGGTCGATTATTTACAAATACTTCAAAATCAGTTTGTGCTGTATGAAATAAATATTGCGTTTGATCTTCGAAGTGAAAATTTTCATATAAAGCACCCAAAAGTAAATCAGTTCCCAAATCTTCAGTTGCCGTTAAATAATAACGTGCTTCTAAACCTATTTGATAATAATTCCATAAATAGTTTGCGCTTTTTCGTAAATTAGCAAGTGAAATCAATCTAAAGATTTCAGCAAAAGCTTTAGAACGTTGTTCTAGTTGAAGCTCTGTCAAAGTAATTGCATACTCAGTAAATTCTTTAATATTCCAACTTAAATCATAAAGTACTAGTTGTTGAATAAAATCAGGAATTGAACCTCGGCTTGCAAATTCTTGTAATAACTGCAAATAGCCATTTTGCAGTAAGCTTGTATATTTACTTGTTTGGTTTCTAGCTAGGTTTAATGTTGAATTAGCATTTTTTCTACGTACATAATAATAATCGGTTGAATTAATGAATACACAATTATAATTTCCAGTTCTAAGTAAAAATTCATTGACAAAAAAAGCATCTTCAAATTGTGGTTTAATTTCCCTAACTTTTAACCCTTCCATTTCAGTATTCCCTTTTCCGAACTTCATGAGCAGTTTTGAAGCACGAAAAAACGTTGAAGACATTGAAAGTACAAAATATGTCGAATTTTCTAATAAATTTTTCTTTGTATAGTTTAAACGATTGCGAAATCGATAATCAAGTGGATGGTTATAATTTGAAGTTGAATCAGTTTCGAAAAAAAATTTCCAACGTGTCGTAAAAACATTGACATCTGTATAGTGATTTATTGACTTATTTACTTCAGCGAAATAATTTTCCCCAACAAAATCGTCACTATCAATAAATGTAATAAATTCATTTGCAATCTCTTGTTTTATATTTAATCTCCAATATTCTAAACCTAAATTTCTAGCACTTGCTTGACCTTGGTTTGCTTGTTTTAAGTAGACAATGTTTTGTGAGTATTTTCGTTGCCAATTACCAATTACTTTTTCCGTTGTATCCATACTTCCATCGTTTACTATGATAATTTTGATTAATTCAAGTGGATAGTTATTAGAAAAAATCGAATAAAAAAATTTTGGTAAATATTCTGCACAATTATATGTTGACGTAATAATTACAAAACTATTCCACTCTTCTTTGCTTGCCAATTTTGCTTTTAAAAATAAATAATACATTTTGTAATCATGATTGATAACTCTTTTAATCGTTCTCATTGTCATCTCCGATAATTTTACTAATAAATTCAATTATTTGTTGATCCATTTCACGAGCTGCATGTTCATGTGGAGCTGCAACCGTTAATTCTTGAGGTGGGACAAAGCGGGCATTCGATAATTTATCATCTTTAGCAAAAAAACAAAAAGTATTTGGCAGCTTTATGAAATCTGCAATCATTTGTTCATGAACTAGGTAGTCAATTGTTTCGGCAAACTTTTGCTTACTTATATAATTTAGGGCATAGCTATGATTCATTGCAAATGTTATTTGATTTAGTTGTGGGGTTCCGACTACAAAATAACTATCTTTAAAAAATTTATAGAAATTCAAGCACATGCTTCCCCCTTTGGAAAAACCAACAAATATAATATCTTGATTGGTTAATTGGTATTTGTTACGTTTTTCTTCGATAAATTTTACATACTCTTCAAAAATAAAATTATCCGAATCGTCATATAAGCCATATGTATCATATTTATCAATTAAACTAATAATTTGAGTGTTTTTAAATTGTCTCAACTTCTTATATTCAATGATTGTTAATGGGGTTGCTGAGTGAGCAATTTGTTTATATGGACAAACAACAATCAATTTTTGTGGTTTTAAATCGCCATTTTGAGCATACAAAATTTGTTTTTTTTTCACAATTTTTTTACGCCAAAATAATAATTTTTGTCTTGCTGTAATGATAAACTTATCGTGCTGCTTTATCTTCACTTTTAGCTTCCCTTGAAGTCCAAGATAAACTTCAGTATTTGTTGGTATTTTTAAATTATAAATCATAAGTGGTCGATTTAATGTAAGATGAATCGTATATAAAATTTGCTCTTTTGTATAAACATATAAGTAATTTCCACGCATAAATTGATAATCACTTGAAAAAATTGATATATAGTTGGTTGGAGCAAGGCTAGTTTCCCAATCAACGTGCCTTGCTTGATGCGTATATTGATAATGTGGTTCTAAATCAGCAATCGACAAATTTAATGCATCTAAAAAATCAATCAGTGGTATTTTACTTATAATCACCGCAATATAATCACGAAAGTAACGTTTTGATGCAAATTTCCAAATAAGTTCTAGTTTTGGATTTAGTGCTTTATTAATAATTGCCGTTAAAATTTGATTAAATGCAACTATTTCGAATTGTTTATCTACAATAATTCGTAAGTTATTTTCATTATCAAATAAATGTTTGAATAAATGTTCATTTTGCTCAATATCCTCTTTACTGAAAAAATCTTTTTTGATCATTTTTCATCCTTTGTATGCGTAGCTTTTGTTTTTGACCAACATATATTTAATACTTCTTGCCATTTAAGTTGTTCACATGTTTTTAAAGCTTTAGCTAAAATTAAGAATAACTTTTCTAAATTTTCAAAATTGTATTCATATAATTTATTTTCAATGACAATATTTTTCCCTTGTTGAATTGTTGTCGCAATCGAGAAAAGTAAATTAAAGTCGTGATTATTTACATTTATATTTATTAATTTTCCCGAATAAATCGTCGGCACTTTTTCTGCAAGTTTTGCTTGTAAAAAGCTATTAGCGCTATAATTTTCTTCAATATAATAAACAACTTTAGGCGCTCTTGTAATATAAGTTAGTTCTCTAAGTGTTAAGCATTGAAACTCAATTGTTTCTTCGAAAAAATTTTCACTAAACGGTACATAAATTTGTTGATCATTACCACCGGTTCTAGTAACGATTAGCTCAGAAAATTCTAAAAAACGGATGGTTGAGGCATCAGTAAATTTGAAAATTGTTTGCACATATTGTTCGAAGAAAAGATTCAATTGTTTATCTTGTTTATTTATGATTGTAAAATCTATTTTTTTGTTTTTGTTCATGAATAATTTAAAATTTAGCTCATTTAAAAAATCATAAACTGTACATGCAAGGGCTTGACTTAAACCAATGATTTTATTATCCACACTTGTTTGTTCTAGCTTAAATTGATCAAATTCAAAAACTGTTTGTAGGGCTGGCATCTTCAAATAGGTTGCTAATGAATAATTTGTGTAGACTGTTTTCATCATTGCTTGTAATTCAAAAACTCGTAACGCACACATCGTTGTATCATTTTCTACACTATTTAAATTTAAATGAAATTCATAGTTTTCATACTCTTCTAATACATGATTATATGCTAAATTTTTTTCAGTATTTAGCCAATTTGGAGTTTGTAATTTTTCGTTAGTAGTTTGAAAATTTCGATCAATAAATCTATAACTCAGGTTATTCATTTTGAAGAATTTTTCCATAAATTTTCGTCGATGATGAAATCGGTGATTAATCCAACTTCCTGTAAACAGAATTGTCTTTGGCTCACATGTCTTCCATTTAGGATAATGAATACTTGGATTTAACGGATAATTCAATTGTAAAATTTCCACATTCGTACCTAAAAAACGTCGATAGTTAGCAATCCGTTCAGCTGAACTTGTGTATACAATCTGAGCATATTTTGCAAGTGGTTTGAAAACATCATAATTTGGGGGATCTTCTTTTGAGTAAAAAATAATTGGTATTTTTTGTTCTTTAAAATATGCGAGTACTCGCTCATGAATTTCAACAACTTCCTCTTTTATTTCAATTGTTTGATATTCATTATGAAGCCCATTCCAAGTTGAAATGTAAATAATATAGTCCAATTCGTATAATAAGTAATTTTCATGATTCAAATAATATAAATTGGTTGTTCCATAGAAATTACTATACATAATTTCATCACAAATTATCCCAACTTTCTTATTTACAAAATCACGTTCATTAATTTCTGAGTAACTATATTTATAAAAGTAGCTACTTTTTTGTCCTTGCAAAACTTTATTCATTTCTTCAATTTTTTTTTGCTTATTTAGATTTAGGTCAGTAAGAAAAAAGATATCACCTTGATAATTTTTTAATTGAACAATATTTTCAAAAGTTAAAAGTTGAGCTACAAAAAGTTTTTTAATTTCACTCTCAATTAACTCCGTTGTTAGTTTTTCACACAGTTTACTCTCTACCATAAAAGCCCTTTAATTTTGCAATCAATTTAATGACTTTTCGATTTTCATATTCACTAATTATTTTTTTGAGTTCCGTATTTTCCTCTTCTAGACGTGTTACTTTAGCAGCTAATGCTTTATCCAAGCCCGATGAATATACGCCTTTATTTCTAAGTAAATATGCTAAATTAGCAATAAATAAATTATGCTTTACAACATCAAGCTTTTCAAGTTCGATAAATTCAACTGTCTCAAAATCATTTGAGTAATTGTCGATTATTTTATGTTCTTCTAAAATTTCTTCAATTTCCATTTTAAACTCCCAAATATTCACTTAGTATTTCCACAATTTTCTGAGAAGTTGTTCCATCACCATAAGGGTTTTTCACATGTGACATTTCTTGATAAGCTTTTGTATCTTGTAAAAGTATATTCGCCTGCTCAACAATTGTATTTTTGCTTGTTCCAACTAATTTCAAAGTTCCTGCTTCTACCCCTTCTGGCCTTTCTGTTGTATCACGCATTACAAGTACTGGTTTTCCTAAACTTGGAGCTTCTTCTTGAATACCACCCGAATCGGTTAAGACCAAATACGATTGATTAAGTAAATTATGAAACTCAACTGTTTCTAATGGTTCAATGATTTTTATTCGTTTTGATTTAATTGATTTGTCCGCAATCGCTCTAATTTGTGGATTTAAGTGAATCGGATATAGTAATTTAACATCAGGATTTTGTTCACAAATTTCATTAAAGGCCTCAAAAATTTGTACTAATTCACTGATATTTTCTCGACGATGAGCAGTTACCAAAATTAATTTACTTTCACCAACCCAGTCTGTGTACATATCACTGTAATTTGACTTAACAGTATATTTAAGCATATCAATTGCACTATTACCAACAACATAAATTGACTTTGGATCTTTATTCTCATTCAATAAATATTCTTTTGTTGTAAGTGTCGGTGTAAAATGCATATCAGCTACTATACCTGTAATTTGTCGATTAACTTCTTCAGGGAATGGTGAAAATTTGTTATATGTTCTAAGTCCTGCTTCAATATGACCAATTGGTATTTGATGGTAAAAGGCAACTAGACTTCCTGCAAGTGTTGCTGATGTATCACCGTGAACAAAAATGAAATCCGGTTTTGCTTCTTCCATAATTCCTTCGATACCCATTATGGTATTTGAAAGAATTGAACTTAATCCCGAACTTTTCCCCATTACTTCTAAATTATAATCACATTTTACTTTAAAAGCAGCGAGTAATCCATCGAGCATTTCTTTATGTTGTCCTGTATTAACAATTATCAACTCAAACTTCTGATGATGCTTTTCAAATTCTTTAATTACAGGAAAAACTTTGATAAATTCCGGTCTTGTTCCAAAAATAAACATTATTTTTTTCATTTAAAATTCCCCTTCAGTTTAAGTTATTATTTGTGTATAATATGCGATTTGATCCGCTTCTCTTCCAATAATTTGAATCAAACAATTTCCAGCATATTCGATTTCATTAAACCCGTTTAATTCAACACTTGTTACTTTTGATTCGCTAATTTGGGTAATTAAAGCTGAATATTGAACATTTTCGACTATATTTAAATTGATTTTCCCACATTTTTTTGAACTAAATAACGGCAATAATTTATGTGAATAGCTTATTTTATTTGGTGTTGTTTTTATAGCAACTTTTTCTCCTCCATAAATTATATATGATGACCAACCATCTTCAGGTTTGTGAATTGAAATGTAATTATAGCGCAAATGAGTAAATTTATTTAAATTGTTAACTTTACTGAAATTTTTGAGAATGTGCTTATCAGAAATAAAATATGTGACAGTGTCTGGACTCTTAATTATATCTGCGGCAAATTGCGGATTATAATTTTGACTTGCAATTGTTTTTGTTTGATTAATTAGTTCAAAATATGTTTCATCAGTATAATGATAAGGTGTTATTCCCCATTTATGATTTTGATTGATTAATAAATTATAGTTTTTAGGGATAATTGAAATGTTTTTAAAGTATTTTTTAAACGCTTCTTCATATTTACAAACTTTCAAATAGGTTAAATATTGATTTCGGTTTTCAAATTTCTCAATTGGAGTTGTCTCAATTAAAAACGCATAACTCGTCTCCACTAAAATCGTTGTTTTATTGTCAATTAAATTCCCAAATTTGTACCAGATTTTAGCTACAATATCATTAATATAATCATCTGTTTCTTCAATTGCTTCAAAATTACGGTGTTCTAAAAATTTGGAATTCTGAAGATAATTAGATAAAGTTATTTCACCAACATCTAAAACTTTGATTAATCTAAAGCGTTCATCCGCTAGATTGATTATTAAGTTATCACTACCAAACATCTCATAAATTTTACTTTTTTCATTATTGATTAAAACACTACGCTTTTGAAACATCGATTCAAGTTTAATTTCATCAGCTGGAATTTCTAAATCTTCTGTTAGTAAACTTGCAAGCTTTACAGTTTGTACATATGAGTTTACATACTTATTTTGATCTGTAATAGAAAACATATCTCTAATAATACATGGTCCAAATAGATCATATGCAAAGTCACATTCAGTTACTTTTTCTTTTTCCACCACATCTGTTGTTGATAATTTATTCAGTTGTGGTAAATTTTCTTTGTTAATTAAGCCCATTAAATCATTATTGATTACATTTTTGGCTAAATCATCATGATGAATATCCTGATCCAAAAAATACAAATCAAGCTGCGTTGCCGGTTCGTTTTGTGCTACATGATTAAAATATTCAAGTGTATTAGGCCACTCCGTTTCGGATGTCGAACTATAAATTGTAATCAGTCGTTTTTTAATTGGATATTTATATATTAACTCATTGTCTTCATCTGTAAAGAGAAGATTCATTTTCTGACTAACACTTGTATTTGATTTTGTCAAAAAATCCTTAACTCGAATTTGCGGGACAATTGCAATTACTTCATTTATTTCCTCAATTTGATTTCCAACAAAAAGGGCCCCAAATCCACCTTTTGAACTCCCAATTGCAATCGAATAATCGTAATCATATTTTTTTATTATTTCTTTAATTTCCTTAATTATTTGTGGATAAACATATTCTGTTTTATCTTTAATATACCACCCATATAAATCGTTGTATTCATCTTTTACGAAATGAAGATCAAAACCTTGCACATTTTGTAATTGACGGAAAAATATATATTTTTCATGTGCTTCTTTGACATACTCACGTTGTTTTTCAATATCTGTAAATTCATTTGGATTGATTCCTAATAAACTTTGAAAGATGAAAATCGCTTTATTAGAATTATTAATTACACTATAAATCATTTGTTTGTTTTCACGTCACAAAATACAAATTCTTCATCAACTATTTGACGAATATCAAGTTTAGCCATCATTTTTTGTGACGCAATTTCTCCTTTTTTAAGTATTTTTTCTTTATTATAGAATGCAGCTTCAATTGCATTAGCCATGTCAAATGAATCTTCTTCATTACATAAATATGCATATTCTTTTGACATGAATTCTGGAATTGCTGTATTATTACTCGTTATAACATATAATCCCGATGCTGCTGCTTCACACATTGATACCCCTTGTGAATCTTGTCTTGTTGGTGCTAAAAAGATGTGATTTTTTTTGTGGCATTCGTAGATTTGTTCGTGAGTTAAGAACGTTTCAATAATTTCAACATTTTCGAAATTTTGAGTAATAAGTGGTTCTAATATTTCATCAAAATACGCCCCTTTACCCATAATTGTAAAATTAATTTGAGAAAAACAATCCCGTTTACTTAATTCAAGAATTGCTCGAACAGTAATGTCATTTGCATATTTTTTCGAAGCAAATGGTCTAATTGTCAAGACATTAAAATCTGCCGTTGAAATTTCTCTTTGCTTAAACAGATTGGTATTGATTGGATTATTTATTATCGTCGACTCATAGTCTAAATTTTCTCTATTCATATCTTCATCGAAAATTTGCTTCATCCAATTAGAAACAAAAATAAATTTATATTGATTTGTTCGAATCGCTTGTCCCCACATTTTAGCTTGTTCCTCAGAATATTTTATATAACGTTCTACTTGTTCATCAATTTGATCTCCTAAAAATAAATCCCGACGACGCTCACCTGCAAGTGCTTCAGCACCATGAACCCAAATATATTTACGACAATTTTCAGTTGTATTTTTCAAAACATCGAAGAAGTAAGTATCCATAAAATGAATAAATATTTTATCATTTTTTGTTCTTAATTTAAAATACTCACTCATTGTTGCTTGTGTAAGTGCCAGGACTAATACCTCTTCATATATGTATATTTGATCTTTAACTGCTTTTGTAATAACAATTGTGTTTTGTTGACGTTTTTGATATTCAAGTACTCGAGTATGTACAAAACCATTTCGATAAATATTCTCTTTACTTGGATAAATATTAGTTAAAACGCTAAGACGTTCATCCGTTTGAACGGCACAGTCAATTTTGTAATTTAGTACAACAGCCGCTGAACCTGCTTGTGTTAATTGATGCCAATTTTGAAAGCCAATTGCTTGTTCTTGCACATCTAAAAATAATTCTTCATCTACTGTACTTTTCAAGCCAAATGATTCATACTTTGTAAATAAAGTTGTTGCTAAAATATAGATTTTTTTCAAAAATGATTTTTGAAAAATCATTCCCATTTCAAGTTTAATTGTATATAACTCTCTTAATTCCGGTTCATTGAACGATATGTTCACAAAATTATAGTAAAATGAATCCATTATTTGTTTTTGAAGGTTACTATTAGTTATAACAACTAGATTAGTTGCATGATTAAATGTATCTGCTAAATATTGAAATATAAAATTTTCGAATTCTAAAAAACTTTGAGGTTCAATCACAATATTTTGTTTTAATTGTTGAGCTATTTCAAATTCTTTTAAAATATCAGTAAATAAAATTGTTGTTGAGTTCTCTAATAATACTTTTAAACTAGAATCAAATATTTTTTTTTGCGAATAATCAATTGTTTCGATTTTACGAACTATTGTATTCAAATCATTTTTTTCATCAAAAATTATTGGAAATTCACTTAATTCAGCGATAGCTTGTGTATAATTAGATATTTGAATTTTACCTAAAGCAATCATTTCAAAAACTCGTCTTGCTACCATTGTTTCACTATCAACAATACTATTTAATGACAATACATATTTGTATTCTTTCAATAAATCAATTATTTGTGCTTGATTAAGGGAACCTCCTTTAATCGCTTCTTTAAATTTTACTGGGAATTTATTTATACTATTTGGCATATCGATTGTTCGATCATATATATCGATTTCAAGCTTGTCAAACAAGTCTGAAAAAAAGTTAGAACGTTCTACAAATTTTGGATAATAGCTTCCAGCAAATAAAACTTTTGGATTAGTTGTCTTTGTTTGCCCATTTACAATATTATAAATTTTCTCTTCAATAAAATATCTTACAACTTGAATTTTTGCATTAGAAATTTGTTCATACTGCTTTTTTGCTTCAGATGATGTTGTTAAAACTAAATCACAATAGTACGATAAATGTTTGAACGTTTCAAAATGATATGGATCTTCTTTATTAAAGAAAATTATTTTAATTTTATGTTTTTTCATTGTGTTTAATAAATATTTCATTTCAATTGATAATGAATTTGCAACTTTAGTTCTCCAGCTATTATTTTTCCCTAACCAAGTTGATTCAATCAAGCAAAACTTTATATCAAGTTCAAAATGATTTTCTCGTAAGATATCATCTAAAAGATAAACATCTTGAACTGACAAATCAATTAAATTAAAGCTACTTTTAAGGTTGAATTTTGTAAAATCATCTGCAACAACAAAAATATTATTTCTTTGTTTGATTAGTTCAATAATCTCGTTTCGTTCTTTATCATACAATTTTCTTACAATCAAGTTCATCCCTTGACTTGATACTTCAATTGGATTATTTACCGCTGTCACTAATCCACTTTTTAACTGTATATTATCTGTATAAGCTTTGATTCTACATTTTTCTGGATTTAAATTAAACTTTTTGCCTGGTGCTAATTTTATGACTACTTGGTAAATACCATTTAGACATATTCGTGGATTTTTTTTTGAAAGTTTAATTTCTTTTTCGTTCATTTGGAAAAATATTTCGATTCCATATTCATAAAATTTACTATAATGTAATTCAATATTTTCAAAGAATGTATCATCTGAAACTAAATATCTAATCTTTCTTGACCGGTTGACAATTTGTTGATTATTTTCGATTAAATACAATGTGTTATAGTTAAAATCTATTAACTCAAATCCTTCAAAAAGATATGCTTTGGTTTTTTTATGAAAAAATATCATTACTCTCCTAATTTATATATACTAATTTACTACTTTGAATACTTGTTAAATCCGAATGTTTTACATAAACAATGATAATATCGGCTTCTTCTAAAAAATTTAGTTTATCCATTGTTTGATTACTTTCGATTTTTTGGGTCGCGTGTGGATCAAATGAAATATAATCTATTTTATTTGTTTGTAAAATCTTAATAAATTCAAATGATGGACTTTCTCTAAAATCGTCGATATCGGGTTTATAAGCTAAGCCATAAACTCCAACTTTTAATGACTGTAAATTGTATATTTTACTAAGCTTTTTGTATATGTATTGTGGTTGTTCATCATTGATTTTTCTTGCAGTTGAAATGATATTTGCTTTTTCTTCACCAAAAATACCGACTAAAAACCATGGATCTACTGAAATACAATGTCCACCAACTCCACCACCTGGGGTATGAATATTAACTCGGGGATGTTTATTGGCGATTTGAATTGCTTCTTGAACATCAATTTCTAATTCATCACATAAACGCATCAATTCATTTGCAAGTGCTATATTTACATCACGATAGGTATTTTCCATTACTTTTACAATTTCTGCTGTCCGCATATCAGTATAAATTATTTCACCATCAACAACTTTTTCATAAAAACTTGCAATCTTCTCGGAACATTCTTGAGAATATCCACCAATTAATCGTTTGTTTTGTGTAAATTCCACAAGCATATTTCCTGGAATTATCGTTTCGGGAACGTGAGCTAAAAAGATTGTTTCACCAACAACAAATCCTAACTTTTCAATTTTCGAGACTAATTTTTCTGTAATAAGTGGTGGGACCGTTGACTCTAAAACAATCGAATCTCCAACTTTTAAATATAAAGATATATCTTCAAAAGCTTGATCAATATATTTTTCGTCAATTGTTTTATTCTCAAGAAATGGAGTTGGGACTGTAATTATAAATAAATCAGCCTCTTCCGGAATTGTTGTAAAATAAATATTTTTTTTAGCAGCCTCAAATAAGTCGGTCATTCCCGGCTCATTGAAAGTTAATTTTCCATTATTTAATGTGTCAACAATTGCCTGATTTGTATCGACTCCATAAACATCAAAGCCATGTTTGGCAAAAAATAGACTTGTTGGTAGTCCAATATATCCTAATCCAATTACTGTAACCTTTTTTTTCATGTTTCCCCTTTTCATCTAATAAATTTGATCTTGTTTGTGCAAGAAATATTACACATTATTTTTCTTTTCATATATTCGATATAACAGTTCAGCTACATAATAACTTTTCATTCGATACTTATACCAAATAATAAAATAAATATCTGTTCCACGATAATCTCCAGTATATTTAACGTTTTTCAATAATTTCTTTATTTTTTGAAAATAATGATATCTTTCTTCTACATCCATTTTTGGATAACCTCTGATCATATTTGAAAGGGTTGTATTGAAAAGATTGAAGATAATTTCATTTTTCGTTTCAACATCCAAATAAATACTAATATTTTTCAAAGCATATTCAAGAAACATAATGTTATTTTCTCTGACATTTTTTGAATTTGAATGTGATTGTTCATTAAGTCGCCAGCCATAATATCTAACATTTAATCGTCCAAATTTTGGCCGTTTTGCAAGGACATTATGTGTAAACAAATGATCTTCACTTCTCATTGTCGTTGGAAAACACAACTGATTTTCTTTTAGAAAACTTCGTTTATAAATGTTCCAAATCCCTGTTTGATGAACGGCATACTTTAATGCGTTTTGTTCAAAATCTTCATCAGTACATTCATATATTCGTTTGCAATATTTAATATTGCAGTCAGTTAAATGGTTTTGTACACTACAAAAGTGAGGAAATGACAATAGCATTTCCGCTTCATTTTTTGTTAATAATTCTAAAACTATTTCTTCAATTGGTGCTGTAAAAATATCATCACCATCAATGAATAAAATATACTCACCAACGGCTTGGAGTATCATTAAATTACGCCCAAATGAAGGCGTTTTTTTTCGTTCTGCATTAATTGTAATACGAAATTTTTTCTTGTCTAATTCATTTAAAAAATCTTTTGTTCCATCATTTGAACAATCATCAACTACTAGAACTTCAACTTTATTTTCAAGAATATCAATTTCTTTATCAATAAGATTTATTAATTGTTTGATATATGGTAAATTATTATAACTAGAAATACAAATCGAAAGAATTATTTGTTGCTCTTTCGAATTTTCTTTAGTTTTTTCTGTTGTGTGTGCTTTCATTTATTCCCCGAATTTACCCACAACACTTTATAAATTTACTTTAATATATCATACTTTATATCTATCTGACTTCTTGTAAATTATAGCATATAATTAGTTACGATGCACAGTTTTCCCCTTTTTTATTTATATTTATTTTCTATTAATTTTATTAGCATTTGACAATTTGTTTGTTTTTCTTCATGCGTAAAGTAAAAATCAACTTTGTTACGATTTTCTTCTTTAAGTGCATTAATAAGCTCATCAATTGAAGATGCTACTATTCCTGGTGCTTCTGTTTTATAATCAATTGCTTGAGAATAAAGATGATTTACATAAAACTCTTTTGGATTTGTTTGAAAGAAAATAACTTTTTTCTCTAAATAAACCATATCTGCAAACACTGATGAATAATCTGTAATCAAAATATCTGCCTTTTGAAAAACTTCTCGATAAATTATATCAACTGCATTTAGAATCTCACTAGAAGTTTGACTTTGTAAGTAAGTTTTTAAGCTTGCTGCTTGTGGATGGAGTACAACTATAACTTTTTCACCATACACTTCAGCCTTTTCAATCACATTTACTAGTTCAGATGCATAACTTGTTTGTTCGATTTCTTTATTTTTTAAATTCTTTCTCCACGTAAAATGAATTAAGATTGTCTTATTTGAAGTTTTTGAATTCGATCCATTTTTCTTTAAACGATCAAATCTCGGCAGACCAGCTCGTAAATACTGGTTTTGACTAAATGGTAAAGTCGTAAGGCAAATTTGCTCTTCAAGTGGTGCACTAATTACTATTTGGTCAATCTTTTTTCGCGCAAGCCAATTTCCAAGGTTATCGGTAATTACTCCGTGCTGCAAGAAAATAAAGCGCGCTTTTATATTTGAGGTATTATGTCGTAGAAATTTATAGTTTTCGATTTCTGGATCAACTGATGAAGAAAAAATAAAATCAGCTTCAAAGTATTTTTGTTCAAATTCTTTTGAACCGTAACTTATTAGTTTAAAACCTAATGCTTTTAATCGATTATAATCCGAACACTTTTCTTCAATTACAAAATAACTGTTTGGATATTTTCGGCTAAATTCATGATAGAGTGCTTCTGCATTGTCATCGGCTTTTGCTACTCGATCAAAAAACAAGCAGATTGAATTAGTTGTTAATTTAACAATTGCTCGTCTATTAATTTTTTCTGGAAAATAACTTCGTTCCTCAACAACTACTTGAACTTTTGCTGCTGTTGGAACCGTAAATAAAATTCGATAAATAAAAAATTCTTGATCAAGACTTTCGCAAGTCAACCAATAATCTTTAAACTCTTGATTATCGATAATTATTTGAAAATTAAGTGTTGCTGTATGGAGTAAATATTGAGTTGTCGTTTCTAGATGAAAATTTTGATATAAAGCAATTTTTGTCACTTCTTCTGTTGGATAATAACGATGTTCTAAGCCAATTTGAAAGTAATTCCAATAGTAATTATGATTTTTTTCTAAATTTCTTCGGTTAATTAATTTGAAGATTTTTTCAAGATTTCCACGTCGGATTTTGAACTGAAGTTCACTAAGTGGAACCTCAAATAAACTTAATTCTTTTATATTCCATGATAAGTCATATAAAATTAAATTTTGAATAAAATCAGGTACAAAACTATGTATTTGTTTAGCTTGTCTAAGTAGATTTAAGTAGGCCATTTCAAGTAGTGATACATATTTTTCAGGATTTAATTTTGCTTTGTTCAAAGTTGAATCAGCCGCTTTACGCTTAACATAATTGTAGTTAGTGCTGTTTATATAAACAATTTGGTAGTCATTATTTTTAAGTAAGTACTCATTTAAAAAGTAAGCATCTTCAAACTGTGGCTTAATATTTCTAAGTTTTAAATTGCCTAAAGCGGACACTTTGAAGAAACTTGAACTCATTGAAAGATTAAAATAAGTTGGACTTTTAATTAAGTCCTTTAATGTATATTTCAGTCGATTGCGAAATCGATAGTCAAGTGGATGATTGTAATTAACTGTTCCTGTACTCTCATCGATGAACTTCCATCTGGTTGTGAAAATGCTCACGAATGAATAATAATTTATTGCTTTGTTTACTTCAACAAAATAATTACTATCAACATAATCATCACTATCGATGAATGTTACAAAGTCATAATTTTGTAGTTTCTTATTCATATAGTCAAGTCCATTATTTCTGGCAATTGCTTGACCTAGATTTACTTGAGTTTGTAAAATAATTAACTCGGGATATTTCATTTGCCATTTTCGTAAAATTAATTGTGAGTCATCTGTACTTCCATCATCAACTACAATTATTTTTAAGTTTTCCAAATCATAATTGACACTGACTAAGCTTGAAAAATATTTATCCAAGTAGGAACTTGTATTATATACAGCCGTAATTATGATAAATTTATGTAACTTGTTTGTTTTGCGAATTCGCGCTTGTGCATAATCTAAATACATTTTATAATCATGTCGTTTTAACTTTTCAATTAGTTGCATTAACGTTCCCCCTTAACTATTTGTTGAACAAATTCAATTATTTTACTTTCCATCTTTTGGGCTGCTTTCTCATGAATTTCATCGACGATTAATGATTTAGCTGGATGATAGGTATCGTTTGAAAGTGTATCACCCTTAGCAAAAAAACACATTGTATTTGGAAGCTTAACGAAATCCTCAATTGTGTGTAGGTGATATAAGTAATCAATTGTTCTACTGAACTGTGTTTGACTAATATAATTCATTAAGTATGAGTGCTTCATTGCAAACGAAATAACGTTTAATTGTGGTGTTCCAACAACATAGTAACTATTTAGAAAATATTTATGAAAATTCAAACAAATTGTTCCACCTTTGGAAAAGCCAATAAAAATCAAATCTTTTTCGGTTAATTGATATTTATTCATTTGTACTTTAACAAACTCAACGTAGTCTTCAAAAATAAACTCTCCACTTCCATTATACAACATATAAGTTTGCCACTCATCAATTAAGCTAATAAAGCGACAGTTTTCAACATTCGTTTGTAGTTTTTTAAATTCCATAATTGTCAAAGGCGTATCTGAATGTGCAACTTGCATATATGGATTTAAAATGATTAATTTTTTCGGTTTTGTACTTCCTGTTTCTTTGTACATTATTTTTTCATTTGAATTTGTAAGTTGCATCTTTTGAATATTTTTACGTAGAAACAATAATCTTTGTTTAAAAGAATATTTAAAATGATTATGTTCTTTTATTTTTAAGTCAATTTTTCCTTGATAGCCAACATAAACTTGTTCATCATCAGGAATCTGTAAATTAGTTACATTAAGATTACGATCAAGTGAAACATTAATTGTATATAAAACAGAGGTAGCTGTATAAACGTATAAGTACTTACCATGTTGGAAATGATAATCAGTTGAATAGAGTGAGATGAATTTGCTATTTTTTGTTAGTTTGATTTCTACATCAACTTCTTTAGGAACATATTTATATCGATAATATTGTTCTAAATCGATAACAGAAATATTTAATTCTTTTAATAATTCAAAAATTTTAATTTGTTTACTTAAAATACAAATGTAATCACGAAATGTTCGGTCAGGAAGATAATTCCAAGTAAGTTCAAGCTCAGTGTTTAGGACTTTATTGATTAGTGCTGGAAGAATATCAGAATATTCTACAATTACGAAAAGATGCTCATATTTAATCAGAACATCTTTTTCAGCAAAAAATTTTTTAATAAGTTTTTCAGTTTGAAAATTTTTTTCAATAACTAAATCATATACATCCATTAATAGTCCTTATTATTCTCTATTTAAGTCTTCCTTTATCCTTGTTGTTGAAATGTTTGGCGTTCTTTCAAGATATACAACATTACATAATTCTTTTAATTCATCAAATTTACCCTGCCAATCATCCCCCATAACAAATTTATCAACACAATACTTCTCAATATCACTTTTTTTTTGATCCCAATCGTTTTCAGGAATTACCAAATCGACATACCTTATTGCCTCCAACATTTTTTTCCTTGTCTCAAAATTATGATATGAGTTCTTCCCTTTTAATTTGTTAAACTCATCTGTTGAAACGGCAACAATTAAGTAGTCTCCGTGTTCTTTTGCTCTCTTCAACAATCTAATATGTCCATAGTGCATTAAATCAAATGTTCCATATGTTATTACTCGTGTCATTTTTCTAAGAATATCCGCAATAAGTTAATATGCGATTATTACATTCCTTTCATTAAATATTAGTTATTTTTTGAATTTCTTTGTAAATGATACTTGTATTTAGTATTGTATTCCCTTACCAAATTATTCACTTCAAATTTTAAATCAAATTCATTTTCTTTAATAACTTTTTCAATCACATCTAAATATTTTTCGATTTGTACCTCATCACAAAATATTTTTGACTTGTTAAATACCTCTATTGATATTCTTTCTCTCTCATCATCGTTATGCGAAAGCTCCACTATTCTTTCAATCAAATTATCGATTTCATGATGCTCAAATACACAATTTCGTTCTTCATTCAACATTTCAAATAATGAATTCGTTGACTTAGTTGTTATTACAGGTATTCCATTTGCAATTGCCTCTAAAATAGAAAGCCCCCATCCTTCACTTTTAGAAGTTGATAATAAAATATTTAAATTATTAAATATTTTATCCTTATCCGTTTCAAGGCCATGCATAATATAGTTTCCTTCACTAATATTTTTAATAACATCACTATCAGGACCGATTCCAAAAATATGAAACTCTATTGTCGGATCCTTTTTATATGTTTGCTCTATAACTCTACGTAATGCTTCAACATTCTTATCGATTTTAGATAATCTCCCTACATATCCAACAGTCTTATTTTTCTTCGTAATTCTATTATTTTTCATTTTTGTCGTATGATATATATATATTACTTTTTCTATATGTTTTTTTAAAATATTTTTATCATTTTTCGATAACACTTTTATTATATTCACTCTGTTTGATTTTACTAGAGATGGTATGAAAATATTTCTTAACCAAGAAGATTCTTCAAGATATTTTTCCATATTCCCATGATACTCAAGAATTGTAGGAAAAGTTATTGTTTCAAATGAATACTTTGTTAAAAATGTAAGGTAAGGCTCAAATTTTGTAAAAATAATGATTGTTGTTCTTGGATCAATCGCTTTAAATAAATTAGTAATTTCTTGCTCATCATTGTGTAAATGGTAACTATAATGGGCTCTAATGGCATTTGGGGTTTTACTATAGTCCATGAGATGTAATTCGTACGTTATTATATTTGAATATGTCGCTCTAATATACTCAATAATTGTATTTCTATATTGCGTCACTCCACCAATTTGTGCTCCTACAGAATCGCTCACAAAAATAAAATTTCTAAGTTCTCTCATTTTTCTCCTAGTATAATAGAGTTATAGTTTATTTTGCAGTAAATCCATAATTATTATCGTGAATAAATCTTATGTCTTTTACTCTTATTAACTATAAAATCTAAAATTTTTTCTTTTTTTGCTTAAATTAACTA
>JBOFGK010000026.1:0-6452 GCA_051649085.1 Mycoplasmatales bacterium | reverse complement strand
CATCTACAAGCGTTTGATCTTCTCTTGTTTTCACAACTGAAGCGATGTCAGTTAAAAGTTTAGCTTTTGTTTGAGCTGTTCCTTTATCATAAACTAATGTTTGAACTCCTGTGTGCTCAAGTGTACGCCCATCAGTAACTGTTGCTTGCACTGTTTTACTTGCTGTGTAATCAACACCACTTACAGTTTTCTTAACTCTAAATTCTGTCGCTTGTTTGTTTCCAGCAACTAAAGTATTATTTGTTTGGAAAAGGGGATTGTTTGTTGTTACAGTTTCTGCACTAAGCGTTCCAGTAGGGATTGATCCAACTACTCCTGTTGGTGTTAGATCCCACGCTTTAACGTCTGCATAAGTGTTTGACTTAGCTTCTTCACCTGTAAAACCACTTGTTAATTTCTTTTTGGCAACGTCAAAGTTATTTGCACTAATCATCACTCTTGGTTTAGTTGGATTAGCAGGATCAATTGGCGTAATTGCTGAGTTTGAATCTTTAATTACAACTGTTGCTTTAACGCTATTTGAAGTCATTGTTGCTTCATTTCCAACTAATTCAACTACGTATCCACCGACAGTTGTTGAAGAGATGTTTGAAAATCCATTAATCGTAATTTTCGAACTATCTAACTCGCTTGTGCTTCCATCAGTATTTGTAAGTGTTAATTCAGTTCCTAAGTCAGCAATTAAATCAGCTTGTGTAATAGTTTCATTTACATTATACTCAGCATAAACTCCTGATGTTAAGGCAATACTTCTTGAATCTGCTTGGATTGTTGCATTCACAGTTTTTGTCGCTACTCGTCCACCAACTGTTGCACTAATTACAACTGGTTCAACCTCACCAATTTTTAAAGTTACATTTGAATCATCTAACTTGTTATCAGCAATTGTGATTAAGTTTGCATTTACTTGACCAGCACTTCCTGGTGTTAGATCCCATGCTTTAACTTTCGAATCTATTTTCCCACGATCTGCAAGTGGTAATAAGTTAATCGCTTTAGTAAATGACTCTGCTTGGATCATTATGTTTTTAACGGGATCAACATCAAGATTTGAGTCTGCACTATATCGGTAATTTGCAAACACTTGATAGTTTGATCCAACTGCAACATTTCCTGCAAGACCACCATCCCATGAAATTGACGCTGTTCTAAAGTTAGTTTTAGTCATTCCAGTAAGTGTAAAGTTACTTCCGCTCACGCTTCCAACTGTTAATGATTCACTTGTTCCATCATTATATGTGACTGTAGCCGACGTTGGAACTTTAGAACCACTACTTTGAACAATATCAACACCATTTGATGTCCATGATGTTACGTCACTTGAATCTGTTTGACGAGTTAAAAGTGTTGTAACTGTCGTATTATCTCTTTGTCCAATTTGATTACTTCCACTATCACTTGTAGTTACTGTGCTTGAAAAAGCAGGTGGTGAAGAAATTGTGAAACGAATATTATCGATAAGATTCCCACTATCTCCACCTGCAGCACTTTTTACAGCACTAAATGCAATTCTCAAGGTATTTGTAACATCAGTTGGCACTGTAAATGTCCCCGATTGTAATTTCCAATTCTCTGATGGAGTAACGGACAATTCATTAGATACATACTTATTTCCACTTACAACAGTTTCAATTTCATTTTGATTATTATCTGAACCAGGTACTCCTGCTTGGAATTTTAGTGATTCAACTCCACTAAATGTGTTATGATGATAAAAACTCCAGGAAAGTGTTTGACCTTGTTTAAATCCGTTTGGCAGATAAATATCTTGATATATACTAGCATTTCTTCTTGCATTTACTTCAGCAAATTGATCACCTTCAACCGAATTCATTCCATGATAAGTATTTCTCCAAACTTCTATTGGTCCAACTCCAAAATCCGTACTATTATCTGTTGTTTTCCATTTTATCTTTGGATTATTTTCAGAAATAAATTCCATTGTTCCTGTTGTAACAATTGGAGATTCAAAACCTAAATTCTCAATTAATGAAACAGTTTCATTTTGATCATCTATCTTTGCTGGATCAATTGTTGAAATATGATTTCCATTTACACCATAATTAGGATAATTGGCTGTTCCTGTAGTTGTTCTACTTGTTTTTTCACTCGGTGGTGAATTTTCTTTTACTTTCTCTGTTGGCTCTTGCTCAACTGCTGGAGTTTCTGTTTGGCTAGCATCTGCTGCCACCTCCTCAGTTGGAGTCGTTTCAGTTTGTTTCTCTTCTTCTGATTGATTTACCTCATTAATCGCTGTTTGCGCTAAAAAGGTTACATCAGGAATACTTATTGCTTGACTTGCAATAATTGTTAATAATAAAATACTTAATAATTTCCTAGGCATCAATACCCCTCTCTCTTTCTTACTAGGAGTAAACATCAACTTTTTACATCAAAAAACGTAACACAATCAAATGATTGTGAAAGCTTAAAAAATGGATGTTTCCCCTCATTTTTTCTTTTCAAATTTATAAATTACTCATTAAAACTTTATATATGATTATACTTACCAAATATCACTATTTCTCTTGTCCTTCGAATATTTAGTAAATTTAATATATATTTATACTTATTGAATTGCTCTTGTAAGACCTGTTCGTTCTAGTGTGATAATGTCATCAACACTTGGGATAACATGTACTTTCAAAAATGGTAACTTTGTATCTATTTCTATTTCATTGGTAGAGACAATGTAATCAACTTGATTAGTTGCTAGAAATGCATACACTTGGATCGTTGAGATCCATACAACTGTTATCAAAAATTCTTCTTCTAATTTTTCTTTTACAAGTTCGGCAATTCTTTGACCATATTCACATACAAGTAAAACTTTCTTTTTCTTGGCACCTTCACTTTTTCTTAATATCGTGATAATATGTACACTGATATTTAAGAGATCGTTATTATCTAAAACAAGATCAAGTTCTGGTATTTGTTCAACTTCCTTCTTTACTGCATCATAAATATAATAATCATCCGGCACTAATACATCTTCAATTGGAATTTTTTCAAATGTTGGTGAACTAACTCTTCTAAGTGATTCAGAAATTATGTTTCGTAAATTCTCTTTAAGTTGGTTACAATCTACATTTGAATTTGTAAATTCATTTTTGATTCTTTCAATAATTTTTGCTACTAGTGAATTGGTAATCTTATTCTTATCAATTGTTTGATTATTTTCAACTAACAAATTTCCATCTAGATATTCGCTAATTTTCACAATGTCTTCAATCGATAATTTCATTCCATAAATTCTTTCAAGTTGTCCAAACAAAATACGCTTAGAAGCTAATATCTCTATTTGTTCAGAGAAGCTTTGGAATTCTGTTATTTTTGTTTTTTTGTCCTTGAAAAAATAAACTAAATTTACGTAATACCATTTATATAAGTTATCAGGTACTATCTTTTGTTCTATTTCTAAGTACTCATCCAACCATTTAAACAAGTTTGTAACTTCAGTTTCACCAAATTCTTCTACTACAATTTGATACAAAATTTTCTCTACGTTATCTAGTTTTTGGGTTTCTGCCTTTTTCAGGACTAAAACCACATCCATCATACAATCGAAAAAAAACTTTTTCGTTTGCATTTCGGTCCCATCAATTTTGAACACTTTTTGATATACTACATTAAGCTTTTTTTGTAATAACAGCGTTCCAAGTTCATTTAAGTCATTTTTTAAAGTCCGTCTTGTAACACAGAGTAAGTCAGCGAGCTTATTTAATCGTAATTTATGTGGACAAATTGCCAACATTAATTGAATTACTTTTAAACGCTCTGTTTTCGAGAATGACTTATTTGTAAAAGAGCTAACCACTAAATAATTAATTGTTGACGGTAATTTAAGTTCACCCTTTGCAAACTTCTCAATTTGTGGTAATTTGTGAAAGTTTAGGACTTCATTTATTTTGTCAACGTGGTACCTGACCATTCTCGGACTAATTTTTTGACTTTTTGCAACTTCGTTAATTGATGATGGGTTGTTAATTTCTAGATACTTAATTAATTTCAGCATTCTCTCATTAATCATTTTACCTCATTTACTCTTTTACTCTTCAATAATATCATTTTACAAATATAAATGAAAGTTGAAAAATATGAAAATAAAAATTCACATTTTTCCTTTTTTGAATTTTTTACTTATTTTTTTACTTTTTTCAAGTGTCAGCTAAATTTTTTAAATCACACTTTTATTAGCTAATTACTTTTCATATTTACATATAACATCAGTACTTTCGCACTAATAGTATATCATATCTACACCATTTTACAAGTATATTTTTTATTTATCTTACATTTTATCTTTGTCAATAGTTTATTTTTAGTGTTTTTAGTTTTAAAATCATATTTCTGTTAGACACTTTTTTTGTGCAACCAATAGTTACGCATGTTTTCCTTTTAAATAACAAACATATACTAAATTAACTTTTTAATTGCATTTACTACAAAAACTTGTTAAAATTAGTATACTTATAAAAGGATTTTTTGAGGAGCTCTATGCATATACTTCTAGTTGATGATGACAAATTTTTCTGTGAACTTTGTCGTGAAAAACTTGATTTCGATTTAGTAACATGCCAATCAATTTCAGAAGCCAAAATCGCACTTACAAATTATAAATTTGATATTATTTTACTTGATTATCACTTAAATGATCAAGTATCAAGTGATGCACTTCCATTATTTAAAAAATATCTAATTCCAATTATTATGCTTACAAGTGTTAATGATCTGGATATTCAAATCCTTAACTATCAATTGGGTGTTACTGACTATATTGTTAAGCCAATTAATTTTGAAATTTTAAAACTAAAATTACTTAATCAATTAAATAATCATCAAAGCACTTTACAGTATAAGAATATCTCAATTGATTTACAAACACTGAAAATCAATGATCAAGTCAAATTAACGAAAAACGAATATATTATTTTAAGTTATTTAATTAAAAATCCCCAACAAACTATTGACAAAAAACAACTTTTGAAAATTTTATGGGATAACGATATTTTTGTTGAAGCCTCTGCTTTTAATGTTGCATTAATGAGACTTAGAAAAAAAATTGATTGTTTTGAAAATTTAAAAATTGAAACCGTCAAAGGGGAAGGAATTAAACTACAATGATAAACTATCTTAAAAGTAAAAGTCTCTTCTTTTTTATTGTTTTACTATTCAATTTGCTTTTTTTGTTATTTGTTTATTTATTTCAGTTACCCTTTTCACTTTTTATCTTAACTTTGATTAGTTCACTTATTCCTAGTGTCGTTTTCCTTTTGATTAATTATTTTAGTTTGAAAAAGATTCAAAGAAAATGGCAGCTAGCGCTTTTAAAAAACAATAATCTATTTGCCGTAACTCGTGTATTCCCTCGTAACGATTCATTTGAAAGTGAAATTGTAAACTCAATTATTAAGGAGATTTCCAAAGTTCAATATGAAGAAAATAAAAAATTAAACACGAAATTGGATGATATTTTAAATTATGTTAATATTTGGGCACACGAAATTAAAAAGCCACTGCAAAATTTAGAACTTTTAAATGATAATTGGCAAAGTCAACTACAAATTGATCAAACTAAAAAATTTGTAGAAAATGTCTTATATGTTACAAAATCCGAAAACGTCAATTCAAATTTAGAGTTAAAAGCTGTCAATTTACAAGAACTTGTAAACGAAGCTTTAAAAGACTTTAGTTTTCAATTAATTGACCGAAATATTTCGATTGAACTTCATGTTCCAACTACTTTAATTTTAGTCGATAAATATTGGTTAAAATACACGCTATTACAATTCATTGATAATTCAATCAAATATGGCGCAACTTCAATTGCTTTTTCTTATTCAGCTGGAACATTAAAGATCCTTGACAACGGTGTCGGAATACATGAATACGAATTAGCAAAAGTTTTGGAAAAAAGTTATGTTGCTTCTAATGTGAAAAATCAATATTCAACTGGATTCGGTTTATACATTTCTAATAACATTCTTCAAAAAATGAATTTGAATCTTAATATATCTTCAACTGTCGGAAGATGGACTTGTATTGAGATTTCTAATATTATGGAAAAAGAAAGCACTACTGCATAATGTGGTGCTTTATTTGTATATAACAAAATTGTTATTATCAGTAAATGGATTTTACGTTATAATCAATATGTACTACAAGGAGGTACCATGTCAAAATTTTATACTTTTGTACAAGTAATTAAAAATATACTACTTTTATTCTTGATAGTTTGCTTATTTTTACTATTTATATTTTATAACCGTACATTTGAAACATCAAGAAGCTTAAATCCATTGGAGTCTTGCACTAGCTATTCACGTGCATTAACCAAATATCATTCAAATGGTGTTTTATATAAAGATCAAAACGGTCAAATACAAGATAGTCCAATTATTTTAGAAAACGAATCATTCGAAAAATACACTATTGATTATTCTAAAGACAAA
>JBOFGK010000025.1:0-4016 GCA_051649085.1 Mycoplasmatales bacterium | reverse complement strand
TAGTTAATTTAAGCAAAAAAAGAAAAAATTTTAGATTTTATAGTTAATAAGAGTAAAAGACATAAGATTTATTCACGATAATAATTATGGATTTACTGCAAAATAAACTATAACTCTATTATACTAGGAGAAAAATGAGTACGAAAAAAGTAGTGGCAATTGGAATCGGGGCAGCATTATATGGGGTAATTTCAATGTTTTCAATTCCCATCGGTCCAAATACAAGTTTGATTTTAGCGGTTGCATTATTAGTTATATTTGGAGCAATGTATGGACCAAGTGTTGGTTTTTTTACAGGATTGATTGGACACATTTTACGAGATCTAATTCAATATGGTAGTGTATGGTTTTCGTGGACACTACTATCAGCAATGATTGGACTTTTTGCAGGATTGATTGTTTTAGATAAAACATTTAGTGTAATGGAAGGAAAAGTAACGATTGTTCACCTTGTAAAACTAGCTGGTTTGTGTGTCTTAGGATTAATAGTTGGTGGTTTTTTAGCGGTTGCTGGAGATGTATATGTTTATGGAGAACCTTTTGCAAAATCGCTTCTTCAAATTGAATTTGCATCGGTTGGAAATGCACTAGTAATTGCAGTTTTAGGAATCCCTAGTGTAATGTTAATTGCTAAAACGCAAAGTAAAGCAGAAGGAATTGATAGTGAAGAAGCTTAATATAGAAAATTTAACGATCAAATACTCAAAGTTAAATAATCCAACGCTTAGCGAAATAAATTTAGAAATATTAGCAAATGAAAAGGTCCTAATTGTTGGGCCAAGTGGTAGTGGTAAATCAACTCTCGGTAAATTTATGAATGGGTTAATTCCAAATGCATATAAAGCACAAATTACAGGTCAATATACAATAGATGATGAACGTATTCAGAAAAAAAGTATCTTTGAAATGAGTAACTACATTTCGACAATAATGCAAGATCAGGACTCGCAATTTGTCGGTTTAACTGTTGGTCAAGATGTTGCATTTGTCGATGAAAATAATTGTGTTGAGCGCTCAAAAATGCTCGAGACAGTCAAGCGCAATCTAGAACATTTAGAGATTAGTGATTTAATCGATGTTGAACCAAAAATGTTGAGCGGTGGCCAAAAACAGCGAGTTTCTCTCGCTGGCTTATTGACAAGTGATGCACCAATTCTTCTTTTTGATGAGCCACTTGCAAACTTGGATCCACTTAGTTGTGACCAGGTTTTAGCTTTAATTAATGATATTCATGAACGCTTTAAAAAAACAACAATTGTAATTGAACATCGCCTAGAAGAAGTGATTCATTATAACTATGATCGGATCATTTTAATTAATGATAATCAAATTTTATATAATGGGAAAGTCGATGAACTACTTAAATCTGATTTACTTCCACAAAATAATATTCGAAAACCACTTTACTTAGAATTATTGGATAAGTGTGAAGTTCCTTATGAGAAATATACAGGCTTACATACTTTGGATTTCATTGATGAACAATTAATTGAACATGTAAGGGCAAAATTAAAAGAAAATCCTTCATCTGAATCAAGTGAAACAAATTTGGACTTGAAGACAGTCCTTAAATTTGAAAATATAAACTTTAGCTATGTTCAAAATAAACAGATTTTAAAAGATATTTCGTTTGAAGTGTTAGATAATTCAATTACAACGATTCTTGGAAATAACGGAAGTGGAAAGACGACAATTTTAAATTTAATTATTGGAATTTTAAAAGTTCAAACAGGAGAAATTAAATTAGAAAATGAGTTATTAAATGAAATGTCTATTTTCAAACGTGGTCAAAAAATTGCCTATGTTATGCAAAATCCTAATCATGCAATAACACATGATACGGTCTATGAAGAAGTAAAATCAAATGGACTTAGATTGCAACTTACGGAGGCTGAACTCGAGCAAAAAATCACTAATATTTTAGAAGTTTGTAATTTATCTAAATATCGTAAGTGGCCAATAAACATGTTAAGTTATGGACAAAAAAGACGAGTAACAATTGCAACGGCATTAATAACTGATCCACAAGTGATTTTGCTTGATGAACCAACATCAGGTCAAGATTATCGAACGTTTAAATCAATCATGGAATTGCTTGAAAAATTAGCCAAGAATGGACTTGCTATTGTAATAATTACTCATAATATGCAATTAGCACTTGAGTATTCAGATAAAACAATTGTTTTAGATCATGGTGAAGTTAGAAAAAGTGGGATTACTCACCAAGTGTTTAAGGAAATAGAAAAATATGAAAGTGCGAAAATCAATAAACCGTCAGTTTTAACAGTAGCCGATAAATACAATTTGGATTATGAATCGATACTTGCAAAACTAGCTGAGTCGCTGATAGAAACTGAGGTGAAATAAAATGAATAGTGAAAATCTGTATGAGAAAAAAGAAAGTTTTTTTCATAAATTAGATGGAAGTGTTAAATTATTATTATTGCTTACATGGATGATTTTTGTATTTCTATTTTTAGATTTACGTATCTTTATCGGAGTGATAATTTTAGGAGCTTGTTTAATGGGATTTGCAAAGCTTGATCCTCGAAAAGTATTTATATTGACAACTTTTGTATTTGTATTCACAATTTTTAATTCACTGTTCCTCTTAATAGTTACACCAACTTATGGATCAGAATTAACGGGAACAACGACACCTGCCTTCTCTTTTATTGGAATAGAAGTGACGTTAGAAACAGTTATTTATATTTTAACAATGACTTTAAAATACTTTGCACTACTGCCAATTACTTTGATTTTTGTTTTTACAACAGATCCTAGTGAGTTTGCAGCAAGTTTAAATCGAATTAAAGTGCCATATAAAGTTGCCTATGCTGTCAACATTGCAATGCGCTATATCCCAGATGTTGCATATGATATGAAGGTTATAAAAAACGCACAGGAATTAAAAGGAATTGAGTTTTCAACTAAAAACAAAATTAAAGATTTGCGTAATTATGCATATATTATGGTTCCTCTAATTAAGTCATCGATTGAACGTATTAATAATGTAGCAAATTCAATGGATATGCGTTGTTTTGGGAAAAGTAAATATCGAACTTGGTATAATCAAAACCCTCTAACTAAAAAAGATTATATCGTGTCAATAATCTTGCTTGCTGTTTTGATTATTTCGTTTTATATCAAATTCACTGTAAACCCACAATTTTACTATCCATTTAATTAAGATAAGGAGAAAGATGTGTTTGTTTTGTAAAATAATAAATGATGAGTTACCAAGTTATAAAGTTTATGAAGACAATGATATTGTTGCTTTTTTGGATATTTTTCCGAATGCAACAGGACATACATTAATCGTTCCGAAAAAACATGTGGCTAATTTTTTTGAGGTTGATGAAGAAGTATACATAAAAATGTTCAGAGTATTTAAAAAACTTGCTAAAGAGTACGAAGAAAAATTAAATATTGATGGAATAACAATGTATGAAAATTATGGCTTTCATCAGCAAGTTGAACATTTTCATCTCCATTTGTTGCCTGTAAGTAAAATGGAACCGGGACTTGAATTTTTAGGTCAAGGTTCAAGAGAATTTCCGAGTTTATTGGATACTTTGAAATCGAAATAAAAAAGGTTGCACGGGCCAGAAAAACATTATATATGAAAGTAATTAAATGACATAATGATTAGATTTTTTGGCTCGTTTAAACCGGAAAATTTTTGAAATATTCTTGCATTTGAAGAGGTATTTTGCTATAATTAATACGTTAGTGTATACACTAACGCTTGACGGCTATAAATATAAGGGCCAACTTTTTTTATAGTTTTTTGGGTTGTATAATATG
This sequence comes from Mycoplasmatales bacterium, assembly GCA_051649085.1. Lineage (GTDB taxonomy): Bacteria > Bacillota_I > Bacilli_A > UBA3375 > UBA3375 > JBOFGK01. The sequence goes on along the minus strand of JBOFGK010000025.1, from coordinate 209 downwards.
TAGTGGGGGAAAAAATTTATAGTTGCTCTTTTACTTAAAGAAATAAAAAAGCATCGTTTATGATATCATATAAGTAACCAAACTATAAGGAGATATTCATAAACAATGCAAATACATTATACCTTACTTTTAACTCAATATGGAAAAATTAATATTAAATCTTACGAAAAAATCAATTCAAGTTTTATAATTGAAGCTGAACTTCTTGA
>JBOFGK010000024.1:0-20651 GCA_051649085.1 Mycoplasmatales bacterium | reverse complement strand
GCATAGTAATAGCTTCTTGGCTGAATAAAATCTTTGACATATAGTCTCCTTAGTATTATTATAACAAAAGCCAAATATCAAACTAATGATATTCGGCTCTTTTATTTAAAATTCTACTTTATAGGGTTCGGTTCACTTTAAAAAGTCATTCTTTTTTATTACTATAAATCTTAAAATTAGAAAGTTAAGTTTGTTGAGCAGCCTAGTGTATGTGAAAAAACTTAAGGAAAAAATATTCTCAAATGTCAATGTAAATCGAAATAATTTCATAATTTCGAACTTTATTCGATAAATTTATTTTACTTTAATACAATTTAAATGAAATATTTATTTTTATGTTTCTTATTTTGAAATAATAAATGCCCATAAAATAGGGCTACTAATCAAAAATGATGTATACAAGAAAGGATAATAGTAATAAAAAAAACTTGATATAAACAAAATATGCTATAATATTTACGTGTTGGATTGTTAATGGTTTATTACATTTTTTCTTGTTAAAAAAATAAGTATTATTGTTGATACTTCTCAAGACAAAAAACATAACAACACAAAAATGAAATTTATTAGTTAAAGTAACAAAGAAAAGTACAAACATATAACATAGCAGTTAAAGCAACAAAGTAAAGTACAAACATATAACATAGCAGTTAAAGTAAAAAAGTAGTATAAAAAATGAAAAATAGCTTCTTTATATAAGAAGGAAAGGAAAAAATGAAATTATCAAAGAGATTATCGATGCTAGTGTTTGGGACATTATTTATTTCAATTGTCTCACCAGTTGCTGAATTAAGTGCACAAAGTAAAAATGTAAATGTGCAAGTACCACTTTTCGCGCCATATATTGATATGACAACGATGTCAGATGATGATTTGAATGCATATCCAGCAGATTCTAATTATATCTATGCATTTTTAAATTCAACAAATCAATGTAGAGCTTCGTGGGCAGGAATAGATAGTTATTATAAAAATGCACCATTTGGTCGAGAAAATTACATTAAAAATGAAGCAGATGTTGTAACGTTAAGTTTTGGGGGAGCTAACGCTGGTGTTACTCCAAATCAAGCAAATTCGGACTTAGCTGTAACATGTGCAACAGCAAGTGATTTAGCAGCAGCAATCATCGATATGGTTGACCACTATGGGGCAGACTATGTTGATTTTGATATCGAAAGCTTTTTACAATCAGTACCTGAGTCAATTGATAAAAAAAGAGTTGATGCAATTAAAATTATCAAAAAAGAACGTCCAAATGTTAAATTCATTTTTACATTACCAGTATCAACAAATGGACTTGTAGATGAAGTAAGTGGTGGACTTAAAGTTATGAGAAACACAATTGCAAATGGTTATAAACCTGATTATGTAAATATCATGACAATGGATTATGGAACTGGTGAAAAAGACATGGGAAAAGCTGCAGTTAGTGCAGTTGATAACACAGCACGTCAAATTTCTAAAATGTATGGTGAATCTATTGAACGTTCATACCAAAGACTTGGATCAATTCCAATGATTGGAGTTCAAGATACAACAGCAAGTCTTGGAGATGCACCATTTACACTTAAAGATGTTGAAGTAGTTGTAGAACATGCAGTTAGAAACAAACTTCACTCGCTTGGTTTTTGGTCAATTGGTCGTGATAAACCAGGTGCTAACAATATTGTTGATAGCACTCATTCAGGAACAAGCGAACCAAAATATGCATATGCACAAAAATTCCAAAGTGAACTAAATAAATATGTACCAAATGATACAGAAGCACCAACAGTGCCAACAAATCTTAAATCAACAGTTAAAATTGATGGTGTTGAAATGTCTTATAATGCTGCAATAGATAATAACGCAGTTAGTAAATATCGCTTATATAGAAATGGTAAACAAGTCTCAGAAGGTAATAAATTATTTTTAAATGATTATACTGTAAAAAGTAATGGAACATATTCTTATCAAGTAAGTGCACTTGATCGTAAAGGAAATGAAAGTCCAAAAAGTTTACCAATGTGTGTGAAAACAGAAACAATAAATGTACAGGCGGAACAATATAATTCAGCTTCTGAATACCCTGTAAGAGGAACAATTGTTATTCAAAATGGAACATACTATGAATCACAATGGTATGCAAATCCAGGAGAAGCACCTGGAAAAGTTGCTGGACAATGGAAAATAATTGATCCTAAAAAAGAAAATGAAACAGATAATAGTGATTGTTTTGGTGTAACGCCTGAAAACCAAGCACCTACTTTTAAAGGTGTAGAAAACAAAGAAATTTTTGTTGGAGATGCATTTGATCCAAAAGCGGGTGTATCAGTAATTGATGATAAAGATCAAAACTTAGGTTTTAAAATTATCAATAACAACTTGAATGTAAATGTAGCAGGAAAATATACAATTACATATGAAGCAACGGATAGTGGAAATTTAACTACACGTGTTGAACGTATTATTACAGTTAATCCTCGTCCAATCATTAATACTGCACCTAAATTTAATGGTGTAAATGATGTTAAAATCTTCGTTGGTGATAATTTTGATCCAGAAGAAGGAGTTACAGTAACAGATGACTACGATCAAAATTTAAAATATATCATTACACAAAATACTGTAAATACAGCTAAAGAAGGAAACTATGTAGTTAAATATGAAGTAACAGATAGTGGTGGACTTACAACAAGAGCAACTAGAAATGTTCGTGTAGAAGCACTACCAACACCAACAAACAAAGAACCAGTTCTATATATTAATCCAACATATATTGAACTAGAAGAAAATCAATCATATGATGCTTTAGCTGGTGTGTCTGCTTATGACTTTGAAGATGGAAACATCACAAATAAAATTAAATACACAGAAAACATTAAAGACAAAAATAATGTTGAAATAACATATACGGTTGTTGATAGCGCTGGTGCGACTGCAACTGGAACACGTACAATTGTTTTCAAAGAATCTGGAAGTACAACTGAAGTTGGAATAACAGGAACAAAAAATAAAACAATTGATTTTGCTAGTAAATTTGATCCAATGGCTGGAGTAAAAGCATATTCAGCAAATGGTGATGATATAACAAATTCAATTAAAGTTACAGGACAAGTTAATTCAAAAGTTTCGGGTCTATACAAATTAACTTATACTGTAAAAATTAATAATATAGTAGAGAAAAAAGAACGTAATATTGTTGTTAAATCTACAAATGAATATAATGAAACAAAAGTTTATCCAGGAAGTGGTTTTATTGTAAACTATAATGGTCATGTTTACGAAAGTAAATGGTATACTATGGGTGATACGCCAGATAAAAATTCAAATAGCTTAGGAAGTGATGTTTGGATTTTACTTGATCCTGAAGTAAATGACGATAATATTTCAAGCTTTTTAGAATACAAAGCTTACGTTGGAGGAGAAAAAACAATATTTAATAATGTTGTTTATGAAGCAAAATACTGGACAAGAGGTGAACGTCCAGATCAAAACTCTAATGGTGTGGGAACAAATTCATGGAAAATTGTTAAATAAATAATTACAGAAAATATGTAACTAATAAAAAGATCTTTGAACGATTAATTGTTCAAAGAATCTTTTTTTTGAAGAAACACATTGGAAAAATAGATTATTTTACCGCTAAAACTTAATATAATTATAATTTTAGATTAATGGATGAATATGTACGATCTCATCAGCAGACAACAAGTAATTTAAAAATAATTATTGACTAAAAATAAAATATGATATAATAGTAAAGTGTAAGGATTATTTTAAAATTATTAAGTGTTTTCTTATTTAAGAAACATATTTTATATACAAAATGTTACTTTATTAAGGAAAAATAAGTATTATTGGTCAATATTTTCAAATTAATATAAAATATCACTACACAAAAAGTTATGGAACAGTAGCTTATTTTTTATGGAAAAAAGCAAAAAGAGAGGAAAAAATGAAATTATCAAAAAAATTATCTATGCTAGTATTTGCAACTTTTTTAAGTACAACTGCAGCACCAATTGTTGAGTTAAGTGCAGAAAATGTAAAAAATTCTGCTAATCAAGTACCAATTTTCACACCATATGTTGATATGGGATCGATGTCGAATGATGATTTAAGTACATATCCGGCTAACGACAATTATATTTATTCATTTTTAAATTCAACTGGAAAATGTCAAGCATCGTGGGCGGGATTTGAAAGTTACTACAAGAATGCACCAATGGGTCGAGAAAATTACATTAAAAATAATGCAGATATTGTAACATTGAGTTTTGGAGGAGCTAACGCAGGCATTGTTGCGAATAAAGCAAATTCAGATTTAGCAGTAACGTGTAACACAGCAAATGATTTAGCAGCTGCAATCATCGATATGGTTGACCATTATGGGGCAGACTATGTTGATTTTGATATCGAAAGTTTTTTACAATCAGTACCTGAGTCAATTGATAAAAAAAGAGTTGATGCAATTAAAATTATCCAAAAAGAACGTCCAAATGTTAAATTTATTTTTACATTACCAGTATCAACAAATGGACTTGTAGATGAAGTAAGTGGTGGACTTAAAGTTATGAGAAACACAATTGCAAATGGTTTTAAACCTGAGTATATTAACATCATGACAATGGATTATGGTACGGGTGTTAAAGACATGGGAAAAGCGGCAGTTAATGCAGTTGACAAAACAGCAGGTCAAATTTCTAAGATGTATGGTGAATCTGTAGAGCGATCATATCAAAGAATTGGATCAATTCCAATGATTGGAGTTCAAGATACAACAGCAAGTACAGGTGATGCTCATTTTACACTAAAAGATGTTGAAGTAGTTGTAGAACATGCAGCTAAAAATAAAATTCATTCACTTGGTTTTTGGTCAGTAGGACGAGATAAACCAGGAGCTTATAATATTGTAGATAGTGGACATTCGGGGACAAATGAAGCAAAATATGCGTATGCGAAAAAATTCCAAAGTGAACTTGATAAGTATACACCGAATGATACACAAGCACCGACAACTCCAACAAGTGTTAAATCAACGCTTAAAACTGACAGAGTCGAAGTAGCTTTTTCAGCTGCAACAGATAATAATGCAGTAAGTAAATATCGTTTATACCGAAACGGTAAGCAAGTTGTAGAATCAAATAAATTACTTTTGAATGATTTTGGTGTAAAAAGTAATGGGACTTATTCATATCAAGTAAGTGCACTTGATCGAAAAGGTAATGAAAGTCCAAAAAGTTCGACAATTTGTGTGAAAACCGCGACCGTTAATATACAAGCAGAGCAATATAATCAAGCTTCTGAGTATCGGGTAAAAGGAACAATTGTTGTTCAAAATGGGACATATTATGAATCACAGTGGTATGTTAATCCAGGTGAATCACCAGGAAAAATTCAAGGACAATGGAAGGTAGTTGATGCTAAAAAAGGAACAGAAACAGAAAACAGTAATTGTTCAACTACTAGTCCTGAAAATCAAGCGCCAACTTTTAGAGGAACTGAAAATAAAACAATTTTTGTCAATGATGCATTTGATCCAAATGCAGGTGTATCAGTTAGTGATGATCATGATCAAAATTTAAGTTTTAGAATTGTCAATAACAATTTAAATGTAAATGTACCAGGAACATATACAATTACATATGAAGCAAAGGATAGTGGAAATTTAACTACACGTGTTGAACGTCGTATTCAAGTTAATTCTCGTCCAGTAGTAAATACAGCCCCAAAATTTAATGGTGTGAATGACGTTGCAATATATGTTGGAGACAGCTTTAATCCAGAATATGGTGTTACAGTAACTGATGATCACGACCAAAATTTAAGATTTCGTATTACTCAAAATAATGTAGATACAGCTAAAGCTGGAAATTATTCAGTTAGATATGAAGTAACAGACAACGGCGGACTTACAACAGTAGCTACTAGAAATGTTATTGTTCAAGCAAGACCAGTTGTTAATACAGTACCTGTAATAAATGGTGCAACTGATAAGACAATTAAACAAGGAGAACGATTTGATCCAATGTTTCAAGTTACAGTTACAGATGATAAAGATCAAAATTTAGTTCCTAGAGTAACAAATCCTGTGAATAGTAACGTTCCGGGTGTATATGTTGTTACTTATGAAGTAACAGATAGTGGTGGACTTACAACAAGAGTAAGTAGAAATATTCGAGTAGAAGCACAAACAGTTCCAACTAATGGAATTCCAAAATTGTACATCAATCCAACATATCTAGAATTAAATGAAAATGAAAATTATGATATTTTAGGCGGAGTATCAGCACATGATGACGAAGATGGAAACATCACAAATAGAATTACATATACAACAAATACGCAAGAAAAAAATAAAATTGTAATAACGTACACAGTATTAGATAGTGTTGGTGCAAGAGCATCTGGAACAAGAACAATTGTATTTAAACAAACAGAAAAACCAACTGTAATCGGATTAATTGGAACAAAGAATACAACAATTGATTTTGGTAGCCAATTTAATCCAATGGCTGGAGTCAAAGCATATTCAGTAAATGGTGATGATATAACTAATTCAGTTGCAGTTACTGGACAAGTTAATTCAAATGTTGCAGGTTTATATAAACTAACATATACTGTTAAAATTAATAATATAGACCAAAAGAAAGAGCGTAACATTATTGTTAAATCGCAAAATGATTATAATAATTCGACAGTTTATCCTGGAAGTGGTTTTGTAGTTAATTATAATGGTCACGTGTACCAAAGTAAATGGTACATTAATGGAGCTACTCCTGATCAAAACGCAAATGGTTTAGGAAACGATTGTTGGACTTTACTTGATCCAGATGTAAATGATGACAATATTGCAAAATATCTTGATGCAAAAGCATACGTTTTTGGAGAAAAAGTTGTATATAATAATGTTGTTTACGAAGCAAAATTTTGGACAAAATCTGCACGTCCAGATCAAAATTCAAATGGTGCTGGAACAAATGCATGGAAAGTTATTAAATAAGAACTTTTTCAAAAATAAAAGTAGCAGTTTTTTCAAAACGTGAATAATAAAAAAGAGCTTTGAACGATTAATCAGTTCAAAGTTTTTTTTGGCTATAAATATTTAGTTTTGTTGAGATAACTCAAGTCTTTTGACGTAAAAACGACTTAAATCTATTGAAATGTCAATTAAATCGGATTTACTGAAAATTGATTCTATTGTCAGTTGAAAGTTATTCCTTTTACGAATTTGATTTTACTGTTTCAACATAATGATACGGTAATTAATTTGTTTAGTAGTATGTAATTTAAATAATAATATAATTAATTTTGTTAAATAAATATTAAACGAGGTTGACAATTGTTCGATATTATGTTATCATTTACTTACACATTTATTTTTGTACAACATGAGGGACTGAGATAAAATGGTTGAAAAGTAGTAAGCTAGTATATCTAATGAAAATAAAAAATAAAACTTGAATTGAGAATTGTTTTGGCGCATCGAGGGGAACAGTAAAAACAAACTTTTGGGACAATTGTGAATAAAGGTTTTGGAACAGTATGGAGCAAGATAGCTGGGAAGAATACAATGCTTCAAATGGTATTCCAGTAAGTAGTTCATTAGGTAGCTACGGATGTTTCAGTTAGTGGTAGTATGAGAAATGAGGGTAATCCATTGGGCTTTCTGCAATTTATAAAAGGAAGTCTCAAGTTAGAATGCATGTTAAAAGTGATATTGAGCAAAGCCAATTAAGCGTGCAATCAGCAAAGAAAATTGATTTATTAAAAAGAAGAACTGGCTGATGTGTGGGATTATAAAATATAAGAAAAGTAGGTATTAATGAAAAAAAAGAAAATCATTGGATTAATAATTATAATCGTAATTTCGTTTTTATTAGGGACACAAGTTAAAATAGAAAAGACTGGCAGAACCGAAATTACAATTTCCGATAGTGAAATACTACAAAGTATCGAACAAAGTAAATATTTGTCTGGAAAAGGAACTAATGTGTTATTAATGTCAGCATCTGAAAAAACAAAAAATGATAACAGCTACTTAAGTGAAAACTCATATTTAATGGTATTAGATGATCAAAATAAAGTTATTGAAAAAGTAAAACTAGATGATTATTATTCAAATATAAATAATACTCCTGATTATATTTGTTTATATTCAACAGTGGATAATGTTCCCAATGGAACAAAATTATCAGACGTTAAATATGAATTTAACAACAATGAACTAGTGAAAAGTAGTATGCCATGTGAAGATGTAGAAAAAACAAGTTCTGTTTTTGGTTTTTCAGGTGATGGTATTGAAATTATTCATGATTCTCGATATTTAAATACGTTAGATTTTTATTTCCAAAAGAATGGATATGATTTTTATGGATCAGATTTTATTCAAACGATAAATTATCCAAGATAAATTTAAATTAGTATTTTCAAATTAAACAAAGAGTGTTGATATTGACAAAAAACTTTAGTCATATCAACATTTTTTATTGGAAAAGTAAGCTATTGGATTAGTTAATACACTTAAAACAAACATTTTATTATAATTCAAATATATTAAATCAAGGTAAAATTATGAATTTAAAATACATAGTATCTATAGCAATACTAAGCCTTCTAGAGCCGTTAAAGTAGTAGAAATTACTTTTAAAAAAAATCAGATACTTATAGTCAGTATTTACAAAAAAAATTCAATCATTATTTTATTAGTTATAAAATATAAAAAATAATATTATTTTTGTTACAATATTGATTAATGTAGAATGATTTGTTTTTCAGTAAGCACTAAATAGTAGAAAAATGAAAAAATGTTTCAAAAAAACTAAAAAACATGATATCATATATAGTATGTTAGGAGTAAAATGATATATTTGGATAATGCAGCAACAACAAAACCGGATCATGATGTACTACAAAAATATATGGAAATTGCTGAAACTTGTTTTGGGAATCCAGGAAGTTTTTTACCAGCAAAACAATTAGAAGACCAACTTCGTTTAGATTTTTTGAAACTATTAAATTTTGATGAAACGAAGTATGATTTAATTTTCACTTCAGGTGGAACAGAAGCAAATAACCTTGCAATTTTTGGCTTGAATTTGACCAAAGATGACCAATTAATTACATCTAATTTTGAACATGCGTCAGTCTATGAGCCGTTTTTAAAGTATACAAATAGTGAATTTGTAACAGTTTCGAGCGATGGATATATTGATACAGTTGATTTTCAAACAAAATTAAGTCCTCAAACAAAATTTGTTTCTTTTATGCATGTAAATAATGAAATTGGAACAGAACAAGATGTTGAAAAATTATACAAAATTACAAAAGCTTACAATTCAGAAATTATTTTTATGGTTGATAGTGTTCAAGGAATGGGTAAAGTAAAACCACTTAATTTTTGTCCAGACTTACTGACGATTTCGTCACACAAAATTTATGGACCAAAAATGGTCGGAGCATTGATTTACCGTAAGGATATTAAGCTTTCAAAACAAATTTATGGTGGAACAAAAGAACATAACTTACGTGGTGGAACTCAATCATTACCAGCACAAGCAGCCTTTTATTTGGCAAGTAAAAAAATTATTACAAATTTTTCATCAATTAATGAGCAAATAGTAAAATTAAAAAAACATTTAATGCAGAAGATTCAAGAATCTGAATTTTTGTCATTAAATATTAAATCTGATTGTAATGTCATTTCTGTACTACTAAACCCAGGCTTTAATAACAAAGAAATTGTAAATGAATTTGCAAAAAGAGAAATTTTTCTTTCGACAAAATCAGCAGATACCAATGATTTATCAGTAAAGAGTCGAACACTCAAAGCAATTGGTTTTTCAGATGAATTATGTGATCGTACACTTAGAATCTCACTTTCGCATCATAATACATGTACAGAAATTGATATTTTCTTTGATGAACTTCAGAAAATTTGCACTAAATAATCAAAAAAAGAACTAATCAAGTTCTTTTTTTTTAGTTTTAGGATTTTCCCACTTAAGATTGTGTTCAAGCGTTCCAAGTAAATAACTGTTTTGTCTTTGCACAAACTGATTTGTTGCTTCTTCAAGTGTTTGTGGATGATTATAGAAGGAGAAAGTAATCGGTAAAATAAAGGTATTTGTTTGTGCAAGTATTTGTAAATTTCTAAGATGAATTGAGGAAAGTGGGGTTTCACGAATACTTAAAACTAATTTTTTTTGCTCTTTGATAATTACGTCAGCTGCTCTAATAAGTAAATTATCGCTTGTCCCTGCCGCAATTTTCGCAACAGTGCCCATACTACAAGGTGTTATAATCATTCCATTAATTTCACTTGATCCGCTCGCAATTGTGCTAAACATATTGTGGGGATTTTCCAAAGAAATACGAGTTTGATCTAAACTTAGAATAAAATCATTAAATGATTCTTTTAGTTCATATTCAAAAACTTGTTGTCCGTTTTTGGTTGCAACAATATAAAGAAAAGTTTCAGGTTGCTTCAAAAGTTCCAAAATTGTTTCTTTAAAAACAAGCGAACCACTCGCACCTGTTAGACCGATAATTAGTTTCATATAAACACATCCCAACTGTAGAAAATGAAAATTGTCACACTAATGATTTGATTTAAGCGATAGCTGACTAATTTCATAATAATTCGATTATGAACATCAATTTTTGAATGTTCAATTATAAGTAAAATAGTGGCAATAATTAGGCCAACTGTTGCAACTGAGCCAAGACTAGGAGTAATAACAATTACAACAGCTAATAAACAAATCATTAACAAATGGGCTACTTTAGAGATTAGTAAACCATACTTTAAACCAAATGTTTGAGGAATTGAAAAGAGGCCTACTTGTCGATCGTGTTCAATATCTTGGGATCCATAGATGATGTCAAAACCTGCATTCCAAAGTAGGACAGCAATAAATAGTAAAGTAGGTATTAATTCAATTGAAAAGCCAAGTTGTCCATCGATTAATGTTAAATCAAATAAATGATTTTCAATCGCAATCCAACTTCCGAATACTGCTAATGCACAGCAAAATCCTAAAAAGAAGTGACATAACCATGTAAAGCGTTTGGTATAAGGATAAATTGTGAATAAAACAATCGGGATTGGAGAGAGGATGAGAGCTAAATTGTTAATTTGAAAGGCCGCAAAAAAATAAATTAAGTAACTGAATACTGTAAGCGCTAATACTTCCCAATTTGCAACGATTTTTTGTGGTAAATGGCGATGAGCAGTTCGTGGATTGGCTAGATCTATTTCTGCATCAGCAATTCGATTCCAAGCATTTGCACCTGTTCTTGCACCAACAAGTGCGACAATACCCCAAATTAAAATATGCAATTGTGGAAATCCGTTTGCAGCAATAATCATTGTAAGTAGGGCAAATGGTAGTGAGAATAATGTATGTGAGAACATTACTAATTCTCCATAATGTTTGAGTTTAGTGAATACCATAACTATCCCATTTTTCATCAACTAACTTGATAATTTCTTCATCCATGACAATATCATTTGGCCACTTACGCCCACCATTTTCTGTTGGTAATTTACGTGTTGCATCAATGACGATTGTTGTCATTTCATCATATTGTGAAAAACGAAAATCACGCTTACCATCAATGTTATTGAAGAGACGCCAAGCAACAACACTCATATCATAAATATCAGTATATTGATCAAAAATAAATGTCCATTTTACTTGTTTAGCAATTGGATTATTTGCAACAAATTCTTGAATTTTTTCAATATCCTCTTTTGATTGTTTTTCAGCTTGAATCATTAAAATTAAATGCTGGTCTTGAATTGCTGGGAAATAAAAATCATTGATTGGTAAGTCACTTGTTTCAAGTGCATCAGTTAATAGACTTATATCTGTATATTCAAGTGGATAATTCATAGTAGCATGCTTTTCAAATTCGTGTTTAGTCGTAACATCAATTCCGACTCTTGTACCAAAATAAGGCTTATTTGATGAATGGTCTAAAGTATCAAGTGGTCCATCAGTTAAAATCAAATCTTCTTTTAAATCAACATTAATTATTACTTTTTCAATTAATGATGAATAGTCTTCTAAATCAACACTTTCATCAAAAACACAAATCATTTTTTGGTACATCATTTGGCCAAGACCCCAAAAATTATACATTAATTTTTGAGCATGTTTTGGATATGATGTTTGCATCTTTGTTACACATAAATTGTGGAAAACACCTTCAAATGGTAAGTGCATATCAATCAATTCTGGTAATGTTAAGCGCATTAAAGGTTGAAAAATTTTTTCGGTTGCATACGATAAATAGCAGTCTTCCATTGGTGGGAAGCCAACAATTGTTGCATTGAAAATCGGATTTTCTTTTCGAGTTATTTTTTCAATATGAAAGGTCGGATAATAATCTGCAAGTGAATAATAACCAGTATGATCACCAAATGGCCCTTCAAGTCGATAATCTTCATCTAATTCGACATAACCTTCAAAGACAAATTCTGCATGACTTGGAACATAGATATCATTTGTTATACATTTTGTCATTGACAGTGGTGATTTACGTAAAAATGAAGCAAACATCGCTTCGTCAATCATTTTTGGTAAAGGTGCAGTTGCTGAATAAATAGTTGCAGGATCACAGCCGACGACGACACTTACAGGCATTCGTTTATAGCCTAATTTACGATATTTTTCATAAATTTCTTTTCCATCTTTATGTAGATGCCAATGCATCCCAGTTGTTCGGTGGTCAAATACTTGCATTCGATACATTCCAATATTTTGCTGATTTGTTTCTGGATCGACGGTAAAGACAAGTGGTAATGTGAAAAAACGACCACCATCTTCAGGCCAACATTTCAAAATTGGAAAATGCGCCAAATTAGGTGATTCAACAACTTCTTGGCAAGGTGCTCGCTTAAATTTACGTTTAAATGGAAATGAAAAATAAAGTCGTGATAAACTCGGTATTGCCTTAATTTGATTTTTCAAGCCTTTATATTTGGAAAGTTGCATGAAAGCTCCGATATCATTTCCGATATCAGCAAAATTATCTTCATTAAATGCAATATTTAAACGCTCTTTTGAACCAAAAGCATTAATTAATAATGGATATTTTCGATTTTCAATGTTTGTAAAAAGTAATGCTTTATTATAGTCTTTACTTTTCATTACACGATTAGAAATCTCAGTTATTTCTAAGTCATCAGTTACGGGGGTTGTAATTTCAATTAATTCATTTCTCTCTTTTAATTTAACAATAAATTCGTGCATATCTTTATAGGCCATTTATCCTCCTATAATATTTTAGCATTTTTTCGTTTTCACTTCATAATAATGCTGGAATTTTTTAATTTAAGGCTTTAAACTGCTTTTTCTTGAAAATGTGAAATGTGAATAATAACGTAAAACAATTTCCTAATAGAAAACAAATATGGTATAATTGAAAATGTATTTAATAAAATAGGAGAAATAATGAAAAAGTTAAAAGTAGTACTGATTTGTGCCTTACTAATAGGAACACTTGCTGGTTGTAGTGTTGCCGGTAGCAGTAAAAATACTGGAGAAACAGTAAATCTTCGTTTGGGAATTATAAGTGGGAATTCACAAGCACCATATGTGTATGCAACAGTTAAAAAAATGTATGAAGAACAAGGCATAAATGTTGAACCAAAATATTTCAGCAGTGCCAAAGATCGTGATACTGCATTTTTTGCAGGTGAACTTGATGTTGCAACAGCAGATTTAACAGCATCAACAATTTATTTGAGCCAAGGTTATGACATAAAGGCAACAGGTGGAACAAATTCATTGTATCGTTTAGTAACTAGTCCAAAACTTGCGAGTGAAAATCCAAGTATTAAAGATTTAGATGGGAAAAACCTTGCAATTAGTGAAAAAACGGTAATTGAGTTTTATACCGATACACTAGCTCAAACTAATGGAATTAAATTTTCGAAAAAAGCTATTCCTAAAATTCCTGATCGTTTAGCAGCACTTGCAAGTGGTCAAGTCGATGCAGCAATTATGCCAGAACCGTTTGCGTCAGCAGCGATTAAAGCAGGAGGAAAAGAACTTTGGAACAGTGATGAGTCAGGTGTGATGCAAATCGGTTCATTAATTTGGAAAGCTGATATTTTAGAAGCTAATCCAGACCTTGCGCAAAAGTTTGTTGACATTACTAATAAAGCAACAAACGAAATGAATGAAGCAGGAGCTGATTCATATAAATCAATGTTGATTGAATCAGGTTTAGTAAAAGAAGAAGAGTTTGAAATTTCCAAAAACCTAAAATTAAAACCGATGAATACTGTTTCTGAACAAACATGGGATGCTGTTAATCAATGGGCAATTGAAAAAGAAATTACTAAAGAACCGTTTGATTACAAAAGTTCAATAATAAATCTTAAAGAGTAAGTGAAAAAGAAGTTTACTAGCATTAAAATAATTAATGGATAAGAAAAGTAAGCACAAATAATCAAAAATTTAAAAAGGACAATTGTCCTTTTTAAGTTATATTTAGGAGTAAAATGCTTGAGTTAAAAGATGTTAGTTTTAAATATAGTGAAAGAGATTCAATCAATATTTTGAAAGATATTAATTTGAAGTTTGAAAAAGGAAAACACTATGTAATTGTTGGACCAAGTGGAAGTGGAAAAAGTACCCTTTTAAATGTACTATGTGGTATTAGATTAGCAACAAGCGGCAGTGTTTTATTTAACGGAGAGGAACTAACAAAAATTAGTCATCAAATTAAAATGACCTTTCAAAAAAACTCGTTGTTTCCTTGGAAAACAATTCGTCAAAATTTAGAAATTGCGCTTGATGGTAATCAAGGAAGTAATTATAATCAGACAGAATACGAAGAATTAATTACAACAATTCTTGCCCAAACTAAAATTAGTGAGTATATTGATGTCTATCCAAAGGACTTGTCTGGTGGCCAAGTTCAACGAGCAAATATTTCCAGAAGTTTAATTACAAAACCAAAAATTATGTTGCTTGATGAACCAACTTCAAGTTTAGATTATTTAGCTAAAGATAATATTCAGCAATTACTAATTGAAGTCTTTACTAAAAATCAAGAAATGACAACGATTGTTGTTACACATGATATTTCAGAAGCGTTAATTTTAGGTGAAGAAATCATTATTGTAGAACAAGGAGAAATAAAAAAAATAATTGCCAGTTCATTTTATGGATCAAACAAAGAGCATCATGGTGCCGACTTTTGGGCAAAAGTAAATGAATTGATGCAGGAGTTGATATGAAGTTATTAGAACAAATGAAACATAATCGTCTAGTTAAAATTCTCTTTGGCTTAATTATATGTATTTTATTTTGGTATGTAACAGCAATTGCGGTTGGGAGAGGTCTTAATGGTGAATTAATTGTCCCATTTCCTAATCAAATAATCATTTTGGGTCTACAAAAATTTTCGGTTATTTATCCAGAAATACTTAGCTCACTTTTTCGGTTAATTGGAGGTTTAGGACTTGCCCTGACAATTGGAACCCTAATAGGAATTAGCCTTGGGTTAAAACAAACAGTTAATAAAGTTTTTTCTCCGCTTGTCCATGCATTACATCCGATTCCCAAAGCGGCATTAACGCCAATCTTTATTATTATTTTTGGCTTAGGTGATTTGACGAAAATATTGTTAGTTATGACAATTGCGATTTTCCCAATAATAATCAATGTTCGAGACACAATTTTAAATTTAGATCAAAATTATTTTGTTGTTGCGCAAAATTTAAATATGTCAACAAGCAGTTACTATAAAAATTTTATTTTTCCAGCAATTCTTTCTGAACTATTAACGACACTTAAAATTTCGATTGGAATTGGAATTGCTGTACTTTATATATGTGAATCAATGGCTTCAAGCAATGGACTTGGTTACTACATTAGTTCGAATAGTGGAGTAAATAATAGTGAAATGTTTGTTGGAATAATGTATTTAAGTTTAATCGGCTACTTATTAGTTGAAATTGTTGATATAATAGAAAAGAAATTAATTAAATGGAAGTAGGTATAAAATGAGTAAAATAGTTGTATTAGCAGAAAAACCATCAGTTGGTAAGGATATTGCACGAGTACTTGGTTGTAAACAGGTGAAAAATGGATCGATAGAAGGAAATAAATATATTGTTACATGGGCGCTTGGACATTTAGTAAGTCTTGCTGATCCAGAAAATTATTCAAAGCAATATGCAAATTGGAATTTAGAACAACTACCAATTTTATTTGATAGACCAAAATTTACGGTTTTGAAGCAGACAGCAAAACAGTATAGTAATGTAAAAAAAATTCTTGAACGTAAAGATATCGAATCATTAGTAATTGCAACAGATGCAGGACGTGAAGGGGAATTAGTAGCGCGATTAATTATTTTGAAAACAGGCTTCAAAAAACCGATTAAACGACTATGGATTTCTTCAGTTACAGATAAGGCAATCAAAGAAGGATTTGCAAAGTTATCCGATGGAAAAAAATATCAAAATTTATACATGTCAGCACTTGCCCGTGCTGAGTCAGATTGGTTAGTTGGAATAAATGCGACAAGAGCTTTGACAACAAAATACAATACACAATTGAGTTGTGGTCGTGTTCAAACACCAACATTACAAATGATTATGGAACAAGATGATAAAATAAAAAATTTCAAACCACAAATGTATTACAATATTCGAGCATTTGCAAAAGGGGTCCAATTTACTTATTTAGATTCGAAAAAACAATCAAGAATTTTTCAAGCAGAAAATAGCCAAAAAATTGTTGAATCAATTGATAAGCAGATGTTAGAAGTTGTGGAAATTACTCGTAAAGAAAAACGAACTAATCCACGTCAATTATATGATTTAACGACACTACAACGTGAGGCAAACCAACAATACGGATATAGTGCTAAATATACACTTGATATTATGCAATCTTTATATGAATATCATAAAATTGTAACATATCCACGAACAGATTCGAATTATTTAACAACAGATATGGTTTCAACCTTAAAAGAACGAATTACGGCCTCAAAAGTTTTTGCGTTCGGACATGTTATCGATAAGCTTGATTTAGCTAAAGTGAATAAAAATACCTTTGTAAACAATGCTAAAGTAAGTGATCATCATGCAATTATTCCAACAGAAGTAAAAGCAAATTTAAGTCGATTATCAGTTGAAGAAGAACGAATTTATAAAATGATTGTTCAACGTTTTTATGCAGTCTTATTGCCAGCAACAGTTTATGAAGATCAACAAATAATCGCTAAAATAAATAATCATACATTTATAGCAAAAGGTCAAAAAGTTAAATCAGCTGGTTGGAAAGCAGTTTATGAACGAGTACTTGATTTAACAGATGATTTTGAACAAGAAGATGATATTCAAATGCAAGAATTAGCTGACTTTAGTGAAAAAACTAAGTATGTTGTTGAAAAAGTTAGCACAACTGAAAATTACACAAAACCGCCAAAACATTTTACCGAAGGAAGTTTGCTTAGTGCAATGGAAAATCCAACTCGTTTTGTAGAAAGTGAAAAAGCTAAACAGACGCTTAGAACAACAGGTGGAATCGGAACGGTTGCTACTCGTGCAGATATTATTGAAAAGTTACAAAACTCATTTTTAATTGCTAAACAAAATCAATCAATCGTGATTACTTCTAAAGGTCGACAATTATTACAAGTTGCCCCAACAGATTTAAAATCTCCACTCTTGACAGCCTCATGGGAAGATAAATTAAAGCAAATAGAACAAGGGAAATTAAAAAAAGAGAAGTTCATTATGGAAATTAAAGATTATACTGAAGAGGTAATTCATACAATAAAACATGATACATTTGAATTTACACATGATAATTTAACTAAGCAATCATGTGAAAAGTGTGGAAAACCAATGATGTTTGTCGAAGGTAAAAAAGGGAAAATGTTAGTTTGTTCAAGTGTTGAATGTAAACATCGAGTGAATATTAATTTGAATCCACGAATGCAATGTCCAAATTGTCGAAAAAAATTAAAAATCCTTGGTGATAGCTTTGAAAAACAAGCGATTTATTGCGAAGGTTGTGGTTATCGAGAAACACTTGTTTCTATTATGAATAAATCAAGTTCGAAAAATTCAGCTTCAAAAAGTGATGTGAAAAAGATGGCGAAAAGTGAAAAAAGTCAAAAAACAGCAACATATAATCCATTTGCAAATTTACTTGACAAATTGGATGAATAATTAGCTAATAATATTGAATAATAATATTTAAAGAAAAAAGAAATGTACCGTATCGGTACATTTTTTTCTAAGAAAAATTTATTTAAAATCAAGCTTAAAGAAAATGACCCTTAAAGTAAATCAAACTTAAAAGCAAAGTTAAATTTATAAAAAGTATGAAATGAAGATATAAATTTATTGAAAAAACTTGAAAAGCTGAAAAAAATTCCAATATACTCTTTTTAGAGTTATAATATAAATACCTAAGCTTTAAATAAGCTTAGATGAATGAAGTTATCAAAAAAATGTATAATAAAGGAGAATAAATGTGTACAGGAATTAGATTAAAAGCGGAAAATGGTTCGAATCTTTTTGCTAGAACAATGGAATGGGGAATGTTTGATATGCATTCACAATTAACGATTGTTCCAAGAAATATCGAATTCACAGCCGATTTAGGAAATGGAGTAAGCGGAAAAACATATTCAAGTAAGTATGGATTTGTTGGTTTTAATGCACTTCACCGTATGCTAATTTTAGAAGGAATGAATGAAGCTGGTTTATATGTTGGACTGTTTTATCATCCGGATTTTGCTAAATTTGAAAAATATGAAGGTAAAGATGCAGAAAATGGTATTTCTTCAAATGAAATTGTACAATACTTATTATCAACTCAAAGTACTACAGATGAAGCGGCTAAAGAATTACAGACAATTAAAGTGTTTGATTATGTTGAAGAAGCGCTTGGTAAAAGTACTGAAATCCAATTGTCGATTATGGATAGACAAGGAAAAACAATTGTTGTTAACTTTACTGAAGAAGGTGTAAAAATCTTTGATAATCCACTTGGAGTTATAACAAATGCACCTCGTTTTGACTGGCATATGACAAATTTACGTAATTATATCGGTTTATCAGGATTTAACCGAGAACCGATAACTATTAGTGGAGTGGAATTAAAACCATTAGGTGGAGGCTCTGGCTTTTATTCATTACCTGGTGACTTTACACCACCATCAAGGTTTATTCGTGCAGTTGCATATACCCAAACAGCGCGTAAAACAGTTGATGAAGCAGATACTGTAATTGAATTATTTAGAATTTTGGACAATTTCAATGTTCCAGTGATGTCTTCTGAAGGTTCAATTGGGAAAGTTGGAACAGGCTTAAAATCAGCTACACTTTATACATCAGCATGGGATCCAAATAAAATGACAATTACATTCCATACACAACATAATCGCCGAGTTAGACAAGTAGAACTTAATGAAATTAATTTTACAGATGGAGAAATAAGATTTATTGAAATTGATCCAATTAAAGAACAAGATATTTTAAAAATAGATGTAACAAAGTAATTTATTGTTTAAAACTAAAGTAAAAAAAGAAAGTCAATGTAGAGAAAATGCTTTTTACAAAATAGTAAAAAAGCATTTTAAGGTATCAACTGAATAATAAAAGTGTCGAAGATCATAAATCATCTTCGACACTTCCTTTTTAATACAATATTTATTAAAGTGATTTATTGTAGATAAAAAAAGCTTATTTATTTCCGACAAAAGTCACTTAGTTCTTTAAGAATGATTTCATGTTGTTTTTCTTTATCAATTGTTGCAATTTGGTCATTTTTTTGAATACCATAATCACCAAATTGGGCATGATTTCCACCGTTTATTTCCACAATTTTTGTCTGAGTTGAAGAGGCTGGTAAAAGTTGCTCTTTTTCCTTATAATCAGTAACAAGTCCATCATTTGTAGCAAAAAGCGCTAAAAATGTTTGCTTAGAATTAGTGATTTTTTCAGTAGGATAACTAGCAAGGGTCGCAACCCCACTAATTAAATTTGGATTGTTTTGAGCAAAATAATTTGCGCCAACCCCACCAAGTGAATGTCCTCCAATATACCATTTGTCAATTTCAGGATGCTCTTCAATAATTGTTTGAGCGACATTTAAATTGAAAAAGGCAATTTCAAATGGAAATTTTGCAATATAGACATTTGTATCTTTAATATTTTGTAAATAACTATATGCTTTTACATCAACTTTTGCCCCAGGGTAAAAAATAAAACCAGTCGTAGAATTGTTATTAAAAGTTAAATAATCTGCAGTTTCATCTGCTTTACTACTCAAACTTAAAGCAGTAGGTGTAGCTTCATAATGACCAGTTTGTAAATAGATAAAAGCTAAGATTAAAACTCCGATAATTGTAAATGATAGGTACTTAAGTATGTTCAAAAATTTTTTTCTCATAAACATCCTTTCAAAGTCTTTAGTATTCATGCTTTAAAATAGTATTAAAAAAGCATTCTTAAATCATTCATTTGAATAACTTAAAAATGCTTAAATGGTGCCGGCTAAAGGACTTGAACCCTCAACCTACTGATTACAAGTCAGTTGCTCTACCAGTTGAGCTAAGCCGGCATAAATGGTGTCCCGTGCAGGACTTGAACCTGCGACCCTCGGATTAAAAGTCAGATGCTC
>JBOFGK010000023.1:0-57760 GCA_051649085.1 Mycoplasmatales bacterium | reverse complement strand
ATTCAACTAAATCAAATGTATTGTCAGCTTTCTTATACTTAACACTTGTTTCATTAATGATTTCATATTCGATTGCATCTTTAGAGACATCGGTAATTTCCGATGTTTTAAAGTTTTGAACAAAACTCTTTTCAATTTCGGGTAGAGATTTTGTTTCAAGCTTTGGACTCGCTTCTGGTTTTGTTTCAGTTGGATTTTGCTTTTGTGTATTATTAGTTTCTGTTTGAGGTTTATTTTCAACTTCTCCATCCGCTTGTTCATTTGAAGTTGATTCATCCACTTGCTTGCCCGGTTCTGTTTCAGCTGGATTCGGAGTTGGCTTTGTCTCCGTTGGCTTTGTTGATTGCTCTGACTCAGTCGTTTTTTGATTTTCATCAATTTGTTGCTCTAGTTTATCAAGTTCAGTAGCTGTTGCTCGATTTTCACGTTCCGTTACATAAACCGCAGCGGCTTCAATGATTGTTGTTCCATTTAAAGAACTAAAAGAAATTAATGCAATTAAACTTGATAATAAGAGTTTTTGCGCATATTTCTTAATTTGCATTCGACTTACTTTCATTTATCCTCTTTCTAATCATAAGGACATCTCTAGACTTTGGGACACTGCAAATTCTCAACAAATAATGTTGGTTTTTGGTTTTCATCCATACTTTTAACTAATACTCGTTTAAGGCATAATATAAAAACATTTCTCTCTCTCATCTAAAATTTCCTTAATAACTTTTTTCATTTAAATACTGATCTACTTAATTTTATTTATATAATTTTTTTGTTTGGCATCTAACTTCTTTGGTTCAAGTTTCTTTTCCTTTTATTCAGTAATAAACTCTAAACCGAAATTAGAGGCTGCTACTTTTAGTGCAACTTCAAGCACTAAACAAATGTTTACAAATGTGGTTGTAACTAAAAAAAACTTAATGATTTTCTCAACATAATTTCCTCTCAACTATAAATCCTTTTTCAAAGATTTAACTCTCTTTCTAATTTTTCATGTGCTTTATTGCTAATGTCACCATCTTTTCAAATACCCTCTCTTTACATGACAATAATCTATAAAACATGAATAGTATAGCACAAGTATTTTCTATTTTCAACGTTTTTTTGGTTTTTCTTAAGTTTATTTTCGGCTAAAATTTTACACAAATTTCTACTCTCGTGAAAATGTTTTTTGTTTAAAATGAAATTTAATGCCTGGTTTTTCGAAAACATTTTTTGGTAATAATATCACCTAAATAGCTATAGACAAATGGAGTTTTAATTTTTTCACCTTAAATTTTCGATAATTAAAAGCTAAATTCTTACACTAACTTGAGCAATAACTAATTAAAATTTATTGACAAAAAAAGAGTTGAACTTTCATCCAACTCAACATTAAAATTATACTTCTTTATTTTTTTCAACTAAAATGACCATAACAATCATTACTAACAAACAGAATATTACGATAAAAGGTAAAAGTAATATATTGAAAGTTTTGAAAATAAATCCACAAATGATCGGTACAAAAACAACACCAAGCATTGCTGAAGCAACTTGATAGGCAATTACTTTTTGAGCAACTACCGGTGAATAAACACGATAAGGTAAACTCATCATAATTGGATATAAAGCTGATAATCCATAACCAATTAAAATTACTGCTACATAATCAAAGCTTGGATTTTGAACAAACAGTAATAAAGAACCACTTATTGCACAACTCAAATGTAAGATTAATAATTTATTAGTCGCTATTTTGTCTGTAATTAAACCGGTTGTGAAGCGGCCAGTCATTAAAGCTGTCCAATATAGTGAAACAACAAATGCTGCTTGACTAATCGAATGTTCAGACGCAGTAATTAAATAAGTACTTAAGAACATTCCTAACACATATTCAGCCCCATAGAAAAAATAATAAACTGGTCCAAATAAGTACCTAAGTTTAAATTTAATTTGTGAGCTTCTTTCTGTCGCTTCTTGATGGCCAAATTTCACTTTAAATAAATCTTGTTTAAACATTACTAAAATTAGAATAACTAATTCTAAACTAGCAATTATATAATAACCAATTTTCCAATCTAAATTTAAGGCTAGAACTGTCGCTATTACAAATGAACCAGTACTAATCCCAACCCCCCAAAAGCCATGAACCCATGTCATAATTCGTTCATTATAATTGCATGCGACATAATCATTGACTGCAACATCTATTCCACCGCCACCAACGCCTAAACAACTGATTGCTAAGAAAATTGTTAGAGGATTATTTCCAAATGTGAACATAAGTAAACCAATAATAATAAAACCAGTACTTACGTTGATAATTGTCGTTATTTTATAGCGATTTGCATATTTAGCATAAAGCATACTCGAACAAAATGAACCAATAAAAACACCCGTCGTTAAATAACTTATCACTTCAACTTTAAAATTATAAGTTGAGCTTATTGAAGGCCAACCTGAACCAAGTAATCCATCGGGAAAACCTAATGATATAAAGACAACAAATAATACAAATAAGATAATTCTCTCTTGTTTTTTCATACATTCCTTCTCAAAAGAATAGATGGCTCCTTAGAACCATCTTTCTTAATTAATTTATAATATTTTATATAGATTCACAATTAAATTATAACATTAACGGACAACATCTGCAACAATTGTACTATTAATATCAATTGCATCACTATGTAAATTTTGTTTAACAATTGTTCCACTAGCTTGTTCTCCATCACCTTTTACCCAGTTTTTACGAACTGATAAATTTGCACCTTTTGCATTTTGTTCATCAATATAACTTAAAAGCTCACTATATCCCATTCCAATAAATGATTGCATTTTAACTTTTCCTAATGAACAATAACCTGTAACTTGTGCTCCTTCAGCGACTTTTTCTCCAGCTGATTTTGATTGATCCATTACAAAACCTGCTCTTACAGAATTACTATAACGTTCAACTAGATTAAACGCAACATCATTAGTATTTATTTCACCACAAGCCATCCCAATAATATTTGGTACTTTAACACCAGCTCCTTTAGAAACTTTAAATGTAACTACACGATCTCGTTTAATTACCGCTCCTGCTTTAACATCTTGATCAACGATTGTTCCAACTTCTGCTAAATCATCAAAAACATCAACTTTTTTTATATCGTATCTGTTTTGAATTGACCAATTATAAGCATCAGTAAATGGCTTACCAATATATTCAGGCATCGATGTTTCTTTAATATCAAGAATTGATCCTTTTGAAACTAACACTTTAAGTTCTGTTCCACGAGTAAACGCATCTGGAGTTGTTCCCATTTCATAGCGGATATATTTTCCTTTAGCTACTGCTTCATTTGAGACTTCTTCAATTTTCGTATTTACTAACTGATTATCTGCTATCCATTTCTCAATGTCAGCTTTAGACTTGCCTTTAAAATCAAATAACTTAATTTTTTCTTTGACATCAGGCCCACGAGAAACTGTAATAGTGAAAACATCACCTTTAACAATTCGTGTATCAGCTTTTAATTCTTGACTAATTACACTGTTTTTTGCAATTGTTTTTGAAAACTCTTCTTTTTTGGAAACAACTATACTATTAGCCTTTGCCCATTCTTCAACAATTGCAACTGACTTATTTGCAAAATCAGGTATTTTTGCACTTGGCTTATAGAAGATTGCCCCTAAAAAGATTACCATTAAAAAGAATGTTCCAGCTAAATAAATATACTCTTTTTTCTTATAAATTGGTACATGAACTTTTTCATAAACTTCAAATTGACGCTTTGGTGGTGGATTATCATTTGCATCCGCTATTTCAACTAAATCACTTGTTGTTGAAATATCATTAGATTCAAGTTCAGCATTTTGGTCCGAATCATTTATTTTTTTCGAAAAATCATCATAAATTCCCATTATTCACTTATAACCTTTCTATCTTCAATTTTATAATTAACATCACAAAGTTTTGCAATTTCATCAGAGTGAGTAACAATAATTACAGTCTTTTTATACTCTCTTGCAATACGGATAAACCAATCCATTACTACTTTTTCATTTTCTTCATCTAAATTACCAGTTGGCTCATCGGCTAAAATGATTTCAGTATCCAAACATAAGGCTCGTGCAAGTCCAACACGTTGTTTTTCTCCCCCAGAAAGTTTACTCACTTGCTTGTTGGCATTGTTTTTAGAAATTCCAACCTCCTCAAGGATATAGTAAATAAATTCATCTAATTTATCACGTTTTACATTACGAATATCTAATGCTACACGAACATTTTGATAAGCAGATAAATACTCAACTAGTCCATAGTTTTGAAAAACCATTGAAATTTTTTGTTTGAAAAAATCTTTACTTACTGTAACATCAGCCCCATCAAACGCAATAACTCCTTCATCTGTTTCAATAAATCCAGCAAGAATATTTAAAAGTGTTGATTTTCCACTACCACTTCTCCCCATGATACTATAAAGTTTACCTGGTTCAAAAGTTGCGTTTACTTCATCTAAAACTATACGTTTTAATTCTCCATCAATAAATGATTTACTAATATTATTTATCTCATATTTGTTCATTTTTCACCTTTCTAAGTAACTTTCTTAAATTTAAATATGCTACTAATCCGATTATTAAAATAATTAAAATAATTGAAAACAGATAAACTAAAATAAAACTTGGATTGCTTGAACCAAAATCAATTGGTGTATAAAATGATGAACTATATTGTGGCAGCGGACTAAGTTCCATCGATTGTCCTGCATAAGATGGGAAATAATTTCCGAAAAAGCTTCTCATCAGTGAAACAACAAATTGACTAACTACACTAAGTATGTAACCAAGTACAACACTAATCGTTAACAATACTAATGTATTTTCAAATGAAACTTGTTGCCAAACACCTTTAACTTTTTCTCCAAATTTTATATAAATAGCAAATTCACGTTTACGTGTAAGACAAATATTTCGTTCTATTAAAGAATAACCAATCGTAAATAATAAAATCAGTATTGACATAAAACCAAGCATTAACCCGAAAGAGACAAGTTGATATTTGTTGTTTTCAAACACATATTTTATAGATGACATTTTCGTATAAGTATTTTCAATTTTTTGCGATTTAGTAAGTACGTCTACTAACTTTCCATCATCATTTTCGATTTTGAAAGTGTTTATCGTTAGCAACATTGGTCCATCTGAACCTTGCATTTTTTGATCAAAGCCTCGAGCATTAGGATTGACTGTTGAAGTTCCTTCAACAAATGGATTCGCCGCATTAAATACTGCAAGGTTTTTTATGTTTTTTAAGTCATCAAGATTATTACTTGCAGCAACAGCTGTTGCTTTAATTAAAAATTCTTCAATAACATTATTTATAAACATATTTCCATAAACATTATACTTTTTCGAATCATAAACTCCAACAACTTTAACTTTGTATTTAATCGGAAAAACATTATTTTCTAAAAACATATTAGTTGTAAGTTCTACTGTATCTCCAACTTTAATTTGAATATTTTTGGCGACTACACTATCAATGATAATCAATGGTTCTTTTCCTAAAAATTGTTCTTTTGTCATCAGTTTTCCATCAACAATTTCTAGTTTTCCACTAGTAAATTCCAAGTCTTGAACGTGACCTCCACTTTGAACTAATGAAAATTCGTCACCAATCTGCAGGTCCTGTTGATAACTAATTGATTTCGACAAAGTAAAATTTTTCTTTGAATCAAAAAGTTGGTTATAGGCATCCGTTGAAAGATTCACATATTTTAATTCTTGACCAAGAGCTTGTTCAACAGGTGGTACTTCTTCTAAAGTAGAAACATCTGCTGGCATTGCTTGATCCTCAAAAGGGACTCCTTCAGCTGTTTGAATATTATCATAATATGTCACATTAGGTTCAATGTTTTTTTGAAAATCAGAAACTGAATTTATCATAATTGTCATCAAAATAGTTCCAACAACAAGCATCCATGCTAAAGTAATAACTTTAACAATTGACAATAATAAATTGTTTTTCACAAATAGTAATCCTCGATATATACTTTTCATCGAACCTCCTTAATTGTCTTTTTCACAATAATCATTGTCAAAATAACAACTGTTGCAACGATAACTAAAATAATGATTGACATTGCGATGTATATCGACAGTGGTTCAATTGAAAATCCACTAAACGAATCTCGTATATTTAAG
The DNA here is from genome assembly GCA_051649085.1 of Mycoplasmatales bacterium. Taxonomy (GTDB): domain Bacteria; phylum Bacillota_I; class Bacilli_A; order UBA3375; family UBA3375; genus JBOFGK01. The sequence goes on along the minus strand of JBOFGK010000023.1, from coordinate 51,589 downwards.
TTATTCGGATAATCATACACTAAAAATGTTATGCTTGAGCCAGTATTTTGTCCCATCTGATCAGCTTGCTCTAATCCTCGGATTACAACATTAAACAGATCGGAAAATATGAAGCGGAAGTTTGAAATAACAAACATACACATAAATGAAATCAAAAAGAAGATTGGAATAATTTCCATTGAAAAATCTGCGATGATTCTTGATTTTTTTTCGTGTAATTTTGTAAGAATTTCGATTTCTTGACTACGCTGTTTAAGTAGATTAATCGTAAACGAACCAAGCATAAACAAAACACTTATTAGTGTAACAAGTACAATTGCAATTGAAAAACTATTAGTTAATTCTAACGTTTTGAAATTTTCTTTGTATGCATCTGCTGTTGTTTCAAGTTTTTCCCCATCTGTTGTAAACATCGATTGAATTTCCGAACTTATTTTTGTTTGAGCTTCTGGAGATGATGCAGAAAAAACAATTGAGCGGATTGCTTCAGGATCATCTCCTCCCGCATAATCTTTCAAATAATCATCTAATGATTGGTTAGTAGGATCAAAACTTTGTTGACTTTTATAAGAAGAATATGCAGAAAATGATGGCTGTATTTCTATTTTGCGTAATAAACTGTCAGCCATATATACGCCAACGTCACTTGTAATTTCACCACCAAAGTCATTTTGTGCTTTTTTCTCTTTTTCAGCTTTTGCACTTGCTGAATAATCATAAATTCCACTTATTGTCAGCTTATAACGGTATTTATCATTCACTTCTGATACTGTTAAACCTGTTTCTTGAGCTAAAGCTTGGGCTGTTTCATCAAAATTAACTTTTGGTAAATCTGTTGGTTCTAGATTCTCACCAAAAGCTAATCCTTTTTCCGTTGAGTTTGAGTTTGAAACCATTAATTCTAATTCCGTTCCAACTTTAAACCCATTTAAGTCCGCAAATTCTTTAGGTAACATAATTTCTGTTTCGGTTTTTGGTGCAGTTCCTTCAACAACTTCGAACAGTTTTGTCACAAACTGTAATTGTTTTTCAGAATTATACCCATAAAAAGTATACGTTACTTGACCTAAAACACCTGGTAAGGCTTTTGTTGCTTTATCAATTATCCATTGATCAAAATTTGATCCAAGTCTTTGGAAGTCGTACCCAACAACATCTGGATTTTTGGCAACGTAATCTAAAATTTTCTGTTGATCTTCGGCAGCTGGTGCTGATAAATCATTTTCCGGACTTAATATATTATCATTGAAATACATTGTTAGTACTTCTTCGTTATTAAGGCTTTTTAAAGTTATTGTTGAACTTAGATTGAAAACTAAAGCCACACTCAACATTCCAAATAACAAAATAAAAAATACTGAAAATGCTAAATATTGTCCAATAAATGCTTTTAATCGATACTTTATTCGTCTAATAATCATTTTTTTTGAAAATAGCAATTAATGAAGTTTGCAAAACAATTTCATTAATCCATATTTTTCTACTCCTTTACTTTTTTCATATCCACAATTAAAATTAACTGTATTATTTTACCATTACACCTCTATTGTAGCAAAAAACAATCTAAAAGTCAACAATTAAAAAATTTATTTAATCATTATTTTAGTAATCCATATTACACTTTTTTATTCAAGTTAATCCCCTTCAATTTTTAGTACATCAAAGAAACTCGAGCTAATTATTTTCTCGAGTTATTTAGTTAATTCATGCCATTATCACGCTATTTCCAGCTTTATTAGCTGCATTTATCGAATAAACTACTGCTTAAAATATCTTCCTATACCTTCCATATAATTACTTAAGTATTTTATAAATATTGTAACCATCATTGCTTAAATATTTTATTGGTAATGAATTAATAATAATTGTTTCAATTAAAATAATAGTTATAATCAAGCCGTTGATAGAAGTATAAAACAAATATTATAGCTTGACATTTTATATGTCTTTGCTATAAGTAAATGTAATATTTCATTTTTTAATCTTAAATGCAAAAATTAAGACGACAAATAAGTACGAAATTAATATTATTGGAAGTAACAAGTAAACTGAGTATATACTTAAATAAATAGTTTGCAATAACGGGATAGTACTCAAACTTATTAGTGAAAAATAAAATAATATTGCCAGTAAATTCAAGTAAATAATTTTATTTTTATTTAAGAGTGTATTCACCAAATATTGATTATATTGAAACATGTTTAAAAACTGTTGACGAAATAGTATGAAAATAAAGCTTATATTTACAACTATAAATACCAAGCTAACAAGCGCTGCTTTTTGCATAATTGGTTTGTTTTTATCTCTAACAAGTTTTGCATTTGATTCCGACGTTATTACTGTCGATGCATTAAACTCTTGCATGATTTCGGTTGCCAATTTTGTTTCTTCTCCAGGTTTTGTAACAATTAACGTCGTAAAAGGACTATTTGGATATACATATTGACCATCAATCAAAAATTTATTCAGTTCATCAAGTTTTTGATCAAAGTTTTCTCCTTTTGAACTAACAAATGTTTCTTCCGTCCCATCATAGCTTACACACATAACATTTATTGAATTAATACCTGTTATTGTATAACCATCTACTTTTGATTCATTTAGTTTAATTTCTCCACTATTTTTTTTAGCAAAATCACTAGTAGAAATCGTCGCTGTTTTAGTATAATCAAGTGGCATTTGTCCTTGGAGCAAACGGCCTGCTCCACATGCATATCCTTCTTTAAGAACCTCATTTTCTGTTATTATATTGGGGATAGATTGCTTAACGATTTTTGATTTTGCTTGAGACTCATTTATTTCTATATTTTTTTGATCAATCAATTTTAAATTTTCCACAAGAATGTAATCGACTCTTGGATCTGACTTGATTTTTTTTAAATATGGAAAATCCATATTTTGTCCTGGACATTTTTTTTCTTCAACTGAAAGTATACCTATGTTTTCTGCACATGCAGTCTCACTACTTTGGACAAGAATTGCATTTTGAGCAATTTTTACGGTTACTGAAGTATTACTATATATCCATACATCTAAATATAACGTAAACAAAGATATACCTACAATTAACAATAAAGATGTAAATATTAATATGCTTTTTTTAAGTAACCTAAAGAATGCTAATTTAAACTGCTGTTTTTTAAGATCAAAAGTTTCTATGTCAACTGATTCTTTAACTTGTACTACTAAATACTCTACTGAAACATTATTTGATTCATAAATTGATTCTCCAAGCCCAAACGAAAATCGCTTATCGTGACTTACAATAATAACTGTTTTTTGTGCAGCAATGCAGTATATTAATTCTTTTATTTTTTCAACTGATTCATCATCCAAATTGTTACTTGGCTCATCAAAAACATAAATTTTCGCAGTTTTTAACAAACATCTTACAATACTTATTTTTTGTTTTTCACCTCCACTTAAATTTGCAAATTTCATATTTATATATGATCTATCTAGTCCAAGTTGTTCAAAATAGACATAAACAACTTCTAAGGAAAAGTTCTCATAACCAAAGGCAAGGTAGTCGCGTACAGACGTATTAAAGCTTGGTACTGTTTGTGAAAAGAAAGAAACATCTTGATTTTTTTTCATATTCAAAAAAGTTTTTTCAAGTGAATATGTTTTACCAATCCCATTTGCTCCTGTCAAAAAATATATTCCACTTTTTTCAATATTTATGACATCATTTTTTATTTTCAAATCCATTTTACTCCTTATATAGTTATCGTATTTTCTTTTAACTCATTTATCTTTAAACAATTTTACAATTCTAGAATTCTCAATGCAATAACTCATTCGCTTATACAGTCAACAACTTTTGAAAATTGATTTGTTAGCTGTACTGCTTTAGCTTTTTCCCCCATTATTGCTCCTCTTTCTAAAATTATTTATATTTAATAAACATTTTATAATTAATACAATAATTATAACACTTTTCAAATTACTTGTTAACATTTACATTTATCTAGCATGTGTAAAGGATGTAATAGAAAAATAAAGCTCAAACACCAATTTGGTATTTTGAACTTTAAATTGTTGGAGATTGTTTTAAACTTTCTCTTCTCGTTATGTATAATTAATTTACTTCATACATTTTCTTCACACGCTCTTGAACTTGTTCATCATTTAAATATTCATTAATATCTCCATGATAAACAAACGCTCCATTTGGAGTAAGTTCAACTACTTTAGTTGCAATTGTTTCAATGAAACTGTAATCATGCGAACTAAATAAGACATTTCCTTCATAGCGTTCAATCCCTTCATTGACTGATTGAATTGATTCTAAGTCTAAGTGGTTCGTTGGTTGATATAAAATTAACGTATTTGAATTTGAAAGCATTAGTTTAGAAAACATTAATCGAACTTTTTCCCCACCTGATAAGACTTTTACTTTTTTAAGTGGTTCTTCACCTGAGAATAACATTTTACCTAAAAATCCACGTAAATATTGCTCACTTTGATCTTCAATTGCATACTGACGTAACCAATCTACTAAATTGAAATCATTCATATTGAAGTAACTACTATTATCTTTTGGTAAATAATCTTTTGTTACCGTAATTCCCCATTTAATTTCACCTGCATCAGCTTCTACTTCTCCACTTAAAATATCAAATAACGTTGAAATTGCTAAATCGTTCTTTGACATAAAGACTGTCTTATCGCCACCTTCTAATTTAAATGAAATATCTTTAAGAATTACTTCTCCTTCAACTTCTTTATTCAAACCTTTAACTTCAACTAAATCATTTCCAACATTTCCAGTAACTGGTATATGAATATACGGATATTTACGAGAACTTGGTTTTATATCATCAAGCGTAATTTTTTCTAATAATTTTTTTCTAGAAGTTGCTTGTTTAGATTTTGAAGCATTAGCTGAGAATCTTGCAATGAATGCTTCTAATTCCTTAATTTGCTCTTCTTTTTTCGCATTAGAATCATTTAACATTCTTTGCGCTAATTGACTTGATTCACGCCAGAAGTCATAGTTACCAACATAGAGTTGTACTTTTTGGAAATCGATATCCACAATATGTGAACAAATGTTATTCAAGAAGTGACGATCATGTGAAACGACAATTACAGTTTTTTCAAAATCAGCTAAAAAGTTTTCTAACCATTTAATTGCTTGAAAATCCAAGTTGTTCGTTGGCTCATCTAAAAGTAACACATCAGGATCACCAAACAACGCTTGAGCAAGTAAGACTTTTACTTTATCTGAGGCAGCAACATCACGCATTAATTTTGAATAATCCGTATCTTCAAGTTTCAGACCATTTAAAAATTTTTGAGCATCTGCTTCTGCTTCCCATCCATTCATTTCCGCAAATTTTTCTTCTAAATCCGCTGCACGATAACCATCAGCTTCTGTGAAGTCAGCTTTTGAATACAAAGCATCTTTTTCTTCCATAATTGCTGCAAGTTCTGTATGACCTGATATGACTGTTTGTAAAACAGTTTTGTCATCGAATTTATGTTGATCTTGTTGTAAGACCGACATTCTCATTCCTTTTTCTAATTGAACTTGACCTGTTGATGAGTCAATTTCTCCTGATAGTACTTTTAAAAATGTACTTTTTCCTGCTCCATTGGCTCCAATAATTCCATAACAGTTACCTGACATAAAATTAATATTTACATTTTCAAATAATTTTCTATTTGAAAATACTACTGATACATTACTTACATTTAACATTTACTTCTCCTTATTTCATTGCTAGTTTTTACTTGTTTGTTTAAATTTTTTCAAAAAATTTTGTTGTATATTTATATGTTGCTGTTTGATCTTTTGCTAAATACCTAATTCCTAATTTTTTATCTAAGTCATAATTTTGACGACTTCTTACATCATTTACACCATTCCATGGTTCTAAACAGATAAATGGAGCTGCTTTGTTTTCCGGTGACCAAATTGCAAAATAATCAAAATCATCAAATTTCATTTCAATATATGGCATTCCGTTTTCTACTACAAGCACTTTTTTTTCTGATAAGCCTGTATAACACATTGTTCCTCTGTCAACTAGCATTTGTGAATAATCAATAATTGATAAATGTTCACGGCTTACTGCATTTAGTAACGAGTCTTTAAAAGTAAAACTATCAACTAATTGGTCTTGAAAAATTAATTGGTAATTTTCTTTTGGCTGTTCAAGTGTATATGCCGGATGTCCTCCAATTGAAAAATAAAGTTCTTCATCCAAATTTTCCACGTAGTAAATTGTTGAAACTTGATCATCTACTAATTCATAGCGAATCTCCACTGCACATTTGTACGGATAAAGCGCTAAATCAGCCTCTGTTGTCTCGTATCTAAAACATGCTGTCGTTTTTGTACTATCTACTAATGAAAAAATTCGATCACGTAAAAATCCATGTTGTGGCAACTTAAACACTTGTTCATTAACCTTGTATTGTCCATCTTTAAGTGAACCGACAATTGGGAATAAGACCGGACTTCTTCGTCCCCAAAATTCAGGATTTCCTTGCCACAAATATTCAAATTTATTACGTTTAATTGATGTTAATTCAGCACCGTCATGCTTAATTTCAACTTTTAAGTATTCATTTGCTAGTTTAATGTTCTTCATTTTTCCTCATTTCTTGTTTGTCTAATTATTTATTTAAGGATATTTGCGAGTAATGCAAGTACTCCTAGATGAAGTGGATAGAAGATATAGAAAAAGTACTTGCTAAACTTCGAGTAATAACCACGTTCTCCAGAATAAAAGTAAATAAAAGGCACAGCTAATAACGCAAAGTATTGAACGTCTGCAAAGCGTAGTAATGGTACCCCAAATAAACCTAATACAGTAATTAATAATGTTATATAAATTAATGGCTGCTTTAAATATTTTTGGATTAAATAAATCCCAAAAATTAGCAATGTTCCATACCATTGATACTGAAAAATTGGATTTTCACTAATTGCTGCAAGAGCAAAGCTCAAACAAACTATAATTATGAATGTGGAAAAAGAAAATTTCGTATCACTTCTGTTATCATCTAAAAAGATTTTATTAATTTCTTCAAATAAATAGATTGACCCAGCTCCAATAGCAAGTGTCAAAAATATTGATGAATTGGCAAATTCATAACCAAAAGGCACTGGGATTAATAAAATTAAGGCGTACACAAAAAGTTCAACAATATGTCTAACTTTATGACGAGTATAAATCATCGTATTCGCTGCTAAATATGCAAACAATACAAAAGAAATTCGTCCTATTATTCGAAAACCAATTATGTTTGGAAAGAAAAATACTCCAATGTGATCAATAGTCATTGTAATTATTGCAACTAGTTTTAAATCAAATGATGATAGTTTTTTATTCATTTGGCAACCTCATCAACATGTCAATTTGTGTTGATATTGTTTGTTTTGTAAAATGATAATCTGGTTTGTTTTCAAGCTTTTTTTCAGCTGCAAGACGCTCTAAAAAAGCAACTTGTTTAATTGATGGCGCGTCAGCATTTTCTAATTCAATCAGTTCTTTTAAAGTTGTCTCACTATTAATATTCAACATCTCAAATTGCTTTAGTAGCACTCTTGCCGTAATTTCAGCATCGTAATCAGCTCGGTGATGGGCATTTGCATCGTATTCTACTGCAAAATATTCAACAAGACTTGCTAATTTATACGTTGATTTATCAGGAAAAATTTTCTTTCCAAAATTAATTGTATCTAAACAAATTTGTCCGTTAAGCTCACGTTTTCCAAAAATCTTATATGCCGAGATAAATGACATATCGAATTTAGCATTTTGAGCAACTAATATACAATCATCAATATAATTCAAAAAGTCATCTAAAACACTTCTAACTTCTTCACCTTTTTCCAACAATTCTTGATCAGTAATTGACGTTAATTCGACAATTTTCGGAGGCAATGTTTCCATTCTGTACAATGAAATAAATTTTGAATATCGACTTAATATTTCTCCAGTATGATCAAGCTTTACCGCTCCAATTTCAATAATCTGATCTTTCATTGGATCAAAACCTGTTGTCTCGATATCAAAAACTACGATATTTTTCTCACTCAGTTTCATCTAGCTCCTTTTCGTATAGTTCATATACTTCGTCTAAACTCACTTGGAGTTCTGCGATTTTTTCATTTACTTGTTTTGCTTTTTGCCAATCATTATATATTTCTGGTAATAGTACTTCTGCATTTAATTCTTCAATTTCTGTTTCTAATTTGATAATTTCCCGCTCATATTTTCTTAGTGTTAAATTTACTTTTTCTTTTTTCTTAACCGATTTTACTTTAGTTTGAGCATTTGCTCCAACACCATTATTTACAAGCGTTGGCTGCTCAACAAGAAACTGCTGATAATCGTTAAATTGTCCAGTATATTCGTGAATTTGTTGATTGCCAATATAAATGAACTTATTGACAACTTGGTTAATAAAATAACGGTCGTGGGAAACACAAATGATTGAACCATTGTAATTTTTCAATGCATCTTCTAATACAGTTTTTGCATTAATATCCAAGTGGTTTGTCGGTTCATCGAAAATTAGTAAGTCATATTGATTTAAATTGAATTCTAATAATGTCAGCCTAACTAATTCCCCACCACTTAATGCTGTTATCTTTTTAAAGACATCTTCTCTTTTGAAAAGAAATTGTCCTAAAATTTTCCGAATTTGGGTTGTCGATTCACCAGGCATTAAACTTTCGGCAAACTCATAAACTGTTTTGAATCCATCAAACTTATTGACATCTTGTGAAAAATAAGCAATTTTGATACTCGGATGAACAATTACTTGATTACTAAGCGGGGTTATTTCTTTTAATAGCGTTTTTAAAAGTGTACTTTTTCCAACTCCATTATTTCCAATTATCCCTAATTTATCGCCCCCAAATAAGCGAAAATTTACGTTCTTAATTAATGGTGTTGTATATCCGATGTCAGCATTTATTACATCAACATATGTACTTTTCTTTAAATTAAGCTCATTGAACTTAAAAGTAATCTTTTGATTTATTTTAACTGGCATTTCAATTAATTCTAGCTTTTCTAATTTACTTTTACGATCATTTACTTGACCAATTTTTGATGGTGTTCCCCGATTTTTCGTTATGAAGTCTTCACATTTCTTAATAAATTTTTGTTGAGTTTCATATGCAGCTAACTGATATTCATAACGTAATTCTTTTTCTAATAAGTAATTTGTATAATTTGTATTATATACACTTGCTTGTTTATTTTCCAGTTCAACAATTTTTGTACAGACGTTATCGACAAAATAACGGTCATGTGAAATCACAATTACTGTTTTTTTATAACTTTTCAAAAAATTTTCTAACCACGTTATCTTCTCGACATCCAAATGATTTGTCGGTTCATCTAATAGTAAATAATCAGGAGCTAGTAATAATAGTTTAATTAGTGAAAGGATTGTTCTTTGACCTCCACTAAATTCTGCAATTTTTTTCTTAAGATCAGCACTTGTAAAACCAAACGCAGTTACCATTTTCATAATTTGATGTTTTCGTTCATAACCACCTAGGTCAACAAAACGATTTTCACTTTCAATATACAAGTTAAGGATTTTCTCATCGTTCGTTGCTTCATATTGCTCTTTTAATCGCTTAATTTTTAATTGTAAATTATATAAATCAATATCTAATTTTTCAAGTTCGTCTTCTAGTCGATTTTCAATCGAATTGAAAACTTCTTGTGACAAATAACCGATTGTTCCACTATTCCTAATTACTTCTCCAGTAGTTGAATAGTCTTGATTGAAAATAATTTTCATCAGTGTTGTTTTACCAACCCCATTATTTCCAATAATAGCCACCTTATCATTGGTGTTTATTGTAAAATTGACATTTCGGAAAATTTCTTTGTCATCATGAATTTTACTAATATTTTTAAGTGTGATCATTTTTTCCTCTAACTTACTAATCGCTTAGTTCAACGGCAATTCTGCATTTAAGATTGCATCAACTTCTGAAACAACATGTTTTAAATTATCATTTACAACGACATATTTATATTTATCTTGATAATTTAATTCTTCTTCTGCTTTCTTCAAGCGTTGTTCTACAATTTCTGAACTTTCTGTTCCTCTTAAGACTAAACGATTTTCTAATTCTTGTAATGATGGTGGTACAATATAAATTGAAATTACATCATCATATTTTTCCAATACTTGAAGTGCACCTTGACATTCAATTTCTAGAAAAACATTTTTTCCTTCGATTAATAAATTTTCCACAACATCAGCATCTGTTCCGTAGTAATTCCCAACAAATTCAGCATATTCAAGCATTTTGCCTTGCTTAATTCGTTCTTCAAAATATTCTTTTTCTACAAAATGATAGTGGACTCCATCTTCTTCTTGATTTCGTGGTTTTCTAGTTGTTAAAGAAATCGAAAAAACATAATTTGAAAATTCCATTTCTTTTCTAATTGTCCCTTTTCCAACACCACTTGGGCCACTAAAAACAATTAATTTTCCGCGCATTTTTCTCCTTACTGTACAAACATATTTTTTTGTATTTCTTCAATTATTATTGTCTCTTCGCCGTGCCCTGGATAAACTTTAGTTGTATCTGGAAGTGTTAATAATTGTGTTTTAATATTTTTGATTAATAATTCTTGATTTCCACCATATAAATCACATCTTCCAATTGTTTGTTTAAATAATGTATCTCCACTAAAGACAATTCCCGCTTCTTCAAAATAGAAACAGCGACTATCTTTTGAATGACCTGGTACACTAAATAGTTTAATTGATTCGTCTGTTAATTGTGATAATTTTAATGCCTCATGTTCATATTTAAATGTATTATTTATATAAATTGCTAAATTTCCATATTCAGAGTAATCATACATCATTTCATATTCCAAATCTGGTACGTAAACTTCTAACTGCGGAAAGCATTTTTTCAAGTCATTTAAACCCATAATATGGTCAAAATGAGCATGTGTTATTAGTACTTTATTTAAAATTATTTCATCTTTTTTTAAGTAGTCAATTACTTTTTTAATATCTTGACCTGCATCAATCATAATGTATTCATCATTATGCTTAATCAAGTAACAGTTTGTTTTCGTTGCCCCCAGGCAAAATGCTTTAATCAATTTTGTCTTCATAATTTTTAATCAACCCTTCTTTGGACTTTAGTAATAAAGTCATTTTCTAATAGCTTCTTTTTAATGCTTTCATAATCATCAACACTATTAACTAAAATTGTAATTCGACATAGTCCATGATTTCCAATATTACCTCTTGCATAAATACTTGAGATATAGAAATTCAATTGACTAATTTGTGTTACAAAGCTAGCCATTGCGCTAATTTCATCTTTCATTTCAATAAGTAATCGAAGCTTATATTTTTCTTTTGGTTTTTCGGTCCAATTTGCTTTTAAATATTGTGGTGAGCTTGAGCCATCTAAACGGTGAATCATATACTCAATTTCCCCCGTGTCATGATTTATTGCTTCATCCGCTTTAATTTTATCCCCAGGAATTGGTGAACACTTTGTACAAAGCGTATAATTAACATCTTGAAGTACTCCATCAATTAGAATATCTTTAATAATTCTTTGTTGATAATGCTGCATTTGTTCCTCTTTTAAAAAGTTAACTACATCGACAAAGTCAAGCTCACCGCTTCCAATTTCATAGTAAAATTCTTTTTTTGAGGTCATTTTAAAATGACGCATTACATCATAAATTTGATCAGAATCTAGAATTTTCTTCACATCGGTTAATTTATTCAATTGGGCATAATCAATTAATAAATGTCGTCCTTCTTTTCGGATATTCCGCTTTTGGTCATCTTTGAAAAAATGTTTTAAGGACTCACGCGCCCGGTTTGTTTTTACTCTAGCCACCCAATCAATTGTTGGTTTTGAATGCGGGGATGTAACCACTGAGACGACATCTCCAATTTCTAATCGATAAAAAAGTGATACAATTTTATCATTTACTTTAGCACTTAAAGCGTGTAGACCAACATCAGTATGAATATAGAAAGCAAAATCTAAAACCGTTGAATTTTCAGGAAGCTCGATTACATCTCCAACTGGTGTATAAACGATTAACGATTTAGCAAAAACATCATTTTTTATTGTCGACATAAATGATTTGGAATCTTCATTATATGTCTCATTGCTAACAGCTTCATTAAGCCATGTTAATTTATAATTAGCTAATTCTTGTAATTCAGTATGAACATCATCTGATTTATACATCCAATGTGCAGCTACACCATATTCTGCTGTTTGATCCATTTCAATCGTTCTAATTTGAAATTCCATTGGAATTCCCATTTCAGTAATAATTGTTGTATGAATTGATTGGTATAAGTTATGTTTCGGGGTTGGAATATAATCTTTAAAACGCTTCGGAATTGGTTTATAGTTTTCATGAATTAATCCTAATACCGAATAACATTCTGGAATTGTATCAACAACAACTCGAAAAGCAAATAAATCCGTTAACTCTTCAAACTCTAAATTTTTATCGCGAATTTTCTTATAAATACTATATATATGTTTACTTCTACCCGAAATTTTAAAGTTAATATCCGTCGCACTTAGCATTAACTCGACATCATTTATAATATTTTCAACCATTTTTTCACGATCATCTCGTTTTAAACGAATTTTTTCGGCAATTTGATCATACTCTGCTCGATTTAAACATTTAAATGATAAATCTTCTAGTTCCCATTTAATCTTATACATTCCTAACCGGTGGGCTATTGGTGCATAAACTTCCAATGTTTCATTTGCAATAATTTTTTGTTTTGCAACGTTCATAAAACTAATTGTTTGCATATTATGTAGACGGTCAGCAAGTTTAACAAGTAGTACACGAATATCTTTGGCCGCATAAATCAGAATTCTTCGATGATTTTCTGCTTGCATTTGATCAATTGTATAACCTTTAATTGCACCAAGTTTAGTGACTCCACTGACAATTAAAGCAATATCTTCACCAAATTTTTCTGTGATTTCTTCAATTGTAACTGGAGTATCTTCAACGACATCATGTAACAAAGCAGCGATAATAACATTTGGAGATAAATGAAGTTCAGCTAAAATAGCTGCAACAGAAACAGGATGTGTTATGTACGGCTCTCCTGATTTTCTAATTTGTGGCCCATGTTCAGCCTTAGCATATATATATGCTTTTTGAATTTTTGAAATTTCTTCCTCATCTAGGTAGCGATTTAAAATTAATTGTAAGTCACTAAAACTTCCCTTCATTTCTCTCCTTATTGTAAATAACATTTAAGAATATGTTTAAAGTTTCTAAACATATTCCTTATACGATATATCCATTTTTTAATCTTAATAATTTACAAGTGTAAAAATATCATAATTGTTTGTAATTCGTTTTCGGCCTTCAAGCTCATCAAGTTCAATAATAAACGCAAGACCAACCACAACTCCACCAAGCTTTTCTACAAGCTTGATTGTTGCTTCCATTGTCCCTCCTGTTGCTAATAAATCATCAACAATTAAAACTTTTTGACCTGGTTTAATTCCATCTTCATGAATTGTTAATTTATCTGTTCCGTATTCAAGTTCGTATTCAATTTCAATTGTTTTTCGAGGTAATTTATTCGGTTTTCGAACTGGAACAAAACCAATTTCTAAACTAGTTGCTACTGGACAACCGGCAATAAAGCCACGAGCTTCAGGTCCAACAATTACTTCTGCTTCTCTAGAAATTGCATAATCTTTAATTTGTTCAGTTACATATTTATATGCTTTTCCATCAGACATTAATGGGGTAATATCCTTAAAACTTATTCCTGGTTTCGGATAATCAATTACTTCTGCAATATAATCTTTGATATTCATTGTTTCTCCTTATAAACTTCAAGTATAACAATTATTAATTATGATTCTCTTCTTGTTCTTCTGTTTCTGTTGCTTCAAACACAGATTCAACTGCCGTTTCAACAACTGCTGAATTTAAGATATGAGCAATTACATTTAAATCAATTTTAAGTTTTGATTCATCACTTTGAACAATTCCAGTATTTGTTTCTAAATCAACTGAAAGTATATTTCCAATAATTCCTGAATATAAGACAATCTCGTCGCCTGTCTTAATTTCACTAATCATTCTTTTACGTTCATTTTCACGTTTTTTCTGTGGTTTAATAAGTAAAAGCCACATAACTAAAAACAAGATTGCCATTGGTGCAAATAGTCCAATTATAACTTCCATATTTATGTACTCCATTTCATTTATTTATACTCTTTATATAATAACATAAAACCGATTTTTTCGCTATCTTTTTAGAAAAATTCGCAATAAAATTTATCGGTCATTTCGATGTATTCTCCTACTGAAATTTGCTCAGCTCGAATATTTGGTGCAAAATTATTTTTTTCTAGAAAAACTGCAAGATCTGCTTTATTCAAAGTGTAACCAACTGCTAAATTATTAACTAATGTTTTTCGTTTTTGTTTAAAGGCAATTTGGACAAATTTTTCCACACGTTCTAAATCCGAAGTTACTTCTTTTCTTTTCAAAGAAATAATTGCCGAATCAATTTTGGGTGGTGGCATGAATACACCTTTTTTAACTGTAAATTCGTATTCAACATCACAAAATAATTGGCAAAAAACTGATAAAGAATTATACGCCTTACTATTTGGACTTGCACTAATTCGTTCAGCTACTTCTTTTTGAACCATTATATACAGTTCATCAACAAAGTCAAATTCAAGCAGAATTTTATTAATAATTGCTGTCGTAATATAATAAGGCAAGTTGGCAATTACTTTAACTGGACCTGTTTTTTCCGAAAGAATCTGGGCTTGACTTGTCTTTAAGAAATCTTCATGGACTAATTTAAAATTAGCAAAGCTACTTAATTTTTCTGTTAGAATTGGAATCAAATTTTTGTCAATTTCCACCGCAATTACTTCTTTAGCCTCTGCTAATAAAAATTCTGTCATCGCACCAATTCCTGGACCGATTTCAATAACTGTCGTCTCTTGATCAATTGTTGCAGTTCGAACAATTTTCTGAACAACATTTTGATCAACCAGGAAGTTTTGTCCTAAACTTTTCTTCATTTTATGCTGACTATTTTTTACGGCTTGTTTACTCGCTTGACTCATCAATTCCTCCATAATTTGCAATTATTTCTTCAAGTTTTTCACGTTCAATTTCAAATGTATTCAATTGTTTCAAAAACTTTTTATTGTTTCCATAACCAATTTGCAATTGATTGCAAATAAATTGGCGCAATTTAGCATTACGATAAATTCCATATTCAACTAAATCAGCTAGTTCGTATATTTGCTGATAATTGTCAGTATACAGTCGGGCCAAAGCTAATTTAATATCTTCAGTACTCGCATGTTCAATTCCAATACTTTTGCCTTTACCTTTTGTTTGCTTGCAATTTAAAAAAGCATGTTTTACACCTTCAACATTTTCAGAGATTTTCCGACGAATTGTCTCTCCTGCAGAATCAGGATCTGTAAAAACAATCATTTCATAATCTAATTCTTTATATTGTTGTAATTGCAAGATTTTTTTGTCATCAAGTCCTAATCCTGATGTTTCAAATGTAAGAACATTTGGAAAAATCTGTTTTAAACGTCTTGTATCAGATTTTCCTTCAACAATAATGATTGTTTTCATTGTACCTTCAATCTAGACAAATAATCTAGCAGCATCGCTGCTAGACTATTGCTTTAATATTATTTTACTGCTAATTTATAAATAGCATTTGCGTAAATCTCTAATGCCATTGGCACATATTTTAATTCAAGTGCTTCATTTGGTTGATGCATTGTATCAGCTTGACCAAAGGCTTCAAACATAAATCCAAACGCAATAAGATTTTGTCCAGTACGTGCATATGTTCCACCACCTGTTGATAATGGGACAGCTTGATCATCACCACTTACATCTTTATAAACATTTAAAAGTGTTTCAACTAATTCACTATCCGCTGGTACATAAAGTTTTGGTTTAAGCGCTTTAAGTTCAAATTCAAGACCAGCTGCTTCTGCATTTGTTTGATATTTTTGAACAATTTCGTTTTCATCAACTAAAACAGGAATACGTGAATCCATTCCAACTAGTTCTTGACCGTCTGCAATTTGAATCAATCCAACGTTTAATGACATTTTTCCACTTACTTCGTCTTCAACAATTCCAAATAAATTTGCTGTTGTTCCACCACGTCCAACTTTTTGAGCAAGAAAACTAATTAATTTTGAATTAACTCCTAATTTATCTAATGCAATTGCGGCACTAATTATCGCATTATCACCTTTTTCATGAGCAACTGCTGCGTGTGCACTTTTACCAATAATTGTTAGTTCATTTCCATTTTCTTTATAGCTTACATTAAGTTTATCAAGCTCAGCTTTAAGTTCATCTGTTTGTGGTCCTGTATAAACAACTGTATCTGCAACTGCATTATAGGCTCCATTTGACATTAACGTAAAATTAAGTTCTGTATTCTTAGCTTTCAAATCAAATTGTGCAATCGATTTTTCTGCATTTATTAACGGGAATTGAGCATCTGGCGTGAATCCTAATGCTGGTGCTTCTTCTTTTGCAAAATATGCGTCCATACATTGCCATGTTGTTTCTTCAGCAGTTCCTAAAATAACTCTAATTCGTCTTGTAAATTCAACATTTAAATTCACAAGTGCTTGAATAGCCATTAAATTGATAATAACCGGCCCTTTATCATCTAATGTTCCACGTCCGATTATATGATCATTAACAATTTCACCTGAAAATGGTCCGGCTACAGTCCACTGTGCTAATTCACCAATTGGCACAACATCTAAGTGTCCTAAGATTCCAAGCATTTCTCCATTTTCTGGCCCAATTTCTGCATATCCATATAGTCCATCTGGATCAATATAAGTTCTCATTCCAATTTTTTTCGCAAGTTCAATACAATATTCTAGTGATTGACGAATTCCAGGACCAAATGGTGCACCTGGTGCTGCAGCATCAGTATTACGGACAGAATCAATTTTTACAATCGCTTGAATTTCTTCAATTGTAGTAGGTAATATTTTTTCGATTTCAGTTTTAATTTCTGCTTTCATTTTTTCTCCTTTGACAAAGTCCATACCAACGGGTATGGACTTTTGTAATAAATAATTTACTCAATTATTTTTGAATATTCTTATTATGCTTGGTTATTTGAACCGAATTCAACCATTTTTTCACGAACAACACGTGTAATTTCTGCTTTACCTGGTCCAATTACTTTACGAGGATCGTAAACTCCATCGTTTTCTTGAAGAGTTTTCTTAACCGCTGCAGTCCATACTTGTTGACATTCAGTGTTAACATTAATTTTTGCATGCCCTTTTTCGATTGCTTTTTTAATTTGCTCTTCAGGAATTCCACTTCCTCCGTGAAGTACTAAAGGCGCATTAGTTAAGTTAGAAATAATTTCCATTTCTTCAAACCCAAGAACTGGCTCTCCGTGGTATGGTCCGTGTACTGAACCTAATGCTGCTGCTAATGCATCAATATTTGCTTCTTTAACAATTCTTTCACATTCTGCTGCGTCAGCATAGTTAATTCCACCAACAACACCATCTTCATCTCCACCAACTGTTCCAACTTCAGCTTCAACTGATACGTTTCTTGCGTGAGCATATTCAACAACTTCTTTAGTCATTGCAATATTTTCATCAATACTGTGGTGTGAACCATCAATCATAACTGATGAGAATCCAGCATCAATTGCTGCTTTACAGTTATCAAATGATTGACCGTGATCAAGATGAATCGCCACAGGAACTGTAATGTTCATTGTTTCAACTAAGGCATTAACCATTGCTGTAACAACTTTGAATCCTCCCATATATTTTGCTGCTCCCTCACTTACACCTAAAATTACTGGAGAATTTTCTGTTTGAGCCGCTTCTAAAATAGCTTGAATCCACTCTAAATTATTAATATTGAATTGACCTACTGCGTATTTTCCTGCTTTTGCTTTGTTTAACATTTCCGTCATTGAGACTACTGCCATGTTACTCCTTTCGATATCAACTTTTATAACACTTATATTTTAACAAATTATTATCTTAAAGTGGAAAAATTTTCTACTTTTAAACGACAATTTAACTTTTTTAAGGAATAAATCAGTTTATTCTTTTTCCATACATTTTATTTTTTTTGGAAAATATTATCTGTCTTTATAAAATAAATTCAACAATTTCTCACTTGAAAATAAACCACAATATCTATTTATTAATTACTTGAGATTTAAAAGCTTAAAGACTTAATTGCATGACAAATTAATAAATTTATTTTTAAATTACTTTTTTTTCACAAATTTCCGATTTTTATTTTTATCTTGTACAAAACTAAATTTCGATAATTTTATATGTATATTCGTTAAGATTAACGGTGTTAGTATTACATAAACCAAAATTACAAATGTGAAAATCGAGTTAAAAATACCAGAAGGGATAACGTTAAATATCGCAAGTAGTAATGTGGAAAGAATTGAAATGAAGATTCCTATTTCAATTTTTCGATATTTACTTTCGGTTTCTACTTCTATTTTAATCGGTGTCTTATTAGTTAATAGTTTTTCTAATTGTTCAATTTCTTTTTCGATACTCCGACTAATCACAAATCTAAAGTTTGCTTCACTGATCTTAATATTTTCTGCTGATTCATAGTTAAATTCAAACTGTGTGGGCTTTTTCGACAATTTATGACTGTGAAGTAATTCATCCCCTTTATATAGTTTAATTTCGGGATAAAACTTTAAAAAGAAACCATATCCATGTTGATAGCCATCTATATTAAATTTAAAATTTTTTTTCATGTAACTCCTCTTGTTCAACAATAAATTAAGTTGATATTTTTGCAT
Organism: Mycoplasmatales bacterium; assembly: GCA_051649085.1. Taxonomy (GTDB): domain Bacteria; phylum Bacillota_I; class Bacilli_A; order UBA3375; family UBA3375; genus JBOFGK01. Next base: position 32,713 of record JBOFGK010000023.1, on the reverse strand, counting down.
TCTTCTCAATTATAACATTTTTAATCACTAATTTGGAGATAGTGAAAAAACACTTATTTATCAAGTGTTTTTCTGTTTTAATCTATCTATTTAATTATTTCTTTACTAGCAAGTTTTAAGCATATTTCCTTTTAGCAATAAACTTTACCTTAACGTGTTTTAGTAATAACACTTGAACTCGATTTTTTCCGCTACCATTATTCAACAATTATCTCTTTTTTTAATTCATCATATCTTTTCAAACTAGAACACTCTACAGTTTCTTGTTCATCATCTCCGCTTTTTCGATAACAAGTTTCACTTTCACCAAAAATTCTTAGTGTTTCTTCTACAGTGAACTTTACTTTTGCATTTTTCATCAATTCATCTTTCTTCGTTAATTCTCCACAATCGTCTGTCTCTTTTTGATCATCAATAAATTTTTGACAAGATTCATCTGAATCTATTTTATTGAATTCATATATTTCTTTAATTTGTTTTGCGGGAATTGCTGGAACTGCTGGAACTGCTGGAACTGCATCTTTTATAAGTTCTGGTTCACCTTCTAAAATAACTGTACCACTATCATTGAATGCCCTAACTTGATAACCTTCTACACACGGGACATCTTCAGCATCCGAAATCATAGCACCATCAAATTTTCCCTTTCCTACTTTTTGCCATTTAACAATATAACTTCCTCCTTTTCTATAACTTGCAGGATTTTGTCCGTTTATATCGACAGTATACAACCCTATTGGAATATCTTTTCCACAAACAAGAATTCCCTCATTATTTATTGTTGCAGTTTTTGGATCTTTATAAACAGCTGGCTTTGCTGGCTTTGCCGGCTTTGCAGGAATTCCTGCTATTTCATAATTCACTTCACTTGTTAGAACATCATAAGTTTTCATTATTTCACCAGAAGGAGTTAAAACAGTTTCTATAATCGAGAATGCAAGTGCTATAATTAGAAATGTTAAAATTACAAGATACGTACTTAAAAATGCACCAACTCCAGACATTATTATATTAAATGCTTTAGATACTCCTTTTGCTTTAAATTTTCTATATATTTTATTGAAAACCCATAAATTAAATGCCAATCCACAAGTACAGATTGTAATCAATATCTTCCATTTCTTTGTCAGTTCCATAAAGGAATCATTCATTTTTTTAAAATCGTTCATCTTTTAACTCACTCTCATTCCTAATTGTAGATACTCCTGCACCCCTACTCTTATTTATTTTAACTAATTATATAGTAGCTGTGTCGTATTTTTTGTACACTTCATGCAGTAAACCATCTAACTTATCATAATAATAGTTCATTATGTTTGGAAAGCTCATTATTTATTTGCTTTAAAGAATAAGAATGTAAAATCCCTTTATAAATTATCATATCTCGCTTATGTTTGACATATAGTGATGCAAATCCACTTTTCGTTAAAATGACTTGTATATCTTTGACAGGCATTTCGAAAAAAACTAGAATTTTAATTAGTAAGTCCCTTGTTAAACTACGCTCCCCGTTTAAATATTTATATCCGTTTTTCAAATCCAAATTACACGCTTTAATAACATCAGCCTTCTTACACTTTTTTTCACAAAGTTTTTGTTCAATTAACTCAACTAGTTGAATTGGCTTTTCAAACTCAAATTCATCTATTGCTTTTTCTTTTGTCAAATCTGATGTAAATTCTTCTGTCGTTTTGCTCATTTATTAATCCTCCTAAACATAATACACTTAAAGGATAACTTAATTTACATGTTCTATGTCGTACTTAAAGTACAATAAAAACTTACTTTAAAAAGCAAGCTTTAAATAAATTATATGTATATTTACTATTTTCACATTAAGACTACGGTTTAAGTTTAGGGATAAACAATGCCATAAACATAGCTAAATACGTTGTAAAACTCATTAGTAGATACAAAAAAAAACAGAAAATCGAAGGCTATCAATATTTTATTATCGACAAAAAAACAAAATTTTTCTATATCTTTGAATCTACCTGAAAAAAATAAAATTTGTCATAACTAGCCATTTAAATACTTATAACCATTTTTATAGTCGATATCACACTTTTTTATAACATCTGATTTTGTTAATCCAATTGCTTGGATCCTTTTACTTAGTAGTTCAACTAAGTTTAATGGTGCTTCTAACTCATCATCAGTAATTTTCTTGTTAGCAATTAAATTCGACATTAATTTTTCTGTTGTCTTCTTTTTGTTCATTGCACTCCATTTTAGATTGTTCAATAAATTATTTTATTTTGCCTCTCAACCTATTTTAATTTAAAAATTATAGATTTATTTTTATTTTAAGTATACATTATTTGTTGCTTATTATGTTGTACTTATTGTATAATTTATAGAAATTAGTTTGGAAGTGAGACACTTATCAAATTACCATTAAAATCTTGATATCTTAATTCTCTTACTGATTCAGACTTTGGAATTTCAAAAAGCAACTTAACTGTGACTTCTTCTTTTTCATCAATTGTTACTGCTGTATCGATATCTTTGATTGATTCTGAACTTATTTCTAGTGGCTGATATATTGCAATGTCATTTCCAACTTCAAATGACATAGGATTTAATTCAAATGCTCGTTTAGCTTTTACAAGTAATTCCACCACCATAAATTTAGAATCAGTAGCTGGTTGAAAAAATTCATCTTTTGATTGATATTCTTCATACTTTATAACTTGTAATTCTAACGATTCCATTATGTCAGTACCTTGTGAGTCCAAACTCTCATCCGAAATAAATTCATCTGTTTGGGTAAAATCAGTACTTGATATTATATTATTGTTCACACTTGAAACATCAAGGATTTTTCCCATCACGACAAGTGAAAATACAATGTTTATTACAAAAATAAAAATTGCAATAATATTGACAAAGTTTTCTTTAAATTTACCTTCGTAACAAATTATTTTATCATCACCACTTGTAAACGAACCAGACATTATTGTACATACATCGATAAATGTCCAAATTCCACAACCACCAAACGTAAATAACATTAATAACCCTGAATTAAATTTCCCATTAATAAAGCGATGAATTCCTAATGAACCTGCAAAAACAGCAAACAGTAAAGTAACATTGTATTGTTGATTATCGTATATAATCTCTTTTTCTTCATCATCAACTGTAGCCTCTTCTAAACTTATTGCTAAATTTTGTTCATTGCTGTTACTTTCTTCATTATCTAGTTGGTCTTCATCATCAATATTTGGTTGGTCTTCATCATCAATATTTGGTTGGTCTTCATCATCAATATTTGGAGTTTGTGCGGCTTTTTCGTCTTCATCTGTTACTTGTTCAAATTCTTTTTCAAAATCTTCTTTCATTCTTTTCTCCCATTTTTCAATCCTCTTTTATACTAAACCAAGTTCTTCAAATAGATAGTCAATGTTTTTCAAATGATAATCAGTTTTGAAACATTCCTCAATTTTTTCCGAACTTATTTGGTCCTTTAAAGCTTCTAAAATTGCTACTTTGAAATCTAACCGTTCATTGAAACATTTAATTGCAATTGGTTGAACTAAGTCATAACTTGCTTCTCGACTCATTCCGTTATCAATTAACATCAATAATAAACGTTGTGAAAAAAATACATTACTTGTAATTCCAATGTTGTGGATCATATTTTGTTCATTTACAAACAAATTAGCAATAACGTTATTTAGTCGTTTAAGCATATATTCTAATAGTGATGTTGCGTCTGGAGCGATAATTCTTTCAGTCGATGAGTGAGAAATATCACGTTCATGCCAAAGTGCCACATTTTCATGAGCAGTCACAGCATATCCACGTAATACACGACTTAATCCTGAAATATTTTCACTACTAATTGGATTTTTCTTATGTGGCATTGCACTACTACCTTTTTGATTTTTCGCAAAACCTTCTTCTACTTCACGTACTTCTGTTCGTTGAAGATGTCTAAATTCAGTCGCAAATTTATCTAAACTATCACCAATTGTTGCAAGGACTGAAAAGTAAAAAGCATGACGATCACGTTGTAATGTTTGGGTTGATATTTTTGCTGCATCAATCTCTAATTTTTCACAAACAAATTTTTGAATTCGTGGATCAACGTTTGCAAATGTTCCAACTGCCCCACTAATTTTCCCAACTTCAATATGTGATCTAGCTAATTTAAAACGCTCTAAATTTCTTTGCATTTCTTCATAGAAAAGTGCCATTTTAAAACCAAACGTTGTTAATTCTGCATGAACACCATGTGTTCTTCCCATTTGAATCGTGTACTTATGCTCAATTGCACGTTCCTTTAAAGTCGCAATTAATTCGATAATTCGTTGTTCAATTAATTCATTTGCTTGTTTAAATAAAACTCCATACGCTGTATCAACCACATCTGTTGAAGTTAAACCATAGTGAATCCATTTTTTTTCTTCCCCTAACGTTTCACTGACAGCTCTCGTAAAGGCAACAACATCGTGGCGTAATTCTTTTTCTAATTCATAGATTCGTTCGATGTCAAAATTCGCATTTGCTCTTATCGTTTGCGCATCAGCATGCGGAATTTCACCTAACTTTGCAAAACCTTCTGCTGTTAATATTTCAACTTCTAACCAAGTTTTAAACTTATTTTCTTCTGACCAAATTTGCTTCATTTCTAAATTTTGATAACGACTTAACATTTTAGACCTCTTTCTAATGAATAATTTCTTCTAGTTTTTGAAAGTGTGATTCATTTTCAATTTCAATTGTTGAATGGTTAATTCCAAACGTTTCTAATTTAATTTTTATCTGTTCTTTGATGTCTAGGAATTTGTCAACAGCTAAACTATCGCAAACTACTAGATGACAACTCATTATATAGTCTTCTCCATCTAAATTCCAAATATGTACATCATGCACGTCAATTACATGTTCTTGTTCACTGATAAAGGCCATTACTTCTTCAATTGACACATCTTCTGGAACAGCTTGCATCAACATACTAAAGATTGGCTTTACGTTTTTCAAAACATGGTAAAACATAAATAAACTAAATCCAAAAGAAAAAATAGAATCGACGATATACCACTGAGTAAAATAAATAATTATTGCCGATAATAATAATAATGACCAAGCAATTACATCACTAAGTAAGTTAAGTTGAAGTTGTCGATCAGTAAGTGAATTCGATTTTTTCAAGCGTAAATAACCTAAAAAGTTAGCCGTAATTCCAATAATTGCAATTATGACCATTGGTTTAAAATCCACAACTTCCGGTTGGATCATTCGTTTAATTGATTCGGCAAAAATGATTAACGAACCAAAAAATAAAATACTTAAATTTAAAATACTTGATACTAATGTATATCGTCTGTATCCATACGTATATCTTTTACTTCTTTTTTTTGCTGCTTTCTTTTCAATGAAAATTGTAAAAAACAAAATCATTGAATCACCGAAATCGTGGATAAAATTGGACATCAATGCAGAACTATTTGTAATAATTGCTCCAAATAATTCAATTAGTGAAAAAACTGTGTTGACAATAAGTGTAAATACAACATTATCATGGTTAACTAATAATTCATGATCGTGTGTATGTTCATAATTATGAGATTCTTTTTGCATTGCTATCCATCCTTTATTTTTCGTATCATTTTAGTTCAACTTAATTAATCAATATTATTTACTAGTTAGCTAATGCTGGAACTTCATAATTAATTGTTTGACTTGGTTCATTTGCTTGCACTTCCAGTGAAAAAGCTGAATCAGTTTGTAAACCACCAACATCAATTGTTGAATTATCAGAAATTGTCATCGACTGAAATTCATTAGTATCAGGAGTTAATGTAAAGTTGGTCATAAACTTTGAGCTCATTGCTTTTAAACCAAAATTGGCTAATGGACTTTGATTAAGAAGTGTTGTCAATTGATCCAAGATTGGAGCATCACATTCATATGGATAAGTCGTTGCATCTGCTGCTTCTGTTTTTGCTTGCGCTGTACATTGGGTAGTTATTTGTGATGCAATTGTTGAAAATCCTGTAAGGAATAATTTTCCGGCATTGATATTAATAATTTTTGATTGATTCACTAATTGACCATTTTGATTTGCATACGTTGCCCCATCAACAATATAAAATTCTTGTTCTGCGGTTAGTGAACCAGCCATTTTATTTGTTGGATCAAGATTATAAAGCGATATTTTCATATTTTTATTGTCCTTCACCTGAAAATTAGCTGTTTTACCAAGTGCTTGACCTGTTGGTGTCTTGAAATTTATATTTAAAACTAGTTCTTTATTTTCATATTTATTTAAAGCACTTAGGGCATCATTAATTATCGCTTGATCCCCAGTTGCTTGAGCACATCCAGTTAATATGATCATTAGACAAATAACTACTAGTGGTTTCCAAAATTTTATTTTTGTCATTTTTTCCATCCTTTTCTCTTATTTTATAAACTTTTTAAGTTAATAATTTTACATATTAATTTTTTATTTAACCGTTTTTACTTATTAGTTTTTTTATTCATTCGACGCTCAATTTGTTCAATTCGCCTACTTGGAATGAACCAAAAGGTAATTGATACATAAATCCCTGCTAGTCCAACAGCAAAGAGTGCATCCATTCGATTAATATATATACAAATGACAGCACCTATTAGATAGATAACTATTGATTTATAAAAGATTTTTTTATTTAAGTGCATTCTTACTAATTCTTCATTAAGTTCCGTTTGATTCATGTTTTCTACTGGTTTATTTTTTTTAATCATTTTTCAATTGCTTGCGATAACCACAGACAAATACTCCTTCGTCATTTTTTACTTCATTGGTAATTGTATATTTTTGATACACTTGGGCAAGTTCAAAACTTCGTGCATAAGGAATTAACAATTCAATATATTCGTACTCTTGCATAATATATTCATAAATTTTAGCAATCAAAACTTCAATATGAAGGTTCTGTTTTGCAGAAATTTTAAGTGCTTGTTCAAGTGAGGTTTTCTGAATTAATTCTGGTTCATCTACTTTATTTATGACATTTATAATTGGAATATCTTTGATTCCAATCCGTTCCATTGTCTCAAGTGTTGTTCTAATTTGTTCATCAATATATTCACTTTGACCATCAATTATATGTAAAATTAAATCAACTTCTTTTATTTCACTTAATGTTGATTCAAATGCTTTAATTAAATGATGGGGTAATTTATCAACAAAACCGACAGTATCACTCAAGATAAACGGAATTTTATGCTTAAATTCAAATTTTCTTTTAGTTGTTTCAAGTGTTGCAAACAACATATCTTTTGCAAATAATTGTTCTTCTTTAGAACTTCGCCTTAAAAAGTTGTTCATTAAGGTTGTTTTTCCAGCATTAGTATAACCGACTAAAGCAACAGTAAAAACTTCATTTTTTTCTAACTGTTTTCGCTTAATTTCACGATTAGTTTGAACTTTAATTACTTCTTTTTCTAAATAGCTAATTCTTTTTTCAATTTGTCGACGATCAAGTTCAAGTCTCGTTTCTCCTTTACCACGATTGATTCCACTTCCACCACGTTGTTGATCTAAATTATCACTGCGACCAACAAGACGAGGTAAATAATATTTTAAGCGGGCAATCTCCACTTGAATCATTGCTTCTTTTGTCTTAGCACGTGTTTTAAAGATTTCAAGAATAAGCATTGTTCGATCAATTACTCTAACATTTAGTACTTGTTCTAAATTTCTCAGTTGCATCGATGTCAGTTCATCATTGAAAATAGCAACATCGATTTCAAACATATCCAAGTGTTGTTTTATTTCTTCAACTTTTCCACTTCCAATATAGAAATTTGCTGTTATTTTGGAGATATTTTGAATTGTTTGTCCCCGAACTTCATAATTACAAGCTGTTGCTAAGTTTTTCAATTCTGCCAATGAATAATCGATATTTAAACTATTATTTAAGTTGGCACCAATTAAAAATGCCGAGATAATTGGGGGTTGATTTTCAATCAATTTGACTCCTATTTTATTTAAAAGTTCTTTTTACTTCGAGAACATTTTTTATTTTCATTAAATTTGTAATTGCATTATTTAGTTGTTCAGTATCTTCAACTAAAATTGATACTTTACTAATTACATTATTTTTCTTTGTACGAGATCTAATATTTGTTATTCCAATATTAAGTTTGGAAAAGGTTGTAGTAATATCTCCTAGTAAGAAATTACGATCATTTGAATAAATGGTAATTTCAGCATCATATTTAATATTTTTCTTAAGTTCTCGATTCCAGTATGCTTCTAACTGTTTTATCGGTTCAATTGCTTTAACATTTGGACAATTTATCCGATGAATTCGGATCGCAAATCCACTTGATACAACACCAACAATTTCATCCCCAAGCACTGGCATACAACAGTTTGCGGCTTTTTTCGAAATATTCTCAGCGCCGACTATAATGATTGCTTCATTCGATTGTTTTACATTTTCAACCATTTTAAGTGGTGTATCTACTTGTTCTGGCTTTTTAACTAAATAATCAACAATTGTTTTTACAGGGATTTTCCGCATATAAACTTCAATCATTAATGCTTGAACATTATTGACATTATATTCTTTCATTAACTGTTTATTTTTCTTTGAATCATCAAGTAATTTGCTTGGTAAATTTCGTTCTTTGATTTCATCTAAAATCATTTCTCGACCTTTAGCTACATATTCTTTAACTGATTCTAATTCTTTTTTCTTTATAAAGGTTCTAATTTTTTGTCGGGCATGTGTTGTTTTAGCTAAATCTAACCAACTATCATTTGGTCCTGGAGCAGATTTTTTGGTTTTAATTTCGACCACATCACCAGTTTTAAGCGTTGTCGAATACGGAACCATTGTTCCATTGACAATTGCTCCAATCATTTTTTCCGCGACATTTGAGTGGATTCGATACGCAAAGTCAATTACTGATGCTTGCTTTGGTAAATGAACAACTTTTCCAAGCGGTGAAAGAACAAAAATATTTGATTCGAAAACTTCTTCTTTAATTGTTTCTACATAATCATTATCTTCTTTTTCGCCAGTCAGTAAATCTCTAAAGAAATGTAATTGTCCTTCAAGTGTATCTTTTGAAGTTTTAATTTCCCCTTCTTTATACACCCAGTGGGCAGCAATTCCAAGTTCAGACACTTCATCCATTTCTTGTGTTCGAATTTGAACTTCAAAAATTGTTCCACTTGGTCCAACGACACTTGTATGTAGTGATTGATACATGTTTGGTTTAGGTACAGCAATGTAATCTTTAAAACGATTGTTAATCGGAGTAAAAGTATCATGAATAATTCCTAAAACTGTATAACAGTCTACTTTTGTTTCACAAATTACTCTTAACGCTTGTAAATCATAAATTTCATCAAACGATTTATTTTTGTAATACATTTTATTGTATATACTATAAATGTGTTTTGAACGTCCTAATAATTTAGCTTTTAAATTTATTTTTTTAAATTTACTTTCTAATATTCCAAGCATTTCTTCAATTAACTGATCACGTTCAGTTTTCTTAAGTTCCAATCGTTTGGCGATTTTAAAATAGTATTCTGGATTTGTATAATATAATGCTAAATCTTCTAGTTCACTTTTGATGTTTCCAAGACCTAAACGATGAGCGATTGGAGTATAAAGTTTAAGTGTTTCATTTGCAATTCCTTGCTTATATTTTTGATCATCTTCTGAATGTTTCAATGACTTTAAAAGATAAATTCGCATTGCTAATTTAATTAAAATAACTCTAATATCTTTAGCCATAGCAATAAACATTTGACGGTGTGTCGCTTCGAGAAAATCTTCTGCACTTATTTCTGGTAAGTTGTCAATGTTTTTCAAACCAGCAATTAGCATAATGACATCAGTTCCAAACTGATTTTTAATTCGTTCTTGAATTTGCTCATCGATTGGGAAAACGCCATAAATCATTGCAGCAATGACAACACTTGGCTCCACCGACATTGTTTCTAGTACATGAATTAATTCAAAAATTCGTTTTTGTTCATTTTCTAAATTAATTTCTTGATTTTCTTGACTCATTTCAATAATTAATTGATAAGCATCATTAATCGATAATTGGTAATTTTGTAAGTAACTATTCTCAATCACAATTTTTTGATCATTGAATTTAATCATTACACCTCCAAACATTCTACTATTAGTATAGCATAAATCGGCCTTTAGTTGTACGATATCTCTTGTCTACTCCTTAAATTTACTCGTAATTAAAAATACTTATACAAACACGTATAAGTATTTTTAATTACTAAAATTTTCCTAGTTAATTGGTACTTCCGGCGTTTCCGGTTCAGGTGTTTCTGGTTCTGGTCTTTCAGATTCTGGTATTTGCGGTTCAACCGGATCTTCTGTCGGTAGTTGAGTGTCGTTAGTAGTTGGTGGAATTTGATCATTTAAGTTCGGTATAAAGTCAGTTTCAGCTTCAATAGTTGGTGTGAACAAGCTACCTTTTTCAATTGCAATTCGTTCTTTAAGTACTTTTATTCGCTCGACATAAGTTGTATTTGGGTCAGTAATTTCATTGGCACCCCATTCAGTTGCTTGCACAACTAACTCATCAAGTTCTTGACGTAATTTAATTAATTCTGCTTCGTATTCATCAGTCAATTTGTTTAATAATTTCACTTGATCAGTTTCATTAATTACAGGAACTTTAACTCCTAAAATTTTATTATATTTTTTTTTAATTTCATCAATTTCAACTTGAATATTTTTTTTTGCCTTGTCTATATCCGCTTCCATTCTAGAAATTGTTCCTGAATCAACTAAGATATTATTTCTTGGATATTTATCAGTTAAATTATAGAGTTCAACTTGTGTATAAAGTTCATTATAGCGTATATTATTTTGATTAAAATATTCAATTAATGGTACACAAATCAGCAATGCCACTAAAGTTGTACTGAAATAGATCTTTTTCTTATGCTTCATTTTTCTCCAGACTTAAAGTACTTACACTTATTTTAATTATACCCTAAAAAAGGCTTTTTTGGTAAGAAAATAATCTTTTAAAGCTCATCGCTATCAAGAATGATAGTTACCGGTCCATCATTTACTAACTCGATTGCCATATCAGCTCCAAAAATACCAGTTTTTACCGTTGCATTCAAAGCAATAAGTTCCTGATTAAAAATGTCGTATAATGCACTTGCTTCAGTAAAATTCATACTTTTTGTAAACGAAGGTCGATTTCCTTTTTTGCAATCAGCATAAACTGTAAATTGGGAAATTGATAAAATTTCTCCGTTGATATCTTCAATTGAACGATTTAATTTTCCTTCTTCATCGGTGAAAATTCGCATTTTCATAATTTTACTTGCAACTTTCATTACTTCTACTTTACTATCATTTGCTGTAAATCCTACTAATAAACATAGACCTTGTTTTATTTCACCAACTGTTTCACTATTAACTTCAACAGCTGCTTTTTTTACTCTTTGAATTACTACACGCATTTTTTACACTTCCTTTTCTTGATATGATATAATATACATGTTGTGCTGGCTTGGTGGAATGGCAGACACGTTAGACTCAAAATCTAATGGTAGTAATACCGTATCGGTTCAAGTCCGATAGCCAGTACCATTTAAAAGTAATTTAAATTTGGTTTAAACTAAATTTAAGTTACTTTTTTGTTGTCAACCCTAATTTATTTATAGGCGCTTAGACATACTGGTGCATCACAACTAATTTTTTTGTTTGTAAATTCAATTGTTTGGTTTGTCGTATCGACTTTAAAAATCGTTATATCATTTGAATCTATATTAGCAACTAATAAGTAGTTATCATCAACACTAAATTCAAAATCACGAGTATTTTGGCCTTCTACATCGCAATTACCAATTAATTCTATTGTTTGTTCGTTGACTTTAAACCAGAACAATTGATTCGTTTTACGAATACTAACTACAAGCATTTTTTTATCATTACTTAATTTAATTGCACCACCATAAGCTTCAATTTGAGCTTCTTCATCTAAAAATACATACTCTTTAAGTAGTTTCGTTCCTTGATAATGCGTCAAAGTTCCAGTTAATTCACTTAAACAAAAGAAATTAGTCTCATCCAAATAAATTAAATGACGAGGACCCGAACCGGCTTTAGTTTTAATTTGCGAATAACTTTTCGTTGCTAATTCAAATCGATGAATAACGTCCATTCCTAAGTCAACGATTTGCACAACTTCATCTACACAACTTACAAAATGAGGATGTGATTTTGTTTGACGTACTGGATGAACTGATGATCCATCAAATTTATGGGTTGTAACTTGACCAAATTTCTGATCAATAATTTCAATTTGCGAATATGCTTCTGAGTGATAATTTGCTGTAAAAAGTATAGACTCATTACTATTTAAACATAAATGCGTTGGCCCTTTAGAATCAATAGATATTTGATCAAGCAATGTTATTGTATCGTCATTATTTATTTGATACATTGATACAGAACCATTATTTATTTTATTTATACAAAATAATTTTGTTTTCGCTTTATTTAAAATTGTAAATCTTGCATCAAGTGCGCTTGAATCTAAGACATTTAAACTTGCTTCCAAACTCGTTTGATCTACTGTTAAAAACATTAATCCTGGTTGCGTATATTTACTAACAAAAAATTGCATTTAATCCCCTTATTTAAAATCATTTTTTTTATTTTCTCACCTAAATTATAGCAATAAAATATGTTTGATGGTAAATAAACACTAAACTTACATATTACTACATGTTTTCTCCATTTTCAAGCGTTATAATTATTACGTAATCGACAAGGATTACATTCAAAATGCAAAAGATAATTTAAATATAAATAATTTTCATATTCTCAAAAAACTATTTTTCATATTCCCTTATAAACTATAACACCAGCCTTGTGCTGGTGATTTTTATTTAACTTTAATCTCCATTTTAAATTAAACTCTATTTAATCATAAACATTTGAAAATCAACCACAGTAGTAATTACTAGCGTGGTTGATTTTTTGGTTATTAGCTTAACTATTTACTTCCATTAATCTAGCGTTCGCGTCCATTAGTTTCAATTACTTTTTGATACCAATAAAAACTATCTTTTTTGTAACGTTTTAATTCTTTTTCACTTTCCTCATCACGATCAACATATACAAATCCATAGCGTTTTGAATAACCATTTAGCCAACTAAATAAATCTTGGAAAGACCATGTACAGTATCCAAGAACTTCACATCCATCGCTAATTGCAAGTTCAATTTGTTCAATATGATCTCTAATATAACTAATACGATAGTCATCATGGACTTCTAACTCTGCAGTTAATTCGTCATATGCGCCTAATCCATTTTCAGTTATTAGAATTGGTAAATTATAACGTGATGTTATACGACGCAGACCAACTCTTAAGCCGATCGGATCAATTGCCCAACCCCAATCAGTTTGACTTATAAATGGATTATCATTTGCAACAAATAACTGATCTGTTATTCTTTCTTCAATTTCAGAAACAACTGTATTTGTTAGTGTTTGATTAGTTTCAATTTTTTCCTTGGCAACTGTTGTTGTACGATAATAATTAACACCCATAAAGTCCGGACGAGCGTTCGCAAGTATTTCTAAATCACCTTCAATCATTGGAATTTCATAACCTAATTTAGCTAATATATTAATTGCAAGTGGTGAATACGTTCCATTTGCATACGGATCCATCCACAAGAAATTAATTAATTCTTGAGCATCTTCAAGTGCAACTACATCTGCAGGTTTTGCACTTTGAGCATAAATTGGATCATAGGCAAACGATGGTCCAACTAGTCCGTTTGGAACTAACTCACGGAATTTTTTAATTGCTAGTGCATTCGCTAAAGTTGCATGATGATTAGCATTTAAAAATCGTTGATAATCCGAAACCCTTGGTGGATGAAGTTTTTCCAAATATCCAAGTGATGTAAAAATATTTTGTTCATTTAAAGTCACCCAATATTTAACTTTCGAACCAAATTCTTTATACAAAATTTCACAGTAATTAACAAAGTCTTCAATAATTTGACGACTTTCCCAACCAGCATACTCATCCTGTAATGCTTGAGGTAAATCCCAATGATAGATTGTCAAAATCGGTTCGATATTATTGTCAATTAATTGATCAATTACATCATGGTAAAACTTAATCCCTTCTTGATTGATTTCTCCACGACCATGTGGTAAAATTCTTGGCCAAGAAACTGAAAAACGATAGGCTTTTAAACCTTGTTCTTTCATCAGCTCTATATCTTCGGCAAAGCGATGATAAAAATCAATTGCTACCTCACCTGTTGTGTTTTTAAAAGTATTACCTGGAACATTTGAATAAACATCCCAAATTGATGGTCCTTTACCATTTGTACTTGCCGCGCCCTCAATCTGATAGGCAGCTGATGCGCTTCCCCATAAGAAATTTTCTGGAATTTTTTTCATTATTGCCTCCTACATTTATTATAACAACATTTGTTGGAAAATATTTTTTTTATTTGAAAATTTAGCATTTAATGTAACTTAATGATCTTTATATTTGTTAAAGTAAATATACAATTATAAAAAGATATCTGGTTCTAATTCCCTAATTGAAACAAAATCTGTTTGTGAAAAAACAATGTGATCGATTAGTTCAATTCCCACAAGTTTGCTCACTTTAACTAACCTTTTCGTTACATCTAAATCTTCAATTGATGGTTCAGTATCACCTGACGGATGATTATGGGCAATGAAAATTTTACTTGCAGTCTGTGAAATTGCAATCTTGAAAATCTCTCGTGGATGAATAGCAACACTGTTTAATGAACCAATAAATACAACTTGCTCACTAATTAAAACATTACGTGTATTAACGCATAGTAAAATCATCGATTCTTGTGACTTATATGCATAATTTTGAACAACACGAAAAAGATCTACTGGTTTAATAATTTGTGCTTTAACAATTGTTTTTTCTTGCTTTAATAAACGCTTATGAAGTTCAAAAATCGCACAGATTTGTACAGCCTTAACTTCGCCAATTCCATCGTTTCGAACAAGTTCAACTTTCTCTTGAACAAATAAATGAGTAAATCCATTATATTTCTGAATTAATTCACTTGCAAGTTCTAGAACGCTTTGTTTTTTTGATCCACTTCCTAAAATTACAGCAAGCAATTCAACATCAGACAACTTTTCAACTCCATAAATCCGTGCTTTTTCACGAGGTTTATGGTATTCACTCATAGTTTTAAAAGCAGAAATATTATCACCCCAATCGTAATGCAAGGGACAAATGGTAATTTTTGGTTTACACCTACCAAACTAAAGCATGAAATACCAAGAAGTGCTGATATAAAAATTATTTTTACGATTTCCAAACCAAAAAATAATGACAAAATAATAAATATTTTATAATCAGCACCACCCATTTTATCTCTAAATAGTAAACTTAAAGCCAAACTCATTATTAACATCCATCCACAGACAATCCATTCGATTTTTCCACTTACTAAACAAATTGTCAATAAAGTAAATTGCGTTCACGTTGGCACAATTTGCTTTTTTAAATCAAAGTAGCTCATGACAATTAGGCAACTGACTAATAAACCACTTATAAGTTGGCTAATTATGCTTTTCCAAGCGTCTGATTTTGAATACACACAAGCTTATAAAAAGTACGTTCACCTTTAATTTTTTCTCGAACAACTATTTTGACTGGTGTATATTCTTCCATTTCACAAATAATTCGCATTTCCTTACCATATGCATTAACTACTGGACTCATCTTAAAGGCTTTTTCATACTCATTTGTTTTTTCGTTTAAAATAAATTTTTCATTACCAAATTTATCTGTTTCACGAAATGAAACTCTAAATGGAATGTATTCAATCACATCTCCATTTTCAGATATTTCAGTTGTTCGAATCGTATTTACAAAAGATACTGTTCGTAAATCAAGTTCTTTTTTCAAAGATAATTCAAATTGCTGTTCTGTCGGTATTTTCTTCAAAATTCCATAAAAAATTTTATACATTTTCTCCTCCATTGGGGCTTTACATTTTTACCCCCTAATACTATTATTAGTTTTTTTCGAAAAAAAACTCACTTTTTTTTATTTTTTAATTATTTCTACTTAAAAACAAAAAATTAATTTTTCCAAATAGTATGTTTGTCACGAAAATTAACTAAAGTTTTTATTCCACATTAAAGTTAAGAGTTGTACTTTAAATATAGCACTTTTACTTCGATATTATGATATAATATTAGCAAGAAAGAGAGTGAGTATGCGCAAATTTTTTATTTTTTTAATTGATATAGTTAGCTTAATTTTAGTAATGGTCATTTTAACAATCGCTATTGATTTAGTTTATGTACAAGCAAAAGAAACGGTTAGTACAGAAACTGCATTAACAAGATTCAAGCAACCAACTTGTGATTCTACAGAAATCAAACAATCTATTGATCGTTCAAATTTATTAACGAATGAAAATACACCGGCTAATGCTGTAATTGGTTACATCTATTTTCCAACGACTGGAACAAAATCTTCACTTGTCCAAGGTGATGTGAATGACGGACAAATCGCTGCAATGGATCGTGGACAAGCACATGATCCGCGAACTTTGTTCCCTGGTTCTAATGGAAATTCAGTTATTGCCGGTCACCGTCACTTAGCATTTAAAGATTTAGGAGTTTTAACTGATGGTGATCCAATTGTCATTAACATTAATAACAATATTTTCACATATCGTATTACGAAAAAACAGATAATTACACCTGATCAAGCTGATATTGTTTTTAGAGATTCAACTCAAGAAACTTTAACTCTTTACACATGTTGGCCACTAGAAACATGGCTTCCTTACAACGAACGTGTAGTTGTTTATGCAGATCCTGTTCCAAGTGTAACAGATATTCAATGTGAAAAAGGAGCAAATTAATGAAATCAACAAACAAACAACCTAAATACCTTTTCATGTACAAACTGTTTATGCTTGCATTATTTATACTTGCACCACTGTGGTCGGTTTGGGACCAACTTTTTGTCAATGGCTACTTACCAAACTACGTTACAGTCGATATTAAAGTTGATCAAAACCGTTGTAATGACTCAGAATGTACAAATGATTACTTACCCGGACGTTACACTTTCACAAACGAAGAAATTGCTAAAGCTAAAGCAATTCCTGGAATTTCCAAAAGCTATTTAGAAAACTTCTATGGAATATCTGTCTTCAATGATGGTACATTTTTAAAAGAAAATAATATAACAAAATTAAATGAAACACCACCACAGTTTACACCTTTTCCAATTAATACAAATGATGTTGGATATAAATTTATTTCACTTGCTATGCCATTAACAGATTTAGAAAAAACTGGAAAAATTGAACAAACATACTATGCCACAAAGTTAATCAATGGTCAATATGAAAATAGTAATAGTCCTGATGTTCCTGGTTTGATTATCCCAAGTAATTTTGCGGAAAACAAAGGATATAATGTCGGACAAACAATTGACTTAAAAGTACAAACGGTTGATCAACAAAACATCTCTAAAGAGACGACGAAAAAATACTTTGTTTCTGGAATTTACGATGTTTTAAAGACACCTCGTGAATATCAAGGTAATTTTTATGTTCCCTTTGTTGACACAACTAAAATTACAGCTTCAAATCAATTTCAATCGCTTGAAGAAGCAAAATATTTTGAAATCAATGGACTAATTCCCAAAACTGATAAAGAGCATCAAAAATACTTAAAGACATTTGCTACTTTTCAAGCTGCAAATCAAACAGATTATGTGAAGATGCATTTTATTACTAATGATAAAAGTGATGAAGTTACAAAACAACTCCAAGCACTTTTCCCAGAATACACCGTAACCAATTATCAAAACTATGTTAATCCTTTCTTTGAACATTTTCAAACAATTATTATTGGTGTTTTGAGCCTAATTGCATTTCTATTCTTCTTAATGATTATTTTCTTTATTTTTGAAGTTAGAAAATCAACTTATAAATTTAAATTTTGGTCAAACTTCTTAAGAAACATTGCCGTTTTAGTCATTCTTTATTTATCTGAACACTATATAATGGGAGCATATCAAGGTTATACATTTGAACTTAATTATTTAATTATCATCATTTTAGGAATTTTAACTTTACTAATTACTGCACTACTTCATCGAATCAGTTCACTATATGATTATGAAATATCAAAAGGAGAAGAAAATGAACTTTAGACTAGCTATAATTGAAGACTTACCACAAATAATGGATATTACAAAGCGTTCAATTCAATATCAAGTTGAAGTTGAGAAGTTTCAACAATGGAACGAACATTATCCAAATGAAAGTGATTTTCTTAAAGATATGGACCAATCAGCATTACATGTCCTTGAGAAAAATGATCAAATTGTTGGTTTCATCGTATTAAACAAACAAGTTTACGATGCATATGAACAAGTTACTTGGACAAAACCTACCGAAGAAAATTTCTTAACAATCCACCGAGTAGCTGTTGATCCGGAAATTCGTAATCAACGACTTGGTTTTCAACTTCTAACCGCCGTTGAAGCTGTCGCTAAAAGTAAAGGTGTTTATTATTTGAAAATCGATACTAATTCACGTAATTTAGCAATGAATAAATTAATTTTGAATGTTGGATATACATTTTGTGGAGAAATGGATTTAAAACCTCCATTACCACTGTGGAACTGTTATGATAAACAATTATCCAAAAATGATTGAAAATATGAAAAGCAAGCCATATGACTTGCTTTTTTTATGTATCATTGCTTTTGAATTATAAAGGCATAGTACCTTTGAACAAATGAAACTACTTCTGCTTGCAAACGTGTATCAACATTTGACTTTAAGCAGTACTCTTCATATAATTCTAATGTTTTAAGGTAAGAATCATATACAGCTTCAAGTTCATAACTAGGCATAATTTCACTTAATTTAACTGCTAATTCAGGCTGAATTTGTTCAATTCTTCGCATTCCTCGTGGTAATATTCCACGTTCTATGTAATAATAATTTGCAATAATCTCACTCCAAATCATATTCAAACAGCTAATGGCTTCATGAATTTCTCCACGAGCTAATTTAACTATTCCAAAATGAATCCACTTGTAAAATTTTTGATTCACAAAATTCCAATCAATTGTTTGTACTTCACAAGTCTTCTGATTGATTATTTTTTGATCAACTTGCTTTGTTTTATCAAACAACAATTTAATTTTGTCACGCTGATTTTTAAAGTCTGTTAATTCAACAAATTTGGCATCAACTTGTAATAAATCACCGCTAACTTTAAATAGACAAATTTCCAGACGTGGCTCACCAACATGATAGCCCGTAAAGCAGCCAATTAAATCACCCATTAGTGCTAGTACCTCTTGTTTGTTAATAGTATTTTCATAGCCAATCACTAAATCTAAATCTGCAAATTGGTCAAACTTTAATTCATAACCGCTTCCTGTAATTGCTAATATTTGAACTTGTTCATTATCCATTAATTTTTGAATAATATTCTTTAAAAATAACTCATGCATTCTCTCTCCTCTTTTGTAGTGTTATATTATACGAAAAAAACTTCCAGTTGTCAACTGAAAGTTTCTTTTTTTTGAAACGATAATCTATTAATTATTATAAATCCCTAGTTGAAATGATAATTTATTAATTATTGTAAACACCTTTTAAAGTGTAACTCTCTAAAACTTTACCATCCATTTGTTTAAACATATCATTCATGTTAAATCCATTTTGTAGATCTAATTCTGCACTAAGTGCATATACAGTTAGTTCATATGTATGAGGGGCATCAGGAGGAGCCATTCCACCATAAAAACTTGATAATTCTGGACTTTGTTCTCCACCTTGAATACTTGTCCAACTGTTTAAACCTTGAACGAAATCTTTTGCTGTTTGACTTTCATTATCCATAAGTTCAGTTCTTTTTATATTCGCTGCTGTCCAGTGAATCCAAGAGAATCCACCACTTACTGGAAATGCATCTTTATCTTCTAACATAATTGCATATGTTACAGCACCTTTTGGTGGGTTTTCAATTTTAAAAGGTAAAGAATATGTAGGTACACCATTTTCGTTTAATTCTGTCGATCTTTTACCGTAAATGTCTTTAATAATTCCATTTTCAATTCCTGTACTTGTTACTGTCATACCAGTACTTGTTTGTGGTGCACAACCTGCTAATACAAGTGTTATCACCATTAAACTCATTATAATTTTTTTCATTTTTTCACCTATTTTTTATTTTGTTAATAGCTATTACATAATTAATTGTATCACAAATGTTTTTAAAATTCATTCTAGAGGTATGAAAAAAAATTTTTAAATTTAATAGTTTAAAAATAAATTTTTTTTTAAAGTTTAAAGTTTGATATAAAACTATTTTTTTGTTATAATTGATATATGGATAATAAAATTATAAAGAAAATAAGTAACAATTATGAAAATTACACTGATACATACAAAGCAATTGCTGATGTAATACTTAAATTTGATAGTACTGAGCATGAAAAATTCAATTTAACTATCAAAGAATTTGCCGAACAAGCTTATTGTGCAAGTAGTACAATAATTCAATTTATTAAAACCGTTGGCTACAATTCTTATGGTCTTTTCAAGCACGATTTAAATAATCCGCATAAAAGTAAAGATGATAGTCTTATTAGGTCGCTTGATATCGTTAATGACTTTATTGTCAACAATCAAGAATTATTTGATAACTTAACTAATGATATAATACATAGCAAAAAGATCTTTTTCTTTTCTGCATTACATTCACGTATTTGTGTTTTGGATTTTACATTAAAATTCCAACAAATCAATGAAAAAATATTTTTTGAATTTGATCAAATCCAACAAGAAAAATTAGTACACCACGTAACACCTGATGATTTAGTTATCATCGTTTCAAATTGTGGTAATTGCAAAATTTTGAATGATATTGCTAATCGCTTGAATCCCAAGGCCAAGTATTTAATTACAAATCGTTATAATTCATTACTTAGTAAAAAAGTTGATTCGACAATTTGTATTGATAATCATCTAGATCAACTTGATACATTTTTAACCTTTCCGAAAGAAAGTAAATATAGCTTAATGAATTTTTTCGACAATTTATTTGAAAGAATTCTTGAATTACAATCATAAATTAACTTAGTTTATTGATTTGTAACCTAATTTATGATCATCTGCTTTTCTTAATTTCCAATAAGTATTATTAAATTTTAAAATAGACTTTCAGTCGTTAACTGAAAGTCTTTTATTTTTACTTTTAATAATTACTAATAACTATAAAATTCGAATTGATTGTTTAAATCATCTAAAACAATACAACTATAATATTCAGAATTCCAAGTTGGCTTAGTAATTTCCACTCGTGGGCTCTTAATTAATTTTTCCCAAAGTAAATCAATTTCACGTGGTGAATACACTCTAATTTTTAGACATAAATTTCTAGTAGGTCGCTTTCCTTTTTGGATTACAATTTTCTTTTGATCATTTTCAAAGATAATTTCATCTTTACTTGAAGTAGTATTTTGTCCTTTAAATACT
Source organism: Mycoplasmatales bacterium (assembly GCA_051649085.1). Classification (GTDB taxonomy): domain Bacteria; phylum Bacillota_I; class Bacilli_A; order UBA3375; family UBA3375; genus JBOFGK01. The sequence goes on along the minus strand of JBOFGK010000023.1, from coordinate 11,147 downwards.
TCTAAATAAAAGTCTTTATTCGAAGCAAAATTCTTAACAATAATTACAATATCGGCTTTTGCATTAAGCTTTTTCTTCAAATTAGCATAAATTAAAATTTCCATATCTTCAGCATTTAACTTTGAATTGGCTAATTCAATAATTTTTTCTAAAGGAATGGCCACATGAAATGCAAAACGAATTTTGTTCATTTGTTCACTACTTAAATACTTCGTACGCATAATTTTTTGATAAACAATAATATTTTTTTGAATTTGTTTTGGTTCTAATTTTTGTTTGAAACCTGCACGAATAATTGACATAACTTCTGCAGGATAAATTGGTTTTGCAAGTCCGACAATTTGTTTTTCCGATAAATTATCTTGATAAGCCATTTTAATTTGAAACATTTGACGCGAATTATAATTACGATTAGTAATTAAATTTAAAACAAATTCTGGGCATTTTTCTACTAAACAATGTTTAATTACACCCATTTGTTTAGCATTAAATTCCGGTTTAGCATATCTTTCAACTTCTGTTTTTGTCAAACCTAAACTATATCCTGATTCAATCTGATTTTGTTGTTTTGATACAAAATGGTGATAATTTCCTTCAATAAAAGTTAAAAATTCATTAATTGATTTAAATTCATCATTTTTAAGCATACGTACAATTTTTTCAATTTCATACGCGTTTTGCCAATATTTATGAGAAAAATCATTAATTAAATCAGCAAATAAATGACTTTTTATTGGTTCATTAGTCTTTACTTTATGTAAATTTGCATAATTACATAACGCAATTGCTTGATCTTTTACATAAAAGTCTTCGATTGTAGCCGTTACTAATTCAATATCAATTTTATAAAGCTCATTAAAGATTGTTGTTAGTTGTAAAATAATAAACTCAGGGTCAAAATCAGTAATTTGATATTCACTCTTTATTTGTTCTGCCAACTGAACTTCCATTTGTCCTTTTGAATATTTCACTTCTTCGATTGTTTGAAAATTTGGATGATCAATCGATAATTGTTGTACCTTTAAAAGTACTTCATAACCTTTTTTCATTTTAATCCTTCAAAATATTTTTTGTTGTTATCTTACGAAATTCAATTTTCGCAGCTGCTAACATTTTAAGTGAGGCTTTAGCTTCTTCACTTACAAAATTTCGATCTTCTAAATAATAAACTGTTTTAATTCCTGATTGGATAATTGCTTTTGTACATTCATTACACGGAAATAATGTAACATAAATTGTACAGCCATTTAATGTCTGAATGCTATTTAGAATTGCATTAAGTTCTGCATGGCACACATATGGATATTTTGTTTCAAGAAAATCGCCATCTTTACTCCATGGAAATAAATCATCATCAATCCCATTTGGTAAGCCATTATAGCCGATTCCGACAATTTTTTTCATATTATTGACAATACACGCACCAACTTGGGTTGATGGGTCTTTACTTCTCATTGCTGACAACATGGCAATTCCCATAAAATAGTCATCCCACGATAAATAGTTCTCTCTTTTCATATTTTACCTCACAATAATATTATAACAAAAAATTGAACAACTGCTGTAAACATTAAGTAATAATCAGCATTTACATTTTGAATTGTTTCAACAATTGTCCGTTCAGTACTTGAATCATACTTTCGAATATCCATTGCAATTGCTAAATCATCTGCTTTTTTAAAGCTGGATTTTAAAAGAGGTACTATAATTGGAATAATTAATTTGATTTTTTTAAATAAATTTACTTTGCGAATATCTGCTCCACGTGCTGCTTGAGCAATAATTATTTTATTAAATTCCGTAACTAAAATCGGAATAAACTTAAGGGCAACTGTAAAAATCATTACAAATTTCTCAACTTTAACATTTAGTATTTTAAGTGGTGAAATTAATTTTTCTAATGCCCGTGTAAAATGATAATCATCGGTTGTATTGAAATAAAGTTTTGTTCCAACTATCATCAAAATAATTCGATAAATGATTAGCATTGCATTTACTACACCACTTGAATAAATTTGAATAAACGCAAATTCAAATAATAACTCACCTGTTTTAAAGCTACTAATTGTGAATAAAGCAATGAAAAGTCCAAAATAAACAGCTGAAACAATTAATTTTAAAAGTTCTTTAAGTTTCATTTGCCCTAAAAAGACAAAGGTCAATAAAATTGCGATATTTAAGAGGTAATCACTTAATCCATGTGTAAATTGAATTGATAAGTAGAAAATTAAAAGTGCAACTAATTTTGAAAAGCTATTAAACATTATGGTCCTCATTTTCGATAAACTCTTTTAGACATGTAAATTCGGTCTGCAAGGTTTCATTTATTTTTCGTAAATAAAAATATTCACGTGGCAATTGACGATATTTTCCTTGCTTATACATTAATTCAAAATACGCTTCTTTGGTCCCATGAAAGATTATTTCACCTCTTTTTAACTTTAAGACATTTTCTGCATAATGACTTATTTGATCAAAATCATGACTTATAAAAACTACTGAAATATTCAACTGCTTAGAAATTTTAAGAATTTTACCCATAATTTTCTCTCGTTTTTGTGGATCTAATCCAATTGTCGGCTCATCCAAAAATAAAATTCTTGGTTTAATAATTAAGGCTGCACAAATTGCTACAACTCGATTTTGACCACCTGATAGCGAAAAAAAATCTTTCGTTAGCATCTCTTCTGTTATCCCAAATTCTAAAAGCATTTGTTTTGCTTCTTCTATTAGTTTATCAGAACAAATTCCAAAGTTTTTCGCTCCAAATAAAACATCTTCTAGGATGTTTTCTTTAAATAATTGCTGTTCACTATCTTGAAATAACACACTTATTTGACGTCGTACTTCGACTAACTCTTTATACTTAGTTGTAGATGATATTGTATGACCAAGTATTTCAATTGACCCTTCCGTTGGTAATTCAAGCGTTGATATTACATTTAAGAAGGTTGATTTTCCGCTTCCTGTTTCACCAATGATTGCTAATGGTTTTGTTAAATCAAGATTTGCATTAATATTAGACAAGCTTGGTAATTTATTTTGCTTGTACTTATAGTCTAGCTTTTTAATTTTAAGTTCCATAGATATTCCTTAAACTCTCCATCAGTTATAAAGTTATAATTAGTCTGATGTTTTTCGTTGATTTCACTACATATTTGCGCAATAAGCGGTTGTTTTAAATTTGCAATACTTAATATTTTTTGATTAAAGAGTATGTCACGTGGATAGCCTTCAGCAATTAACTTACCTTTACTTAATACTTTAACTTGATCAGAATAAGCAACTTCTTCCATATCATGAGTTACACTAATAATTGTAATTTCATTTTCAAGCTGGAGTTTTTTCACAGCTTTTAAAAAATTTAGTTTATTCTCAGGATCAAGCATACTTGTTGCTTCATCTAAAATGATAATTTTCAAGCCCATTACTAAAATTCCGGCAATTGCAATTCGTTGCTTTTGACCACCACTTAAATTATGAATTTTCTCATCTTTTAGTTCACTTATATTCATCATCTTAAGCATCTGCTTTATTAGTTTTTCCATTTCAGCTTGTTCAACAGCTAAATTTTCTAATCCAAATGCTAAATCATACTTTACAATTTGTTGAACAAATTGGTTGTCTGGGTTTTGAAAAACCAGACCAACCAAATTTTGGTTTTCATTAATAATTTCACCAGCAGTTGGCTTTAAAATACCAGCTATTAGCTTAATAAGTGTACTTTTCCCGCTACCATTGCTTCCAACAATTACATTATATTTGTTTAATTCCAATTCCATTGATAAATTATCAATTACTAATTCGTTCCCATATGAAAAGGATAAATTATTACATTTTATCATTGAAGTACTTCCCGATAAATCCTTTATTTAAAAGATAGAAAATAAAAGTTATCAAACTTGATTTTATTAAATTAAACGGTAAATATGTAACTACGATTGTTGTGAAATAAGTTGGATCTTCTTGTAAGACACTTAGTGGTGTGTTTGCAAATACAGGGTATACAACGAAGTAGTTCATTGTCACCATGATAACTGAAAAAGTCATTATCGAAATAATTAATGACGGGATTAATGATAATTTTTTTTTCGATAATCCAAAACTTAAAGCCATTGTTAACGATCCAACAAAAAGTGAGATTTCACCGATTGGAATTGCTCCTGTTATTTGAAAATGTAATAATGCTTTGACAAGCCCAACAATTATTGCCCCTGGGATTGAAATTAAGGTTGCAATTAAAACAACAATTTCACTTAAATCGATTTTTAAATACGGAACTAGTGGATAGGGTATTTCAATTAAATTAATAATCACCCCTAATGCTGCTAGTAATCCAAAATATACAATTTTTTTATTCGAGTTCATTTATCTCCTTAGATCATTTTTGATGTAAAAAAAGGGTACAAGAATTAACTTGTACCGTTAGGCAATTAGTTTTCCAGCTAATTCTATCTAAAAATCGTCCATTTACAAGTGTATCCTTATCTTTGGCGATTAATTTATAAATTTGCACAGAAAATCATTATCTTAATGGTAAAGTTCTTCTTTCATCCAGACTATACTGTCGGCACTTGAATTAAACAAGTTCAGCTTTCGCTCGCGGGCTATACCGCCGGTATGGAATTACACCACTCCCTGAAGAATACATCTTTTATATTATACAATATTTTATCTTTTTTTGCAACTATATACTTCATTCTTTAATTAAACCACTTATTCTAGCGCTTGTATCGCTTGAATAAGTTTTTTCTCAATTACGATTCCATTAGTTAAACGCAGGCTTGTAATTAAATCTTCACGAATTACACCTATTAGATCAACATAAAAACCTTCATCAAAAATTGTTAATTTTACCGGTTTTTGGTCAATGAATGCTGCTGTAATAATTTGATTCATTTCAATGACTGCATCTTCACTTAATTTTCTTTTTTCAAGTTTATTAAGTTCAATATGAAGTTGAACTAAGCAATCTTGATGCTCTTTAATTGCAACAAATGGTGCCCACTTAATTATTCCACGAGGTTGATGTTTAAGCATTGTGACCTCCTAATAATTTAGCCCGTTCTTTAGAGGTTGACATTTCTTCATTTGCAGTTGCTACTAATACTGCATCTTTTCCATATTTTTCTCGAAGCTTAATCACAGCTGTTAATAATTTAGTATTATCTTTGGGACTAGTATCAAACAATGATTGTTGTTCATAAGACTGTTGTAAAAGGTCCGTTGCTGTTACATTGATTTTTTTCACCTTTTCACCTTGGATGTAATGCGTATCCAAAATTTTCTTCGCTTGCTCTTTTAATTTATGAAAATCATTCGTGGCAGTTAAAAATGAACTACTAATTGTAAATCCTTTGTAATTAGACTTTTTACTATAGCCAATTGTAACATGTAGCCCTTTAGCTTTCTTTTGAATGACATTCAGCTGCATTGCAACTTCAAAACACATTTCTACAACCGTTGTATACACTTCTTGATTAACTTGTTCTTCAAATAAAGTTTGACCAAAACCAACCGACTTACGAATAGTTAGTTCACCTTGTTCACTTATTTTACTTATATCGATACCATTAGCGTGTAAAAACATTTCTTCACCTAAAATTCCGAATTTTTGTTCAAGAATTTGAACATCAAAATTAGCTAAATCACCCATCGTATAAATCCCTAATTCTCGTAATTTTTTCACTCGGCCACGACCAAGTCCCCAAATACTTGATAAATCACTAATCGGCCACAGTTTTGTCGGTAAATCATCATATGTCCACACTGCAATACTATCAGCCATCTTTTTGGCAGTTGTGTCCATCGCGAGTTTAGCAATTAACATATTAGGTCCGATTCCTGCTGCTGAAGGAATTCCTGTTTCATCATAGACTTTTTGCATAATTTTTTTAATCAAGCTAAATGCATCTGTTTTATATAAATTTAAATATGGTCCTAAATTTAAAAAAACTTCATCAACCGAATATACGTACATATCAATTCGGTCAATAAAGCTTAAATAGATTTTACAAATTTGGACACTAACATTTAAATAATCACTCATCTTTGGTTTAGCAATAATTAAATCACTATACTTTGGAATTTCATGCAATCTTGAACGTGAATTAATACCAAGTTTCTTAAGAGCTGGTGTCACTGCTAAAGTTATTGCATAATCTCCACGACTTTCATCACAAACAATTAATTTTGTACTCATCGGATCAAGTCCACGCTTTACGCATTCAACTGAAGCATAAAATGATTTGAAATCAATACATGCAATTTGATCATAAAGACGGTATTTTTCTAAATATTGTTTATCCATTATTATTTCTTAACGATTGAAACTTTCGTCACATTATTAATTATGTTTAAAATTGTTTGGGTTGCAAGCATCATTGATTCTACACAGACATATTCATGACGACCATGATAGTTATGCCCACCTGTAAAGATATTTGGACATGGTAAGCCCATAAACGAAAGTCTACTTCCATCAGTTCCACCACGAATTGGAGCAACAACCGGTGTTAGTCCAGATTTTTCAATTGCATTTATCGCAATATCAATAATATATTTATGGTCTTTTACTATTTCTAACATGTTATAGTAACTATCTTCAATTTTAATTGTTCCATTAATACCATGTTCTGATAAGAACTCATCAAACGATTTTTGAACGTAGTTTTTCTTTTGTTCAAATAATACTTTCGAGTGATCACGAATAATATAACAAATTTCTGCTCTATCAACTGTACCTGTTAAGCTTGTTAAATGGTAAAAACCTTCTTCGCCTTCTGTATATTGTGGTTTTTCATATTTCGGGAATAATTTAATAAACTCAGCTGCTAATTCACCAGCATGAATCATCTGATTTTTCGCAGTTCCTGGATGAACATTACGACCAAATAATTCAATTTTTACACTTGCTGCATTAAAGTTTGAATAAGCTATTTCACCTGGATCTCCTCCATCCATTGTGTAAGCAAAGTCAGCACCAAAACGCTTCACGTCAAAGTAGTCAGCTCCACGACCAATTTCTTCATCAACTGTAAATCCGATTGCGATTTCTCCATGTTTAAATTCTGGATGTTCAACAATGTAACGAATAGCTTCCATAATTTCCGTAATTCCCGCCTTATCATCAGCTCCTAGTAATGTTGTTCCATCAGTTGTAATCAAAGTCTTACCAGTATAGTTTTTTAGTTCAGGAAATACTTCAGGATCTAACGAATGTTCATGATTTAATTTAATCACTTCACCATCATAATTTGAAATAACTTGTGGATTAACAAACTCACCTGTTAAATCAGGTGCAGTATCCATATGTGCTAAAAACCCAACAACTGGGACATTTTTATCTAAGTTACTTGGAATTTTCGCATAAACATACCCACGCTCACTATCGTAGTCAACACTAATTCCAAATTCTTTTAATTCTTGTACTAAAATAACTGCAAGATCTTTTTGAATTTTCGTACTTGGCACGGTTGTACTTTGTGGATCAGACGTTGTATGAACTTTCACATATCTTTCAAAACGATTTATCATTTGCTCTTTTTGCATGTATTCTCCTTATAATAAATATTTTACATTCACATGGTATTATTATACCATAGTTTACTTAATTTAACAACAATCGGTCGAAGAATTATAGTAATTTTCTCGCAAATTAACTATCTTTAAACAACTTTATCTTTAATTTACTTTATTTACAGTAGTTAACTTTAAAATTCTACTTACCTTCATATATTTTATCTTGTAGTTCTTTAGCAAGTTCAACCGTACTTCGGTCTTTATACTCTTCGTACGTAATTGGTTCTAAAATATCTAATGTTACTGTTGGTGGATTTGAAAAACGAAAATCTTCAAACGCCAGTCTTGAACCCGTGATTCTAATTGGAACAATTGTTTTCTTCGCTTTAAAAGCTATTTTTAAACTTCCAGGTTTAAAATCTTCTTCTATCGCTGTTCGTCTTCCTTGTGGAAAAATAAGTACAACATTTCCGTCTTGAACTTTTTTAGCCGCTTCACTAATTACTTTAACTTGTGATCTAATATCTTCTCGATCGATTAAAAATCCACCAAGTCCTTCAACTGTCCAAGGAAAAAAGAAAATTTTACCTAATTCTTTTTTTCCAATAAAACCAATTGGCATAGGAAAAGCTTCTGATGCGGCAATCACATCATAATTACTTTCATGATTAGAAACAATCAAAAATCCATCATCTTTAGGAATATTATCTAAGCCTGTTACTATAAATTTAACTCCCATTAACTTCCGTAATCCACTCGCTAGTGGACGACAAAGGCTTAAATAATATGCCGGTTTTAGCCTAAATAATTTTCCAATCCCGATCCCAATAACCATTGGTATTCCCAAAATCAATACATATAGGACTGTGAATATTTTACGCATTTTACTCCTTAATACAAAATTTTAAAAGTGATGATCATAAGCCATGTTCTGTCCCACTTACGTGGTGTTAATCATTTATCTATAACAAAATGTTATCTCGATCATAGTTCATTTCCGTAGATCAAGTGCCCCTACCAAATTTTGGGTTTCTCGCTTATGGGGTTTACCGCGTTTCATATCGTCATTTCTAACTAATCGTCTCTGTGGCACTATTACGCTCTATTCCATATCAAAGAGACTTAGGACATCAAGCTCCGTAATTGTTCGAAAACAATCCACCAACTTATTTTTTCGTTGATCATAAACACTACATGCATCTCAGCATGTGCGAGCATGGACTTTCCTCTTGAATTAAAAAAATTCAAGCGATTAACTCACATCACTTTAAATATTATACCTTAAATTACATAAAAAAGGTGAAAAACATTTGTTTTCACCTTGAATATCCTGCTATTCTTCATCCCATGCAGATTCTTTAAATTTCAAATCAACATCTTTTGGTTTGAATGTAAGTCTTTTACCAGTTTTTGATTTCATTTGGTAATCTGCTAATGTTTTTTTTACTAATGGTAATAATATTACTAATGCAATAATATTTGTATAAAACAGTAGTGCCGCAATATTATCTGCCATCGAAAATAGATTAAATTGTGGATATGTAGTTGCTAACCAATCTAAAATAGGCGTCGCTAATGTCATCACAACTGTTGCACAACTATAAATGAAAAGAGCTACTTTTTTTCGATTTTCTGCTGCATATTCCGTTAAATATTTAACCGATTGTAAACCATATGCAATTTCTGCCAAGATCGAAGTAAATGCGAAGAAGAATAAAAAGATCGTTAAGAAAATTGAAGCTCCTGGCAATAATTTATCAAACGCGCTTGAAGCAAGTCCTCCTCCATCTAGAACACTTAGTAAACCTGCATATTGTTCTGTTGAAATTGCACCTGGTTCTAAAAACCCTTGTACATTCCACGAAACAATAATTACAAACGCAGTTAATGTACAAACAATAAATGTATCAATAAATACAGTAATCATTTGAGAAAACCCTTGTTGTGCTGGATGATCAACCTCTGCTGTTGCAGCAGCAATTGCACCACTTCCTTGTCCTGCTTCATTTGAAAAAATTCCTCGCTTAACTCCACTCGTAATTGCGGCTCCAATTCCACCACTTATTAAGGCATTAACTGAAAAAGCTTGTTCAAATACTATTTGAAAAAATCGTGGAACTTCTCCTAAATTAATTACAATTATAACTCCAACTAATAAAGCATATCCAATTGTCATTGGCGGAACAATAATTGCACTTAAATTCGTTAATTTATCCATTCCACCAAAGCCTGCATACGCAACTCCACATGCAATCAAAATTAAGAAAATTAACATACCCATTGAGCTTTGTTCAATTTTAAATGTTGATGAAACTGACGATAAAATTGTCGATGTTTGAAGTGAAACAAAAAACAGTCCAAAACTGAAGATCATTACAATTGCATACAATTTTGCAAGTGGTTTCCATTTTTTCCCTAAACCATGTTCAATGTAGTAACTTGGTCCTCCAACATACACATGATCAGAATTTTTTGTTTTAAAAACTTGTCCTAGTGTACTTTCACAAAAACTTGTTGCCATTCCTAAAAAGGCTGCAACCCACATCCAAAAAACAGCTCCTGGACCACCTGTTAAAATTGCAACTGTTACCCCCGCAATATTTCCAGTACCAACTCGTCCTCCAATTGCAAGTGCAGCAGCTTTCCAAGAAGAAACACCTTCTTTTTGTTTATTTTTGTTTTTCTCCCCAACTGTAAATAAATTTTTAACCCCAACTTTAAAATATTTTACTTGTACAAATCCTAACATAATCGTGAACACAAGACCCGCTAACGGAATCCCATATATATATATTGGATTACTTGAAAGTAAATTTAATAAATTATTTATTATTTCCATATTCATCACTCCTTTGTTTTGTATAGTATATCATAATTTCAACGTTTAGAGGATTTTTCTTGTTAATATAACTAATTTATTGTAAGAAAAATGAAAGTAACTACATACTTTCATTTTTAAAAACATTATTTAATTGATTGAATCCTTTAGTTTTTTTATTAGATAATTGATTGAAGTTTTTCTTATTTTTTTCATATTTACATGTCAATTCAAATTTAACGCACAAATTTATTAGCAATTTGCTGATCTGTCTCTTCCATAATTTGTGCTGATGCAATTAGCTGTTGATTTAATGTTTCCAATAATTCACGCATTTCAATAAAACTTGGACGTAAACTTGCGTATTGTTGATTGAATCGATCAGAACTCATCCCATCCCACTCATCACAAAGTCTAGTCATTAAGTTATCTAACTGATGAATTTGCGTTTCTAATTGCATACCATGATTACGAAATTCTTGTCCACGTGAACGAACTTCAGTACCATTTAAACGAATTTGATTTGTCATCTCCCTCCTCTCAATAGCCATTTTTGACTGTAAGATGATTATAACAAATTAAAAAGATATTTTGTGAAAAAAAAGCAAACTTTGAAAAAATTTCAAAAGTCTACTTTTTTACTTGTTATTTGATGAATTTTTTTCATCTGTATCTTCAATTTATTCTTCTGACTTAGAACGAACTTTTCGCTCACCTTCTGGACGTTTTCTTCGTTCACCTTCTGGGCGTTTTATTCGCTCACCTTCTGGACGAAATTTTCGCTCACCTTCTGGGCGTTTTCTTCGCT
>JBOFGK010000022.1:0-8853 GCA_051649085.1 Mycoplasmatales bacterium | reverse complement strand
TAATACGGAAAATATTCATAAAAACCAACTTTTACCACCTGTTGCTCGGTTGTTTCTGCCTGGATCTGCACTGGTTGTATAGCTAAAAAGCTCACTACACAGATACACATCACTCTTTTCATTAACCGTTGATACCGTTGCTGTCTCATCTTTCTTTTCCCCATCTGAATTCTAAATTATGACATAAAATAATCTTAATATTAAGTATATCATGTTTTTGATGAATATTTTACAATCGACAGCATTTTAAAAAAATTATCTTTTTAATTTTCAATTTTAATATTATCAATCATAAGAAAAGTGATTGAAAAACACTAATCTATTGAACGGCTTTTCGGTTGCTTCTAGTCTCGCGATTATTTGTTGTTACGCGATGAATGCTGATTTTATCAGAAAATGAACCGCTGGTTTCGGAATTCACTATTCGCGTTACTTTCCGTTCACATCGATTCCTAGAAACAAAAAAAGATTCCAATCAACACTTCCGACAGAAAAGTTGATTGAAATCAGAACTCATAAATATTATCGCATGTTCTCAACGTGGTTCAACTCCTTTGAAAACAGGCTTCACTTTCAATAAATATGGCCTATTTTTTATGAGCAAAAGTTACATTTTTCTTGCTAAATATAGTAATATTGTCATTTATCGATAAATAACTCAGGATACATGTCAATTTATACTATCTTATTTTGCAAAAATAACTTAAAATGAAAAATAGAATACATTATATCCGCTATTTTTCACTTTATTTCTCAAAGGAGGGCTTTATATGCATTATCAATCCTTAAAAAATTTATACTATCGGCTCAGTCCTGACGAATTTCACGCTGAATATCAAAAACGTCTAACCGGCTATGGTTCATTCACAACCAATTTATCAATTACGCCAATTCAAAAAGGACAATTCAGTTCTCAAAGCGAATTACCGCTCTTTATCGTGCACATTCCGGAATTATTTCAGCTCAATGAGCAAATCATTGCACTCAGCCACAAAATTGAAACTTTAGCCAATGAACTGCCAAACCTCGCCAAAACGCAATATCTCAACCACTTATTGATCAATGAATTACAAAGCACCAATGAAATCGAGCAAGTTCGGAGTACCAAAAAAGAGTTAACTGCGATTTTAAACCAACAGGCGCCAAAAAACCAAAAGCGTTTTGTTGGTCTCGTGCAAATGTATCAGTCGTTTACCCAAACCGAGCACTTTCAATTGGATGCTGTCGCTGATTTTCGGACGATTTATAATCAACTCGTAGCCGATGATGTCACTGATGATGACCAACTCGACGGGCTGCTTTTCCGTAAGGAATCCGTCACGGTAATGGTCAGTACACGTGCGCTTCATCGCGGTCTAACACCGGAAACGAAAATCATTAAGCATTTGAATCACTTAATTTTATTTATGCGTGATGAAACCGTACCAATTTTATACCGAATTATGCTCATGCATTACTTTTTTGAATACATTCATCCTTTTTATGATGGCAATGGCCGTGTTGGTCGTTATCTGCTGTTTCAATTTTTAGCCCAAGAACTTGATAATTTCAGTGCGATTTCGCTAGCAGACACAATCAATAAACAAAAAGCGACCTACTATGAGATTTTCGAACTGACGTCTCATCCGCATAACCACGGTGAAGCAACCTTCTTTTGTTTGCAGATGCTCAAATTTCTTGCGACTGGTCAACAAAATATTTTAAATGATCTAACCGAGAAAAAACAACAAATGCGCAATATTGAGCAGACAATTCAAGATTTAATTGATTTAGGAACACTTACGATTGAGCAGGGTGAAATTTTAAATGTTTTCGCTCAATTTCGTCGGTTCGCTCCTGAAGATAGTAGCTGTAGTCAAATTCAACTTGCTCAAGCGCTACCCTATTCACGGCGAAAGCTCGATACGATTGCGAACGAATTGTATCAAAAAGGCATGCTCGAAAAAATGCAACAAAAACCGCTCATTTATACGATGCCTCGTGATTATTTAGAAACCCTGAGTCAACGCTAAACTTACCCTACTAGTAAAAACTTTAAAACGCCCCGTTCTTCTCAGAAACGGGGCGTTTTTGCTTTTTGGTTAAAGTTACATATATTGCACGAGACATAGACAAAACTGTCAGCAACTGAATAGGGATACTACTTAGTTTTGCTTAGCACATCATTGTTCTAATATATTTAATAATTGATAGCAATAGAAGATTTGATTCCGCTGTTTTCTATCACCATGAATGATTCTTTTTTCGAGATAAAAATCAATCCATTTCCGTACTGTTGTTGACGATAAATTAGTAATTTCAACTATTTCTTTTATTGTGAAAATTGGTTTTTTGAAAATGGCTGCTAATATTTTTTCAGATACATGGCTGTCATGTAATGATTTCCATTCGGTGTACAATTTCTCTACCTCTTCAATTTTCACTAAATATGATTGTGTTTGCTTTTTTGCAGAAGTAATAAAAAAAGTAATCCATTCATTCCACTCTGCCGGACTATTTCGAGTGTTATTCAGTAAGCTATAATACAAATATTTATTTTTTTCTAATTCTTGACTCATGAAAAATATTGGTGAATCAATCACTCCATAATTTAGCAAACACAAAATAATCAAGATTCTACCTAATCGCCCATTGCCATCTAGAAATGGATGGATTGTTTCAAATTGGGCATGAATAATTGCAACACGAACAATTTTTGGCAAGTCATCCATATCAGTATTGATATATCGTTCTAAATTAGCTATATAACTATCAATTTCTTGTGGTTCTGGGGGAATATGACTTGCTTGTTGAATTGTTTTCCCTTCTTCTCCAATCCAATTTTGAATCTTTCGAAACTCTCCAGGGCTACGATTTGCTCCACGTGAATTTTCTAAAATAATTTCGTGTAATTTTTTTATAAGTCTGACTGAAATTGGATTGCCGTTTAAGACTTGTTCGACTCCATATCTGAGCGCCTCTTGGTAATTATTGACTTCTGTTGCATCATCAGAATGGGTTATTTTTGTTTTACTTGTGCTCGCAAATTCTAACATACTAGAAAAAGTAGCTTGTGTTCCTTCAATTCTTGTTGATTCTACTGATTCAATAAGTGAAAATAATTGTAACAAATTTTCATTTATAAGCGCTGAATTCAACTTGAATTTCAATATAATTAGTAATTCTTGTAGTTTTTCAACTTCTTTGTACATATTTAATTTTTCGGCATCTGAAAAATTTAAAGGTAAAATTTCTGGAATATATGGTTGTCTATTCATTTTTCCACGACCTTTGCGATTTTTTATTGATATTTATTTCTTATAAATACATATTATCACATTTTAGCACTTTTAAGAAGAAAATATTGCTTAATTTCACTTTAGAATTCTGCACATTGTATAGTAGCGGCTAAAGGCAGGCTTGGAATGGCAACACTTTTTTAGACAAAATTGATAAAGTTTTACTTGCGATACTCAACTAGTGTTTCAAACTCACGATTCAGGATGTTTTTAATTTTACCGTGTGGTTTTGGCAACTTCATTCTTTTTGACTAATCGTTGAGTATCGACAATCAAAACATGTTGATCATAAATTTTGATACGCTCATGATTTTTTTGAACTTGTAATTCTTTTCCGACATATGAGTCGGGTACTGAGTAGAAATTTGAATCAATATGGACAAAGCTATATTTATTTACTTTGCAATTTGTTTGGCTATATGTATCCATTTGAAGTCGAGATGGTAGTAAATAGTTTAACTCGCGCGCAAAGACGGTATCTGCAGATTCACCAATTCGTTGTTGGTCTGTTATTTATTTTTTGTACGGCTAGATGGAGTGCAGTAATCGTTGCTGCAATTGTTGTCATTGTCAATCCTTAAAAATGGCTCAGTCCTAACGATTTTCAGGCCGAATATCAAAAATGTTTAACAGGCTATGGTTCAGTCACAACCAATTTATCAACCACTTATTGATCAATGATTTAAATCAGCAGGCAAAAAAAAAAGCGTTTTGTTGGTCTCGTGCAAATGTATCAGTCGTTTCCCCAAACTGAGCACTTTCAATTGGATGTTTTCGCGCAATTTCGCCGGTTCGCTCCTGAAGATAGTAGCTTTAGTCAAATTCAACTCGCCCAAGCTGTACCCTACCCTATTCACGGTGAAAGCTCGATATGATTGCGAACGAACTGTATCAAAAAGGCATGCTCGAAAAAGCACAACAAAAACCGCTCATTTATACGATGTCAACTAATTATTTAAACCTGCTGAGTCAACGCTAAACTTACCCTACTAGTAAACACCTAAAAATGCCCCATTCTTCTCAGAAATGGGGCATTTTGGCTTTTGGAATAATTGTCTGTAGCCTAACCATTTATTTACTCACATCAAGAAACATCGGCTGTAAGGACTCATCAATTTCAGAAATAATTGCACCAAATTCAGCAAATCCAAAACTTCGATAAAAGCTTAAAACTTTTGGATGATTCACACTATCGAGTAAAACAATTTTCGTTCCGATTAGTGAACGTAATTCATCAATTTTTTCGAGTGCGTACTCCATAAGCTGATCACCTGATATTATTTCGGAGAAGCGATCATTTTTTCCAAATTGGGCAATTAAAATTGTCGGTATATGTGTCACATTATTCGGGCTTTTCCCCGAATAAATATAATTTTTTTTCGTTTTACGATCAAATTCACTAATATCAACGATTTTCATTGATAATGTAAAGAACCCAATCAGTTCTTCAGATTGATCTAACACCAAAAATGTTCGTGTTGCATGATGATAATCATTATCTGCTGCACGATTCTATAAAAATAAAACGATGTCACTATTTTTTTGGCAAAAGAACGTCTGTTCGACACGCTCTGCCCGTGTTTGTTTTGCTAATTTTTGCAGTTGTTTCTCTGTTGCAGCAGTATTTTCTACTCGATGTGCATCGACAATGTATTGCAGATATTCATATAATGAAGTCACGATCATTTTTTCTTCATCCATGTCAAGGTAGGTTTCGACATAACACGCTTACTTTGTTCTTTATCTTTTGCTAACGTTTCATAATACTTTTTCGTTGGCTTTGTTTCTTGTAAAATTATCCCATCTTGCTTATTTAAAATAATATCACGTTCTAAACTAATAGTTGCCATCTCTACTCACTTCCTCTCAATAATTGTTTGTATAATTATATCACGGAATTGAATTTATCACTATACTATATTCAGTATAGATAAGCATATGAATACTGTGTATGTATAATGCAAGTTAAAAGTACAAAGTGTTGCGATTTAAAAATACAGAGTTTGTCAGAAAATAAAATGCTGATTGCAGCATGAATTGATCGTGTACTTTCCGTTCATATCGCTTCCTAGAAACAAAAAAAGATTCCAAGCAACACTTCCGACAGAAAAGTTGATTGAAATCAGAACTCATAAATATTATCGCATGTTCTCAACGTGGTTCAACTCCTTTGGAAACATGCTTCACTTTCAATAGATTTGGTCTACTTTTTTATTGGTGAATATAATATATACACTTATTTCCCTAATAATTCAGCTATTAAAATATTCACATTTGTCGCCCGTTCCTTCGTTGTTTGAATTTCACGATAACTATCTGCATAGGTTTTCCAATGTGTAATAGCGATTAACTCTTCATACAATTGATCTGGATTCATAAAATAACGTAGTCCGTTTTGTTCTGACAACCGATTTTTTTCTTGCATCGATAAATTTTCAAATATTCCATACAATGCATATTCTAAATTTTTATGCATAAAAAGAATATTCAATGAAAGTTCTTTTTTGCGGACACAAATCGTTTCCAACCGATTAAACATCACCAACAAACACATTTTTTTATTTACTGCTTGTGATGTTGTTTCAAAAAAACAATTATCAGTATCAGTCAAATAATAAACTTCAAAAATATCACTAACTTTCAATTTCGGTGTTGCATTACGTATTTCTTTTTCCACATAATCCTGTAATTTTTGGCGAATGTTACTCCTTGTCACTTCATATTCTGTACTGCCTTCTCGATACCGAGTCAGTAAATCGCCACGAACAATAATTGGTTTTAATTTTTTAGTCTGCTTTTTCAATAAGGCTTCAATACACGGAAGTAACGTTTGATTATCCGTCTCACCTTCAACTATAAATAACACAACAGTATTCGCCATTATAAATTCCTCACTATCATGTCTAACGCCGATTCATTCATACCACTCAATTCAATGTTAACTTCGGTACTGTACGCAATCGCCCGTAAATATTTGTCGCGAATATTTGTTGTTGGTTTTACATTTTTTAAATATTCAAATGATACCCCTTCAACAGTTTCATTGGCAAATACAATTGAATTTTTGTTCAGTCGCTCTAATGGTGATAAATTATGAGCAGTAAATATCAGTTGTCCCCGTGCATAGCTACTCATTTTCTCCAATAAAACTGATAAGAGGTATTCATAAATATGTGCATCGAGTTCATCAATCAATAAGATAAAATCGTCATATTTTATATAGGCAATTAATGCCGATAATAAAGCAATCAACTTAATTGTTCCCGTCGATTCTAAATGAATTGGGATTCGTAGTTCTCCACGGGCAACAAATAGCGTAATTGATACTTGTTCCCGATCTTCCGTTTGGATTTTATCATTTTCGACTAATTCTAGTCGTCGGTCTGGGAAAATAGCATGAAACACATGATTAATCGTGGCTACTGTTTCACCGAGAATATTAACATGTTCTCTCAAATGATACCCACCATTTAATTTTAGTGGTACAACACCATTGATATCTGTTGTGTGTAAATGCAAGGGTAAGACCAGTTGTAATTGTGCAATTGCGTTATCCTCTAGCATACTCACGAAAAGCTTAGCAAATGCTTTTTGAACTTTAGCAAATTTTTCAAATCCGATGAATTCGGACTGTTCATTGCGATTTAATAAAGCGAAATAGCTATTGAATTGCATAAATCGCACATAAGTGTTTTTATCATATGCTACTTTTACATGCCGTGATTCTTTTTTCGCCTTTACAATTGGCTGAACTTTATCACTGCCATTATCTACTTTTAGTAGTACATGATACTTTAGGCGGGGTTCATTCAATTTTACACTCAGTACTTCCGATGATACTTGCACAACATCGGCAAATTTTTCAAAGGTTACTTCATAATTTATGTACTCACTATCGTCTTTAAAAACAATACCGATTTTCATTTGTTGACACTGTGAATGAAAATAATTTTTGATCATATCTGCTTGTTTATTTTCTGAAATTGTGACATATAACTGCAATAATTTTACCGCTTCAATTACTGATGTTTTTCCACTTCCGTTTGGACCGTAAATGCCTGTTGTATTTTCTTTAAATAGTATAGTTGATTGTTTGATGTTCTTAAAATTTTCTAAATAAATTGATTCAATATGCATAGACTATCACCTCTCAGACAAAATTATAGCACCTTTCATGTATAAATAGTCATTAAAAATACTTTTTTTACATTTTAAATCAAAATTTTCAACATTCAATAACTATATCCGCTTATATTTATTCGGGTTGAATTATTAACATGTAACTATTCAAGATTATTAAGTTGATTTTTGATAAATTGGCTGCTTTCTTTCATTCTGAAACTAGCTCCATTCATATTAATGACATATGAATTATGTGTAATCCGATCGACCATTGCAGCAGTGATAATTGGATCGTGGAATATTTCGTCCCATCGTGAAAATGGTAAATTAGTTGTAAAGATAGTTGAAGCTTTCTCACAACGTGTTGATAAGAAGTTAAACAATAATTCTGCACCTTCTTTGTCAAATGATATATATCCAAGTTCATCCAAAATGATTAGTTGATATTTATCAAACTTTGATTTCAATCGCTGAAAAACTCGTTCGCTTTTTGCTTCCTTTAATTGAATAATCAAAGTTGGTACATGTGCGAAATAGACGTGATGACCATTTTGACAAGCTTTTATACCTAAACCAATTGCCAGGTGTGTTTTTCCTGTTCCGGGATTACCAGCGAAAATAATATTTTGTTTCTGCTCGATAAATGACAAACTTCGTAAGGTTTGAAAATGGAGTTGAGCTTCATCTGGTAGTGCACTAATATCCAGTGTTTCGAGTTGCTTGGCATATGGAAATTTTGCTTGTCGCAAGCGGTTATTAATACTATTTTGTTTCCGCAATTGAATTTCATATTCAAATAACTGAAGTAAGAACTCCTCATACGTACTATTCTCTGTTCTTGCTTGTTCGAGATGCTGACCAATGTGTTCAGTCAAATATGGTAATCGTAATTGCTTGGCGTATGTTTGAATTAGTTTTTCCATTTGCACGCTCCTTGTTTATACAAATTACTAATATCTGATAATTGTGTATGACATGTGTGCTCAATTGCTATTTCTTTTGCTTGAATATTGATAGTAGCGTCATATCTTTTTAGAATTGTATCAATAATATAACTATTTTCAACGGGAAGATTATTACGAGTGTTTTCTTCAATTGCATATGAAACTTCTTGTAATGAATATTTTTGAATAATTGTAAGTAAGTCGACAAAACCTCTAGGATTTGTGCTATAATAATTTTCGAAAGTTTTTTTGAGCCAGGGAGTAGCTTGTTTGAGAGCCAAGCTATGTGCAATTGCACCCGGCTTCTTTTTTAATGTCGTTAAATAATGTGAAATATCAATTTTATAGTCATTCTTTTTAACTAATCGTTGAGTATCGACAATCAAAACATGTTGATCATAAATTTTGATACGCTCATGATTTTTTCGAACTTGTAATTCTTTTCCGACATATGAGTCGGGTACTGAGTAGAAATTTGAATCAATATGGACAAAGCTATATTTATTTAC